>NZ_JBEZFZ010000014.1:0-269445 GCF_040649735.1 Nonomuraea sp. NPDC048892 | reverse complement strand
CGCCGCTCGAGTACCCCGAAGGGCCTTTCCGCTCGACTTGCATGTGTTAAGCACGCCGCCAGCGTTCGTCCTGAGCCAGGATCAAACTCTCCAAACAATGTCTGGAAACAATCCCAACAAAAATCCAAATCAAGCACTATGACTTGACGAGGTGTTGCATGAAAATCATGCACTGGCTTTTAACACACTGTTGAGTTCTCAAGAAACGGACGCGTACATCCTCACCGAAACCACACTCTCGCGGCTCCCGCTCGGAGGCGTTCACTCCGTTTTGTTCTTTCGTTGTGTCTTAATTCTTTCAGCCGTTCAAGTCCCTGTCAAATTGACCGGACTCGCTCGACCTGCGGGAATTAAGCGCCGCCCCCTTTCGGAGACAACCCCTCAAACTTACCAGCTCATCCGAAGTGGTTTGTCACCATCGAAGGACGACCCTGAAGGTAGTGGGATTTGCCGGGCATCTTCCGAAGCTCTAGGAACCTCTTGGCCGCCCTGCGCGAAGCAACTCTAGCAGCCTGGCGCGCCCACTTTGGCCGACTCAGGTAATCAGACGGTTCTCCCCTCACCACCAGACCCTCAAACCTCACCTGTCCACCCCCTGCACGACGCCTCCGATCGCAAGTCGATGGCAAGTCATCCGCAATCGTTCTCACGTACGAAGTACGTACGAGCAGACTGCGCTCTCGGAGGTGGCGGCCATGACCCGGTCGGAGTTCGACGACATTCGCGCGTTCCTCGCCGACGAGGCGACCCACGCGGGTGACCTGCTGCGCATCGCCAGGACTCTGATCGACGACCTCGAACACGCGCGCATGCGTGAGGCAGTCCTGCGCACCCACTACCTGCGCCTGCTCACGGCCGCGCGCGCGACGGTGGCGGCGGACACCGTCGGCGAGGCGGAGCCGCTGGCGTTCCTGAAGCACGAGCTGGCCGAGCGCGGTCAGCTGCCGGAGGACGGGGAGGCCGTGCAGCGCATCCTGTCCGACGCGCGCGCGGCGGCGGCGTTGCTCGCCTGCCTGGAGGAGCCGGCGCCGCGACGGCCGCGCGGCATGCGCCTGCGCCGTTGCGTCGGCACCGGCCGCACCCTCCGCCGGTAAGCACCCGCACCCGCACCATTCAGGCCGCCGATCCATGACCGTCGGTCCAGCGCTGTCGGTCCAGCGCCGTCGGTCAGGCCGCCGATCCATGGCTGCCCGGCTCCGGTCACGCCACCCAGGCGATCCGCCCAGGGCTGCCCGACTCCCGGCCGCCCAAGCCGGGTCACCCAGCCCACGTGGCCGACCGTCGGTTCACGCTGGTGTGATGAGGACTTCGGGCATACCTCCCCTTGGCGCACCGCCTGTAAGACTTCGCATATGTGGCAGCGGGGGCTGAACTGGGTGGCAATCATCTTGGTTGGGCTATTTGGCCTGATGTGGGTGGGCATCGTGATTTACGCGGACCAGGGCTCTTCCCTCTGGATGCGCGTCGTACAGGTCGTCTTCGGCCTGCTGCTTCTGGGCTGGGCCGTGCGGAAGGCGTTCAGGATGCCCGGCGGCAGGGTCTGAATCCGGCAATCGCCAGACCCTGGATCACTCCGGCGGCAGTGGCTGGAATCGGTACCCCATCCCGGGCTCCGTCAGCAGCTGCACCGGATGCGCCGGGTCCCGTTCGAGCTTGCGCCGCAGCTGGGCCATGTACTGGCGCAGATAGTGCGTCTCCTTGAGGTACGCGCTCCCCCACACCTCGGTGAGCAACTGCCGCTGGCTGATCAGCTTGCCGGGATTGCGTACCAGCAGCTCCAGGAAGTGCCACTCCGTGGGCGTCAGGTGCACCCCGCCCGAGACCGTCTTGTCGGCGAGGTCGACGACGTGGTCGCCCACCCGTACCGTGGCGTTCTCCTCGTCCTGCTGACCCGTGCGGCGCGTCACCGCGCGCACCCTCGCGAGCAGTTCGTCGATGCTGAACGGCTTGGTCACGTAGTCGTCGGCGCCGGCGTCCAGGGCGTCCACCTTGTCGGTGCTGTCCGCGCGGCCGGACAGGACGATGATCGGCACGGTGGTCCAGCCGCGCAGGCCCTGGATGACCTCCACGCCGTCGAGGTCGGGCAGCCCGAGGTCGAGGATGACGAGGTCGGGGTGCCATTCGGCGGACTGGCGCAGGGCCGTGCCGCCGTCGGGCGCCACCGCTACCTCGTACTGCCTGGCGGCCAGGTTGACGCGCAGGGCGCGCAGGATCTGCGGCTCGTCGTCCACCACGAGTACGCGCGTCATGAGGCCCGCCGCAGCGAGATGGTCATGGTCAGTCCTCCTCCTGGCGTGTCCTGAGGCGTGAGCGTGCCTCCCATCGCCTCGGTGAGGCCGCGTGAGAGCGCCAGCCCGAGCCCCACGCCCGCGTGGTTGTCACGGTCGCCGAGCCGCTGGAACGGCAGGAACACCCTTTCATGCGCTTCGGCGGGAATGCCGGGGCCCCGGTCGATGACGTGGATCTCCACGTCGCCGCCGTGGGAGCCGGCGGTGACGCGTACGGGTTCGCCGCCGGGGTTGTGGCGCACGGCGTTTGTGATCAGGTTGACGAGTACGCGTTCCAGCAGGGCGGGGTCGGCCGAGATCTCGGGCAGGTCGGACGGTATGTCGGTTTCGAGGCGGTCGCGCAGCGGGCCGAGGTCGTCCACGGCGTGCGGCAGCACGTCCTCGATCGCCACCGGTTCGAGCCGCACGCCGAGGGCTCCGGCCTGGAGGCGGCTCATGTCGAGCAGGTTGGACACGAGGCGGTTCAGCTTGATCAGCGACTCGTCGGCGGTGGCGAGCAGTTCGCCCCGATCCTCCTCGGTCCACGTGACGTCGGTGCTGCGTAGGCTCTCGACCGCGGCCCTGGCCGAGGCGAGCGGCGTACGCAGATCGTGGCCGACGGCGGCGAGCAGCGCCGTACGCATGCGGTCGACCTCGGCCAGCGGCCCGGCCCGGTCGGCGACCTCACGCAGCCGCTGCTGCCGCAGCGCCACCGCCGCCTGGGCCCCGAACGCCTCCAGCACCTTGCGCTCGTTCACCTCCAGCGGACGCCCCCGCGCGGCCAGCACGAGCCGGTCGTCGACCGCGACGTCGGTGTCGGCCGATCCCGGACGGGTCGCGGGCATCCCTCCCGACGTGGCCACGACCCGCCACTCGCCGGACTCGTCGCTCCGTTCGAGCAGGGTCACCGCGCTCAGCCCGAACGTCTCCCGCGTCCTGGCCAGCAGCGACGGCAGCGCCGACTCGCCCCGCAGCACGTGGCCGGCCAGCGTGGACAGCACCTCGGCGTCGGCACGCGAGCGCGCCGCCTCCCTGCTGCGCCTGGCCGCCAGGTCCACGACCGTGCTGACCATGACGGCCACCAGGACGAAGATGACCAGCGCGAGCACGTTCTCCGGCCTGGCGACGGTCAGCGTGCGCACCGGCGGCGTGAAGAACCAGTTGAGCAGCCCGAACGCGAACACCGCCGCCGTCAGCGCGGGCCACATGCCGCCCGCCATGGCGGCGGCCACGACGAGCAGCAGGAAGAGCAGCAGCTCGCTGGGCAGCGACAGGCCCAGCGGCACGAGCACGGCCGCCAGCAGCGGCATCCCGAGCAGCGCCAGCGCCCAGCCCGACAACCTCCGCGTCCGCGTCAGCGCGGGACCCGGCCGGGCCAGACCGCGGCCCAGGCCGGTCGCCTCGTGCGGCACGATGTGCACGTCGATCGGGCCCGACAGCGCCGAAGTCGTCGCACCGACCCCGCGCGCGAACGGCCACCGGCGCCGCGACGCGCCGAGCACGAGCTGCGTGGCGCGCACGCCACGGGCGAACTCCAGCAGCGCCCGCGGCACGTCCTCGCCGACCACCTGGTGGTAGGTGCCGCCCAGGGTCTCGACGAGGGCGCGCTGGCGTACCAGGGTGGCGGGGTCGCCGCCGGGCGGACCGTCGGCGTTGGTGACGTGCACGGCCAGCAGATCGACGTTCTTGCCTCTGGCGGCGATGCGGGCCGCCCGCCGTACGAGCGTGTCGCCCTCCGGCCCGCCCGTGAGCGCGACCACCACCCGCTCACGCGCCTCCCACGAACGCGCGCCCGGGAAACCGGGCCGCTCGCCGTCCGTCCGCCCGTCCCGATCAAGACAGAGCCGCTCGTCCCGGTCGAGGCGGGGTCGCTCGTCGTCCGGCCCGCCGTCCCTATCAAGGCCAAGCCGCTCGTCCTGGTCGAGGCCGAGTCGCGAGTCGGCCGCCAGCCAGCGCTGGGCGAGCTCCCGCAGGGCGGTCAGGTTGCCGAGGCGGAAATGGCCGGCGAGGGCCGCGTCCACCTGGTCGGCCGGGTAGAGGCCCCCGTGGGCCAGCCGCCGCAGCAGCGTCTCGGGCGGCAGATCGACCAGCTCGATCCGGTCGGCCCGCCGCAGCACCTCATCCGGTACGGTCTCCCGCTGCCGCACCCCCGTGATCCGCTCGACCGCGTCGTTCAGCGATGCGAGGTGCTGGACGCCGACGGCGGAGACGACGTCGATCCCGGCGTCGAGGATCTCGGCCACGTCCTGCCAGCGCTTGGCGTTGCGCGAGCCGGGGACGTTGGTGTGGGCCAGCTCGTCGATCAGGACGATCGCGGGAGCGCGCGCGATGACGGCACCGACGTTCAGCTCGGTGAACGTCGTCCCCCGGTACGGCAGGGTCCGCAGGGGCAGGACCTCCAGGCCGTCGAGGAGGCGGGCGGTGGCGGCACGGCCGTGGGTCTCGACGAGGCCCACGACGACGTCCTCGCCCCGTTCGCGGGCGCGCCGCGCCTCGCTGAGCATGGCGTACGTCTTGCCCACCCCGGGCGCGACGCCCAGGTGGACTCGCAGCCGCCCTCGGGGCCTGCCTCCCATTCCTCCAGGTTAAGCGGCCCGGTTGAGCGGCAGGGCTAAGCGGCGGGGCTAAGGCTGGTACGGCGGCGCCACGCCCCAGCCCCAGTGCGGCACCGGCGCCTGCGCAGGCGGGGTCGCGCCGGGCTGGGAGTTGGACCTGGCCAGCCGGGTGCCCCATTCGATGTAACCCGCGAACGCCGCCCTGAACTCGGGATCGTCGGGCAGACCGACCTCGTCGGCCGCGTCCATGAGCAGGCTCACCCATCTGCGCCGCTGCGGCTCGGTGATGGCCTTGCCGAGGTGGTGGCGGAGCATGTTGGGATAGCCGCCGCGTTCGCGGGTGTAGCGGTCGGGGCCGCCGAAGACCTCGCTGAGCCACATCGCCACGTACTTCGGATGATCGCCATCCATGTGCGCGAACAGCGGCCCGATCAGATCGTCCTTGACGACACTGCGGTAGAAGACCTCGGTCAGCCGCTCCAGCGCCTCGGTGCCGCCGGCCCATTCGTACAGAGTGGGCACTGTCTCATCAGCCATGTAATCATGTGATCACCACCACAGGCCATGAAACAAGGCATTATCCGGACATAACGCCAGGCCGTCCATACATGGGCACAAACGAAAAATCCCCGGCCGCCAGATGTTCTGGCGACCGAGGATTTTCTTTGGTAGCGGGGACAGGATTTGAACCTGCGACCTCTGGGTTATGAGCCCAGCGAGCTACCGAACTGCTCCACCCCGCGTCGGTGTGTCACTAGTTACTATACAGGCTTCCTGAGAGTGGATGGACCGTGATCCCTCGCTCACACGCGAAAGCCCGGGTTTCCGATGTCGAAATCCCGGGCCTTCGGCCTGGTAGCGGGGGCAGGATTTGAACCTGCGACCTCTGGGTTATGAGCCCAGCGAGCTACCGAACTGCTCCACCCCGCGTCGTCTTCGTGCTTTACAAGACTATCGGCGACGCGGGGTGTACGCAAACCAGATCCTGTTTCCGCCTCGGTTCCGGGCCGGTTCCGGGCCGGCTAACCGGTCGGAGAGGCCGACGGCGACGCCGGTGGCGGTGTCGCCGGAGGCGACCCGGTCGGTGCCGCGGTGGTCGAGGCGGTGGGTGACGCGCTGGCCGACGGTGAGGCCGAGGGCGACGGCGCGGTCTCCTGCTGCGTGTTCGCCCCTTCCAGCGCCTTGAGCGCCTCCTCCAGCCGCTTCTGGGCGTCGCCGTAGGCGTCCCAGTCGGGCGGGCTGGCCTGAAGGGCCTTCTGCGCGTCCGAGTAGGCCTTCTTGGCGTTGGAGATGGCCGAGTTGAGCGCCGTGTTGGCCTGTTCTGGCCGCCCCTGTTGCTGTTGATCGCTCGGCTGCGCCTGTTCTTCCTGCTCGCTGCCGAAGACCTCCTGGAGCGCCTCGTCCAGGGTGCGCGCCACGCCGATCTTGCTGCCGAACGACACCAGCACCCGCTGCAGGATCGGGTACGGCTCCTGCCCGCCGCCCGCGGCCACCTGGATGTACACCGGTTCGATGTAGACCAGGCCGCCCGCGTACGGGAGCGTCAGGAGGTTGCCGTAGCGGACCGACGAGGCACCCACGCCGAGCAGGTTGAGCTCACCCGCGAAACGGCTCTGGAAGGAGTTCTGCGCCTGTCCTGGGCCTGGGATGGGTGTGCTCGACGGCATGCGCAGGATGCGCATGCGGCCGTAGTCGGCGCCCTCCGACGAGTCGACCGCCATGAAGGCAGCCAGGTTGGGGCCCTGCCGCGGCACGAACGTCGTGGTCAGCGAGAACGCGGGCGTGCTGCCCGGCATCGTGGTGGTCAGGTAGTAGGGCGGCTGCTTGATGTTCTTGTCGCCCTGTGTCGGGTCGCCCGGGACGTTCCAGAAGTCCTGGCCGCTGTAGAAGGCGGCCGGGTTGGTGATGTGGTAGCGCGACAGGGTGTAGCGCTGCACCTTGAACAGGTCTTCCGGGTAGCGCACGTGCTGGCGCAGGTCGGGGCTCATCTCCGACGCCGGGCGGATGGTGCCGGGGAAGGCGTTGCTCCACGTCTTGAGCACCGGGTCGTTGTTGTCCCAGGCGTAGAGCTTGACCGTGCCGTCGTAGGCGTCGACGGTGGCCTTCACCGAGTTGCGGATGTAGTTGACCTTGTCGCTCGGCTGCTGGGCGATCACGCGACGGTCCGTGGAGGTGTCGCGCGTCATGTCGCCGAGGCTTTCGCTCTGCGAGTACGGGTAGTCGTTGGAGGTCGTGTAACCGTCGACGATCCACTGGATGCGCCCGTCGACGATCGCCGGGTACGGGTTGCCGTCGAGGGTGAGGTAGGGCGCGACCTTCTGCACCCTGTCGCGCGGGTTGCGCACGTACAGGATCTTGGAGTTGTCGTTGATGTCGCCGGAGAGGACGATGTTCGCCTCGCTGTACTTGGCGGCGTAGACGAGCCTGTTGACGAACGAGCCGACGGGCACGCCGCCGGTGCCGGTGTAGGTCGTGTTCTTCTGGCCCGTGCCGCCCGTCTCCGGATAGTCGAGCTCCTGCGGGTTGTTGGGGTTGCCGCCCGCGATCACGTATTCGGAGGACGAGGCCGGGTCCTCGCCGTAGTAGACGCGCGGCTCCTTGAGGTTGGTGCTGGTGACCAGCGGGCCGCTGACCGGCATGTCCTTGGCGTCGTAGGCGGGCAGGCCGCTGGAGTCGACCTGGTTGCCCGGCGCGGCGACGAAGCCGTAGCCGTGGGTGTAGACGAGGGCCCGGTTGATCCAGTTGTTCTGGCCCTCGGGCGGGCTGGTCAGCTCGCGTACGCCGACGATGTGGTCGATCAGCTTGCCCGAGCTGTCGGGGTAGCGGTCGACGTCGAGCGGGTCGGCGAAGCTGTAGAAGCCCCTGATCCGCTGGGTCTGCTCGTAGGTCGAGGAGACCAGCGCCGGGTCGAGCAAGCGCACGCCGGAGACGGAGGTGTCGCCCTTGGACTGGACCTTGGTCGGGTCGGCCTGGGCGTTGTAGTTTTCCACCTCGGTCTTGTCGACGTTGTACGCCGCCCGTGTCGCGTCGATGTTGCGCTGGATGTAGGCCGCCTCTTTGCCCTGCTGGTTGGGCTTGACCTGGAACTGCTCGACCAGCGCCGGGTAGACGCCGCCGATCAGGATGGCCGAGAGCACGAGCAGGCCGAAGGAGACGCCGGGCAGCATGCCGCCGGGGCGCACGACGCCGGCGAAGAACAGCGCGGCGCAGATCAGCGCGATGATCGCGAGGATGGTCTTGGCCGGCAGCACGGCGTTGACGTCGGTGTAGGAGGCGCCGTGGACGAAGCCCCGGTCGGAGAAGACCAGGCCGAGGCGGTCCATCCAGTAGGCGACGGCCTTGAGCAGGACGAAGATGCCCAGCAGCGCCGACAGGTGGACGCGGGCCGCCCTGGAGGCGTGCACGCCGGGCGACTGCAGCCGGAACCCGCCGTAGAGGTAGTGGGTGATCGCCGCCAGCACGATGGAGATGATCACGGCGGTGAACAGGAAGTTCAGCACCATCCGGATGAACGGATAGTCGAACATGAAGAACGCGATGTCGTAGCCGAACATCGGGTCCTGCTTGCCGAAGGACGCGCCGTTGCTGAACTGCAGCCAGGTCTTCCACTGCCCCGCGAACGAGGAGCCGGAGAAGAGCGCGAGCAACCCCATGCCGACGATGAAGATCAGCTTTCGGTGGGGATCGAGCGCCATGCGGTAGCGGTCGGCTCCGCTGCCCCCGCCGAACATCGCCGGCCCGAACATGGGCCGGGTGCGGAAGGCCAGCAGCATGTTGCCGCCCGCGATGGCGACCATCAGCACCGCTCCGGCCAGGAACAGCACGATCTGGGTCAGCAGCACTCCGCTGAAGACCGAGGTGAAGCCGGTCGAGTCAAACCACAAAAAATCGGTATAGATGCCCGAAAAAAGGAAAAAGAGCGCGACGATCACTACCAGAGCGATCGCCACAGGCAGAAGCAGTCGCGGTCGGCGGGGCAAGCGCATCGCCCTGCCGGCTCCTGGGGTCCGGAAGCTCAAGGCCAACCCCTCGTCGTAATGAAGAAACGGTCCGTGTCTGGCAACTTACACCGCTGTGCCAGCCCTACGACTAACGCACGGCGATGGCCAGAAGTTTCATCCGGTCTCACAAGCGGGCACCTCGCCCTTGCCGGTGCGCAGCGCGTCGAGCGCCTGCACCGCGCTGTGCAACGTGTCCGCTCTGACCAGCCGCAGCCCGTCGGGCACGGCTTTCATGGCCTCCGCGCAGTTGTCGGCGGGGGTCAGGAAGATCGTGGCGCCGGAATCCTTCGCCCCGACCATCTTCTGCGCGATCCCGCCGATCGGCCCGACGGCGCCGCCGGGATCGATCGTGCCGGTGCCGGCGATCTGCTTGCCGCCGGTGAGCTCGCCGGGCGTGAGCTTGTCGAGTATGCCGAGCGAGAACATCAGCCCGGCGCTGGGCCCGCCGACGTCGCCCACGTTGATGTCGACCTCGAACGGGAACTTGTATTTCGCCTGCATCGTCACCCCCACCAGAGGCTGCCCCTTGGGGCCCGCCACGGTCGGCACGGTGACGTCGAGCTTGTCCTTGCCGCGGGTGATGGTGAAGACGACGTTGTCGCCCGTCTTGTGCGCCTTGACCGCGTCGCTGACGGCGGTGACGTCCCTGGCCGCCTTGCCGTCGACGGCGACGATCTCGTCGTCCTTCTTCAGCTTGCCGTCGGCGGGCTTGCCCTTCTCGGTGTAGGCCACGCTCACGGCCATCGAGTAAGGGATCTTGAGCTCGTTGAGCGCGGCGGCGGTCGCGGAGTCCTGGGAGTTGGTCATCTCGACCGCGTTCTCCTCCTCGACCTGCTTCGGATCGCGGTCGGGAGCGAAGATCGTCTCCTGCGGGACCACCGCCACGGTGGGGTCGATCCAGCCCCGCAGGGCCGTGAGCAGGTCGATCTGGGCCGCGGGGCCGCCCTGGTAGGCCACCGTGACCAGGTGGAGCGCGCCCTTGGTGGGGTAGGTCTGCCGGCCCTTGATCGAGATGACCGGCTTCTTGTCGACCTCGCCGATGGTGTTCTCCGTCGGCCCTGGGCTCAGCACGACGTACGGGACCGGACGGAAGGCGCCCACCACCCCGAACGCGAGCACGAGGAAACCCGCGAGCAGCAGGGTCAGGGCGCGTCGTGACATGTCGATGAGCTTATTCTCCGGCGCCGACCCACTCGGTCTCGCCGTCGAAGAACACCTGGTGTTTCCAGATGGGGACGTGTGCCTTGAGGTCGTCGATCAGCCGCCGCGCGGCCTTGAACGCCTCGTCCCTGTGGGGCGCGGCGACCGCGACGATCACCGCCGTGTCGCCCAGCGCCAGGTCGCCCACCCTGTGCACGGCGGCCAGCGCCGTCACCGGGAAGTCGGCGGCCACCTTCTCCGCCACCTGGCGCAGCTCGGCCTCGGCGGTCGGATGCGCCGAGTAGGACAGGCCGGTCACCGCCTTGCCGTGGTCCTGCTCGCGCACGGTGCCCACGAAGAACGTGGTGCCGCCCGCGGCGTGGTCGCCGACGGCGGCCAGCACCTCGTCGACCGAGAGCGGTGTGTCACGAATGCCGAGCAACCGGATGACGTCCACGGAAAAAGCCTAACCTTTACCGGCCGCGTTTCTTACGCGCCGCGAAGAAGCATCATTGGCGGCGCTTTTTGCGGACCTGCCGGACGATGGCGGCGGTGCCGATCACGGCCACGGTGGCGCCGGCGGCGGTGAGCGTGGCCTCCTTGACCGGCAGGCGCCGGCCGACCACGGTCGTCCTGTTCTCGCGCAGCTCCATGAGCTGCCGCAACGCGGCCTCGTTGGTCCACGCCGGTTTCCAGCCCGCCTCGCGCAGCACCGCGCAGTCGACCACCCACGGATAGACGACGTAGTGCAGGTCGGTGGCGGGGGCCGGAGTAACGCCGAGACGGTGCAGGCGCTGCGCCGTGCCGAAGGTCAGGCCGGCGGGCAGCTCCAGGCTGCGGATGCCGGACAGTTCCTCGACCTGCTCCTGCTCCAGCCAGCCGTCCGAGCCGACCGCCAGCACGCCGCTGACCACGCCGCGCGCCGCCAGTTCCAGCGCCGAGACGAGGTCGTCGATGTGGCAGAACTGCCAGTGCGGGCTGCAGCCCTTGACGGTCAGCAGCCTGGGCGACTCGAAGTGGCGGGTGAGCACCGTGTCGACGCCGGGGCCGACGACCGCGGCCGGGCGCAGAACGGTCACCTCCACGCCCGGGTGGCTGCGCAACGACCTGCGGACGAGGGACTCGATCTCCAGGAAGTCGCCCACGACGCCGGTGTCGGGCTCGGCCGCCACCGGGGCGTCCTCGGGCAGCGGCACCTCGTTGTCGGGCGCGGCGCCGTACACCATCGCGCTGGTGACGAGCACCACACGGCGCACGCGTGCGGCGGCGCAGGCCGTCAGCACCGTCTGGGCGGCGCGCAGGTTGTAGGCCCGCCGCTCGGCCGGGTCGGAGTCGACGGCGTAGTCGCCGGCCAGATGGATCAGCACGTCGATGTCGGAGATCCGGTTCGCCAAGAGCGGATCTCGGACGTCGATCACCCTCCACGTGGCTTCCTGGACGTCGCCGCGTTCTTCGTCGATGGCCACCACTCTGCGGAAATCCGCGGAGGAGACGAGCTTCACGAGCACTTCGCGACCTAGTCCGGAGGCCGCGCCCGTTACGGCGACGACGGGTTGACGCGGGCGTTTCGAGGTAGGCACCAGGTCCTCACTTTGCACTGATCCGCCGTAGGACGGCTAACGTGGCGGATGTGGACTCCTCCATCCTGCACGAGGTAGAGCGGTGACTGACCTGCCAGGTCGCGAAAACGACCCCAACGAGAACCCGTTCGCCATGTTCGGCAACCCTGAGCAGATGGCTCAGGCGATGCGCCAGTTCGCCGACATGTTGTCGGCGCCCCAGGGTTCAGGCCCTGTCAACTGGGACATGGCCAAGAACATCGCCCGGCACGCCGTGGTCGCCGAGGGCGACCCGAGTGTCATGGAAGGCGAGCGCCGTCAGATCGTCGAGGCGCTCAGCCTGGCCGACCTGTGGCTCAACGAGGCGACCGCGCTGCCGAGCGGCGTGTCCAACCCGCAGGCCTGGAGCCGGTCTGAGTGGATCGAGAACACGATCCCGATTTGGCGAAAGCTTTGCGAACCGATCGCGGAGCGCATGGTCGAGACCATGGGCGGCGCGCTCGGCGGCTCAGGGCTGCCTCCTGAGGCCCAGCAGATGGCCGGGCCGCTCATGGGCATGCTCAAGCAGATGGGCGGCATGATGGTCGGCCAGCAGATCGGGCAGGCACTCGGCTCGCTGGCCCGCGAGGTCATCGGCACCACCGACATCGGCCTGCCGCTGTCCGACACGGCCGCGCTGCTGCCGGGCGGCATCGCCTCCTTCAGCGAGGGCCTGGAGGTCCCCGCCGACGAGATCAGGCTCTACCTGGCGCTGCGCGAGGCCGCGCACCACCGGCTGTTCCAGCACGTGCCGTGGCTGCGCTCACACCTGCTGGGGGCGGTCGAGGAATACGCCAGGGGCATCACGGTCGACACCTCCGCGCTCGAAGAGCAGATCCGCGGGCTCGACATCAACAACCCCGAGGCCATCCAGGAGGCGCTGAGCGGGGGCAACCTGCTCAAGCCCGAGGAGACCGAGCGGCAGAAGGCCGCCCTGGCGCGGCTGGAGACGATGCTCGCGCTGGTCGAGGGCTGGGTGGCGACGGTGGTCGACCAGGCCGCCGACGGCAAGCTGCCCTCCGCCGTGGCGCTGGCCGAGACCGTACGCCGCCGCCGTGCCACCGGCGGGCCCGCCGAGCTGACGTTCGGCACGCTGGTGGGGCTGGAGCTGCGGCCCAGGCGGCTGCGCGAGGCGGCGGCGCTGTGGCGGGCGCTGGAGAACGAGCGCGGCGTCGACGGGCGCGACGCGCTGTGGAGCCACCCCGACCTCATGCCGACGGCCGACGACCTCGACGACCCCGATGCGTTCGTACGCGGGGACACGGCCTGGGACATCTCGCAGCTCGACGCCAAGCCCGACGACGACGGCGAGGGCGGCCAGGGTTGAGCCTGCACCACGACGCGGTGGCGGTGCTGTCCACCTGGACGGCGCCCACCCCCGAGGAGGAGGCGCTGCGCGAGCAGTTCCTCGACCACCTGCGCGAGCACGACGACGCCATGCTGCGTGAGTGCGTTCCCGGGCATCTGACGGCGACGACCGCGGTGCTGTCGCACGACGGCGCCAAGGTGCTGCTCACCCTGCATCCGAAGGCCAAGATGTGGCTGCCCATGGGCGGCCACTGTGAGATCTCCGACACGTCCCTCGCGGCGGTGGCGCTGCGGGAGGCGTGGGAGGAGTCGGGGATCTCCGGGCTCCGGCTGCTGCCGGGTCCGCTCGCGCTCGACCGGCACGCCGTGTGGTGCCATCCGCCGCGCTGCTGGCACCTCGACGTCGAATACGCGGCGGTGGCGCCGGCCGGAGCGGAGGCCGTGATGAGCGAGGAGTCGCTCGACCTGCGCTGGTTCCCCGTGGACGAGATCCCGGAGCTGTCCGACGAGGCGACCCGCCGTTTGGCCGCACGCGGACAGGCCGCCCTTACCTCGGATTCACGCGCGCTTGGCTAGAGTCCATCTGCGGCGTTTTGCGTCGTTCCAAAGGGGGCTTGCGTGGAGACATCGCCTGTCGGCGGCACCATCGTGACACCGGTGCGAAAGCGCAGGAAGTTCCCCGCGACGGCGCTGACATGGGTGGCGGTGACGCCGTTCGCCGCCTGGGCGCTGGTCAGGGTGGCGGGGCTGGAGCGCGGCTCGCTGCCCACCCAGCTCATGACCGCGACCCCGTACGCGGCGGCGGGTTCTCTGGTGCCGCTCCTGATCGCCGCCGTCGGCCGCAAGCGCGCCGCGGCCGCCGTCGCGCTGCTCGCGACGACCGCGCTCGGCTTCAGCGTGCTGCCCAGGGCGCTCGGCACCGCCGACGCCGCGTCGGCGCGGCCGCTGCGGGTCATGACGATCAACATGCTGTTCGGCCGGGCCGACGTCGCGTCGATCATGCGGTTGGTACGCGAGTTCGCCCCCGACGTGCTCAGCACCCAGGAGCTGACCCCCGGGGCGGTCGCCGACCTGGACGCGGACGGGCTGAAGGAGATCATGCCGCACCGCGTGCTCCAGGCCGAGTGGAGTGCCGGAGGCAGCGGCATCTACTCCCGCTACCCGATGGAGGCGCTCTGGGACCTGATGCCGCCCGTCGGCCACCAGATGCCCGCGGCGCTGATCTCGGTGCCGGGCGGCAAGCCGATCGAGTTCGTGGACGCGCATCCGTTCCCGCCGCTGGGCCCGCAGGTCACCGGCTGGAACGAGGCAATGGCGGCCTTTCCCTCCACCTCCCCCGACCGGATCCGGATCATCGCCGGCGACTTCAACGCCTCGCTCGACCACGCCGCGTTGCGCGGGGTGCTGTCGCGGGGCTACAAGGACGCGGCCGACCAGGTGGGGGCCGGGCTGATCCCGACGTGGCCGGCCAACAAGCGGGTGCCGCCGTTCATCACGATCGATCATGTGCTGGTGGATCAGCGGGTGGGGGTGCAGGAGGTCAGCGTGCGCGACGTGCCGGGCACCGACCACCGGGCCGTGCTGGCCCGGCTCAGCCTGCCCTGATCGGCCTGCCCCGGTCGGCGCTCGGCTCGGGGTGGCGAGCTCTCAGCCTGCCCCGACCAGCGCTCTGGTGTTGTCCCAGCCTTCGAGGCCGGGGTCGAGGCGGGCGACGTCCTCAGGTGCGCGCAGGCGGTGCCAGCCAGGGGTGGTGGCGACCCGGCGCGGGCCTGGGGCCTGGGCGCGCAGCTCCTTGACGATGTCGTACGCGTCGAGGTCGGGGTCCGCCCAGGCGGGCGGGGGCAGCACGCAGGCCAGGGCCACGGCGCCGCCGTTCTCCGCCGGGCAGACGACGATCTCGGCCCGGCCCAGCTCCCTGAACAGCTTGCCGACCAGCAGCGGCGGCAGGTCAGGGGCGTCGGCGCTGATCACGGCCGCCTGCTCAGCGTCGAGGCGGGCGAGGGTCGCCCTGAGCGGTTCGCCCTCGGCGATCGAGATCACCTCGGTGCCCGGCCAGACGAGGTCGTCCAGACCGGGGACGCTGGTGAGCAGGACCGGGGTGACGAGGTCGAGGCCGGCGACCATCTCGTAGGTGTCTTCGGCCACCGCCTCCAGGAACTCCCTGGGGTCGACGCCCGGCGGGGCCGCCTGTGCCATGTGCTGATGGACGAGGACCGCGGCGATGCGCGTCAACACTCCTCCGGTGCCGTGTGGGCCGCCGCGGAGAATCCCTCGAGGAACCCGCGGGCCCGCTCCGCCTTCGGATACTGTTCTACCAGCGCCCAGAACTTGGCCCCGTGGCTGGGCACCAGCAGGTGCACCAGCTCATGGATGATCACATAGTTGATGACCCACTCGGGCAGGCCCTTGAGCCTGGTGGAGATCCGGATCGTGCCGGTCTCGGGGGTGCACGAGCCCCAGCGGTGCTGCTGGTTGTCGACCCAGCGCACGCTCACGGGGTCGGGCTCGCCGTCCAGATATTTGGCCGACAGCTCCTTGGCCCGCTCGAGCAGCGCCTCGTCGGTGGGCCTTCTTCGGCGTTCCTTGGCGGCCAGCCGATCCAGCATCCGGCTCACCCACTCATCCGCGTCTTCGCCGCTCAACCAGGCGGGCAGGAGCACGATCGTCTTGTCGCCGTCGCGGTAGGCGGAGACCGTACGCCGGCGACGAGAACTGCGACGAACCTCGACTGTCTCGGGGGGCACATATGCACGGTAGCCGAGACTGGCGAAATTCCACAGAGGGTGGACGTTGTTTCTGCTGGTCAGATGATTAAGAGCCGGTGAATTTGGGCATGCGCCTTTCCCGATGTGCCGTGAGGCCCTCCATCATGTCGGCGGAGGCCATGGTCACGGGCTGGGCCAAGGATTCCCACCTCAGAGCGGCTTCCAGGTCTTGATGGTCTTGGTTGAGGGCTACTTTGGTGAGCCTTGTGGCAATGGGTGCGTTCTGAGCGATCTTCGCGGCGATGCCGCCTACTTCCGACATTAGGTCATTTTTCGGGAAAGATTGATTTACCAACCCTTTAGCCGCTGCTTCCGTTCCGGACAGGCTGCGGCCCGTCAGCAGCATCTCCCGCGCGAGCCCCGCGCCCGCCCTGCGCGGCAGCAGGTAGGTGGCGGCCATGCCCGGGTGCAGCCCCAGCGAGGTGAACGGGGCCAGCAGCTTGGCGTCGTCGGCCGCGTACACGAGGTCGCAGGCCAGCGCCACGCACAGCCCCGCACCGACGGCCGGGCCGTTGACGGCGGCGACCGTGGGGATCTCCAGGTCGGTGATCATCAGCCAGGTGCGGTAGAAGGCGAGCATGCGCTCACGCAGCCGGGGCACGGCCTCCGCGCCGCGCTCGCCAATCCACGACAGGTCACCGCCCGAGGAGAACGCCGTGCCGGCGCCCGTGACGACGAGGCACCTCGCGTCTCTGTCGGTGGCCAGCTCGGACATGGTTTCGCGCCATCGGGCGGTCATGGCGTCGGTCATCGCGTTACGCATGTCGGGGCGATTGAGGGTGATGAGTACGACTCCGTCGTCTTTACGATCAACCAAGAGCTCGTCCATGCCGGGAAGCGTAACGCTTGGCGGTGATCATGTCGGGGCCTGGCGGTTGGCGGTGATCACGTACGGCATAAGGCTTTGCGGTGATCACGTGTGGTCGTATCACTTGAGGATGATCTTCATGTAGGGATGATCATCGCTTGAGGATGATCGCTGCCGTTCATCACGCAGGTCGATGATTGCCGGCGTTCGTCACGCAGGTCGATGATTGCCGGCGTTCGTCACGCAGGTCGATGATCGCGCATCGCGGCAGGAGAGGCGGCGGCCTCCAGAGACCCCTTGAAGGAATGATCTTTTCTACGGATCAACGCTTCGCTTCGCTTCGTCCACAGGCGCTTTCATCAATTCCGGCGGTTATCCACAGCCGTCGCCGAACCCGCTCGGGATCTTGCTCCGGCATGGAAACCTTCCCGCCATGAGGCCACGCGTGAAGCCCATCCTCCGGCACCTCCTCCGCGACGAGCAGACCCTGCAATATGGCGTCCACCCGCTGCGGGCGGTCATGCTGAGCGGCCTGACCAGACCCGTCCGGCAGTGGATCGAGGGCCTCGACGGCACCCGCGACCTCGACGCGGTCCTTCGCGACGCCGCTCGTGCCGGGCTCGACGCGACGCGCGCCCGGGCCCTGCTCGACCAGCTCGCCGCCCAGGGCGCCCTCCACGACGCCGCCGCCGGCCCCGGCTCTCTGCGCGAGCTCCCGCTGGCCGAGAGAGACCGCCTCAAACCAGACCTCGACGCCCTCGACCTCGCCTCCACGGCTCCCGACGGAATGATCGCCCACTTCGAACGCCGCAGACGATCGCGCGTACGCGTCTACGGCGCCGGCCGCATCGGCGCCCAGGTCGTCGCCCTGCTGGCGGCGGCCGGCGTGGGCGACATCCGAGTCCTCGACCCCGGCACGACCCAGCCGGCCGACCTCACCCCGGGCGGGCTGACGTGGGCGGAGGTGGGCCTGCCCAGGGAGGTGGGGGCGGTCGCCGCAGCCAACAGAATCACCTCAGGCGGCGCCACGCCGGGTGCAGCTGTTCACGGCCCCGACGAGACCACCGGGCGACCCCGCAACCCCCAAACCACCAACCGCACTCCTTCCAGCCCCGCCGTCTACCCCACCCTCACCACCCCCACGAACCGCCGCAACACCACCCCCACCCCAGGCCCCGACGCCGCCCCCGGCCTGAACCCCGGCCCCCGCCCTGGTCCCGGTCTGCGAGGAGTCGCACCGAGCACGCGCGGGACAACCACCATGCGTGCAACTCCCACCACGCGCGGGGTCACCAACGCGCGCGGAACGTTTGCCGCCCCACGCCCTACAGCCCAGGCTCCGCGCGGGGCTACGTCCGACACTCACGGAGCAGCCCGGAACCCAGGCGGGGCGACATCCGACACCCAAGGGGCGGCCCAGAGCCCGCGCGGGGGCACGTCCGACAGCCGCGAAACGACCCTGGACACACGCGGGACCAGGGCCGACTCGCACAGCCCCACGTCCGGGCGAGAGAGCGGCACCGGCCCGGGCGGGACCGGAACCGAGCGACAGGGCACCGACCCGCGCGGGACTGGCACCGGGACCGGGCGAAAGGACATCGACTCGCCCGGGACCAGGCGGGTCGGCGGACCGGAGTCGGGCGGAACCAGGACCGCGCGCAAGGCCGAACCCGCACGACGGG
This sequence comes from Nonomuraea sp. NPDC048892, assembly GCF_040649735.1. Taxonomy (NCBI): domain Bacteria; kingdom Bacillati; phylum Actinomycetota; class Actinomycetes; order Streptosporangiales; family Streptosporangiaceae; genus Nonomuraea; species Nonomuraea sp. NPDC048892. Next base: position 251,321 of record NZ_JBEZFZ010000014.1, on the reverse strand, counting down.
ACGCGTCCGACTCCGGCAGAACCGGGACCGGAACCGGACCGATGGGCGGCTCTGGGCGGCGAGAGAGCCGGTCTGATGTCGTTCAAGCCTCGAAGGGTGGCGTTCACCAACCCACCTCGAACCACAAGCCCACCTCGAACGTCGTCGCCGGTGGGCCGTTTCTCGGGGACAAGTGGGATCGGCCCGATCTCGTCGTCCTGGCCCAGGTCGGCCCTCTCGACACGGTGCTGGTCAACGAGCTGAACACGCTGCGCATCCCCCACCTCCTCGTGGCCGCCTTCGAGGGGTATGGGTGTGTCGGTCCGCTGGTCCTGCCCGGAGAGACCGCGTGCCTGCATTGCCTCGATCTCACCCGGCGGGACCACGATCCCCACTGGCCGATCGTCACCGCCCGGCTGGGCGGTTATCCGCCCGGTGAGATCGCCTGCGACGTGGCGCTGGCCACCGCCGTGGCGGCCGCGGCGACCGGTCACGCACTCGCCTACCTGGACGGTAAGGAGTCATCTGTGACCAATGGCACAGTAGACGTAACGCCTGATTGGCAATGGAAAAGGCGATCGTGGAGGGTACATCCGCAATGTCGTTGTATGCGAAGTAACCCATATTCGCTAAGAATGGTCATGGCACCCAACCGCGACTGACGTGCTCAGACGACCACGAAGGGGGGAAGCGGCATCTCGACGAGGTTCCGCGCATCGGTGTGAACGATCTTCCGCGCCGCGCTGTCACGCGTTCGGCCAAACTGGCCACCCTTCCACTCGGCTTCGCGGGCCGCGCCGCCCTGGGGCTGGGCAAGCGCATCGGCGGCAAGTCCGCGGAGATCGTGGCGCAGGAGGTGCAGCAGCGTACGGCCGAGCAGGTCTTCAAGGTTCTCGGCGAGCTCAAGGGCGGCGCGATGAAGCTGGGCCAGGCTCTGTCGATCTTCGAGGCGGCATTGCCGCAGGAGGTCGTCGGGCCCTACCGTGCCGCGCTCACCAAGCTGCAGGAGTCCGCCCCGCCGCTGCCCGTGTCCACGGTGCACAAGGTGCTGACCGAGCAACTGGGCGACGGCTGGCGCGAGCATTTCCTGTCGTTCGACGACCAGCCGACCGCGGCCGCCTCCATCGGCCAGGTGCACAGGGCCGTGTGGCACGACGGCAGGGAGGTGGCCGTCAAGATCCAGTACCCGGGGGCGGGCAAGGCCCTGCTCGGCGATTTCGCGCAGCTCGCGCGGCTGGGCAAGCTGTTCGGCGCGCTGCTGCCGGGCCTCGACATGAAAGCCGTGCTCGGGGAACTGCGCGAGCGGATCGCGGAGGAGCTCGACTACCTGAGGGAGGCCGAGGCCCAGCACGCGTTCGCCCTGGAGTTCAACGGCGACCCCGACTTCCACGTGCCCGACGTGGTGGCCGCCAACGAGATGGTGCTGGTCACGGAGTGGATGGACGGCACGCCCCTGTCGCGCATCATCACCGAGGGCACCCAGGAACAACGCGACCAGGCCGGACTGCTCTTCGTACGGTTCCTGTTCTGCTCCCCCGCACGGGTCGGGATGCTGCACGCCGACCCGCACCCCGGCAACTTCCGCATGCTGGCCGACGGCAAGCTCGGCGTGCTCGACTTCGGCGCGGTCAACCGCCTGCCCGAGGGCTATCCGCCCGCGTTCGGAAAGCTCACCCGCATCTTCAACCAGGGCGACATGGCCACCGTCACGGAGGGGTTGCGGCAGGAGGGCTTCATCCGGCCGGACATCGAGGTCGACGCCGACGCATTGCGCGCTTTCCTCGCGCCGTACGTGGAGCCGACCGCCGTGGAGGAGTTCACGTTCAGCCGGGAGTGGCTGCAGGAGCAGGCGGCCAGCGTCACGGACCTCCGGCCGACCAACGTGATCCGCCAGCTCAACCTGCCGACGTCGTACGTGCTCATCCACCGGGTGCACGCGGCCGGCATCGGCGTGCTCTGCCAGCTCGGCACCACGGCCCGGTTTCGCGACGAGGTGATCCGCTGGGTCCCGGGCTTCGCCGACGACCCTGACCCGGATGCGAACTCCGACGACGAACCGCTGGCGATCGGCTGACCCGGCTCAGGTCCCTTCGACTCGACTTCCTCCGGCCCAACTTCCTCCAGCTCGACCTTCCCAACGCGGCTCCTTCCGGTTCGCCTTCCTCCGGCTCGGCTCCTCCCCCGTCGCGCCGTCACCCGCGGTCTTCGCCTCACGCTGCCCTCTCCTTCGTTGCTGGTCGCGCTGCCGCCAAGCCAGCCTCCTGGAGCACGGCCCAAGGTGAGATACGTGAGACTTTGGAGACCCAGCGTTGAACTAGTGCCACTCTGTGTAATGATATGACTTCGAAGAGTAACGATTCCTTCGGAGACGCCTCATGCATCGATCAGCTCGCCCGGTGGTCGCCGCCGCGCGGGTGGTTGCCGGCTCACTGGTGGACGCCGCCGCGCGAGTGGTCGCCGGTTCATTGACGGGCGCCACCACACGAGTGGTCACTGGTTCACTGGCGGGCGTGGCCGTGCTGGTGAGCGCCGCCACATTCGCGGGGGCCGGCTCGTTCGCGGGGATCTCTGCGTTCGCGGAGATCGGCTCGTTGGCGGGGATCAGGCCGCTGGGGTGGATCGGGCCGCTGATGATCGTCGGTTCGCTCGCCGCCGCGTTGGTGGGCGCACGCTCACTGGGACACCCCGCCGCAAAAGTGGTCGCCGCGCCAATTGTGGTGATCGGCTCGGCGGTGATGGCCGGCTCGCTCGGCACCGTTCCGGCTGCGATGGCGTCCACGGCCGGGGCGCTCGTCACCGTTCCGACCCCACTGATGCTCACAGGCGGTGCGCCGACCACCGGCCCGATCCTGGGGGTGCACACAGGCAGGACGTCCGCCACCACCCGGGCCCCGATGACGTCCGAAGTCAGCGCACGCACCATCAACCCGGCTAAGAGGGTGCGCATAGGCAAGACCATCGTCACCAGACCGGCTCTGATGGCGTTCGCAGGCAGTACACGTGCCACCAGCGTGAATCCCGAGGGCGCGTACAGGTGGAACATTCGCTGGCCCGGTCGCGATGGCAGCCACAGCTGGAACAACCGCCACCACATCGCCCCAGATGGGGATTGCGGATGGTCCGCCGGCCGCTGCCCCGGTCATGGGTGCCGTTGTCGATCCGGGGGTTGCCGCGCCGGTCGCGAACGCCATCGCCGATCCGAACGTCACCGGTGAGTGCTTGATCTCCAAGGCGGGGAAGGTCACCGCCATCATCGATCCGTCGTACTCGGGCGCACCCGTCGAGGTCGGCGCCCTCTCCTGCATCACCGGGCACTGAGTGTGCGACTCCGGCGAGCGGTTGCGGATGTTGTCGTGATCGCGAGTCGGGCACGCACGTGGCCGGTGTTCTGACCGAGTTGTCCGATCCGCCCGTCCCGTCAGGTACTCGAACTTCCGCACGAGCCTGATGGGTGCGCGGGGGTGGACAGCTCAATGGCTGGTCGGCGGGGTAAATGCTCGCACCTGCCCCGCCGGCCAGCGCCCTCTTCACGGCGCAGGCCCTGGTCCCCGGCACGCCGTCCCGGTCGGTCCACGCTGGCGATCACCATCACCGTGATCGCGTAACCAACTTGTGAGCCGTACTGGCCGGGGTCTGGGGATCGTGCGGCGTCCGGCTCGTCAGATCATGCCACCGGCGGCGTTGATGCTCTGGCCGGTGATCCAGCGGGCGGCGTCCGAGGCCAGGAACGCGACGACGTCGGCGATGTCGGCCGGTTCGCCCAGGCGGCCCAGCGGGGTGCGGGCCTTGGCGTCGTCGATGACGTGCGGGGGCACGGTGTCGAGGACGTCGGTACGGGTCAATCCGGGCAGGACGCTGTTGACCGTGACGGATCTGGCACCCACCTCCCAGGCCAGCGTACGGGCGAGTTGATCACCGGCGGCCTTGCCGGCGGCCAGCAGCGCCATGCCGGGCAGCGGCGATACGGTCAGCGCGGAAGAGATCAGGATGATCCGGCCATGGTCGCGGATGCGTTGCGCGGCCTCGCGCAGTGCCACGAACGTGGCCAGCACGTTGGCCTGCAAGAACTGGCCGAAGTCGGCATCGGTGGCGCGGGCCAGCGGGCCGCCGGTCGCCGTGGCGGCGTTGTTCACCCATACGTCGACCCGGCCGTACTGGCGCTCGGCAGCATCGAACAACTCCCTGACCGTCTCGGGGCGGGTGATGTCCGTGCGGACCGCGGTGGCCAGCCCGCCCGCGTTCTTGATCTGGTCCACCGCCCGCGCGGCCGTCTCCTGGTCGCGGGAGCCGATGACGACGCGCATCCCAGCCGCGGCGAGCCGGTCGCTGATCGCCCGTCCGATGCCGCGCGATCCGCCGGTGACGACCGCGACCCGATCCTCGGTACGCATGAACTCTCCAATTGGTCGACTCTATGGATGGTCCACAGCATCGACTAATTTGGTCGAGAGTGTCAACTGTCCAGGGAGTAGACTGCGTGGCATGGCCGCCGCACCCGATGACGAACTCGTCGAGACGCTGATCGGCGTCTACATGGAGATCGACGGCCTGTTCAGCACGGCCAGCCGCCAACTGGGACTGACTCCCCAGCAAGCGCAACTCCTGTGCTTCGCCCAGCACATGCAGCCGTCCCTCGGCGAGCTCGCGACTCTGCTGCACTGCGACAAGACCAACATCACCGGCCTGGTCGACCGGCTGCGGCGACGCGACCTGCTCACCCGTGAACCCGACCCCGACGATCGGCGGATGATCCGCGTGCACCTCACTCCCGAGGGCGAGGCGGTTACCAGGAAATTCCAGCAGGCCATCGACACCACCCTGATCACGCGCTTCGATTCCTGGCCCAGCAGCCAACGCGACCGCCTCGCTCAGCTGCTCCGATCCGCCACGACTGCGCTGCGTTCCTGATCGCTGCGGTCGCGACCGATCCGCATCCACCACCGGTCAGTCCTGGCAGGGCCGATCACACCGGACCAGCGTGACCCAACCAGGAAGCCGGGTTCACGCCCCTCCATCAACACCGGACGTCGCCGTCGGCTCAGTCACGGTGTCGTTGATCCGGTACGGCGTTGGGACCCGTCCCGGTGTACGGCTGTTCTCGGCTCGCCCGTACCGGGGTTCAGGTCAGGCCGGAGAGGAGGGCTTGGACGCCGGCGGTGAGGATGCGTTCGCCATCCTGCTCCGAGTTCAGGAACCAGCCGGGGAGCGGGGTGCGCAGGGAGCAGGTGAGCTCGATGCTGACGAGGCCGTGGATCGTGGTCCACACCAGGTAGGCCGCGCGTTGCGGGTCCGTCGATCGGATGAGGCCCTCCTGCGCGGCGGCGGAGGCGGCCAGAGTGAGCGGGTCGAAGCACAGGCGCAGGGCGTCGTGGCGCTGCTCGGGAGAAGGGTCGAAGTCGGGCAGCGGGCGCTCGAACATGAGCGCGTACAGGGCCGGGTCGGCCCGGGCGAACCGGCGGTAGCCGTACGCCACCGCCATGATGCGGGCCAGCGGGTCCGCGTGGCCGTCCATGGAGGTGGTCATCGCCTCGTGGAGGAGGCGGAAGCCGTACTCGTAGATCGCTTCCAGGAGGCCGGCGCGGCCGCCGAAGCAGGTGTAGATGCCCATGGTCGAAGTGCCGGCGGCGTCCGCCACCCGGCGGAGGGTCAGGTGGAGCGCGCCCTGCTCGCGGAGCACGCGCATGGCCGCGTCGAGCAGGTCCTGGCGCAGGGCGCCGAGTTCTTTCGAGGTGCTTACGGCTCTCGGCACCCTCTCACCATATCGGTCGATAACGCTCATCATAACAAGCGTTATCACTACCAAAGAGGACCGAGAGGTCGAGAAGGGAATCGGGACATGAGCGTTCATCGGGCCGCCGCGGCGGCCGGGTTCCTCTGCGCCGTGCTGCTCGTCGTCAACTCCGCCCGTCGCGCCGGGCTTCTGCCGGAAACGGCTCTCACGCATGCCATCGCACCGTTCGCGGCCCTTGCGGGGTTACTCGCGATCACCGGCATCTACCTGCTCATTCGCGGTACGGCCGGCGCCCTCGGGCTCGTCGGGTACGTGCTCAACTCGGCGGGGCTGGCCGGGGCGTTCGCGATCGAGTACACGCTGCACTTCGTCTTCCCGTACCTCGGCGGCGGCACCGTGACCGGGCTGCTCGCCGGTGGGACCGGGCGGGCGTTCCTGGTCACGTCGATCGTCCTGCTGGTGGGGGTGCTGACCTTCAGCGCGGCGGCGGTCAGGAGCGGGATGATGCCGGTGATGGCGGTGCTGCTGTACGCCGGGGGCATGGTGCCCGGGGCGCTGCGGAGTGTGGTGCCGCTGCCGGTTTATCTCGGGGGGCTGGTGATCGCGGGGATCGGGGTCGCGTGGATGGCTGCGCGGCTCTGGTCGGCGGAGGGGGTGGATGGGGAGGTCGTGGTGTCCGCGCGGCGTCCGGTTCGCCCTACGGGCTGAGCTTCCGGCGGCGGGCCCGGCCTTCATACCGGCGGCCGGGCCTCACGCCGCTGGCGGGCCTGATGGGGCTGGCGGTCCTGGGGCTGACGACCTTTTGGGGCTGACGCGGGCAGGCCCGATGCCGCCGCAGGGCTCATGCCGCCAGGGGGCCCAAGGCGGCCGGGCGAGCCCGGTACCGGCAAACCTTGTGGAGGCTGGCGGCCTGGTGAGCTTGCGTGCTCGATCATGAATCCGCGTGAGTCTCGCCGTGTCTAGGCTCGCGCGACCCGTGTCGGGACGTCTGATGGCCGGGGTCGCGCGAGTCGGGCCCTGGGTGGGCTCGCGCAGCCGCGTGGTTGGGCGATCCCAGGGTCGGGCGATCCTGTGTCGGGCGATCCTGTGGTCGGGGTCGTGGCGGGCGGGTGTGTTTGGGTGAGTTAGGTGGTGCCGGTGCGTAGCCAGGCGTCGCCGAGGAGGGCGTTGCATACGGCGGTGGCGTGGTCCTCGCCGAGGAGGCGGGTGCAGGCGGCTTCGAGGCATCGGGCGAAGTAGCGGACCTCCGCTGCGGCGACCTCTGCGGCCTGGGCCAGTTCGCGTCTGGGGAGCCAGCCCAGTTCAGGGCCGGGGTCGCCTTCGGTTGGTCCGGTCAGGAGCAGGGTGTCTCCGTCTGCGGCGGCGTGCACCCAGGGGTGTCCGACCCACACCATGCACGGCGAGGTGTCGGTGTGGCAGGCGGCGTTGCCCCAGTTCATGACATCGGTCAGGTCGCTGCAGCAGCCTGGGGACACGATCGTGCCGTCTTCCCCTAGTAGCAGGTATCCGCCTGGCAGGGGGCTGATGCGATCGATGGCGGCGTCGGCGTCGTGAGCGAGGTGTCGTCGCACATCGGACAGCTCATCAGTGGCGCAGTCCGGTGGTGAGGGAAGTGCGACTTCTCGTGGGTTGCCGACGTTGCCGGCGCTACCAGGGGGTCGAAGTGACGTGTCGGTGTCGGACTCGGACTCGGACTCGGACTCGGACTCGGACTCGGCGAAGTCTCGCCGCAGGGCGGCCCGGAGCAGGGTCATCAGTGGGCCTTCGGCGAAGAAGTCCGACAGGCGGATCAAGGATTCGGGGCGGTGACCTGGGATAGGAGCCGGAAAGCCGGCCGCGATCACCTTGGCGGTCCAGTACGCGTTGCGGAGATCTTCGTCGGTAGCCGGGCTGTCCCGGAGCAGAGGCTCCCCCGTCGAAGGCGAAGCGTCCTGGGACAGGTGGTCCGAGGGTAGGGCATCCTCGCTCAGGTGAACCGAGGACGCACTGTCCTCGGAGTGGTCCGGGGGCGGGACGTACTCCCCGAAACTCGAGAGGGCGGCGTGTGCGAGTGGGGCGTGCCCGGCCGAATCCGACGAGGCCGTGGGCGCGGGTGAGGCGTGGTCGGCCGAATCCAGAAGGACCGTAGGCGCGGGTGGGGCTTGGGGAGGGAGGTGGTCGAGGAGGCCGGAGAGGGTGTCCACTACGGGGACCAGGCGCAGGCCGGTGAGGAGTGGCGGAGTGGGGGCCGGGTGCTGGTGACGGGATGGGGCGGTGGTGTGGAGGGCGTGTTCGTACTGGCGGCGGGAGAAGACGAACGGGCCGAGGCGACCGGTCAGGTCCCAGTCGCGGTGGTTGTTGCGGAAGCCCGACCAGCGCACCACCACGCCGTCGATCTCGATCCTGGCCAGCAGGGCCCAGCAGTCCGCGATGCCGCACGGGCACCCGAGCAGCATGGTCTCGTCGTCCTCCTGGTTGCAGGCCGTCTGCTCCCGCTCGCCCAGGTAGTGGCGGCTCGGCCAGCCGAAGCGGTCGCGGGGGAAGCCCTGGTAGTCGCCGGCCAGCAGTGGGGCCGGTTCGGGGGCGAAGTCCGCCTGGCGTTCGAGTTGTTCCTGGCGGGCGAAGGGGAGTTCGGCTTCTCGGACCAGGTCGAGCAGGGGTACGTCGTCGATGACGATCTCCATGAGGGCGCCGGGCCCCTGCCGGGGATCGGTCCGGAACTCGATCTGGTGCGGCTTGTTCACGAAGTGTTCCTCCCGCTGGGAACCGTTCCCCATCGGACAGAGAAAGAGCCGGGCGCTGGTTGCGCCCGGCTCTCTCATGAGCGATCTGTGCGGGAGATCCTACGCCGGCGGCAGGATCTCCTCGATCAGATCTGGCGGCTCAGGGCCTTGCGGAGGCGGTCGTTCGCCCGCTTGACCTCGCGCCGCGCCCGCTGCACGCGGCTGACGCGCAAGATGAGGCGCTGTTCGGCCGCTTCGCGGTGGAGGGTTTGTATTCGGTCGTTTACCAGGTCATGAATAAGATCCGGCACGGTGAGGCTCCTCGACGGTCGTGCGTTCATCGGTTCAGTTCGCTTTCTGTGTGTCGTGCGTTGGTGCGTGGTGGTCAGGCAGCGACCGGGTGCTTGCGGGGACGCCCGCGCGGACGCTTGCGGGGAACGATGGTTCCCCTGAGGACCAGTTCGCCGCCCCAGACGCCCCAAGGCTCCTCGCGCTCGAGCGCGCGGGCCAGGCAGGCCTCCTGGATCGGGCAGCCGCCGCAGAGTGCCTTGGCGAACTCGACGTCCTCCGGCGACTCGGCGAACCACAGGTCAGGGTCGGTACGACAGGGGATTTTGGCTTCGTCGATCAGGTCCATGATCGTCTTCGCCCCCATCTGCTTTCTCCTTTGATCGATCTTTTTGATCTTGTTCGGGCACCTCGTGGGTGGTCGGGGATCACGGACAAACAAGAAGGCCGCGGATCCTGTCTGCGGATCCGCGGCCTGGAGGCTTTTGCTGCCGGTCAGGTTATGACCGGAGCATCCCTCCAGGGATGCGGACCGCGCAGTCCACCCTTGGTGAGCTGGTTGGCCGGCAGTTCGATACGTGCGCTGTAGACAGGAGCACCTTGCTCGGCGGCGACACCGGCATAGGCGTGCGCGTAAAAGGCGGCGGCCTGGCTACGGGCAGACTTCTCCTGCCGCGGCTTGGCGGGGCCATCGGCCAGACTCACCGAGTCACGGCATGCGAAGGCGAGCCACGGCGTGACTGGCATCTTGATGCTGATCACAGTGACCCACCTCCACTCTCGGGATCGTCGGAACAGGACTGTCCGACTCGCTTGACCATGACCCTAAACCGGGAAGCCGGGAAGGGGCAACATATTTTCTACCTGCGATTTCGTGTCACTTCGCGAGGCGAATCATGGCCTCTTGAACCACGGAGACCACGAGCTCACCCGACGCGGTGAACATCTCGCCCCGCGCCAGCCCCCGGGCCCCCGCGGACCACGGCGACTCCTGAGCATAGAGCAGCCAGTCGTCGGCCCTGAAGGGGTGGTGGAACCACATCGCGTGGTCCAGCGAGGCGCCGACGATGTCGGAGGCGCCCCACGCCATGCCGTGCGCCAGCAGGATCGTGTCGACCAAGGTGAAGTCGGAGGCGTACGCGGCCAGCACCACGTGCAGGAGCGGGTCGTCGGGCAGCTCGGCGTGGTAGCGGAACCACACGTTGGTACGGGAGCTGCGCAGCTCCGGGTTCTGGTACGCCTCCCAGGTGAGCGGCGAGGCGTGACGGGAGTCGACCGGCCTGGGCCGCGAGAGCCAGTCGCGCAGCTCCGGGTGGTCGCCGACGAGCTCGTACATCTTGTCCTGGAACGTCGGCAGCGTCTCGGGGTCGGGCACCTGGGGCATCACCGACGCCTGGTGGGCCACGCCCTCTTCGACGATGTGGAACGACGCGGACATCGTGAAGATCGCCTTGCCGTGCTGGACGGCCACGATGCGGCGGGTGGTGAACGAGCGTCCGTCGCGCAGGCGGTCGACGTTGTAGACGATCGGGACGGACGGGTCGCCCGGCCGGATGAAGTAGGCGTGCAGGGAGTGGACGTGGCGGTCCTTGGGCACCGTACGGCCGGCCGCCACCAGGGCCTGCGCCGCCACCTGGCCGCCGAAGACGCGCTGGATGCGCTCTTCCGGGCTCCTGCCGCGGAAGATGTCGAGCTCGATCTGCTCAAGGTCGAGCAGGTCGAGCAGCTCCTTGAGCGCCTCGTTCACGTGTCGGTCCCCTCGTGCTCTTCTCCGGTCCTGGCATATGTGCCGCAGGACGCGGCCAAATCCGAAACGCCGGACGAAGCCAGTCTGACGTGTCTTACGACCGTCAAGTCTGACGTGTCGCACGAAAGCACTCGAACGCGACCCGTCCCGACCTCATCATGGCCGGTCCCGATGTCGCGGGCGTTACGCGTGGCAGAGCGACAGGACGGCTTCGCCGTAACGGTCGATCTTGACCTTGCCGACCCCGGGGATCGCCCGCAGCTCCTGCTCCGTGGCCGGCGCGCGTTCGGCGATGGCCTGCAGCGTCACGTCGGTGAAGATGACGTAAGGGGGCACCTTCGCCTCCTTGGCCATGGTGGTGCGCCACGCCTTGAGCCGTTCGAGCAGCGCCTCGTCGTAGTCGGCGGGGCAGGTCGAGCAGCGGCCCAGCTTCTGCTCGGTGGCGGCCACCAGCGTCTTCGCGCACACCCTGCAGCTGACCGGCGCGGCCACCTGGCGGCGTTCGCGCGGGGCCTGCGCGGCGCGCGGCGGGGTCGCGGCGCGGCCCGTGAGGCCGTCGAGGAAGCGGGACGGGCGGCGGCTCTTGCGCCCGCCGGGCGCGCGGGCCAGCGCCCACGAGATCGACAGGTGCTCCCTGGCGCGGGTGACGCCCACGTAGAGGAGACGGCGTTCTTCCTCGATCTGCTCAGGGGATTCGGCGTAGATGATGGGCAGCATGCCGTCGGTGACGCCGACGAGGAAGACGGCGTCCCACTCCAGGCCCTTGGCGGCGTGGAGCGAGGCCAGGGTGACGCCCTCGACGGGCGGCGCGTGCTGCTCGGAGGCGCGGCGTTCGAGCTCGGCCACGAACGCGGGCAGGTCGGCCCCCTCGGCGGCCAGGTCTTCCGCCAGGTCGGCCAGGGCCTTGAGCGACTCCCACTTCTCCCTGGCTTTGCCGCCGCCGGGAGGCGAGGGGGTCAGGCCGACGCCGGCCAGGATGTGGTGGACCTCCGAGGCCAGCGGCTCGCCCGACACGGAGCGGGCGGCGCCGCGCAGCAGCACGACCGCCTGACGCACCTCGGGGCGTTCGAAGAAGCGCTCGGCGCCGCGCAGCACGTAGGGGATGCCGGCCTTGGACAGGGCCTCCTCGTAAGCCTCGGACTGGGAGTTGACCCGGAAGAGCACCGCGATCTCGCGCGAGGGCACGCCCTTGTCGAGCAGCTTCCTGATCGCGCGGGCCACGCCGGCCGCCTCGGCCGGCTCGTCGTCGTAGTCGGAGAACGCCGGCCGCGGCCCGTCGGGGCGCTGGGCCACCAGCTCCAGGCGGTGCGGGGACTTGCCCTTGGCGATGACCAGGTTGGCCAGGTCGACCACCTGAGGGGTCGAGCGGTAGTCGCGCACGAGCTTGATGACGGCCGCGTCGGGATGTTCGACCGCGAACCCGGTCAGGTAGCGCGGGCTGGCGCCGGTGAAGGAGTAGATGGTCTGGTTGGGGTCGCCGACCACGCAGACGTCGTCGCGCCCACCGAGCCAGGTGTCGAGCAGGAGCTTCTGCAGCGGGTTGACGTCTTGGTACTCGTCGACCACGAAGTAGCGGTATTGCTGGCGGATCTGCGCCGCCACCTCCCGGTGCTCGGTCATCACCGCCGCGGTCAGTTCGAGGATCGTCTCGAAGTCGAGCAGGTGGCGCTCGCGCCTGATCTGCTCGTACGCCTCGTAAAGCCGGGCCAGCTCCTCGACCGGGATCGGCGGCGTGCGGTGGTGCTTGGCCGCGGCCGCCACGTAGTCCTCGGGGCCGACCTGGGTGACCTTGGCCCACTCGACCTCGGCGGCGATGTCGCGCAGCTCGGAGCGTTCGGGGGTCCTGCGCTGCTGGCGGCACGCCTCGGCCAGGACGGGCAGCTTCGACTCGATGATCGAGGGCGCGTCGCCGCCGATCACGCGCGGCCAGAAGTAGGTGAGCTGGCGCAGCGCCGCGGCGTGGAAGGTGCGGGCCTGGACGCCGGGCGCGCCGAGCGCGCGCAGCCGCTGGCGCAGCTCGCCCGCCGCGCGAGTGGTGAACGTCACAGCCAGCACGCTCTGCGCGTCGACGACGCCGCTGCGGACCGCGTACGCGATGCGGTGGGTGATCGCTCTGGTCTTGCCGGTCCCCGCTCCTGCCAGCACACACACCGGTCCGCGCACGGCCTCGGCGACCGCGCGCTGCTCGGGATCGAGTCCGATCAGTACGTCGTCCGCGTTGTTCACCCGTACATCCTCCCAGCCGCTGGCGGTGCGGCACCTTATTCTGGCAACATGCGGGCCGACGTATGTTCTTAGTCTGCCGGATGCGAAGAACTGGTCTCTTCCCCCACAATGGGGCCGACCATCTGCATGGGGGAAAGGAAGGCCGTGCGAACTGCGGTTTCCGTGAGCGCTGTCGCGCTCGCAGCCGTTGTGCTCACACCCGTCGCCGCGACCGCGAGCAACGCGAGCGCGATCAAGGAGCCCACACCCGCCCCGACGGCGAGCAGCTCCATCATCGACGACGGGTTCGACGGGCTGGCGGCAGAGACCGTGAAGTACGGATCTCACCACCGCCAGAGCATGGACGTGTGGTGGACGACCGACGGCGAGAACCGGCCCGGGATCTTCCTCATCCACGGCGGCTGGTGGTCCAGCGGCGACAAGAAGTACATGCGGGAGATCACCCGCAGCTACGCCGAGCTGGGCTACACCGTCTTCAACCTCAACTACCGCCTGTCTGGTGACGCGGCCTGGCCCGCGCAGCGCACGGACGCGCTGGCCGCCATCGCGGTGGCGCGCAAGCACGCGGCCAGGTGGTCGTTCGATCCGCGTAACTACGTGCTGGTCGGCTTCTCCGCGGGCGGGCACATCGCGGCGGCGGTGGGGACGTACGGCAACGGCGTCAGCGGGCTCAAGGGCGTGGTCGGGCTGTCGCCGATCATCTCGCCGCTGCGGGCCTACGCCGACGGCGACAAGAGCCCCGACCCCGACAAGCGCAGGCTGCGCACCGCCGCCATCAAGGTGGCCGGCGGCTGCGCGCCCAAGGGCAAGTGCTCGCGGATCTGGGCCAGCATGGAGGTGGCCTGGCACGCCAGCCCCAAGGACGCGCCGATGCTGACCGTGCACTCCAAGGACGAGTTCGTGCCGCCGGTGCAGAGCCAGTTGCTGCAGAAGATGCTCGGCCAGGTGGGGGTGCCGGTGAACGTGGTCACGGTGCCGGGGATCAACCACAGCTCGCCGCTCTACCGGGAGCCCGGCGTGGCCGAGCGGGTGCAGGCGTGGATCGCCGAACGCATCGGGTAAGAACCGGGATTAACCAGGCACACGGCGTTGTTGCACGGATCGCCTGATTTCCTGACCTTGGAGGGATTCCCCGAGATGGCGCTCACGGTCTACAGCACCACGTGGTGCGGCCCCTGCAAGCGGCTCAAGTCCCAGCTCGCCCGCGAGGGGATCAGTTTCGATGAGATCGACATCGAGCGCGACCCCGCGGCCGCGGAGTTCGTGATGAGCGTCAACAACGGCAACCAGGTGGTGCCGACCGTGGTGATCGAGACGCCGAAGGGCCGGGTCGTCCGCACGAACCCCTCGGCGCGCGAGGTCAAGGCGCTGCTCGAAGCAGCCTGACCGGACTCACCAGTCGCCGACGAGCTCGCCGCCGTACCAGGTCTCGATCAGGCGGCGGGCTATCGACACGGGAGGCGGCAGGCGCAGCTCACCCGACTCCAGGGCCGCGGTGAGCTCCTGCCGCGAATACCAGCGCGCCTCCGCGATCTCGTCCCTGTCGGGCACGAGCGTGGTGGTGACGGCCTCGGCGAAGAAGCCGAGCATGAGGCTGCGCGGGAACGGCCAGGGCTGGCTGCCGAGGTAGCGCGGGTTGGCCACGGCGATGCCGACCTCCTCGGCCACCTCGCGGACGACGGCCGCCTCCAGCGACTCCCCCGGCTCCACGAACCCCGCCAGGATGGACAGCCGCCCCTCCGGCCACTGCGGCCCGCGGGCGAGCAGGCAGCGGTCGTCGGCGTCGCGGATCAGCATGATGACGGCCGGATCGACGCGCGGGAAGTGCTGGCTCGCGTCCTTCGGGCAGACCCGGATGTGGCCGCCCGCCGAGACCTCGGTGCGTGCGCCGCAGCGCGGGCAGAACTCGTGCGTCGAGTGCCACGCCTCCAGCGCCACGGCGTAGACCAGCAGGCCCGCGTCGCGGTCGCCGAGCAGGCCGCCGGCCTGGCGCAGCCCGGCCGGCACCGGCTCGCCCTCGGGGGTGTCGCGCAGGCTCATCGGCACGGTCAGGCGGCCGTTGACGTCGCCCTTGGACACGCCGGGCAGCGGCGCGGCGACCGCGAAGTAGGCGACCCCGTCTTCGACGCCGAGCAGGTAACGCTGCCCAGGGGGCGCGTCCTGCGCCGTGAACAGCACGGCCTGGACGTCGTCTCCCGATCGCCGCACCAGGGTATGGCCGTTGTCGATCACCAGCACCCTCGTCGCGGGGTCGGACCACGCGCGCTCCAGCCACCGCTCGTCGGCCCGCAGCGCCGAGGATCGGTCGATGGTCCCCCGCGCGAGAAGCAGTGGCCCGATGAGTTGCTCTTCCGCGGTCTCCACTGGCCGCCCCCTCCTGAGTCCCATGTCATCCTATGACCTCGCCGTTAACCCGCGATTGCGGTATCCGGGCACCGGGGTGATCTCTCTGGGGCTAAGATCGACGAGTTAGGTTAGCCTTACCTGATTCCTCGGGGGTGCCTTGCCGTTGCGGCTCTACCTGACCGCGCTCAAACCGACCGACTCCGTGACGGACGGCTTCCTGCCCGCGGCGCGGGCGCTCGGTTGCGAGGTGATCATCCTGACCGATCGCCCGGAGCGGCATCCGCACGCGGTGGCGTGTGACGTACGGGACCCGCGAGCCCTGATCGACACCGTCGAGCAACTCGGCCGGCCGGACGCGATCTTCTCCAACTCCGACCACCTGCAGACGGAGACCGCGCTCGCGGCATCCTACTTCGGGCTGCCCGGCAAGGACTGGCGGGCGTGCGCGACGGCCAAGAACAAGTTCCTGACCCGGCGCAGGCTGGCCGAGGCCGGGATCGAGCGGGTGTTCTGCCTGCGGCTCGGGCCCGGCGATCCCGTGCCCGCCGACGTGCCGTACCCCGTGGTGCTCAAGCCCCGCGAAGGGGTGGCCAGCGAGGACGTCATGCTGGTCGAGCGGGACCTGGCGCGGGCCGTCGCCGAGGTCAGGCGGCGGCGTCCCGGCGAGGCGCTGGTCGTGGAGGAGTACCTGGAAGGGCCGCTGCGGACGCTGGAGACCCTGGGGGACGAGAGCGGGCTGCGGGTGCTCGGCGGGTTCGAGACGAGCCTGGGGGCGCTGCCGTACTTCGTCGAGGAGCGGCTGGACTGGGCTCCCGAACCGGACGCGCACGTGCTCGCCGCGCTGCGGGCGCTCGGCGTGGGGTTCGGCGCCTGCCACACCGAGTATGTGCTCACCGCGGACGGGCCCAGGATCGTCGAGGTCAACTACCGCGTGATCGGCGACCACTGCGACTTCCTGCTGGCGGACGTGCTCGGGGTGCCCTTGTTCGAGTGGATCCTGCGGGTGCACCTCGGGGAGCGCGTCCCCTCCTTCACCAGAGGGAGCTCTTTTGGAAGTGCCGTCAGCCTCGTCGCGGACCGCGAGGGGGTCGTCAAGAAGGCGCCGGGGCACGAGAGCGTGACCGCCGGCGACGTACGGCTCTGGCACCGGCCGCTGCGCGAGGTGGGCGACGTCGTCACCCTGACCAGGACGAACCGCGACTATCTGGGCGTCGTCCGCGGCGTCGGCCCCTCCCGCGAGCTGGTGGACGCGGCCATCGAGGACTACCGGGCCACCCGGCCGTGGGTGGTCGAATGAGCTCCAGGGAGGCCTACCTGGCCGCCCGCGTGCTGAACGCCCTGCTGCGCGAGGACTACGGCCGGCTGGCCGCCCGCATCACCAGGACCAGGGACGGCGTCGGGCTGACGCTGGCCGACGGGCGGTGGGCGCGGCTGACGCCCGGGGTGCTGTTCCAGGACTTCGTGCTCGCGCCGCAGGAGCGGCTGGGGCTCGAACAGGTGCTGGAGACGCTGGCGGAGGTCGCCGACCCGGCGGACGCGGAAGGGGTGGCCGCCTTCTTCGAAGAGTGCCTGGCGGCCCTGGCCGCGCTGGAGCTGCACGACGGGGTCGCGGCCTCCGTGCTGAGCTCCGGGCCCTCGTACGAGACGCTGGCCGCGTTCGTGGACCATCCGGTCTATCCGACCTCGCGCGCGCGAGTGGGGATAGCCCCTGCCGAGCTGCCGGCGTACGCGCCGGAGTTCGGGCCCTCGTTCGAGCTGCGGTGGGCGGCGGTCCCGCGCCGGGCGCTCGCCCCGGGCTCCGCCGGAAGCTTGCCCGCCGACGCCGTGCCGGACGGGGAGTGGGAGGTCGGCGCCGGCGAGGTGCTCTTCCCCGTGCATCCGCTGTCCGTCGCGGAGGTGCGCAAGATCGATGGCGTACGGGTGCTGGACCGGGCGGCCGTCACCGTACGGCCCACGCTGTCCATGCGCACGGTCGAGCTGAGCCCGCGCCTGCACCTCAAGCTGCCCCTGCCCATCAGCACCCTCGGCGTGCGGAACCGGCGCTCGATCAAGCCGGGCACGCTGGCCGACGGCGCCAGGGCCGAGACGCTGCTGCGCCGGCTGGCCGATCCCGACGTCGTGTTGGCCGACGAGCAGACCTGGGCGCACGCCGGCCACGAGTACCTGGCCTGGATGGTCAGGCGGCTGCCCGAGGGCACGATCGTGCCGGTCGCCGCGCTGAACGCCCCCGGGGTGCTCGCCGAGCTGGGCGACGTGCTGCCCGGCTACCTGCGGCTGCTGCTGCGCTGGAACGTGCGGCTCTTCGTCCGGTACGGCGTCGCACTCGAAGCCCACCAGCAGAACCTGGCCCTGCTCTTCCAGGGTGAGCGCATGCGCCTGCTGGTCAAGGACAACGACGGCCTGCTCGCCTCGCCGTCGCGGCTGCGGGCGGCCGGGGTCGAGATGCCCGATTTCGCCGACGAACGCCTGCTGAACGACGACCCCCACGCCCTCGCGGACGTCTTCGTCACCATCACGCTGCACCTGGCCGCCGCCGCCGTGACGTTCGGCGCCCTGCCGCACGCCCGCGCGGCCGCCCTGGTCAGGGAGACGCTGGCCGAGGCACTGGACGAGTACGGCGACGACCCCATGGCCAAGATCCTGCGCGGCCGGACGCTCGACGCGGTCAGGCTCACCGGCAAGTCCATGATCACCGCTGGGACCCTCGTGTCGAAGGAGCGCTCAGGCGCCCGTGACGTCAACAAGTTCTACGGCACCAGCGGGCCCAACTATCTGAGGAGAGCTTGAATGCTGCGAGGACTGGCCGTCGACGCCGTCGAAGCCGCCGAGGCCGTCGAAGCGCCCTCCGGCCTGACCGACGCGCCACTCGACCTGGCCGGCGCACCCTCCGACGCGCTTTCCGACGCGCTTTCCTGCCGGGCCGAGGCCGGCCGGGCCGACTCGCCTTCCCGCCTCGCCGAGGAGGCGACGCTGGCGGCGCTGCTGCGGTGCTGCGTGCGGGAGGTGGCCGGGCCGCGCGGCCTGGTGTGGCCGGCGCCGCCGTACCTGCTGCTGCGGGTGGCGGGGACGCTGCTACGGGCCCGCACCTCCGGCGGCGCGGCGCTGCGCTTCGAGGGCCGGCCCGAGCGGCTGGAGTCCGGCGCGTGGCGGCCTCTGACGAGCGACGAACTGGTCCACCTCGTTGAAACCGGGCTGCGCGGGCACGCCGTCGAGGGAGGCGTCGCGGCGCGCGGGCACAATGGCGAGTTCGCCGGGCAGGTGGCGGCCAGCAGGCGTGCCGTGGCCGCGATCCTGGAAACCAGGGCGAAGGCGGAGCCGCCCGCCGATCCGTGGCTCGCCTCGGAGCAGGCGCTGGTGTACGGGCACCCGTTCCACCCCAGCCCCAAGGCACGAGGCGGCGGCGACTGGCTGCGGTACGCGCCCGAGACCCACGCCGAGTTCCCCCTCAGGCTGCTCGGCGTCCGGGAGGACGTCCTGGACGAAGGCGGCGACCCCGCCGCGCTGGACACGATGGGCCGGGCTCCCGACGGCTACCGCGTGCTGCCGGCGCACCCGTGGCAGCTCGACCTGCTGCGACCGGCCTTCGGACCGGAACTGATCGACCTGGGCCCTGGCCCGGTGGTGACCCCGACCTCGTCCGTACGCACGGTGTACGCCCCGGAAGCGGAGGTCTGCCTGAAGTTCTCCCTGGACGTCCGGATCACCAACTGCGTACGGAAGAACGCCTGGTACGAGCTGGCCGGCGCGGTCGAGCTGACCCGGCGCCTGGCGCCCCTCTTCGACCTGACGGCCGCCAGGCATCCGGGCACCCGCTGGCTGCCCGAACCCGGCTACCGCTCGGCCGGCCTCGGCGTCCGGCTGCGCGAGGGGCTCGGCGTGATCGTCCGGCGTGGCCCCTGGGCGGTCTGCTCCCCCGGCGTGACCCCGGCCCTGGCCGCCGCCCTCGCCGTGGCCGCCCCGGTGACGGATCCGCTCGCGTGGTGGCGGGCGTACGTGACGGTGGTGGCGCCGCCGGTGCTGGAGCTGTACTTCACGCACGGCGTAGTGCTGGAGCCCCACCTGCAGAACGTCCTGGTCGGGCTGGACTCCTCCGGCACCCCCGTGCAGGCCGTCTTCCGCGACCTGGAGGGCACCAAGCTCGTCGCGGGCCGGCACGACCTGTCGGGGCTGGCCCCCGAGGTGGCCGGCGCGCTGACCTACGACGCCGGGCGCGGCTGGGCGCGCGTGGTCTACTGCCTGCTCGTGAACCACCTCACCGAGATCGCCGCCACGGTCGCCGGGACCGACGACGAGCTGCTGCGCGAGCTGTGGCGGATCGCCCGCGACGTGCTCGCCCGCCAGGCGGACGAGCTGGGCCGGCCGCTGCCGCTGTCCGACCTGCTGGCGGGGGCGCCGCTGCCCGCCAAGGCGAACCTGGGCGTGCGCTGGGCCAGGGCGGCCGACCGCGCCGCCGGTTACGTCCCGATCGCGAACCCGCTCGCATGATCGGCCCGCGCGTCCAGGAAGCCGCCGCACGCCTTCCCGAGGTCCCCGCCTACCTCTATGACCTGCCCGCGCTGGACGAGCACGTCGCGTCCGTACGGCGGGCGCTGGGCCCCACGGAGCTGTACTACGCCGTCAAGGCCAACCCCGACCCCGAGCTGCTGCGGGTCCTGGCCGGGCACGTGGACGGGTTCGAGGTGTCGTCGGCGGGCGAGCACGCGCACGTCACCGACCTGCTGCCGGGGGTGCCGGTGGCGCTGGGCGGGCCCGGCAAGACCGACGCCGAGCTGCGGCTGCCTCACCACCGGCTGCACGTGGAGTCGCCGAACGAGCTGCGCCGCCTGCTCGCCGCGGGCGTCGAGGCCGACGTGCTGCTCCGGCTGAACCCCGACCTGCCGGTCGAGGGGGCGGCGCTGACGATGAGCGGGCCGTTCGGGATGGACGAGGACGGGGTGGCGGAGTGCCTGCCGCTGTTCGGCGACCGGGTACGCCTGCTCGGCCTGCACACGCACCTGGCCAGCGGGCTGGAGGCCGATCGGCTGCTCGGGCTGGCGCGGGCGCTGCTGGACAATCCGTACGAGGAGGTCAACCTGGGCGGCGGGATGGCGGTGTCGTACGAGAGCCCCGAGACCAGGTTCGACTGGGAGACGTACGGGACCGGGCTGGCGGAGCTGGGGCGGGGCAGGCGGCTGCGGATCGAGCCGGGCCGGGCGCTGACCGTCTACTGCGGCTACTACGTGACGAAGGTCGTGGACGTGAAGCGGGTGCGCGGCCGGGCGTACGCGGTGCTGCTGGGCGGCACCCACCACCTGCGCACGCCGGCCACCAAGGGCCACGACCAGCCCTTCACGGTGCTGCCCACAGGCCGTGCCGAAGGGCGGGTCGCGGGGCCGGTCACGCTCGTCGGCCAGCTCTGCACCCCGAAAGACGTCTTCGCGGCGAATGCCGAGACGTCACTCGCCGTCGGGGACACCGTGGTCTTCGAGATGGCCGGGGCCTACGCCTGGAACATCTCCCACCACGACTTCCTCATGCACCCGAAACCCGCTTTCCATCATCTACGAGCTTGACCCGCTCGATCAGCGCCACCAGCCCGTCGGCGTCGAGCAGGTCGACCGGCCGCACGGTGCGGTTGGCGCGCACGTAGTGGAAGGCCGCCCCCACCTCCTCCAGCGGCACCTCCGCCAGGTGTGCCCAGGCCAGCCGGTAGGCCGCCAGCTGCACGGTGGCGGCCTTGGCCGCCTTGCCCCGCGGCGGCTGCCCGGTCTTCCAGTCGACGACCTCGTAACCGCCGCCCGGCCGCTCGAAGACGGCGTCCATCCGCCCGCGCACCAGCCGGTCGGCGATCATCGTCTCGAACGGCACCTCAAGGTCGATCGGCCGCCGGTCGGCCCACTCGCTCTCCTCGAACCGCTCCTGCAGCTCCGCCAGCCGCACATCGGCCTCTTCGAGCTCCTCGTCGTAGAGCTCCAGGTCGTCGATGAGCCGCTGCTGCTCCCACCGCGTCTCCAGCCACTTGTGGAACGAGGTGCCGCGCCGGGCCAGCGGCGCCGGCTTGACCGGGACGGGCCGGCGGATCCTGCGGGCCAGCTCGCGCGGATCGGCCGCCAGCGTCACCAGTGACGACACGGTCAGCTTGGCCGGCAGCTCGACCGTGGTCGCGGGCCGGCGCCGGTGCAGCTCCCGTTCACGCAGCAGCAGGTCGGTGTCGCGGTCCCAGGCACGCAGCCGCTCCTCCTCGTACGTCTTGAGCGGCTCGTCCTCGTCGTCGTCGCCCAGCGTGCCGGCCAGGGCGTCCTCGACCAGGCGGGCGCCGTCGAGCACGGACTCGTAGCGCAGCCCCTCGGGCGTGACCGGCCAGACGGCCTCGGCGGGCTCGGCCAGCAGCGGGTTGGTGGCGCCGTCGGCCAGGTCGTCGGCCCAGGTCGAGACCCGGTCGGCGGTGTCGCGGATCTCCAGCAGGAAGTCGGAGGGCGCGAGCGGCTTGGTCGCGGTGCCCCAGCGGTAGCCGGAGGCGATCAGGTGGTAGTGGGCGCGGGTCACGGCGACGTAGGCGAGCCTGCGCTCCTCCATCAGGTCGCGCTCGCGGCAGTGCTCGTCGAACGCCGCCAGCTCCTCCTTGCTCAGCCCGCTCAGCCGGGGCAGGTCGGCGGCGTCGCCGCGCAGGCCGTAGGGAAGCTTGCGCGGGTTCTCCGTCCAGCGGCTGTTCATGACCGGGGTGGCGGGGAACATGCTGCCGGTCGCGATCGTCCCCTTCGAGCTGACCAGCTGCGACAGACCGGGCACCACCACGATCGGCCACTCCAGGCCCTTCGAGGCGTGCACGGTCATCAGCTTGACGCTGTTGCTCTCGCCGACCCGGCCCGCCTCCAGCCCGAACTCCTCGCTCTCCGCAGCCTGCAAATAAGCCAGGAAGGCACCCAGCGTCGGGTCCTCGGAGTCGCCGGCGAACCTGGAGGCCGCGTCGAGGAACGCGTCGAGGTCGGCCCGCGCCGCGAACGCCCCCACCACGCCGCTGCGCGCGGCCACCTCGATGTCGAGACCCAGCCTGCGCTCGACCTCCATGATCAGGTCGGGCAGCGGCTGCGCGGTGTGCGCACGCAACTGGCGCAGCTCATGGGCGAGCGCCACCAGCCTGGTGCGGGCCAGCGGCGAGAACGACTCCAGCCACGCCTCCCTGTCGGGCAGCTCGTCGAGCGCGTCGACCAGGCTGCCGCGCTCTTCTGCCAGGTCGGCCACCACCTGGTCGAGCGGATCGCTCTCGCGGTGGCTGTCGCTCAGCTCGCGGGCCAGCTCTCTGGCGTGCTCGCCCAGCACCCGCAGGTCGGCGGGGCCGATCCGCCAGCGGGGCCCGGCCAGCAGCCGGGCCAGCGCGTCGCCGGCCGTGGGGTCGTAGAGGACGCGCAACGTGGCGACGATGTCGTTGACCTCGGGCACGGTCAGCAGGCCGCCCAGGCCCACCACCTCGACCGGGATGTCGCGATCTTCGAGCGCCCTGCGCAGCGCGGGGAACTGCGAGCGCTTCCTGGCCAGGATCGCGACGTCCTGCGGCTGGACGGCAAGCGTCTTCTTGCGCTCCTTCTCCCCCCACGGCAGCCCGTCGGGCGCGACCTCCTGGCCGAGGATCTTGGCGATGCCGTCGGCGATCCACCTGGCCTCGTCTTCGGCCGTCTCGTGGAAGGCGCAGGTGACGCGGCCCCGGTCGACCCGGTTGGGGCCCGGGATCAGGACCGGCACCTCCCTGGCCTCCATCCGCAGCGGGAGCTGGACCCGGGCGGCGACGTCGAGGACCCGGTCGCCGTTGCGGAAGCTGACGCTGAGCTGGCGGACCGGGGCCCGGTCGCCGGAGGCGGTGCGGAAGTCCTGCGGGAAGCGGCGCAGGTTGCCGGCCGAGGCGCCGCGCCAGCCGTAGATGGACTGGCACGGGTCTCCGACGGCGGTGACCGGATGGCCGCCGCCGAAGAGCGAGCGCAGCAGGACGAGCTGGGCGTGGCTGGTGTCCTGGTATTCGTCGAGCAGGACCACGGAGTAGCGCGAGCGCTCGATCTCGCCGACCTCCTTGTGACCGGACGCGATCCTGGCGGCCAGCGACATCTGGTCGCCGTAGTCGATGACCTCACGCCCGCGCTTGAGCCGCTCGTACGCCTGCACCAGCGGCAGCAGCTGCTCCCTGGCCGCCTGGACGCTGACCGGCTTGCGCTGCGCGATCGTGGTGCGGCCGGGGAGCAGGTCGAGCCGCTCGCGCAGCCACTCCCCCACCCGGCGCACGTCGGCGGGCGAGCGCAGGTGCTCCGACAGCTCGCCGGCCAGCTCGAGCAGGGCGGCCGTGACCGACGGCGGGCCCAGCTCGATCTTGTCCATCGGGCCGTCGTACATCGCCACCACCCGCGAGGCGAGCTGCCACGACACGGCCGGCGTGACCAGCCGCATCGTCGGCTCCAGCCCCTCGCGCAGCGCGTGGTCGGTGACCAGGCGGGCGGCGTAGGCGTGGTAGGTGGACACGGTCGGCTCGGTGTCGAGCGAGCCCGGCTCGACCAGGCCGGCCTCCGCCAGGCCGTTGAGCCGCTCTCTGACCCGGGTGGCCAGCTCGGCCGCGGCCTTGCGGGTGAACGTCAGGCCCAGCACGTTTTCCGGTTTGACCAGGCCGTTGGCGACCAGCCAGACCACGCGCCCTGCCATGGTCTCGCTCTTGCCCGAGCCGGCGCCGGCCATGACGACCATCGGCTCCAGCGGGGCCTCGATGACCTCCGCCTGCTCGGGCGTGGGGGGAAGAACGCCGAGCTTGCCGGCGAGTTCGGCCGGGGTCAGCACACCTGGCCCCCGTTGTCGTTGACCGGGCAGCTGGCCCTGGCCGCGCAGGTGCGGCAGCCGTCGTTGACCTTCGCCTGGAAGAACGGCCCCGACATGCCGATCGCCACCGTGTCGACCAGGTCTTTGGCCCAGCCCGGGTCCTTGTCGTCGGCCAGCGCCCCCTGTTTCTGCTCCAGGGCGTCGTTCTTACCCGCCGCCTTGCCGAGCTGGAGCAGCGCCGCCCCGCCGGGCTCGGTCATGCCGTGCCTGGCGAACGCGCCCAGCAGCGCGGCCAGCTGGTAGACGCCGAGCTGCGGGTGCCGGTCGAGGTCGCCCGCCTTGGGCTTGGCGCCGCCCGTCTTGAGGTCGATGATCACCGCCCGGTTCTCCGAGTCGCGCTCGACACGGTCGACGCGGCCCTTGATCTGCACGCCCTCCGACACCATCGCCGTGAACGCCTCCTCCAGGGCCACCAGCTCGCGCGGATTCTCCTTGTGCCAGCGCAGGAACTTGCCGATCATCTGCTCGGCCACCTGACGCTGCTTGCGGTTGTACCAGACGCCGCCGAAGTCGAGCTCGTTCCAGATCTGGTCGAGACGGTCGCCCAGCAGGTCTTCGCTGGGCAGGTCGGTGGCCGCCAGCACGGCCAGGGCGTGGATGATGTTGCCCAGGCCCTGCGCGGTGCTCGTGCCGGCCGCCCCCACCGCCGTCTCCAGGAGCCAGCGCAGGCCGCACTTGGTGAAGCTCTCGACCGCCGACGGTGAGATGTTCACGATGTCGCCGGGCCAGCTCAGCGGGCGGTCGTCGGAGATGGGGGTCAGGGCGTACCAGTCGTTGGGGTGGGCGCCCTGGACCCCGGCGGCGGCCAGGCGGGCCAGTTGCCGCGCCGCCCGCCGGCGCACCCTGGCCGGTTTGGTGGGGTCGGTCACCGCGCTGCGCAGGTCGGCCACCAGCGCGGACATGGTGAGCCAGCGGGCCCGGTCGTCGACCGTGGCCGACTCGACCGCGCCCGGCATCAGCTCCGACAGGAACCTGGACGGCCGCTCGTCGGTGTCTTCCCCGCCCACGGCGGTGACCACGAGCCTGCGCCTGGCCCTGGTGGCGGCCACGTAGAACAGCCTGCGCTCCTCGGCCAGCAGCTTGGAGGCCAGCGAGGCGGCGTTGGGCTTGGCGCCCTCGACCACCTCCACCAGGTCTTCGACGCCCAGCATCGAGCCGCGCAGGCGCAGGTCGGGCCAGACGCCCTCCTGCACGCCCGCCACCACCACGACGTCCCACTCCAGTCCCTTGGAGCGGTGGGCGGTCAGCACGCGCACGGCGTCGCCGTCGGGGGCGCGGTCGGCCAGCGTGTCGCCGGGGATCTCCTGGGCGGCCAGGTCGTCGATGAACACCTCGGGGCCGGCCATGGGCATGCGGTCGACGAACTTGGCCGCGTGGTCGAACAGCGCCACGACGGCGTCGAGGTCGCGATCGGCCTGGGCGCCTCTGGCGCCGCCCGACAGGCTCAGCTCGCCCCACCGCCCGGCCAGGCCGCTGCCGTCCCAGACGGCCCACAGGAGGTCTTCGGCGGTGCCCTGCTGCCTGGCGGCCTCGCGGGCGGTGGCCAGCAGCTTGGCCACCCGCTCGGCCGGCAGCGCCACGTGGGGCTCGATCCGGGTCAGCTCGCGCACGTCCTTGATGGCGGCCACGAGCAACTCACCCGAGGAACGCGCCCCAGCCCGCGACGGCACCTCAGCCTCGTCGTCACCGTTCGCCTCGTCGTCACCGTTCGCCTCGTCGTCACCGTTCGCCTCGCCGTCGGCGTCGGGCTCGGCGTCGCCCGTGTCGCCCGCCTGTACGGCCTCGTTCTCGGCGATCTTGAGGGCGCGGCGCAGGCGGCGTACGCCGATCATGTCGGTGCCGCCGAGCGGGCCCGTCAGCAGTTCCTCGGCCACCCCCTCGTCGAGCTCGGCCGGATCCAGCGCCACCCGGAGCATCGTGAGCAACGGCCGCACGCCGGGCTCCTGCGCGATCGGCACCTCGTCGCCGGCGATCATCGTCGGCACCCCGGCGTTGACCAGCGCCCGCCGCAGCAGCGGCACCTGCCGGCGAGCCGAGCGGACCAGCACCGCCATCCGGTGCCACGGCACCCCGTCGATCAGGTGGGCGCGGCGCAGCGTGTCGGCCACGATCGCGGCCTCCTGGCTGACGCTGTCGGCCAGCAGCACCCGCACGTCGCCCATGTCGGCGTCGGGCAGCGGCACCAGGTCGCGGTGGCCGTGGCGCTGGTCGTGCTCGGGCGCGGGCGCGACCGGCAGCCTGGCCGCCACCCGGCGCGACGCCTCCAGCAGGTCGGCCCCGCTCCTGCGGCACACCCGCAGCGCCAGCACCGGCGCCTCGCGCCCGTCGCGGGTCTTGAACCGCTCGGGGAACTTGAGTATGCCCTGCACGTCGGCGCCTCTGAACCCGTAGATCGACTGGTCGGGGTCGCCCACCGCGACCAGGTCGCGGCCGTCGCCGGCGAGGTGGGCCAGCAGCAGCTCCTGGGCGGGGTCGGTGTCCTGGTATTCGTCGACGAACACCACGTCGTGCGCGGCCCGTTCGCGCTCGCGCACCTCCGGGTCGGCCAGCAGCGCGGAGGCCGCCCCGACCAGCTCGGCGTAGTCGTAGGTCTCCTCGGGGGCCAGGTCGAAGCGGTCCTGGTAGCGCTCGGCGAAGCGCCCGGCCGCCGCCCAGTCGGCGCGCCCGTGCAGCCGGCCGAGCGCCACCAGCCGCTCGGCGTCCAGGCCGCGCTCGTTGGCCCTGGACAGGAAGTCGCGCAGCTCCTCGGCGAAGCCGCGCGTCTTGAGCGCCTCGCGCAGCGAGGCGGGCCAGTCGGGCGCGCCCCGCTCCAGCTCGCCGTGGAGCAGCCGGCGGATCTCCAGCAGCTGCTCGGGGCCGGTGAGCAGGCGCGGCGGCGCCTTGCCCGCCAGCACGCACTCACGGCGCAGCAGCGCGTAGGCGTAGGAGTGGAAGGTCAGGGCCAGCGGGGAGCGGGTGGTGCGGCGCAGGCGGCCGGTGACGCGCCGGCGCAGCTCCTCCGCGGCCTTGCGGCTGAAGGTGAGGATGAGCACGCGCTCGGGGTCGACGCCGCGCCGCTCGATCCGCTCGACCACGCTCTCGACGATCGTGGTGGTCTTGCCGGTGCCTGGACCTGCGAGAACGAGGAGCGGGCCGCCCTGGTGGGCCACCACGGCACGCTGGTGCTCATCCAGCACAGGAGGCGCAGCGGGCCCCCCGCCCCCTCGTCGCACCAACCGCCAGGTCTGAGCACTCACAGCACTAGATTCCACCAGACCACAGGGGTAGATCGTGCCGACTTGCCCGGTCTCCCTGGGAGATCCGCCTACGTTATCGAGGGAGATGCCGGATTTCTCGTGACACGCCGGTGGCTTTGTTCGCCCGCAGCGTCACGATGGGACGGCGGCACCGGCGATTTGCGCCCTCTCACGGAGAGTGAAGACCTGTAGCGTACAGTCAAAATTCGCCTTTGTGCGGGGGGTTGAGCGCATGCGCTGGCAGGTCCACTCGGAGAAGTCGCTCTATCGCGATCCATGGATGGACGTCCGCGTGGCGGATGTGGAGCTGCCCGACGGAAGCCGGCTCGACCACCGGCTGCTGCGCACGGCGCCGGCCGCCGGAGCCGTGGTGACCGACGACCGCGATCGGGTGCTGCTCATCTGGCGCCACCGCTTCATCACCGACAGCTGGGCGTGGGAGATCCCGCTCGGGCAGGTCGAGGAGGGCGAATCGCCGATGGCCGCGGCCGCGCGCGAGTTCGAGGAGGAGACCGGCTGGCGTCCTGGGCCGCTGCGTCCGCTGATGGGCGTCCAGCCGAGCAACGGCGTCTCCGACAGCCTGCACCACGTCTACCGGGGCGATTCGGCCACCCACATCGGGCCCCCGTCGGATCCGTGGGAGGCCGAGCGGGTGGAGTGGGTGCGGCTCGCGCGGATCCGCAAGCTGATCGACAGCGGTGAGATCGTCTGCGCCACCAGCATCTCGGCGCTGCTGTACGTACTCGTCGAGCACCTGCCGGCCGGCGGCGCGAAGCCCGGGGCCTACGGCATGGACCACGACCCTGGCCGGCGATACGTGCTGCCCGACGACCTGCCCGAGCTCTTCTGACCGCCACAGGCCCCGCCCTCGCCGGGCGGGGCCTGTTCAGGCGTCAGGAGAAGAGGTGGTCCACCACCCGGGCCGTGGCCTTGCCGTCGTCGCGGGGCGCGAACGTGGCGCGGAAGGCGTCGTAGCGGTCGGCGTGGGCCGCCGCCACCTCGTCGATCGAGCGCAGCGCGTCGACCACGTCGGCCGACGTCGAGAGCAGCGGCCCCGGCGCCTGCTCGGGCAGGTCGATGTAGAGGCCGCGCTTGGAGGAGTATTTCGCCAGGTCGTAGCCGTACAGCACGATCGGCTTGCCGGTGGCGGCGAAGTCGAACATGACCGAGGAGTAGTCGGTCACGAGCACGTCGGCCACCAGCAGCAGATCCGCGATATCCGGATATGTGGTGACGTCGCGGGCGATGTCGGGTACGGCGGGCGCGGCCTGCATCGGATGGGCGCGGACCAGGATCTCGTGGTCGGCGCCCAGGGCCTCGCGGGCCTTGGCCAGGTCGAGCTTGACCATCGCGTTCTTGCGGTCGTAGTCGCGCCACGTCGGCGCGTACAGCACCACGCGCTTGCCCTCGGCCAGGCCCAGCCGCTCGCGCACGGCCGCGGCCAGCGCGTCCCTGTCGGGCGAGTTGAGCACGTCGTTGCGGGGCAGGCCGCTCTCCAGGATCTCGCCCTTGTAGCCGAACGCCTTGCGCAGCACCGGCGTGGCCCACGGCGACTGCGACAGCAGCAGGTCCCAGCCGCGTACCTCGGCCACCTGGCGGTGCCAGATCGGCGGCCTCGGGTCGCGCTTCATGTGGGGCTGGTCGCCGCCGATGAGCTTGGCCGGGGTGCCGTTCCACGTCTGCACCACCACCTGGTCCTCGCGGGCGCGGAACCAGACGGGCAGGAACGAGTTGGTGATGATGTGGCGGGACCTGGCCAGCGCCTCGTGGTGCTCGCGGCTGCCGGCGCGGATGACGGTCGCGCCGCCGGGCGGCACGAACGCGCCGTCCTTGACCACCCACAGGTGCTCGCGGTCGTCGCCCCTGCGCAGCCGCTCCTCGTAGATGGCGCGGACGCTGTCGGCGTAGAGCCGGCCGTCGTTGACCACGTACACGGTGGCGTCGCGCAGCGGCTCGGTGCGCTGGGCCGGGTAGAAGACGCGGCGCAGGACGTGGGTGCCCGCGACGCCGCGCTCCTGCGCGGGACGGTCCTCCTCGACGGTGATCACCGGGACGTCGAAGCGGGTGGAGACCATCCGGTAGAGGTGGCCGCCGAGCGTGCGCGGCTCCTCGTCCAGGCCGCCCAGGGCCGCGTGGTCCATCCGCAGCGGGACGATCTCGCCCGACGGGTGGCGCAGCGACATGTTCCAGGTGCCCGAGGAGAGCGGGACGGCCTCGCCGAAGCGATCCATCGAGGCCGGCTCCACCCGTACGGTGAATTCCTGGCCGGAGCGCTCCATCGGCAGCCAGTACGACAGCCCCGACCGGTGCCGCAGCGTGAGCGTGCGGGGCCCGGGCGCGTCGGGATAGTCACCGCGCAGCACGAGCGCGGAGCCCTCCCAGGTCGCCGAGGTGATCACCGGGCGGATGCGGTGGGCGGAGACCACGACCCGGTCACGGCGGTCGCCGAGCACGGTGATCTCGCGGTCGCCCACCGGCGTGCGGGTCTCCACCAGGTCGGCCAGCATGACGGAGGCCGCCGGGTCGCCCTTGGGCTCGACCCAGAGCCGCCGCCCGTCCTTCTCCTGCAGCAGCGCGGGCACGGCCAGCCCGACCTTGACCTCGGTGCCGTCGCCCGACGGGGTGAAGTCGGCGGCGATGCGGTGGCCGCCCAGCCTGGCGTGGCCCTTGGTGACCTGACGGCCGGGCAGGGAGATCTTCAGTTCGAGGTGCTCGCCGTCGAGCGTCACGCCGGTCAGCTCGGCCCTGTTGGGCTGGAGCACGACCTGCAGCGCCCGGTCGGAGGTCCAGACCGGCCTGACCCACCAGCCGGGCTTCAGCTTGAGCCCGGCCGGCCGCTCGGGACGGCCGATCGAGGAGCCGCGCAGCAGGCCCGTGGCCCGCGCGCCCCGGCTCCAGAACACGATCTCGGCCCGCCACGTCGTGGCGTCCGGCACGGACGGACGGTGCCGCATGCGGCGGCGCACGCCCGAGACCACGCTGCGCACGGCGCCGCGCCAGCGCAGCGGCCACATGCTCACCTCGGCGTTGAAGCCGGACCAGTCGTAGTTGCAGCCCGGCTCGCGCGCTCCGTGGGTGGCCTCGGGGGCCAGCACCCGGCGGGTACGCATCCGGATGGGCGGCAGCCAGCGCGGCCCGCGCAACACCACGGTCGCCCGGTTGAACCTGCGGCTGCGGACCGAGAGCCCCGCCAGGTAGGCGAAGCCGGTCACGCGCAGCTTGCCGTCGACCCAGACGATGTCGTCGATGTGGGTGACGGGCACCAGGTCGGCGCGCCGCAGGCGGTAGAGGTCGGGCGGCAGTTCGTCGCGGAAGGGCAGGTCGGCGTACCAGCGCAGGCCCTTGCGGATGCGCTTGGACGGCTCTGCCGCCGCGGTCACCACCTTGGTGAGCGTCTCGCCGTCGACGAGTTCCTCGTCGGGGCGGGTCTCGATCAGGTGGCACAGGACGCGGCGCGCGACCGGCAGGTCGCGCTTGACGCCGACGTCCACGCCCGCGAGGTACGGGCGGATGAGGTCGAGCATCTCGCGCCGCCGCGCGGGGCCGCGTTTGACCGCCAGCTCGATGCGCGCGCCGAGGTGGTTGCTGAGCACCTCGGTGTCGAATGCCGCGTCGCGGCCGCCTGGGCCGACGGCTCGCATGACCGCTTCAAAAGGCTCGCCACGATCACAGAGATCCTGGACAGCCTTCAGGCGGTCGGCGAGCGAATCGCCGCCCTGGCTTTGGGCTGTGACGCCGGTGGCCATAGGGGTGGCACCGCCTTTCGGGCCGCCATCAGTGTTTTGCCCATGGTAATGGGAGTCACATGTCACAGAATCGCCGTATTGGAGAAAGTGCTGGTCAACTGGGTTACTGAAAATCGGCTGAACGCCCGTCCCAGCGCGCGAGGCGCATGTCCACCCGCTCGCCGCGCAGCGGAGTGCCCTCTTCGCGCCAGTGGTCCAAGCAGCGTCGCAGGTGGTCAGGGGCCGCGGCGGTGCCGTCCGCGTGGACGACGCGCCACCACGGCACGCCGCCGCCCCACGTGGACATGACCTTGCCCACCTGACGGGGGCCGCCCTCGCCGAGATATTCGGCGATGTCGCCGTACGCCATGACCTTGCCGGGCGGAATCCGCTCGACCACGTCGAGCACGCGCTCGGCGAAGGGGTTCACGGGCTCCATGCGGACGGGCCCGCGTCGATGATCTCCTCGAACTTGCCGATCTCCACCACGCTGCCGCCCGTCGAGACCTCGATGACGCCGTCGCGCAGCGCGTAGACCTCGCCGTCCTCGCCCATGAGCCGGGCTCCGAGCGCGGTCGCCAGCCTCAGGAGCTGGGCCACCTGCCAGTCGGAGCCGGGCTCGCCGACCAGCTGACCGTGCCAGCGGGCGACGGCGTGCGTGCCGCCCCCGTGCCCGGCCACGATCTCCTCAGATCCGCGCAGCTCGAAACCGGCCGGCGCGATGGCCTTCGCGAGCTCCGCGAAGGCGAGTGGCGACTCGCGCACCACCCGCAGCTCGTATCCCATGACGCGCGACCATAGCGGATCTTCCCACCAACGAGAAACCTGTTCACCTCATGCCGTTATGCCTGGTCGAGCATGTCGTTGCGGCTGGCCGATGCCTGTCATCGGGCCTGTCACTGCTCCTTGCGCTGGTTGAGCACGACGATCGCGCCGCAGAACGTGACCAGCGCCACGAGCAGGCCGCCCCCGTACAGCCACAGCCGCAAGGGGTCGGGGCCGGGCCTGGTGGGCGCCGGAGAGTCCTCGCCCTGACCGAAGTGCTCCATCCCGGGCGTGATGCTGCGCTGCGCGCCCGTGAGCCGCTCGGCGGCGTTCAGCGCGGCGGCGGCGTCCACCACGCCGAACCCGGTCTTGTCGTCGTAACCGGCCGCCGGCCGGCCCCTGGCGCTGGCCGCCAGCGCCTGCGCGACCTGCTCGGGCGGCAACGTCGGATGACGCGACTTGATCAGCGCCGCCACCCCGGCCACCAGCGCGGCGGCCGAACTGGTGCCCTCGGACAGCTCGTAACCCTTCTTGCGCTTGGCCACCGGCACCTGCACGCCGGGCGCGGAGACCAGCACGGACAGGTTGTCGCTGCTGAACGTGGCCCGACGGCCCTGCTTGTCGGTGGCGGCCACGCCGATGACGCCGGGGTAACCGGCCGGGAAGCTCCAGTAGGAGGTGCCCTTGTCCTTGGCGTATTGGGTCACTCCGTCGTTGCCCACGGCCGCGACCAGCACGACGCCCTTGCTGAGCGCGTACGAGACCGCCTCGCGCTCGGACCTGAGCGGGCCGTACGAGCCGATCGACATGCTGACCACCTGGGCGCCGTGGTTGGCGGCGTAGCGGAGGGCGCGGGCCAGCGGGCTCTCCGCCGACGCCTCGCTCTCCAGCGGCGGGATGAGCGCGGGCTCGTCGTCGATGACCATGGGCAGCGACAGGATGCGGGCGGCCGGCGCGGTGCCGATGAGCCCGTCGTCCTTGCCCGAGCCCGCGATCAGGGCGGCCATGGCGGTGCCGTGCCGTCCAGGCGGCAGCTCGCGGGTGACCGAGCCCGAGGTCATGTCGGGGCCGGCGGCGACGCGGCCCTTCAGCTCCTTGATCTCGCCGTCGACGGCGCTGTCGACGACGGCGACGGTGACGTTCTCCCCCTTGGTGACCTGCCACGCCTGCTCGATGTTGAGCGCGTCGAGCACCCACTGCTGCTGCTCCCT
The DNA here is from genome assembly GCF_040649735.1 of Nonomuraea sp. NPDC048892. NCBI lineage: Bacteria > Bacillati > Actinomycetota > Actinomycetes > Streptosporangiales > Streptosporangiaceae > Nonomuraea > Nonomuraea sp. NPDC048892. Next base: position 218,533 of record NZ_JBEZFZ010000014.1, on the reverse strand, counting down.
GACGGGATCGGCGGCGGGTGCGGAGAAGGCGAGCAGCGCGGCGGTGACGACGCGTACGGCGGTCAGCACACGTTCCCCTGGGTGCAGGGCGGCACCTTGGGCGGGTCCGCCAGGAAGTAGGCGATCTGGTTGCCGATCGACTTGGCGGCCGGCCACAGCTCGCTGTGCAGGATCTCCTCGGGCGGGATCGCGGCCCTGGTGCGCCCGTCGGCGTAGCCCGCCGTCGAGAACACGAGGTAGGGGCCGGCGCCCACCCATCCGGTGCGCTGGCGCTGGTCGGGCCCGAAGCGCTCGCTCACCGTGCCGGGGAAGGCGACGGGCAGCACGCCGACGCGGTCGTCCTGGGTGAGCTCCTCGGCGGCCGAGATCCTGGACGCCTCGTCCTTCAGCACGGCCACGCCGACCGTGATGACGAAGGAGGCCGTCTGGTCGATGTAGGTGGCCCGCAGCATGGTGAGGCAGCCGTGGCTCTGCAGCACGCCGGCCACGGAGGCGTCCACACCCTTGGCGCACTCGGTCTCGGGGGCGATGCCGACCCTTCTGGCGTACTGCTGGGCGCGGTCGAGCCCGAGGTATCTCACCTCTTCTGGGAAGACCCCGCTGGCGGGCCACGCCTGCCAGCGCCTGGCGATCTCCTCCTGCTTGTACTGGTTCTGCTCGGCGGGCGTCAGCGGACGCGAGCGTGTCTCGGCGACCATGCCGACCGTGCCGAGCAGCACGACGACCGCCGACACGGCGATGATGACGCCGAGCAGCGTCACGAAGACGCGGCGGTTGCGGATGCCCTGCTGGAGGAGGGCCAGCTCGGCCCGCTCCTTGGCCTCCGTACGCCGGCGCGAGCCCGCCGCCGGCCATGAACGCACGCGCGACCGCCGGCCGGTGGTGGCGCCGAGCGGGTTCCTGTGCTCCTGCGTGGCCTCTCCCTCGGCACGCGGGAGCCCTGTGACCGACCTACGTCCCTTCACCACCGCCTCGTTCCCGCATTCGCTTCGTGTCTATTTCGTCCCCCTTGGTGGGCGGATCATGCGTCCTGTGCCATGGTGGCCCGGCGTACCCGTCTGACCAGGATGAATATGACGGCCAGGGACGCGAGCGCGCCGGCGCCGGCCGCGGCGGCGACCGCCGCGTAGACCGTGACGCGCCGTTCGTCCCTGACGATGACCTTGACCGGGCCCGCCTGCCCGCCGGCCAGCGGCCGGGCCGGGTCCTGGGCCTGCGCGCCCGCGGCGGTCTCGGTGTGCCCGGCCAGCCGGGCCGCCTCGGCCAGGGCCTTGGCGGCGTTGACCACGCCGAAGCCGGTCGCGGTGTCGTAGCCGCCTGGAGGCCGGTCGGTGGCGCTGTCGGCCATGGCCCGCGCCACCAGCGGCGGCGACATGCGCGGATGACGCGCCTTGATCAGCGCGGCCACGCCCGACACCAGCGCGCTGGCCTGCGACGTGCCCCGGCCGACCCAGTATTCGTCGCCGGGGCCCGCGCCCATGATGTCCACGCCGGGCGCGGCCACCAGCACCGAGGAGTTCCAGTTGGAGAACGTGGCCCGCCGCAGCTCTCCGTCGGTCGCGCCGACGGAGACGACGCCGGGGAAGGCCGCCGGGTAGGAGTAGGGGGCGAAGTCGCCTTCGACCTTCCTGTCGCCCCGGTTGCCCGCGGCGGCGACGAGCACGACGCCCTTGGAGATGGCGTAGCGGATGGCCGCGCGCTCCTCCCTGGTCGCCAGCTCCTTGGAGATCGACATGTTGATGATGTCTGCCCCCTCGTCCACCGCGTAGCGGATGCCCTTGGCCACCACGTTCTCGAAGCGCTCGGCCGAGTTGAACTCCCGGAAGCCCGGCTCCTCGTCTTCGAGAATGACCCTTACCGACAGTACGTCCGCTTCGGGCGCGACGCCGATGATCCCCCGTTTTCCCTGGGGTCCGTGGCCGTGCCCGGCGATCAGGGAGGCCATGTACGTGCCGTGCAGCCTGCTGGGCTTGGTGCCGGGCGGGTTTGCGCCCTCGGTGAAATCTTTGCCCACGCGGACCGAGCCGGAAAGGTCGCGATGGCCCGGATCGACGCCGGAGTCGAGCACCGCCACAAGCACGCCCGCGCCCTTGCTGGTCCGCCACGCCTGCGGCAGTTTCAGCGTCTCGATGACGGCCTGCTGGCCTCCGCGCACGTCGTCGGCGTGGGCGGGGTGGAGCAGGGTCCCAGCGACGGCGGGGGCGGCGGCGGCGAGCAGCAACACCCCCACCACGGCGCCAACGCCGCGCCCTCTGCCCCCGGTCAGCACCGCCACTCCTTGGCGGCGCAGTCGGGCATCTTCGGGGTGCTCAGCTCGCTCAGCACGCGCTCGGCGATGTCGGTGGCGAAGGCGAAGATCGCGGGCCGGGGCTCGCCGGCCGCGTCGGCCGGCCGCCCGTCGACCTGGCCGGCCGTGGTCAGCACCAGGTACGGGCCCGCCTGGCGGACCGACCCCGACTGGCGCACGGCCGGCGTGAACCGGTCGGAGACCGTGCCGGTGAAGGCCAGCGGACGCAGCCCGGGTGCCGGCTTGCCGTTGTCGGCGAAGGCCGACCTGGCGTGTACGGCCCCCGGCTCGTCGCGCAGCGCCACCACGCCGATCGTGACGAGCACGCCGCGCAACGCGTCCACGTACGTGGCCCGCAGGACGCCCTTGCAGCCCGCCGCCCGCAGCGTCGCGACCGCCTTGGCGTCCACGGCGTCCTTCCCGCACGTCGCGTGCGGCGAGATGCCGACCCGGTGGGCCCGCTCGCGCCCGCCCTGTTCGGCGGAGTAGGGCAGCGTCGCGGGGAAGATGCGGCCCGTGGGCCAAGTACGCCAGCGCTCGGCCACCTCCAGCGCGGCCGCCGTGCGCAACTCGGCCGTGCTGGGCCCCCTGGTGAGCTCCGTGCCCGCCGCGCTGCCCGCCACTCCGGCGGTCACCGCGCAGAACAGGGTCAGCGCGGAGGCCACCACGAGTGTGGGCCAGGGGCGGGCGGAGTTCACACCTTCGACCTTAAAGCGGGTGTCGGGGGAACATCCCCAGAAACCCTCAGTAGCTGGGCAGGCTCGGGTCCACGGTCTTGACCCAGCTCAGCACGCCACCGCCCACGTGGACGGCGTCGGAGAAGCCGGCGTTCTTGACGACCGCGAGCGCCTCGGCCGAGCGCGCGCCCGACTTGCAGTGGAGCACGATCTTCTTGTCCTGGGGCAGCTTCTCCAGGGCCGAGCCGTTGAGGAACTCGCCCTTGGGGATCAGCGTGGCGCCGGGGATGGAGACGATCTCGTACTCGTTGGGCTCGCGGACGTCGACGACGTAGATGTTCTCGCCGCGGTCCATCATGCCCTTGAGCTCGACCGCCGTGATCGTGGAGCCGCTGGCGGCCTCGGCGGCCTCGTCGGAGACCGCGCCGCAGAACGCCTCGTAGTCGTCGAGCAGCTGGGTGACCGACGGGTCCTTGCCGCACAGCACGCACTCGGGGTCCTTGCGGACCTTGACATCGCGGTACTTCATCTCCAGGGCGTCATAGATCATCAGCCGGCCGACCAGCGGGTCGCCGATGCCGGTCAGCAGCTTGATGGCCTCGTTGACCTGGATGGAGCCGATGGAGGCGCACAGCACGCCGAGCACGCCGCCCTCGGCGCACGACGGCACCATGCCGGGAGGCGGGGGCTCCGGGTAGAGGCAGCGGTAGCAGGGCCCGTGCTCGGCCCAGAAGACGCTGGCCTGGCCGTCGAAGCGGTAGATCGAGCCCCAGACGTACGGCTTGCCGAGCAGCACGGCGGCGTCGTTCACCATGTAGCGGGTGGCGAAGTTGTCGGTGCCGTCGACGATGAGGTCGTAGCCGGCGAAGATCTCCATGACGTTCTCGGTCGTCAGCGCCGTGTTGTGGATCACGACGTCGACCAGCGGGTTGATCTCGCGGATCGAGGCGGCGGCGCTCTCGGCCTTCGGCCGGCCCACGTCGGACTGGCCGTGGATGACCTGGCGCTGCAGGTTGGACTCATCGACCACGTCGAAGTCGATGATGCCCAGGGTGCCGACACCCGCCGCCGCGAGATACAACAGCGCGGGGGAGCCCAGGCCACCGGCGCCCACACACAGCACCTTGGCGTTCTTCAGCCGCTTCTGCCCCGCCATGCCCACATCGGGAATGATCAGGTGGCGCGAGTAGCGGCGCACTTCGTCGACGGTCAGCTCTGCGGCCGGCTCGACCAGCGGTGGCAACGACACGTTCTACGCTCCCGTTTCAGGGGTCTTATCTCAACTGTGAAACCTAGCTGGGCAGTGGGGCATTCCCCAATCGAGTCTCACTGATCAGACGGCGTGCCTCGGCCGCCACCACCTTCGGCGTCTCCATCATCGCCACGTGCCCCGCCGTCGGCAGCAGCACCAGCCTGACCTGCCGGAACGCACGGTACGCCTTCCTCGCCATGGCCGGGCGGACCAGGCGGTCGTGGCGGCCGTGAATGATCAGGGTGCGGGCCATGACCTTCTCCGCCTGGCGCCACAGCGTGTCCTCGCCCCTGCGGAAGTACTCGGCGACGATGCCCCGCGCGGAGCGGATCATGGCCTCGCCCGCGTGCGGCAGGTCGTCGCGCCTGCGCTGCTCGTCGATGGCGTCGCGCAGGCGTACGGGGTGCACGGCGCCCGCGTCGGCCCACACCAAGGACATGGACGCGGTGATGCGCTGCTCGACCGGGATCATGCGCAGCCTGTCGGCCACCCACTCGCCCAGTCTGGGCACCGCCGCCGCGGCGATGCGGACGGGGCCGTACCTCGGGAGCAGGTCGGGCAGGGCCGGCGAGACGAGCGTGAGCGAGCGGACCAGGTCGGGGCGGGAGGCGGCCACCCTGACCGCGATCGCGCCGCCGAGCGAGTTGCCGAACAGGTGGGCCGGGCCCGTGTGCTCCAGCAGGCCGACCACGGCGCCCGCGTGGGCGGCGACCGAGTAGTCGCCGTCGGGCGGCACGGGCGAGAACCCCGCGCCCGGCAGGTCGATGGCGTGGCCGGTGACGGTGTCCTTGAGTTCGTCCATCAGATCGGTCCAGTTGGTCGCCGCCCCCGCCAGGCCGTGCACGAACACCGCCTGCTCGGCGGGGCCCTTCGGCGTGGATCGGACGTGCACCGAGCCGATCATGCGTCCCGGCCAGTGTGGGACCGGCTCCGCGGCCATGATCTCTCCTCCTCGTTTCCTTCGAACGCCTCATCCCGTCTTTCCACGATAACCATCGGCCCTTGGTGGGGTCCGGACTCCGTGCGGAGGGGTACGCGCATGATCGGTGGAGGGCTCGCCGTCCTGCGTGGTGCCCGCTCTCCCATGGCCGCCGGCCCGGGGCCCGACTCGGGCGTTTCTGGATTTTTCGCTGGATAGATGTCTAAGCGATCTCATGACGCACCAAGGCTGTGGCAAAAGCTGGCGTAAGCCGTTTATGGCCATCCCTGCCGGAAAGCATGACGATACCTAGCGTGACGACCGAGGCACGTACCGTGAACAGACGGAACGGGCCGGCGAGCGTCATGACCGGGATCCACGCACAGCGGCGGACATCTCCCGGGACGGCTCGATCGCCGCTTCCCGCTCGACGATGACCGCCGCTCGCGCCGGACGACGCACATCGGTTTTTGGTACGCATCCCCATTGCGGCGAAAACGGCCAAGCCTGTTCGTGCGTTTGTCATGGCCGGCGTCGCGCCATTGTTCGCTCGCGGACTTTTGTTTCCGTGAGCGGCCCGCGCATGCGCATCATCGGCGCCGAAAAGGGTCCGGCGTCATTCGACGTCCGGACGACGGCCGTTGCCGCCCATACTTGGCCGGGCCAAATGCGGAAGATTCGGACATATCCACTCTTTTCAGTGGATAAATCTTTAATCCGAGCAATAAGATTGTTAATGCAGAGCAAAATGGAGTCGTGACTGTTTGCCCGTCCACCGGCCCGGAAATGACATTCCGTGGATGAGCCTTCAGCAGCCGTCCAAGATCTGTTTCCCGGCAATCCGGAAAACGCCGAGAACGGGGCAACCGATCCTTTAGGGGGAAAACGCAATGCCCAAGCTCAAGAGTGTTATCGCAGGCCTCGCCTTCAGCACGGCGCTGACCGGCGGCATGGTCAGCGCGGGCGCGGCGACGACCGCGGCCAACGCCGCCACCCAGGTCACCAGCGGCACGTCCGTCCTCGCGTCGGACGGCTGGGGCTGGGGCCGTCACCACCGCCACCACGGTCGTCACCACCAGCGCTGCAACAGGGGCCACCATGGTGGCGGCGGCTGGGGCTGGGGCTGGGGCGGCCACCGGCGGCACCACCGTAGCGGCAACATCTGCATCGTCATCCGCAACGACAACCACAACATCAACGACCACGAGCACGAGCACCACCACCAGCGCCGTGACGGGCAGAACTGGTAACAAAGTCCGTGCGTTGATGGCGCAGGGATGAGTGCCCGCCATTAGTGCGGGTTCTCGGGAGCGGTCCGCTTTTCCTCGCGGTTCGGCCTGAGGCTTTCATTTCTCCTCGTCTCCACGGCAACTCGGTGAGGGCTCCCTCGGCAACAGCCGGGGAGCCCTCGCTGCGTCGTTTTCGGGCCATTGTCACTGCCGCCGGGAATCGCCGTTCCCGGCTTTTTCGCCGTGGTGCCGTGCTGTCGCATGCCCCATGGGCTGTCGCATGCCCCATGAAAATGCCTCGTGTCGGGCAAAACCCGGTAAGTCCGGTTTGTCGCGCTTTCTGCAGGAAATATGCCCCGTACGGATGAAATGCAAGTCGTCATCCGAGTCGCTGTACGAACCATTCGCTTTGACGCGGACAGCTCTGCAGCGGCTGAACGGGGCAATCGATCCTTTAGGGGGAAAGCGCAATGCCCAAGCTCAAGAGTGTCATCGCAGGACTCGCCATCAGCACCGCTCTGACCGGAGGCGTGGTGAGCGCGGGAGCGGCCACCACCGCGGCGAGCGCCGACGCGGCCACCCAGGTCAGCACCGGCACGTCAGTCCTGACCGGACACGGTTGCGGCTGGCGCCGCTGCGGCGGCTGGGGCTGGGGGTGGAACCGCGGCAAGCGCTGGGGTCGCCACCACCACGGCTCGGGCCGCATCAGGATCGTCATCATCAACAGGAACCACAACCACAACGACAACGGTTTCGATCGCCACAGGTGGTAGCACCTCCGGCACTGCCTGAACCCGCCGCACGCCTGACGCGCCGGCGAGGAGTCCGCCCAGGGCGATGAACCGCCCGGGCGATGAGCTCAGGCACACCACCGAGTGCCCGCATTCACCGGCGAACGGCACCGGCCCTCCTCACCGAGGACCCGGAAGCCCACCCGCCGAATGCGGGCACTCACCACGTCCGCCCCCTCCCACCGAGCACCCGCCCGGCCGGTCCGGGCACTCAACGCGTCCATCCGGATCGCGACCACCGCGACCGTCTTCCCCTGCGTGTCCATCCGTTCACGCCTGCCCGACCTGCGGCGGGCACTCGGCGCATCAATCCCTCAAGGCCGGGCACCCACTCGGTGTGTGCCGGCACTCGGCACACGCACCCCCTCATGCCGAACCTCCACCCATCCTGCGCGAACGCCCAGCACGTCCGCCCCCTCACGCCGAAGACCCGTGTGGCCGATGCGAGCGTTCGGCGCGTCCCCCTTCGTCGGATGTCCGCCCGGTGACTAAGGGCACCTGGCCGGTCCGCTGCTCATGCGGACCCGCCGCCCTCCACACAGGGGCGGGGTCTGCGTGCGACGGTGGCCGGCGGCGCGGGGATCGGCCGTCGTGAGGGCCGGGTCGCGAGCCGGTCAGGCCCGCCGCCCCCCTGCGACCTCGCCGGGCGACTCCCCGCCGCGCACGCGCGTCACCCCCTCACAGCGACGTCCTCACCGCCATGAGGTGCCGGACGCGTCTTCCGGGCGGACGCTCCCCCGCGTCCGTACGCGGGCACGTCCGAGCCGCCCTCACCCACAAAGGCGACCGCTCTTTTCACGGGCGCGCGAATAACAGGATGAGGACCCCCCGGCAAACGCCGGAGAGCCCTCACCTGAATACCGCTAGGAGAAAGGAATAACGTTCCGTATAAAGCTACGGACCCCACTCCCGAACGGCCACCGATTAACGAGTGGTGTCCTCGTGCCGCTCGTGCCTCGGGAAGACGTTGCGGTTGTAGTTGCGGTTGTGGATCTTAACCCGGACGCGGAGCTTGTGGTTGTGGTGACGGCGCCATCCCCAGCCGCCGCGGTTCCAGCCCCAGCCGCCGCAGCGGCGCCAGGCCCAGCCACCGCCGCAGCCGTTGGTGAGGACGGACGTGCCGGTGCTGACCTGAGTGGCGGCGTCGGCGGTGGCAGCGGTTGTCGCCGCTCCCGCGCTCACCACGCCGCCGGCCAGCGCGGTGCTGACGGCGAGGCCTGCGAGTACGCTCTTGAGCTTGGGCATTGCGTATTCCCCCTAAAGGATCGATTGCCCCGTTCTCGACGTTTCCGGATAACCAGAAACAAATCTTGGACGCCCGCTGAAGAGTCATCCACAAGCTGTCATTTCCGGCAGATTGCCTAGCAAACAGGCACGACTCCATTTTGCTCTGCATTAACAATCTTATTGCTTGTATTAAAGGGCTATACAATGAAGTAACACGAATTATCCTGATATGTCCCATTTGGTGATCGACACAGCAGCGCCGCCGGGGCGATGGCGGTCGGCTTGCCGTGGCCGATCCCAGGCCGATCCCAGGCCGATCCGCCGATCCCCTGGCCGGTCCGCCCACCGGGTCGCATCGACCTCCGGGCACAGCAGCTCAGCGACGCGTCACACGGCGACAAGGCGGCCTACACAGCCGTACAGACGCGGCCGTACAGACGAAGCGGCCTACGCGGCCGTACAGACGAAGCGGCCTACGCGGCCGTACAAGGATGGAAAGCAGGCCCGCGGCACAGCAGGGCTCAGTGAGACAGGCCGGCAGCACGACCGGCCCTTCGAGCAACTCCTACGCGGACTTGCGGGTCTTGCGCTTGGCGGGAGTCTTCTCCTCGCTCTTGGCCTTCCCGGCCGCCGCCTTCTTCGGCTTGGCCGGCGCCCCTTCGCGCTCGCGCTTGGCGGCCTCCACGCTCGCCCGCAGCGCCGCCATGAGGTCCACCGCGGGCCCGGCCTCCTCTTCCTCCTGGGCCGGGACGACCTCCTTGCCCGCCACCTTGGCCTCGATCACCTGCTGCAGCGCCTCGCGGTAGGTGTCGTGGTATTCGCTGGGGTCGAAGTCCGACTCCATGGTGGTGATGAGGGACTCGGCCATCTTGAGCTCCTGGGCGCGTACCTCGATGTCCTCTTCCAGGAAGCCGAAGTCGGGCGTGCGGATCTCGTCCGGCCAGAGCATGGTCTCCAGGACGAACACGCCGTCCCTGACCCGCAGCGTCGCCAGCGACTCGCGCTGGCGCAGCGCCACCTTGACCACCGCGACCTGGCCCGAGCTCTCCAGGGCGTTGCGCAGCAGCACGTACGGCTTCGCCCCCTGCGCGTCGGGCTCCAGGTAGTACGACTTGGCGAAGTAGATGGGGTCGATCTGCTCAGCGGGGGCGAACTGGAGCACGTCGATGCGGCGCGACGTGCTCAGGGGCAGGCCCTCGAAGTCCTCGTCGGTGAGCACGACCATCTCGCCGGAGGCCAGTTCGTACCCCTTCGCGATGTCGGCGTACGGGACCTCCTCGCCGTCCAGCGTGCACACGCGCTTGTAGCGGATCCTGCCGCCGTCCTCGCGGTGCACCTGGTGGAAGGAGACGTCCTTCTGTTCTGTCGCGGAGTAGAGCTTGACCGGGATCGTCACCAGTCCGAAGGAGATCGCACCTTTCCAGATGCTGCGCATGGACACTCCTCAGCTCTCATCAGCTCACCTTTGGGCACATACCCGTCATGGGGCAACCAATGCCATACCCAGTCGAACCGATGCTGGCCGTACCTGGGGAACTACCCTCCGACCGCGATCTGTACGGTCTGGAGGTCAAGTGGGACGGCATCCGGGCCCTGCTGCACCTCGACGGCGGTGTGCGGCTGACGGGCAGGCACGGGGTGGAGTACACCCGTCGTTATCCGGAAATATACGGCTTCGGGATCAAGAACGCGGTCATCGACGGGGAACTCGTGGCGCTGGACCCCCGGGGCCGGCCCAGTTTCGTCCGGCTCCAGCACCGCATGCACCTGACCGACCCGGAGCCGGCCGTGCTGCGGCTGTACCCGATCACGTACATGCCGTTCGACCTGCTCTATCTCGACGGGATGCCGCTCTTCGACCTCACCTACCGCGACCGCCGCGCACTGCTCGACGAGCTGGACATCGGCGCGGCCCCCTACTTCCCCGGCGACTCCGACCTGCTGAGCGCCACGTACGAGCAGGGGCTCGAAGGCGTGGTCGCCAAGCGGCTCGACTCGCCCTACCGGGCGGGCACCCGGTCACCCTGGTGGATCAAGGTGAAGAACCTGACCGTCCGCGAGGTCGTGATCGGCGGCTGGAAGCCGGGCAAGGGACGCCGCGCGGGAGGCATCGGGTCGCTGCTCATGGGCGTGTTCACGGACGAGGGGCTGACGTACGTCGGGCACGTCGGCACGGGGTTCACCGACGCCGTCCTCGACGATCTGTACCGGATGCTGCGGCCGCTGGAGATCCCGCGCAGCCCGTTCAGCAACGAGGTTCCGTGGAGAAATCGGTGGGTTAGGCCAGATCTGGTCGGGGAGGTGGCCTACACGATGTGGACCGACGAGCGGCGGCTGCGCCACCCCGTGTGGCGCGGTCTGCGCCCCGACAAGCTCCCCGCGGAGGTCACGCCATGAAGGTGCCGGTCAAGGTGGACGGCCGCGAGCTGACGCTGAGCAACCTGGACAAGGTCCTCTATCCCGAGTACGGCTTCACCAAGGCCGAGATCATCGACTACTACAGCCGCGTCGCGCCCGTCCTGCTGCCGCACCTCCAAGGCCGGCCGCTGACCGTCAAGCGTTACCCCAACGGCGTCACCGGCCAGTCCTTCTTCGAGAAGAACGCCCCCGACCACACCCCCGGCTGGGTCAGGCGGGCGAACCTGCCCGTGCCCGGCAGCACCAAGAACCGCGAGACCATCGACTTCGCGATCGTGGACGATCTGCCCACGCTCGTCTATTACGCCAACCTCGCCGCACTCGAACTGCACGTCCCCCAGTGGCGCGTGGACGATGACGGCCAGGCGCTGCCGCCCGACACGCTCGTCTTCGACCTCGACCCCGGCCCGCCCGCGACGATCGTCGAGTGCACGCGCGTGGCGCTCATGCTGCGCGAGGCGCTGAAGGAGGAGGGCCTCACGGCCGTGCCCAAGACCAGCGGCAACAAGGGCATGCAGCTGTACGCGGACTGGGACTGCCGCGAGGAGCCCTCCGCGTACGCCAAGAGGCTGGCCCAGCTCCTGGCCAAGGAGCATCCCGGCGAGATCGTCAGCGTGATGGCCAGGAAGCTGCGCCCGGGGAAGGTGTTCATCGACTGGAGCCAGAACAACCCGGCCAAGACCACCGTCGCGCCCTACTCCCTGCGGGCCAGGGAACGGCCCACGGTGTCGACGCCGCTCACGTGGAAAGAGGTGGAGAGCTGCGAAGACCCCCATGACTTGGATTTCACCGCACCCGACGTACTCGCCAGAGTGGAGAAGCGCGGCGACCTTTTCCGCCGGGCGTAGGCTGGGTGCGTCCACACCGAGAGGGGACCGAGATGTCGGAGATGGACATTCGCGGGGATGAGCGGGCCTACATCGAGGAGGAAGAGGCAGAGGTGCCGATCGACGAGGGGGAACTGTCCATCGAGACGCCGGAGGCGGACGCCGCCGAGCAGCAGCGAGAGCTGGGCGCACAGACCGGCAGGCTGCGCCGTGAGCTGCCGCTCGACGTCGATCCCGCCGACGCGGCCGACCAGGACCGCGAGGTGGATCTCGACGACGACGACTACCGCTGAGCTGGGCTGATGCCGGCGATGTGCGTGACGGGCCACCGGCGATGAGCGTTGTCACCGGGCCGCGGCCGGCGCGCACGTAGGATGTCCGCACAGTCCGCTGAGAGCAATGGAGACCCGCGTGACCGCAACCCCGGATGCCAAACCCCGGGGCACCCGGCTGCCCCGTCTGGCCCGCCGCCGGCAACTCCTGAGCGCTGCGCAGGAAGTGTTCGTGGAGAACGGCTATCACGCGGCCGCCATGGACGAGATCGCCGATCGGGCCGGGGTGAGCAAGCCGGTGCTCTACCAGCACTTCCCCGGCAAGCTGGAGCTCTATCTGGCGCTGCTCGACCTGCACGTCGAGGACATGGTCAACCGGTGCAGGGAGGCGCTGGCCTCCACACAGGAGAACAAACTGCGCGTGCAGGCCACGTTCAGCGCGTTCTTCGACTTCGTCTCCAGCCAGGGTGAGGCGTTCCGCCTGGTCTTCGAATCCGACCTGCGCAACGTCGCGCCCGTACGCCAGCGGGTCGAGCGCTCGCTCAGCCAGTGCGCGGAGATGGTCAGCGAGCTCATCCAGGAGGACACCGGCTGCACCAGCGACGAGGCGCACCTGCTCGGGGTCGGGCTGGTCGGCATGGCCGAGGTGAGCGCCCGCTACTGGGTCACCACCCAGGGCTCGATTCCGAAGGACGCGGCCGAGCAGCTCATGGCCCGGCTGGCCTGGCGCGGCATCAGCGGTTTTCCGCGTACGGCATAACCCGTTCGCTGGCCGCGATCATTCACCCTTTTCACCGGCCTGAGCGGTCACGATGGGATTGCCAGCCCGTCGACTAGGGAGCCATTAATGGAAGTCAAGATCGGCGTACGGTCCGTACACCGCGAACTCGTTGTCGAGACCGACCTCACCTCCGAGCAGGTCGAGGAGGAGATCAGAAACGCGCTGGCCGTCGATCGCGGCGGTATCTTCTCGATCACCGACGTGAAGGGCAGGCGAGTGCTGGTGCCAGTGGCCTCGCTGGGGTTCATCGAGATCGGCGAGGACGAATCCCGGCCGGTCGGCTTCGGCGGCACGCTTTAACGACTTGTCGGCAGGGGTGCGGCCCGACCGCCGTACCCCTGCGTCCGTGTCATGCCAGTTGCGACGCGTCCTTCGACGCACGCCGGCCCGAGTTCGGCCTCTGCCTTGAGACGGCCGGACGGCCGGACCCGCCACAGTGAGCGGACGACCGGGCCGCATCGGCTTCGCCGTTGGTGAGCCGGGCCGTGGGGTGAGCCGGGCCGCACGTGAGCGCAGCCGCACGTCAGCCGGGGGCCATAGGTAAGCCGCGCCGTAAAGGAGCCGGCCGCGCGGCGTTGCCGTGGGCGGGGTGGGTCAGTGGTGGGTGGTGGGTCGGGCGAGTTCGCAGGCGCGGGGCCATCGGCGCCGGGGGACGCACGCCCGTCCCGATTCGGTCGCCGGGCATCCCGCGCTCCCCCTCCGCAACACCGCGCGCGAGGTCCAGCGATTCGGCCCACATCTGGTCAAGGAACTGCCGTAGCGGCGCGAGGCCCTCATGTCTGCACGCTACAGCCGTTGCGTACCCTCGCGCCGCCCGATGACCAGACCCGCCGCAGAACAAACCACACAACAGCCGCACAACCCCCGCAGGACAACCCACGCAACAGCCACACGACCCTCACCCAACAGCCGCAGCCACAGCCTGACCCGGGCCGGGCCGGCCCGTGCGACCATCACCGCGACCGCACACAGCCACCCGTGCGAGCTTCACCGCGACCGCACACAGCCGCCCATGCGTCCATCACCGCGACCGCCACCGCGACCGCATGCAGCCACCCGTGCGACCCGCGAGCCGGTACGGCTAGCGGTACGACCTCCCCCGACCGGCGGGGAGCAATCAGAGGCCCATGGCGGTCATGCGTTTGTTGTGGGCCTCGGTCAGCCTTGCGAAAAGCCGGGAAAGGTCGGTCTGCCCCTCCCCCAGCGACTCCATCAGCAGCAGGGCCAGCTCCGGCCGCGCGGAGGCCACCTGCTGCCCCTGGCTGAGCGCCTCCCCGACGAGCCGCCGTGCCCACAGCGCCAGCCGCCCGGCCGCCGTCGGCTCGGCCTCGATGCCCGCCCTGACCCGCTCGACCGCGAACTGCGAGCGCTCCTCGTCCACCAGCACCTCGTCCACCAGCTTGGCGATCGAAGGATCGAGGTGCCTGGCCGCCTCCCGGTAGAAGTCGAGCGCGATGCCGTCTCCCACGTACGTCTTGACCAACGCCTGCAGCCAGTCGGCCGGCCTCGTCTGCGCGTGCCAGGCGTCCAGCGCGGCCACGAACGGCGCCATCGCCGCGTCGGGATCGGCGCCGAGCTCGCCCAGCCGGTCGCGCAGGAGGCGGAAGTGGGCGTACTCGGTCACGGCCAGCTCACTCAGCGCGGCCCGGTCGGCCAGCGAGGGCGCCAGGGTGGCGGCGTCCTCGGTCATCCGCTCGTAGGCGCTGAGCTCCGCATAGGCCAGCACGCCGAGCAAATCGACGACTCCAGGAGACTCCTTCATGGAAGGCAGCGTACTTCGGTGAATCTACGGGAACATACGCAAGCTCGGCCAGCGTTGTGGTATCGAGTACACTGCTCTGTGAAAGTGCGACCGCACTGTGTTAATTCGGGGGAATCCCCCGATAATAACCCCCCATTCCCCGGGTGCGCGGTCGCGATGACGCGAGAGGGCTGGCTCTACCGCGAGGACCCACGACACGGGGGCTGTTTTCCGCCCGTCGGTCCCGGCAGGCCCGCCTTCATTTGAGACTGAGGCAGGCCACGCTGACGACTTTCCGAGACCTCGGAGTCACACCAGAGATCGCCGATGCCCTCGAGACCGAGGGCATCGTCACACCGTTCCCCATCCAAGAGATGGCGCTCCCGCTCGCTCTGAGCGGCCAGGACCTGATCGGCCAGGCCCGTACAGGCACGGGAAAAACCCTCGCGTTCGGCATCGCGATGCTCCAGAGCATCGGCAAGCCACGCAAAAACCGCAAGAAGCCCCGCGGGCTGGTCATCGTGCCGACCCGCGAGCTGGCCGTGCAGGTCAGCGAGGACCTCGTGACCGCGGCCGGCAAGCTCGGCTCCCGGGTCCTGACCGTGTACGGCGGCCGTGCGTACGAGCCGCAGATCGAGGCGCTCAAGGCCGGGGTCGACGTCATCGTCGGCACCCCCGGCCGCCTGCTCGACCTGGTCAAGCAGAAGCACCTCGACCTGAGTCAGGTCACCGCCCTCGTGCTCGACGAGGCCGACCGCATGCTCGACCTGGGCTTCCTGCCTGACATCGAGCGGATCTTCAAGCTGATCCCGGCGCAGCGGCAGACGATGTTGTTCTCGGCGACCATGCCGGGCGAGATCGTCTCGCTGTCGCGCAAATACCTCAACCGTCCGACGCACGTACGCGCCGAGATGGAGAGCGGCGAGGGCGAGACCACGCCGCAGGTGCGCCAGATCGTGTGGCGCGCCCATCGGATGGACAAGATCGAGATCGTCGCGCGGCTGCTGCAGGCCGAGGGCCGCGGGCTCACCATGGTCTTCTGTGAGACCAAGCGGGCCTGCGACATGGTCGCCGAGCAGCTCGACACGCGCGGCTTCGCGGTCGCGGCCGTCCACGGCGACCTCGGCCAGGGCCAGCGCGAGCAGGCCCTGCGGGCGTTCCGCAACGGCAAGATCGACGTGCTCGTGGCCACCGACGTGGCGGCCCGCGGCATCGACATCGACGACGTCACCCACGTGGTCAACTACGACTGCCCCACCGACGACAAGACCTACGTGCACCGCATCGGCCGCACCGGCCGGGCCGGGCGCACGGGCATCTCGGTCACGTTCGTGGAGTGGGAGGAGCTGACCCGCTGGAAGATGATCAACCAGATGCTCGGCCTGGAGTTCGCCGAGCCCGAGGAGACCTACTCCACCTCGCCGCACGTCTATTCCGAGCTGAACATCCCCAAGGGCACCAAGGGCGTCCTGCCGCATGCCAGCCGGTCACGCGCCGGTCTGTCCGCGGAGCGCATCGAGGACCTCGGTGAGACCGGCCGGATCCGCACCCGTGGCGGACGCCGCCGGGAAGAGCGCGAGGAGCGCCCTGCCCGCACGCCGCGCCAGCGCCGCCGCACCCGCGGCGGACGGGAACTGGCGGAGAACGCACCCCTCGAGAGGCCGGAGGTCGAACCTGTGAATGCCAAGACGGACGAGACTCCGGCGATCTTCACGGCGGACGAGGTCCAGGCCGCGGCCGAGCCGAAGCGCACCCGCTCCCGCAGGGGCGCCGCTTCTTCGGCCATCGAGCAGGCTCTCGCCGAGGCCCCCGAGTCGCCGGTGGCGGACACCCGTTCGCAGCCGGCCGACGCCGAGGAGGTCACGGAGGCGCCCGCCAGGCGGACCCGTACCCGCAGGACGGCCGCGGACGTTCCCGCCGATGCGGTCACGGAGGCTCCGGCCAGGCGCACCCGCGCCCGTGCCGCCGCCCCCGAGCCGGAGGCGGCCGAGCCGGCCGAGCCGGTGACCGAGCGCCGGGCCGCCGCGCCGGTGATCGAGCGTGAGGCCGCACCCGCGGCTGAGCGCCGGTCCGAGCCGGTGGCGGCGCGTCAGGCCGAGCCGGTGGCGCGTCAGCCCGAGCCCGTGGCTGCGCGTCAGCCCGAGCCTGTCGCACAGCAGGTGCCCGAGACGAGCTTCTCGACGCCGCCCCCACCGGTACGCCAGGAGCCGGAGCGCATCATCCCGCCCAGCCCGTTCGCGGTGATCTTCCAGTCACCGGACCTGGCCACGGACGAGGACGACATCGCGCCGTCCGCCGCGACCGAGCGCAAGCAGCAGCGCCGCCAGGCCCGTGGCGGTGGCGGTGGCGGCAACCGCCGCCGCGCCGGCTGACCGAGGCGACACCGGTACGCGCCTGACACAGGCGCATACGCGACGAAAGGCGCGCACCCGACCCAGGGTGCGCGCCTTCCGCGCATCCAGAACCCCCTTGCGCGCGGGCAGGTCCTTTGCGTGGGACGGTCCTTTGCGCGGGCAGGTCCTTTGCGCGGACGGTCCCTCGCATGGGACGGGCCCTCGCGCGGAACGGGTCCTCTCGCGCGGGCCGCCCAGGCTCAGAGGCGCCGGGACGGGCGCCAGACGCTCGTGGACGGCCCTGAGCGCGCGTCTGGGTGGTCGGCCGCCAGGAAGCACCCCGATGGGGCGGCGATGCGCCCTGGCGTCGTCTGAGGAGCGCCTACGGCTCGTTCCACGCTCTCACGGCTCTCACGGCTCCGCGATGGGCCTCCGGTGCCCTGCGTGCCCGGCTGTCCGGACGGCCTCACCCGGCCGATCGCACGCCCGGGGCGGGCCGGAGCGGCAGGGGTCGTATACCTCGCAACTCCCCCGAACTCGCACCGGCGTCGCGGGCATGCCGGTGTCGAGGCGCTGACCTCTGGGTATTGTTGCCCCACGTGAGTACGCCGCGATTCCTCGACCTGCCTCCTGGCGTTGCACCACAGAAGATCGAGACGCCACAGGGCACGTTCGCGGCCCTGGAGGCGTTGCCGGTCAGTGGTGTGGTCGAGCGATGGCCCGCGCTCCTGGTCCCCGGCCTGACGGGCAGCAAGGAGGACTTCATCGCGGTCCTGATGACCCTCGCCCAGTCCGGGCGCCGGGTCGTCGCCATCGATCTGCGCGGCCAGTACGAGACCCCCGGCCCCGAGACCCCCGACGCCTACACCTGCCCCGCGCTCGGCGCGGACGTCGACCTGCTCGCCCAGGTGGTCGGCGGCGGCGATCCCGTCCATCTGGTCGGCCACTCGTTCGGCGGGCTAGTGGCCAGGGAGGCGGTCATCGACGGGCGGACGAAGTTCGCGTCGTTCACGCTGATGGGCTCAGGGCCCGGCGCGATCGAGGGCAGGCGGGCCCGCAACGGCAAGAAGATCATGGAAGAGATCCCCGCGCTGGGGCTCGAACACGTCTGGCACCACCGGCTGGAACCCGAAGCGCTGGCCGCCGACGTCTCCGACGAGATCCTCGTGTTCCTGCGCAAGCGCCTGCTCACCAATTCGCCGACCGGGCTGTCCCGGATGGCCGAGGAGGTGCTGACCATGCGCGACCGTACCGACGAGTTGCGTCAGGTCGAGATCCCGACGCTGGTGCTCTACGGCGAGCACGACGACGGCTGGCCGCCCGACGCGCAGTCGGAGATGGCCGCCAGGCTCGGCGCCGAGTGCGTGGTGGTGCCGGGGGCCGTGCACTCCCCCGCCGTCGAGGCGCCGGAGACGACGGCGGCGGCGCTGGTCAGGTTCTGGAACGCCGCCGAAAAGCACTACTTGGACACAAGGTCCAACACCATGTAATTCTGTACTTACTATGACGGCCATCGAAGACATCGTCGTCCAGCCGCCCCAGAGCGCCACCTGGCAGGTGCACCTCGACCGCTCGATGTGGGTGGCCGGCGTGCGCGGTCTCATGCTGCAGGCGCTGCATCCGCTGGCCATGCTGGGCGTCTGGCAGAACTCCAACTTCCAGGAGGACCCGTTCGGACGGCTGCGCCGCACGGCGGACTTCGTCGGGCGGGTGACGTTCGGCAGCCCGGAGGAAGCCGACGAGATCGGCAGGCGGGTGCGGAGCATCCACAAGGTGCTGCGCATCCACGACCCCGCCACCGGCAGGACGCATCGGGTGGACGATCCCGAGCTGCTGCTGTGGGTGCACTGCGCGGAGGTGTCGTCGTACCTGGAGGTGACCAGGCGCGGCGGGCTGGGCCTCAGTGAGCGCCAGGCCGACCGCTACCTGCGCGAGCAGCGCAAGAGCGCCACGTACGTGGGACTGCACCCGGAGGACGTGCCCGGCTCGTGCGCGGAGATGGACGCCTACTTCAAGCGGGTGCGCCCCCGCCTGCGCGTGACGCCGGAGGCGGCGGCGACCGTGCGGTTCCTGCTCTGGCCGCGGCTGCCGAAGGAACTGCGGCTGCTCTCGCCCGGCAAGCCGGCCTACTTCCCGTTCGGCGCCCTCTGCTACTACACGCTGCCCGGCTGGGCCAGGCGCATGTACGGCGCGCTGCCCGAGGTCCCGAGGGCGAGCGTCACAGCGGCGCTGGCGGCGTTCAGGCTGGCCGCGAACTCGCTGCCCGAGCCCGTGCACGACCACGCCTTCATGCCGGCCACCCGCGACATGCTGCACGCGTCGGCGGCGCGGCTGGGGGCGGCCGGCTACGACGTGCGCAAGGGCCTCAAGGGGCTGACCGATCCCCGCCGCTGGCCGCAGGCACGCTCCGCCGCCTGACACGCGGCAGCACAACGCTCGCCACCGGCACCGTGCGCGGTCCAAGGCGGGCGGACGGCACGACTTCGTCGCGCCGGTCTACTCCGCCAAGCCGTCCCACGGCTGGCGGTCAGGACCTGCGACCTGGCCCTCGGGGCAGTGGCGGCGGAAGTCGCACCAGGAGCAGATCGGCCCAGGGCTGGGCGCGAACAGCTCGTCGACCTCGGCGGGCACCTCCGGCGGCCCGACCGTCTCGCGACGGCCCTGGGGCGCGCGGCGCGTGGTGCCGGGCGGAGCCTGCACGGCCGCCCGGTAGCGCTCGTCGGCCTCGGCGGCCTCACTGGCCAGGTCTTCCGCGCGGTGCAGGTGGCGGGCCAGCGACTCGTCGGTGTGGCGCCACTCGACGATCTCGCCGGTGGGCAGATGGTGCAGCTCGACCTGGTGGCACGGGGTGCGCATCATCGTCGAGGCGGCGACGGCGTAGATCGCCAGGGCGAGCGAGGAGCGGGCGTCGTCCTGGGTGAGCGGGCGGCGGCCCGTCTTGTAGTCGACCACGACCAGCTCGTCGCCACGCCGGTCGAGCCGGTCGATGCGGCCGGACACGGCGATGACCTTGGTACGGGTGGCGACCGTGCGTTCGACGCCCACCGGATCGTCCGTCGGATCCAGAGTCGCGACATATCCGGACACGAGGTCGCGGGCGCGGCCCAGCCAGCGCCCCGACTGCTCGACGTCCTTGAACCCCTCGTTGATCCACCCGTTGGTGAGCAGGTTGGCCGCCGTCAGCGGGGTGCGCCGTTCGTACGGCTCGCGCCACCAGCCCGCCAGCGCGTTGTGCACGCTCGCGCCGACGCTGTTGTGGGCCCAGGCGGGCCCCTTGGAGGGCTGCGGCCGGTCCAGGTAGGTGAACCGGTAACGCCGGCGGCAGTCGAGCCAGGTGTTCAACCGCGACGGCGTACAGGAATAGAGCCGCCGCGGCATCCCTTCGAGCGGAAGCTGCCCCGCGACGGAACTCATCCGGCCTCACCCCGCGAGGCCGGCGCCGTCGCCGGACGCCGCCTGCTCACTCCGGTCGCGCCCGCACCCACCTAGTCGTCGCTCGGGTCGAGCTTGATGCCGGAGAGCTTGGTGCCGTCGGTCAGCGGCCCCTCGGCCTCGGCGGCGGTGTCGGTACGGGTCAGCGAACCGGACACCCAGTCGTCGAAGTGGGGCTCCAGGTCGCCGATCGTCACCTCGTCGCCGTGGGAGGCCAGCACCCGCGTCTCGCCGGGCAGCGTGAACAGCCGCCCGCCGATCGAGGTGAGCTGGTCGGCCAGGGCCGGGTATTCGCCGCCCAGCTTGCCGGGGCCGTCGGCCTGGAGCGCCTTGCCGGTGAAGACGGCTCCGAGCGCCTCGCAGTAGAGCGACACGCCGCCGGGCGAGACCCCGGGCGTCTCCATGACGTCGAGCTGGACGTCGGCGACACCGAAGATGCCGTCGTCCTCCATGTCGATGTCGGGCCAGGTCTCCCGCCAGGTCTCCCGCCACAGGGGCTTGTCCTTGGGGTGCAGGGCGACCACGGCCTCGTCGCGGCTGGCCACCTCGATGGCCGCTCCGACGTGGTCGGGCAGGCCCGCCGTGCAGATGACGGCCAGCACCTCCCGCTCGCCCACCTGCTCAAGGATCTTCTCGGCGTCACGCGCCGCGTCGATGACGATGACCTCGTCGTCGTCACCCACGATCCAGGTGTTGTTCTCGACCTTGTGCTCGGTGCCGTCGATGTCGACGACGCCCTCGGTCACCACTCGCTCGATACGCGCTGTCACGCCTCCGAACTCTAGCCCGTTCGCCGGACAGCGCGAATCGCGTTCGCCCGTCCTAATCTTCGAGTCTCGGTGAGAACGCGCCGAACGGCACGTCCAGATCGTGGTCACGGGCGTCGAGCAGCGACAGTTCGCCGAGCGCGATCACGCATCCGGCGTCGGCGGGCCAGGCGACGGCCCACAACCAGTTGCCCAGCGCCTCGCCGGCGTAGACGGCCCGGTCGTCCTCGCCGTCGACGCACCACAGCGGGGCCGGATGGCCGAGCACCGAGAGCTTCGCGTTCGGCGGCCCCGCATCGAACCCCTCGCCGGGATCGGGCCCGTCGAGCCCCGCGAACGCCGCCCCCAGCCCGATTCCGGGCTCCTCCGCGATGATGAGCAGATCGGCCGGCCCTTCCATCAGCGACGGCCCGGTCAGCGCGACCAGGCTGGCTCTGGCACCGGTGCGCTGGTCACCCACTTCGCCGAAGCCGGTCACCAGCCATCCGGCGGGCAGCGGCCACGGCAGCCACACTGGTACGACGGACGTCTTGCGTATCGCCTCTAGCGCGGTGCCGGTCGGCGGCAACGGCGGCTGGTAGGGCAGCACGTCGCCGTGCGCATCACATCGAAACGCACTCGACCAGGTATTCGGCCCGTGAAGCGGGCCAAAACACCGCGGGCAGGTTGGAGCCGCTCTCACAACTACCCACGGTGCTTTCTCGGGGACGGCCGCGTCAAGACCGCTATCCGTTATCTCGTCGTAATCTTGGTCAGGTGCGCGTAAATTGTGTGGGTGCGATCATCATCGACGCTTCTGACCGGCTTCTCCTGATCAAGCGCGGCCGTCCGCCCGGCGCGGGGCTCTGGTCGATCCCGGGCGGGAGGCTGGAGCCGGGCGAGACGGACGAGGCCGGCGTGCGCCGTGAGGTCCTGGAGGAGACGGGGCTGCGGGTCGAGGTGGGCCGGCTGGCCGGCGTGGTGGACCGCCCGGGGCCCGGCGGGGCCACGTACGCGATCCGCGACTACCTCGCCACCGTGGCGGGGGGCGAGCTCGTGGCCGGCGACGACGCGGCCGACGCGCGCTGGTGCGGGCGGGACGAGCTGCTGCGGCTGCCGCTGTCGGAGGGCCTGCTGGAGTCGCTGCGGGAATGGGACGTCCTCCCCTGGCCGCCCTCGACGACCTCCTCCTGAGCTCCCCTGGCCCCCTGGCCTCCTCCTTGAGAGGCGGCCAGGGGCTGATGTGCGCCGGCCCATAGGCCGGCTCCGAGCAGCGGGGCTATCGGTTCGAGGTCAGGCTGGACGTCCACAGGATCAGGTGGTCGGCGCTGTACGTGGTGGACCGCCCGAGCGCCACCACCTCCGCCCCCTCCACCGCCACGGCCGACAGCCACTGGCTCCCCTGGCCCGCCAGCCGGTCCTGGGTGAGCTCCATGCGGTTCCACGAGAGCCCGTCCTGCGAGGTCCAGGCCGCGCTGTCGCCCTCGCCGGGCACGCCGTGCCAGCCGACCGCGACCAGGCCCTCGTCCGCCGCGGCCAGGTCGTACACCGCCGCCGCCCGATCGGCCGGCAGCCAGGCCGTCTGCCAGCTCTCGCCCTCGTCGTCCGAGACGGCGGCGAACGCGCGCCGC
Organism: Nonomuraea sp. NPDC048892; assembly: GCF_040649735.1. NCBI lineage: Bacteria > Bacillati > Actinomycetota > Actinomycetes > Streptosporangiales > Streptosporangiaceae > Nonomuraea > Nonomuraea sp. NPDC048892. Next base: position 195,970 of record NZ_JBEZFZ010000014.1, on the reverse strand, counting down.
GCCCCGTCCGCCATGGCCGTGCCGATGGCCACGAGCTGGTCGCGGTAGGCGGTGATCCGGCGCAGCCCGGCCGAGGTCGAGCCGGGAGGGGCCACGCGCTCGCGCGCGCGCCAGTTCACGCCGTCCGCCGAGTGCCACACCACGCTGGTCTCCTGGTCGGCGCCGCCCGAGCCGCCGACCGCCAGGTAGCCGTCTCCGACGGAGACGACGTCGTGGACGCGTACGCCGGCGCCGCCCTGCGGCAGCTTCTCCGACCGGGTGTATTTCCGCATGTCGGGCGTGAACCACAGAGCGGCGCTGGCCCTGCCCGCCTGGTCCCTGGACTCGCCCGCCACCACGTACCCCTTCTTGCCCGCCGTCACCGCGTGCGTGCGCAGGTAGGGGTGGTCGGCCTGGCGGGCCAGGTCGCCGGTGACGTTCACCCGCTTCCAGTTCTCGCCGTCGCCCGAGGTGACGAGCAGGGGGTCGGTGACCGAGACGTTCGTCTCGGTGCCGCCGACGGCCAGCCAGCCGCGCGTGCCGTACGCCACGTCCTCCAGCGTCTGCCTGCCGGGGCCGCCCAGGCTCATGGACTTCCAGCTCTGCCAGTTCCTGATCGTCCACAGGCCGGCGTCGCCCGAGGCCGAGCCGACGGCGACGTAGCGGCCGGCGTGGCTGGTCAGCGCGTTCGTCTCGCGGGCGATCCTGGTCAGGCCCTCCACCTCGCCGAGCGGCACCCGCGAGGCCGAGCCGCGCGGCGGCGCGCTCATGAGCAGGAGCTGGTTGTCCACGTCGGAGGCCGCCTGGTCGCCGCCGGCGAACAGGGTGCCGCCGTCGGAGATCGTGAACCCGCGCAGCGTCGCTCCCGGCGGGTTGCCGAGGTCGGTCCGCTTGTTCCATGAACGGCCGTCGGTGGTGGTCAGCACGGAGTACTTGCCCAGGCCGGCCTGGGCTATCGCGGCGACGCCCGACGGGTAGGAGATCAGCGACTCGACGCCGACGCTCTGCGCGGCCAGGCCGCCGATGGAGCCGCACTGCGACCACTGCGCCCCGGTCGGCGAGCAGTAGACGCGTACGTCCCCGTCGATCGTCCGCCGCCGCGTCGGCACCAGCACGAACCGCTTGGGCAGCACCGCCACCATCCCGGCGCGCAGGTCGGTCGCCTCGGGGAGCTGGAAGCCGGTCGCCTGCCAGGTACGGCCGCCGTCGGCCGATCGGAGCACCCGCGATCCCTCGCCGTCCGCGGGGGCTCCGATGGCCACGACCGTGTCACCCTTGGCGACCACGGCCTTGATCGCCCGTACTTCCAGCTCCCTCGTCTCCACGCGCTCCCACGACCTGCCGTCGCCGGAGCGCCAGATCGCCGGCACAGATCCGCCGCCGTCCGCCGCGGTGCTGCCGACCGCGACGAATCCCGAGCCGGTGCGCGCGATGTCCTCGATGTGGTCGCCGTTCCTGAACGCGGCCAGCCCTGACGCCTCCACCGCCGTCCAGCTGAACCCGTCGGCGCTGGTCCACAGGCCGCGCTCGCCGGTGACGTCGTCGCCGCCGCTGGCCAGCCAGCGGCCGTTCCCGCCGACCACGCGGCGCACCGTGGGCGTGGAGGCTCCGCTCACCTGGCCGAGCTGCCAGTTCTTGCCGCCGTCCGGTGAGAACAGGAACAGCGGGCGCGGTGTCGGGCTCGTCGTGTCGCTGCCGACCGCCACCACGGCGCGGCCGACCGCGATGATGTCGTTGAGCTTCTGGTCGGTGCCGTCGGCGGCGGCCTGGACGGTGAACAGGTCGTCGCCGGAACGACCGGTGCCCGCCTCCAGGCGCAGGCCGCCGGCCTCCTCGTCGGGCCACTGCCACACGAGCACGCCGGTCGCCACCAGGACGGCCACCGCCACGCTCAGGACGACCGGGACGGCCCTGCTGCCTCTGCGTACGGGGCTGGACCTGCGGTAGGCGGCCGGCGCGGGGCCCCTGTGGTGGCGGCCGGCGGGGCCCTGGGGGCGCGGCGCACCGGTCGCGACCAGCAGGTCGGGCCTGGTGGGACGGCCCGCGGGCGGCCGTCCGACCCGCCGCACTTCAGGCTCGTCCTCGTCGTCGTCTCCGGTGTCCTCTCCGGCGTCGTCACCGGTGTGGTCACTGACGGTGGGCTCGTCGCCCGCCTGCTCCTCGTCGTACGGGTCGGGCTCGCGGGTCAGATCCGCCTCTGGCCGGGGCTGAGGCACCTGGAGAACGGGCTCGAACCATCCGGGCACCTCGGCCCCGCCGTCCGGCTCCCGCCCGGCAGAATCACCGGCCGAGTCGCGGGCCGAATCACTGGCGGGGTCGTCGGCGGCGGGCGACGGCCGCTCGGGCCCGTCAGACGCGAACGCACGCCCCTCCGGAACGGAGGCGGCGGATTCGGGAGCGCGTTCCCCGGGCGGAGGCGACCCGGGCGGGGGGCTCTCCGGGGAGAGGGGCCCGCCGGCGACGAGTTTGTCGGGGCGGTTGACGATGCGGCGGGGCCGCCGGCGGGACTCGGTCTCCGGCTCGGCCGTCGGCGAGGCGTACGGCCGGCGCCCCCTGGGCGGCTCAGGCGGCTCCTCGTCCGGGATCGGCGCGGCGAACGGCGGCATGCCCCAGGGAGAGGTCAGCGGCAGCCCTCTGGCCCGGTCGTCGGTCGGACCGGGCGGTGAGTGGCTGATCCTGGGCTCGGCCGGAGCCTGCGGCTCTGATGTGCTCCCGGAACGTGGTTCGTCGTCTTCCGGCGGTCGCCGTGGCGGTTCGCTGGGGCCGGAGGCCACGCGCCGCACCTCCTAGTCGAACTAGTCGTACGGGTCGTACAGGTCGTTCCCGGCCGCTTCGCGCGGACCGTTCCAGGGCGGTCAGGGAAATCCCGCGCCGTCCCGACAGCATCCAGACCAGCATGCCTGAGCCGGAATAGCGAGACCTCTCTAGTGAGATTCCCCGCACCTCTTGCCGGATTTATTCCGAAACAGTGCTAACTGACCGCTTTTTAGCTAGATACATCACACCAAACGCATACACCCCGAGCTGCACCACGGTTCCCGCCAATGCCTGCCACGGCACCGGCACCTTCCCTTGGTCGAGCGCGTCGTCGAGGTTGCCCGCCGCGGCGCTCACCCCGAAGGCCACCACGTTGTTGACCACGTGCAGCGCGATCGGCGCCTCCAGGCCCCCGGTCCGCACCGCCAGCCAGGCCATGACGGCACCGAAGGCGAACACGTCCACCAGCCCCGCCCACGAGTACGCGTGCAGCGAGGCGAACAACGCCGACCCGATGACGATCGCCCAAAGGGGATTGCGCACGTGCGCCCCCATGGCCTGCATGAACCAGCCGCGGAACATGTACTCCTCGGCCGCCGCCTGGAACGGCACCAGCAGCAGGATCACGATGATCAGGGGCAGGAAGACCTCCCACCCGGCCCAGCCGAACATCTCGCTGTCCAGACCGGCCGCCGACAGCGCGAGCCACTGCGCCGTCTGCCCGAGCGCCAGCGCCAGCACGGCCAGCGCCGCGCAGCGCAGCAGCCACGACCAGCGCAGCCGCCCGGCCACCGAGGAGAGCGTCCCCGGCCTGCGCCGCTGGATGAGCGCCGCCGTGCCGAGCACGAGCAGGATCGCGGGCGCGATCGACACCAGCGTCATGGCCAGGCCGAAGGGCGTGCCCGCGGGCGCCCCGGTCGCGGGGTCGAACGGCGAGGGCAGCCCGAGGGCCGCCGCCAGGATCGCGAACGCGAAGACGACCAGGATGCCGATCGCGAAGAACCCGACGCCGATGATGAGCGTGCCCACGATCGAGCGCCACGGCCGCGCGACGGCGTTCCTGGCGAGGTGGTCGAATCTGGCGCCGCTGGGCACCGGCAGGAACCAGGAGGGCGGTTGGTGCCCGTAGGGATATCCGGCCTGCTGCGCGCCGTACGGAAATGGTGACCCTGGATTTTCCTGCATGACTCCATTCTGTCCGCTTGATGCGCAATAGTTCACAGACGGTCCACCGTTTTAGGCGGATGCTCGGAGGCGTAGACATTTCGACCCTGGGAGCAGTCCATGTCAAGGCTGGGACCTGTCATCACGCTCGCGGCGGGCGCAGTGCTCGCCGTGGGGCTGGGTGTCGCCAGCATCACGGCGACACCGGCCGCCGACAACGCGGCCGCGGACAACGCCGCACAACCGCCCTCGGCCGACGAGGCCACACAGGAGGGAACGCAGGAGGGCACGGGAGCGGACGCCTCGGCCGCGCCGTCCCCCTCACCCACGCGAACGGAGCCCAAGAAGATCGCCAAGGCCGACTACGGCGGCCGGGTGCAGGGCAACGGTGCTCTGATCGCCATCTCGATCAGGAACGGCAAGGCCGTCGCCTACTTCTGCGACGGCAGGACGGAAGCCTGGTTCAAGGGCAACGAGTCCTCCGGCGAGCTCCAGCTCACCGGCCTGGCGAGCGCCAAGTCCAAGGTCACGGCCGAACTGGGCGGCGGCCGAGCCAAGGGCTGGGTGTCGGTCGCCGGCAAGCGGTGGAACTTCACCGCGCCCACCGTGGTCAAGCCGTCGGGCCTGTACCGGGCCACCGCCATCGTCAGGGGCGCCAAGTTCCGCGCCGGCTGGATCATGATCAAGGACGCCAACGGCCGCTACTACCAGGTGGGCGCGGCCTTCGCCGGGGAGGAGCAGTTCGACGTCCCGCAGCTGAACAGCGAGCAGCCGACCGCCCCCGTGACGGTCGAGGACACCACGGTCTACCCGAAGGACGTGGACGGCTTCATCGAGGAGATGCAATGACCGCCATCCATCAGCAGCCCTCCCGCAGCCTGACCCCGCTCCTGGTGCCGGTGCTGATCGGCGGGCTCGTGATGCTCGCACTCGGCGTGTACGGCCGCGCGCACACGCCGACCGGTTTCGCGGTCGGCGTGGCCGGCTTCTCCGCCGCGCTGCCGATGAAGGTGTGGCTGACGACGGGTGCGTTCGTGCTGGCGATCGTGCAGGTCGTCTCGGCCATGTCGATGTGGGGCAAGCTGGGCGTCACGATCCCGCCCGGCGTGCACCGCTGGTCGGGACGGCTGGCGTTCATTCTCACGATCCCCGTCGCCTTCCACTGCCTGTACGCGCTCGGCCTGCAGTACGACGTGCCCCGCGTGCTCGCGCACTCGCTGCTCGGCTGCTTCTTCTACGGCCTGTTCACCGCGAAGATGCTGGCCCTGCCCAAGCAGGGGACGCCGGGCTGGACGCTGCCGGTGCTCGGCGGGCTGTCGTTCACGGTGCTCGTGGGGCTCTGGCTGACGTCGTCGTTCTGGTTCTTCACCGCGGTGGGCTTCAAGGTGTGAAGCTCTTCGTACGGGTGAGCCCGGCCGCCCGCCCCTTGGCGGCCACGACGAGCGCCATCTTCCTGGAGGCCTCGTCGATCATCTCGTCGCCCAGCATGACCGCGCCGCGCTTCTCCACGGAGGTGTAGTACTCGTACGCCTCCAGGATGAGCTCGGCGTGGTCATAGTCCTCCTGCGTCGGCGAGAACACCTCGTTGGCCGCGTCGACCTGCCCCGGATGCAGCACCCATTTGCCGTCGAACCCCAGCGCCGCGGCCCTGCGCGCGACCCTGGTGAACCCCTCGACGTCCTTGATCTGCAGGTAGGGCCCGTCGATCACCTGGAGGTCGTGCATCCTGGCGGCCATCAGCAGGCGCATGAGGATGTAGTGGTAGGCGTCGCCCTCGTCGTAGCCGGGCGGCTGCTCGCCGACCACGAGCGTGCGCATGTTGACCGAGGCCATGAAGTCGGCGGGGCCGAAGACGAGCGTCTCCAGCCGCTTGGACGATCCGGCGATGGCGTCGGCGTTGACCAGGCCGCGGGCGTTCTCGATCTGCGCCTCGATGCCGATCCTGCCGACGTCGTACCCCATGGTCTTCTCGATCTGGGTGAGCAGGGTGTCGAGCCAGACGACCTCGGTCGGGTCCTGCACCTTGGGCAGCATGACGCAGTCGACGAACTCCCCCGCCCCCTCGACGACCTCGATCACGTCGCGGTACGTCCACTGGGTGGTCAGGTCGTTGACCCGGACCACGCGCGTCTTGCCCGACCAGTCGCCCTCGCGCAGCGCGGCGACGATGTTGCCGCGCGCCTCCTCCTTCGCCAGCGGCGCGACGGAGTCCTCCAGGTCGAGGAAGACCTCGTCCACGGGCAGGGTCTGGGCCTTCTCCAGGAACCGGGGGTTGCTGCCTGGCACGGCGAGCACCGAACGTCGTGAGCGCATGCGCACACGCTACTGCCCCATGTGACCTTCGACCGGCGGCCCGTTCGCCGTTACAGTCTGAGCTGTGAGCGACAACAGCGCGGCCGGCACCGGCGCGGCCATCGAGGAGGGCGCGAAGAAGTCCGGCATCCTCTGGCTCACCCTCGACCGCCCCCGCCTGGCCTGGCACGCCTGGCACGACGGCGCCATCTACCTGGTGTCGGGGGGCGAGGAGCAGGAGTTGCCCGGGCTCGACGCCCTCGACCGCGTCCACGTCACGCTGCGCAGCAAGGACAACGGCGCCAGGCTGGTGGAGTTCGAGGCGGCGGTCTCGCCCGTCGACCAGGCCGCGGCGGCCGACGTCGTGGCGGTGCTGGCCAAGGAGCGGCTCAACGCCCGCGACAGCGAGCACCTGCCCGAGCGCTGGGCCCGCGACTCCAAGGTCTGGCGCCTCACCCCCGAACGGTGAGCGCCCCCCGCTTCACACAGACGCGCCCTGAGCGGCTTCGGCCGCCGGCGGCTCACCTCGCGCGCTGAGCGGCCCGGGCTCGGGCTCGGGGTGGGCGCTCGCGGTGGCGGTCTGGGCGAGCAGCGCGCCGGAGAGCACGAGCACGCCGCCCACGATCTGGAACACGCCCAGCGTCTCCCCGAGCACCCCCCACGCCACCACGGCGCCGCCGATGAGCTCCAGCGTGGCCACGGTGGCCCCCACCGCGGCCGACAGCCGCCGCACGGCGTAGATGCCCAGGATGTACGCGATCACGGTGGCGATCAGCACCATCCACAGGTACGCGCCCAGCACGGGCAGCGTCAGCCCGCCCTCCGGCGTTACGGAGAGGGTGAACGCCTCCCACGGGAGGTCCCACGGCCGGGCGAACGGGATCAGCACGACGGCCGCCCCCGTCATGCCCCAGGCGATCAGGCCGAGCGGGTCGATGTCGTCGCCGAAGCTATCGTTCATCAGGAAATATCCGGCGCAGCACGCTCCGGCCAGCAGGCCGAGCAGCACGCCCAGCGCGTCGAGCCGCATCCCCTGCCACGCCTCGACCACGATCGCCAGGCCGACCACGGCCACGACCGCGCCGACGTACGCGGCCCTGGCCAGGCGGATCCGGCGCACGGCCCGCACCCACGCCACCACCATCACCGGCGCCATGAACTCCAGCAGCAGGGCGATCCCGACCGGCAGCCGCGTGATCGCCACGAAGTAGAGCGTCTGCACGCCCGCCACCGCCATGACGACGTAGAGGGCCAGGAACGGCAGCCTGGACGCGGGAATCCGCAGCGCCCGCGGGCGCACCAGGACCAGCACCGCCAGGAGCAGCAGCCCCGCGCCCGCCATCCTCGTCCAGACCGCCTCGATCGGCGTCATGCCGGCCTCGATGAGGTATTTGGCCATGGGACCAGAGAACCCGAAACAACAGGAGGACACGAAAGCCAGCGCGAGCCCCGCATACCTCATCGCACACCTCACCCGTAATTACCGTTAAGCGGGTTTGATACTGACACGCCGGGCGTCCCGGGCGCAATGGGGCGGCACTGTTAGCCTGACCACGTGAAGATCTTCGTGGCCCGGCTACCGGGCACCCCGGTCTTCGACCCCGCGGGCGACCAGATCGGCCGCGTGAGAGACGTCGTGGTCGGGCTGCGGATCGGCCGCCGGCCCAACGTCCACGGCTTCGTGGTGGAGGTGCAGCCGCGCCGCCCCGTCTTCCTGCCCATCACCCGGGTCCGCCGCATCGAGGCGGGCGCTCTGGTCTTCACCGGGCGGCTCAACATGCGCAGGTTCGAGCAGCGCGCCGCCGAGACACTGGTCATCGGCGAGATGCTCGACCTGAGCGTGCGCCTCGGCGAGCAGCCCATGACGGTCTACGACGTGGCCATGGAGGAGGTCAGGCCGTCCACCTGGGAGATCACCAAGGTCGCCGTCTACAAGGGCAGGCGGCGCGAGCCGCGGATCGTGGACTGGGAGGAGGTCTCCGGGTTCGACACGCTGCAGAAGGACCAGGGGGCCAGCAGGCTGATCGCCGCGTTCGAGTCGCTGCGGGCCGCCGACATGGCCAGTGCGCTGCACGACCTGCCGAGCAAGCGCCGCGTCGAGATCGCCCGCGCGCTCAACGACATCCGGCTCGCCGACGTGCTGGAGGAGCTGCCGCCCGACGACCAGATCGGCATCCTGGAGACGCTGGAGCCGGAGCGGGCGGCCGACGTGCTGGAGGAGATGGGGCCCGACGACGCCGCCGACCTGCTGCACGACCTGCCGGCCGAGCGGGCGGCCGAGCTGCTGGCGCTGATGGAGCCGGGCGAGGCCGAGCCGGTGCGGCGGTTGCTGACGTACCCGGAGACCAGCGCGGGCGGCGTGATGACCAGCGAGCCGGTGATCCTCCCGCCCACCGCCACCGTCGCCGAGGCGCTGGCGCACATCAGGCAGCAGGACCTCCCACCCGCCGTGGCCGCCCAGGTCTACGTGACCAGGTCGCCGAACGAGACGCCGACGGGCAAGTACCTGGGCGTCTCGCACTTCCAGCGGCTGCTGCGCGAGCCTCCGTCCACGCTGCTCGGCGGCGTGCTCGACCCCTCGATCGACCCGATCAGGCCGGACTTCACGCTGCGCGAGGTCACGTACTACATGGCCAACTACAACCTGGTCGCGGCGCCCGTCGTGGACGAGCTGGGCCGGCTCGTCGGCGCGGTGACCGTGGACGACGTGCTGGACCACATGCTGCCCGAGGGCTGGCGCGAAAGGGCCGACGACCGTGACGAGTGACCGCCTCGACCAGCCTCGCGCGCTACGGCGCTCGCTGCGTCCCCATTACGACCCCGAGGCGTTCGGGCGGCTGTCCGAGCAGATCGCCCGGTTCCTCGGCACCGCCAGGTTCATCGTCTACATGACCGTCTTCGTGATCCTCTGGGTGATCTGGAACGTGGCCGCGCCGCCGAGCCTCACGTTCGACCCCTACCCGTTCATCTTCCTCACGCTGATGCTGTCGTTGCAGGCCAGCTACGCGGCGCCGCTGATCCTGCTGGCCCAGAACCGCCAGGACGACCGCGACCGCGTCCAGTACGAGCAGGATCGCGAGAGCGCCGAGCGCAACCAGGCCGAGATCGAGTACCTGACCCGCGAGATCGCGGGGCTGCGCATCGCGCTGAACGAGGTGGCCACCCGCGACTACCTCCGCGCTGAGCTGAACCGGCTGCTGGAGGAGCTCAAGGAGGGCGCTCAGGAGCGCCGGTGAGCCCTGCCCCTTAGGCGGTGGAAGCGACACCGAGTAACCTGATGACGACGTCAGCGCACACAGACTTCAGCGCAGACAGCTTCAGCACAGACAGCTTCAGCGCACACCGACTTCGCACGGACATCTGACAGCCCGGATTAACCCGGCGGGGGCTCCGGTTCATACCATGGAGGGGCATCCTCGCTGGGCGTCCCGCGCCTGCCACACATATATCGACTAAGGAGGGACGGCACTCCCTCGTGCCGAGACTTCGATGGCACCTACCCAGGAACTGGTGACGGCGGCGCTCTCCACCGTCATCGACCCCGAGATCCGCCGCCCGATCACGGACCTCGACATGGTCAAGAGCATCGAGATCGCTCCCGACGGGGCGGTGCGCGTCGGCGTCTACCTCACCGTGGCCGGCTGTCCGATGAAGGACACCATCACCCGCGACGTCACCACCGCCGTCGGCAAGGTCGAAGGCGTGACGGGCGTCCAGATCGAGCTCGACGTCATGAGCACCGAGCAGCGCAAGGTCCTGCAGACCAAGCTGCGCGGCGACCGCGGCCCGGAGAAGGAGATCCCGTTCAACCAGCCCGGCTCGCTGACCCGCGTCTTCGCGGTGGCCAGCGGCAAGGGCGGGGTGGGCAAGTCCTCCGTCACGGTCAACCTCGCCGCCGCCATGACCGCGAGCGGCCTCAAGGTCGGCATCGTCGACGCCGACATCTACGGCCACAGCATTCCTCGCATGCTGGGCGCCGCCGAGCGGCCCACCAAGGTCGAGGACATGATCATGCCGCCGGTGGCGCATGACATCAAGGTCATCTCGGTCGGCATGTTCAAGCCCCCGGGCAACACGCCGGTGGTCTGGCGCGGGCCCATGCTCGACCGGGCGCTGCACCAGTTCCTCGCCGACGTCTACTGGGGCGACCTCGACGTGCTCCTGCTCGACCTGCCGCCCGGCACCGGCGACATCGCCATCTCCGTCGCGCAGCGGCTGCCCGGCGCCGAGATCCTGGTCGTGACGACGCCGCAGCAGGCCGCCGCCGAGGTGGCCGAGCGGGCCGGCTCCATCGCCGCCCAGACCCACCAGCAGATCGCCGGCGTCATCGAGAACATGGCCTGGCTGCCCTGCCCCCACTGCGACGAGCGCATCGCCGTGTTCGGGGAGGGCGGCGGCCAGACCGTCGCCGACGCGCTGACCCGCACGCTAGGCTCCCGGGTGCCGCTGCTCGGCCAGGTGCCGATCGACCTGCGGCTGCGCGAGGGCGGCGACGAGGGCAAGCCGCTGGTGCTGACCGACCCCGACGCCCCGGCCGCCGCCGAGCTGCGGAAGATCGCGGCCGGCCTGAGCAAGCGCTCCTCCAGCTTGAAGGGCCTCCAGCTGGGCCTGTCCCCGAACCGCTGACCCGAAGAACGGACAAGGGCCCGCTCACCGCGTACGCGGGGGCGGGCTCTTCCGCATGTGCGGGACGCTCACGCGGTCTTCGCGTACGCGGGGGCGGGCTCTTCGGGTGTGCGGGACGCTCAGGTGGCCTCGGCGTCGTAGGGCGGGATCTCACCGAACCCGAGCTCGTCGACCGGCTCAGGCTCGTAGGGGGCCGCGGCGACCGGCTCCAGCGTCTGCTGCTTGCCGTTGTTGTTCCAGTCGTCCTCGATGTCGTCGAGGAGGTGCTTGCGGACGAAGTTTCGCGGGTTGAGGTCGGCGGGGTCGAAGTTCTGGAACTCCGGGCCCAGACCGGCGCGAAGGTCGTCACGCGCGTTGTTCGCCATCCGCCGCAGGTTGCGTAGCGTCTTGCCCGCCTGTGAGGCGGCCTGAGGCAGTTTGTCGGGACCGAAGACGAGGAGCGCGATCACGATCAGCGCTCCGATCTCCGCCCACCCAAGTCCGAACACCGTGAGCTCCTACCGCAGTCCAACCACTCCGAGGACAACCCCGGCCTATCCACAGACTACGGGCTCCTGGGGGTAGGTCGGTCGTCCACCTAGGTCATATCACCGGCGGGAACGGCTTCGCCCAGGAGGGTTCGTTCCCGGACGAACAGGGCTCCGGGAGACGGTGGTGTCTCCCGGAGCCGTGAGCGAGGTGTCCTGGTCAAGCCGCCGGAGTCCCGGAGCCGTGAGCCCAGAGCCGTGAGCCTGGTGCCGTGTTCAGGGCCGCGATCAGGACGGTGTCGGCTTGGGCTCCTCGTCCGCCGTCACGACGAGCGTGGCGGAGCGTTCCTTGCCGTCGCGCTGGTACTTCACGTTGATCTTGGCGCCCGGAGCCTTGCTGCGGATGAGGGCGATCAGCTCGTTCCCGTCCTGCAGCGCGAGCCCGTCGATCTCCAGGATCACGTCACCCGCCTTCAGCCCCGCCTTCCCGGCCGGACCGTCGGCGTCCACCGGCTGCTGGCCGCCGGCGGGCTCGGTGGCGATCTTCACGCCGACCCCGCGGTAGTCCTTCTCCAGCACGATGCCGATCTTGGGGCGCTTGGCCTTGCCGGTCGTGATCAGTTCTTCCGCCACCCGGCGGGTCTGGTTCACCGGGATCGCGAAGCCCAGGCCGATGCTGCCGCTCTGGCTGCTCATCGAGCGCCCGAGCGTGGCGATGGCCGAGTTGACGCCGACGACCTCGCCCCGGCCGTTCACCAGCGGCCCGCCCGAGTTGCCCGGGTTGATGGCCGCGTCGGTCTGGATCGCGCTGATGTACGCGGGCTCCTCGGCGCTGGTGCCGGTGTCGTCACCCGCGATGACCGGGCGGTTGAGCGAGCTGACGATGCCGGTCGTCACCGTGCCGGTCAGGCCCAGGGGCGAGCCGATGGCGATGACGGGGTCGCCCACCACGACCTGGTCGGAGTTGCCGAGCGTGATCTCCGGCGTCCCGAACGTCTCCTCCGGCTTGACCACGGCCAGGTCGGAGCCAGGGTCGCGGCCGACGATGCGGGCCGAGGTGGTCTTGCGGTTGTTGAACATGATCCGGATCTCGCCGCCCTTGGCGGCCAGCGAGACCACGTGGTTGTTGGTGACCACGTAGCCGTTCTTGATCAGGAAGCCGGAGCCTGAGGCGCCCTCGGTGTTGGTGCCGTTGCCGACCTCCAGCGAGACCACGCTGGGCAGCACCCGCGAGGCCACGCCGGCGACCGAGTCGGGCGCGCGGTTGGTGGCGCCGGTCGGGAGCGGGCCGAGGCTGTAGGAGGGGTCGTTGCCGCTGGTCGGCTTGGTGAGCAGGTAGGTGCCGACGCTGCCGAGCATCGAGGCCGCCAGGGCGATCACCACGGCCAGCACGACGAGCAGCCCGGTGGAGGGGCCGCGCCTGGCGGTGCCCACGCCCTGGGGGCCGGGGGGCGGTGGCGCCCAGCCCGTTCCCATGCCGAGCGCCTGGTGCGGGGGCGGCGGCGGCGCGGATCCGCCGTAGGGGCGGGAACCGCCGTAGGACTGCTCGCCCGAGGATCCGAACGGCGGGCCCTCGTAGGAGCGCGCGCCGCTGTCGGAGGAGCCGAAGAACGGGCTGTCGTAGGCGCGGGTGCCGTTGTCGGGCGTACCGGACGAGCCCGCGCCGGACGAGCCTCCGCCGGGTGAGCCGTAGGACGGCCCGGAGCCCGAGCCGTCGGGAGGACCGAACGTGGGGGCGCCGAACTGGGGGCCGGTCTGGGGGCCGGTCCGGTAACCGGCCTGGGGGTCGGTGCGGGGGTCGGTGCGGGGGTCGTGGGAGGACGCGCCGGATGGGGAGCCGCTGGAGGATGAGGCGTCGTACGAGCGGTACTCGTACGGCGGCGAGCCGTAGCCCTCGGAGCGGCCCGACGGGTCGCCCCACGACGAGCCGAACGAGGCGGGCGGCTCGGGCCGCCTGCCGTCGTAGTCGGACCTGTCGTCCGCGGGCAGGAAGTCCGGCCGCCCCTGTGGCTCGGGGTAGTCCGACGGCGTGCGTCCTTCTCTGGGGCGCTCGTCGGTCATCTAAGTCTCACCACTCCTTGGCTCGGCCACCGCAATCCTCGCTACTGCGGCATACGAGGGTCATAAAGCTTTAGTCAGGACTTGCTTGTGACAATTCCCGAACCCAGATCGTATGCCCCGCTCGCCGCCGACTACGCCAACCGTCTGTTCCCGGCATACCGGGGGTCAAGGCGTGGCGGTGGAAGGAGCGTTCGTAGGCGTAGTACGAGCCTGCTGCTGGAACAGTTCAACGGGCGGAGCCGGATTGCCCTGTCCGACGCCCGAGGCGGCGAAGAAGGTGCCCAGCGCCACGGCCGCGGAGACCACCCCGACCGCCACGTACGTCGTGCGCCTCCTAGAACCGCGGCCAGGGCCCGAGCCCCCACCGATGGCGTCCCTGCGCGGGCGGTTGTCCAGGGGGGCGATGCTGTGGGGACCGGGGATGGGCACACCGCCGAACGTGCGGGAAGGGAAAGGGCGCTCCCTCGGCGGCAGCGGGCCACCCGGCTCAGCCATCCGGAGCAGCGACATGGTCAGGTCGGCCGGCATCGCCGGAGTCTCCAGCGACCGCAGGCGCGTCTTCAGCGCCCGCATCGACTCGACCTCGCGCCTGCAGTCAGCACAGAAAGTCAGATGGGCGAGCGCGCGCTCGCGTTCGGTGTGATTGAGTTCGCCGTCGACGAGCGCGGATACACGTTCTCCAAGATGAGCCATATCAGACTTCCTCCCCACGGATCACGGTCGGGGGGAGTTGAGAATTACGGGGGGCCCGATGGTCGAGCGCCTCCCGCAACTGCGCCCGGCCACGGTGAATACGGCTTCGGACCGTACCCAGCTTGACGCCGAGCGTGGCCGCGATCTCCTCGTAAGACAGACCCTCGATGTCACACAGCACGATCGCGGCCCGGAACTCGGGGGCGAGCGCGTCGAGGGCGGCCTGGATGTCGGGCTCCAAGTGAGCGTCGTCGAGCGCCTGCGCCGGCGACGGCTCGCGGCCGCGCAGCCGCTCGGCGGCGTCGTCGGCCAGACCTTCGAACCTGATGCGCTGCTTGCGCCGCGCCATGTCGAGGAACAGGTTCGTCGTGATCCGGTGCAACCACCCCTCGAACGTGCCGGGGGTGTAACTCGACAGCGACCTGAAAACCCGGACGAAGACCTCCTGTGTCAGGTCTTCGGCATCGTGAACGTTGCCGGTCAGCCGGTAGGCCAGCCGATACACGCGTGCGGAGTGAGTCCGCACCACTTCCTCCCAGGTGGGAGGCGTCCAGTCAGACGACACGGGAGTATCCGTCTGGTGGTCGCTTTCGTCCACCAGAACTCCTCTCTTTGGGACCACCGCTACCGCCATAGTGCCTGGTTTCGTCCCTTCGTGCGTACTGCCTGCCTTCCGGACCGGCAAAGCCCGTTTAAACCTGCAACGCCTTAGGTCCCTCCTGAGTTCCCGTCCCGGCGTGTCTCCCCTAGGCTGCGATCGGTGCCAATCTCGCGGACCAATCGCACGAAAGTGGGGGGAGGAGGCCGATGACCAGTCCGGTGGAGGCCACTCTGGCCTATGCGGAGCAGTTCCATCACGAAGATGAGATCCTGCACGCGGCGCGGCAGCGCGGGCTTGAGATGGGGGCCATGCCCATCCTTCCCGGCGGAGGGGCGGCCCTGTGCTTCCTCGCCACCGCCGTGAACGCCAAGTCCGTCGTCGAGGTCGGCACGGGCTGCGGGGTGTCGGGGCTGTGGCTGCTGCGCGGCATGCGCGCGGACGGCACGCTGACCAGCGTCGACGTCGAGCCCGAGCATCAGCGGCTGGCCAGGCAGGCGTTCGCGGAGGCCGGCTTCTCCGGCGGCCGGGTGCGGCTCATCTCGGGGCGGGCGCTCGACGTGCTGCCGCGGCTGTCCGACGGCGGCTACGACATGGTGTTCGCCGACGCCGCGAAGTACGAGTACGCCGACTATCTCGCCGAGGCCGTCCGGCTGCTGCGCGTGGGCGGCATCGTGGCCTTCGACAACATGTTGTGGCACAACCGGGTGGCCGACCCCGCGCAGCGCGACACCGAGACGGTGACGCTGCGCGAGGTGGGCAAGCTGGTGCAGTCGGACGAGCGCCTGCGTTCGGTGCTCATGCCGCTGGGCGACGGCCTCCTCGCCGCCGTCAAGATCGCCGACTAGCCCGCGCCGAGCCGCCCGGCGGGCCGGACCTCGGCTGAGCCCGTCCGGCGGGCCGCCGATCGGGCTCGGTCCGCTCAGCCGTTCGGGCTCGGTCGTTCGGGCTCGGTCGTTCGGGCTCGGTCGTACCAGCCGGTCAGGCTCGGGTGAGCCACTCCAGCAGGACGCGTACGCCGAAGCCGGTGGCGCCCTTGCTGAGCGTGCCCTCGTCGACCGTGCTGCGCCCGACACCGGCGATGTCGAGGTGCGCCCACGGCCGCCGGCCCGCGAACTCGCGCAGGAACAGCGCCGCCGTGATGGACCCCGCGCCGTACGTGGACCCGGTCTCGACGTTGGCCAGGTCGGCGATCGACGACTCCAGCGCGGGCGTGTAGTCCTCGATCAGCGGCATCCGCCACAGCCGGTCGTCGGCGGCCTGCCCGGCCTCCACGAGCTCCTTGGCGAGGACGTCGTCAGAGGAGTAGACGGCGCCGACGTGACGGCCGAGCGCCACCGTGATCGCCCCGGTGAGCGTGGCGATGTCGACCACCGCGTCGGGGTCGAGCACGGCGTCGGCGTAGGCGAGCGCGTCGGCCAGCACCAGCCGCCCCTCGGCGTCGGTGTTGAGCACCTCGACCGTGCGCCCGCCGTAGGGGGTGATGACGTCGCTGGGCCGCTGGGCGGTGCCGGACGGCATGTTCTCGGCGGCGGCGACGAGCCCGGTCACGCGTACGGGAGCCTTGAGCGCGGCCAGCGCGCCGAGCACGGCGATGACGACCGCGCCGCCCGCCATGTCGGTCTTCTGGGTCTTCATGTTCTCGGTGGGCTTGAGCGACAGCCCGCCCGAGTCGAACGTGATGCCCTTGCCCACGAGCACCACGTGGCGCTCGGCCGGCTCGGCGGGCGTGTAGGAGAGCTTGATCAGCCGGGGCGGCCTGACCGAGCCCTTCCCGACGGCGAGAAGGCCGCCGAACCCGTCGGCCCGCAGCCGCTCCTCGTCCCACACCTCGACCGGCACGCCCACCTCGGCGGCCCGCTCGGCGAGCCAGGACGGGTCCTTGACGGACGCGGGCGTGTTGGCCAGGTCACGGGCGAGCGCCACGGCCCCCGCCACACCGGCGGCGCGGCGCACCGCCGCCTCGTCGGCGCCGGCGAACACCAGGGCCCGCACGGGCTGCTTGCCCACGGCACCGGTCTTGGAGGAGCCGATCTTGAAGGAGTAGGCGGCCAGCAGCGCCGCCTCGGCGAACACGGCCACGTCGCCATCAGGCACCACCACGGTCAGCGTGTCGCGGCCCTTGACCTTCCTGGTCAGCGCCGCGGCGGCCTTGCGCAGGGCGCGGGGTGAGCCGTCGCCGACGCCGTACAGCAGGACCCGTCCCACGCCACCGGCCCGTGCCACCGGGACCTCGACGATCTCCCCCGCCTCTCCCTTGGCCTCGTAGTGCGCCAGCAGGTCGGGCACCGGCAGGTGCAACTCGACCGCGGGAGCGAGGTCGGAGGCGTAAGGTACGGCCAGGAGCTCGGCATCGCCGGGAACCTCGGCGATCACCGACGCCGTGGTCTCAATGGGCACGGGAACATCTCCTCAAACGTCAGCGACCCTGGCGCCGGGCCACGCCAGGGTCGTCAATCAAGTGGTCTCTCGGGAGCTCTCAGCCGACGACGTTCTTCAACGCCTCGCCGAGAGCCTTCGCCTCGTCGGCGGAGATCTCCACGACGAGCCGGCCGCCACCCTCCAGGGGGACCCGCATGACAATGCCGCGCCCTTCCTTGGTGACCTCGAGCGGACCATCGCCGGTCCGCGGCTTCATCGCCGCCATGCGTGCATCCCTTCCTGCCTTGGGCTCCCGCGGCCCGCGATTTCCGACCTCCCGAGGGGGTGGTCGGCGCATTCACGTCTTCTGTGATGTCCTATTCTCCCGCATCGAGAGCGCTCATGGGTAACGATCTCCTCCCAGAATGCGTTGTCGAGGCGTGCGATGACGTCCAAACTGGACCTCGTGCACGCTCGCGCCGCTCTGTTCGACCTCTATGGGGACCACTTACGCTCACGCGGTGGACAGGCATCCGTCGCCGCACTCGTCCGGCTGATGAAACCCCTGGACATCGCCGCTCCCGCCGTACGAACGGCGGTTTCACGCATGGTGCGGCAGGGGTGGCTGCGGCCACTGAGACTGCCTCAGGGCGCCGGCTACGGCCTGACGCCGAAATGCGTCAGACGGCTGGATGAGGCCGCACTGAGAATTTACCGAGCGGGAACGCTGACCTGGCACGGCCGCTGGCATCTGATCGTCTTCGAGCCGGTCAAGGAGCGTCCGCGAAGAGAGCGGCTCAAAGCAGACCTGACCTTCCTGGGCTACGCGTCGCTGTCGGAGACCACCTGGATCGGCCCGCGCTCCTCGATCGAGCTGGACAACCTGCTCGAAGGCGAGGGGGTGCGGGCCGACAGGTTCGACGCCGGGCTGGAGGGCGACCCGCGCGAGCTGGTGGCCAGGGCCTGGGATCTGACCTCCATCGGCGAGGCGTACGAGAGCTGGCACGCCGAAGCTGTCACGCTGATCAGCACGCTGCCCGAACAGGCCCCGGCCGACCTGGTGTTCGCCACGAGGAGCAGACTCGTGCACGGGTGGCGCAACTTCCTGTTCCGCGACCCCGGCCTGCCGCCCGAGCTGCTGCCAGCGGGCTGGCCGGGCGAGAAGGCCAGGGCCTACTTCGAGCAGGAAGCCGCCCGGCTGCTGCCCGCAGCCGCCGCGTTCGTCGACAGGGAGTTGATGTGATCCGCTACGAGACGGCCGACGCCGTCGCCACCGTCACCCTCGACCGTCCCGAGGCGATGAACTCGCTGACCGCCGAGACCAAGCAGGAGCTCCTCGCCGCCCTGCGCCGCGCCGCGGAAGACCGCGGGGTCAGGGCCGTGCTGCTGACCGGCTCGGGCCGGGCCTTCTGCGCCGGGCAGGACCTGCGTGAGCACGCCGCGAACCTGGAGGCGGGCCGCGGCCTGGCCGACACCGTGCGCGCGCACTACAACCCGATCGTGGAGCTGATCGCCACCATGGCCAAGCCGGTGGTGGCCGCCGTCAACGGAGTGGCCGCGGGCGCGGGCGCGTCCCTGGCCTTCGCCTGCGACCTGCGGGTGGCCTCGGAGAAGGCGAAGTTCGCGCTGGCGTTCGCGGGCATCGGCCTGGCGCCCGACACGGGCGCGTCGTGGACGCTGCAGCGCCTGGTCGGCCCCGGCAGGGCCGCCGAGCTGATGCTGCTCGGCGAGCCGCTCGACGCGGCCCGCGCGCTGGAGCTGGGCCTGGTCACCCGGGTGGTCCCGCCGGGCGAGGTGCTGAAGAGCGCCCAGGAGCTCGCGGTACGCCTGGCGCAGGGCCCCACGCTGGCCTACGCCGCCACCAAGCGGGCGCTGGCCTACGCCGCCACGCACTCGCTGCCCGACGCGCTGGCCCTGGAGGCCGAGCTTCAGGACGAATGCGTCGCGACCCGCGACCATCTCGACGCCACCCGGGCCTTCCTCGCCAAAGAAGTGCCGGTCTTCAACGCGGAGTGACCGAGCCGTCACGGCCGCTTGGGTAAGGCTTGCGCCATGCGCTCTTCCGGATCCGATCGCCCGCCCGCTCCGCACGACGTCAAGGGCCCGCGCTCTCCGCACGACGCCGAGCGCCCGCGCGCTCCGTACTACGTCGAGCGCCCGCGCTCTCCCTATGGCGTCGAGGGCCTGCGCGCGAGCGCCGTGCGCCTGCTCACGGGCGGCGCGTTCGACGCGTCCGACCCGGTCTACGAGCGCCCGCTGGCCACGCTGAGCGAGCGCGCCGCCCGCCGGCTGGCCGAGATGACGCCCGGTCTCCTCTGGCCGGACCTGCCGCTCGGGGACCGGCCAGGCCGCGTGACGGGCAGCTACGGCCGGCTGCGGCTGATCGCCACCGCGTGGGCCACGCCCGGCACCGCCCAGTACGGCGACGACGCCGTGGCGGCCCAGGTGATCGAGGCGCTTGACCTGCTGCACGAGGGCCACTACAACGAGCGGCTCCCGGAGACGGGCAACTGGTGGTTCTGGGAGATCGGCACGCCCGCAGAACTGGCCCGGGTGTGCGTGCTGCTCGGCGACCGGCTCGACGCGGGCCGGACGGAGGCGTACCTGAGGGCGATCGACCGGTTCTGCCCCGACGCCGACCGGCGCGCGGGCTGGCCGGACGCCTCCGAGAGCGGCTCCAACCGGGCCGACAAGGCCTCCATCGTGGCCTTCCGCGGCGTGGCCGGGCGCGACCCCGGCCGGCTGGCGCTGGCCCGCGACGGGCTCTCCGACGTGCGTGACGGCGGGCGGCACAGCGTGTTCCGCTACACCGAGAGCGGCGACGGCTTCTACCGCGACGGCTCGTTCATCCAGCACGGCAGCGTGGCCTACACGGGCTCCTACGGCCTGTCCCTGCTCATCGCGGTCTCCGAGAGCGTGGCGCTGCTGCACGGCTCGCCCTGGGAGGTGAGCGACCCGGGGCTGCGGGTGGTGCTGGACGCGGTCGAGCACTCCTTCGCGCCCTTCGTGCACGACGGGCTGCTCATGGACACCGTCAGGGGGCGGGCGGCGACGCGGCAGGCGTTCTCCGACCGGGTGGCGGGCCATGGCGTGATCTCGGCCGTGCTGCTGCTGGCGGAGAGCGCGCCGGAGCCGTACCGGAGCCGGTTCATGGCGCTGGCCAAGGGGTGGATCGAGCGTGGCGGGAGCCGGGCCTACCTGCGGCACGCGAACGTGCCGGAGACCAGGCGGGCGGTCGCGGTGCTCGACGACAAGAGCGTGGAGGCCGCGCCGGGCCCCTCGGGGCACTTCGTGTTCCCCTCGATGGACCGGGTCGTGCACCGGCGGCCCGGCTGGTCGGTCGCGATCAGCATGTCGTCGCGGCGGGTCGCCGCCTACGAGGCGATCAACGGGGAGAACCCGCACGGCTGGTACACCGGCGACGGCATGACCTACCTCTACACCGGCGACCTCGGCCATTACGGGCACGACTTCTGGCCGACCGTGGACCCGTACCGGCTGCCCGGCACCACCGTGGACACCCGCGAGCGGACCGGCCTCGACTTCAGCGCCTACCGGCCGGCCAATGAGCAGGCGGGCGGGGTGGCGCTGGAGGGGCGCTACGGCGTCGCGGCCATGGAGCTGATCGGCGACGGCGTCACGCTGCGGGCGCGCAAGTCGTGGTTCTGCCTCGACTCGGCCGTGGTGGCGCTGGGCAGCGGCATCAGCAGTGGCGACGGCCGCAGGATCGAGACCGTGGTGGACAACCGCGCCACGGATGTGGAGCCGTACGTGGGCGACGGCTGGATCCACCTGCCCGGGGCGGGCGGTTACGTCGTCGACGGGGCCTCGATGCTGGTGGAGACGCGCTCGGGCCGCTGGCGCGACATCAACGCGGGCGACGACACCGAGGGCGCCGCCGACCTCGTCTCCCGGCGTTACGTGACGATCTGGTACGACCACGGCATCGACCCGCAGGACGCCACGTACGCCTACGTGCTGTTGCCGAACGCCACCCGCGAGCGGACCAGGTCCTTTCGCGGCGCCCGGCCCGCGCGGGTGCTGGCCAACACGCGGGACGTGCAGGCCGTACGGACACGCTCGCTGCTCGGGGCGACCTTCTGGACGCCGGGGACAGCGGGGATCGTCAGCGTGGATCAGCCCTGCGTGGTGATGCTGCGCCGGACCCGCGAACGGCTCATCCTGGCCGTGGCCGACCCGAGCAGGACCGTGGACGTCGTGACGATCACGCTCGACCGCCCCGCCCGCGGGGTCGTCAGGGCCGACGAGAGCGTCAGCGTGCGCACGGGCAGGACCCCCGTGATCACCGTGGCGGTCGGCGGGTCGCTGGGGCGCGGCCACGGCGTGGAGCTCAGCGACTCCGGGCCAGGCAGTCCTTGATGTGGTCGTTGACCAGGCCGATCGCCTGCATCAGCGCGTACGCCGTGGTCGGGCCGACGAACCTGAAGCCGTGTTTCTTCAGCTCCTTGGCCAGCGCCTTCGAGCCGGGGGTGACGGCGGGCACGTCGGCCATCGTCGCGGGCACGGGAGCGTCGGGGTCGGCGTGCCGCCACACCAGCTCCGACAGGCCGCCGGGCAGGTCGTAGGCGGCCCTGGCGTTGCCGATGACGGCCTCGATCTTGGCCCGGTTGCGGACGATGCCCGCGTCGCCGAGCAGGCGCTCGACGTCCTGCTCCGTGTACGCGGCGACCTTCGGGATCGAGAAGCGGTCGAAGGCGGCGCGGAAGTTCTCCCGTTTGCGCAGGATCGTCAGCCACGACAGGCCCGACTGGAACGCCTCCAGCGAGACGCGCTCGAAGACCTCGTCGTCGCCCCTGAGCGGGCGGCCCCACTCGTCGTCGTGGTAGGCGAGGTACATCGGGTCGGCCATGCCCGCCCAGGCGCAGCGGATGGGCTCGCTCACGGGCGCTCGTCACCGTCCTTGCCCCGGCCGGCGCGCTGAGGCTCGTCCACCTGCTCGCCCGAAGGATCGGCCGGCTGGGCGAGGTGCTCATCCCCGGCCTCCGCCACGGGCTCGTCGTCCGGCTTCTCGGCGGTCTCCTCCCCGGCCGGAACCTCGGAGGCCGGGGCGTCGGAGGCGGTGGCGTCGTGCGGGGCGTCGGAGGCGGTGGCGTCGTGCGGGGCGTCGCCGGGCCGGTCGTGGGCCTCGCCGTTGCTGGCGGCGGTGTCGCCCGGCTGGGCGACTCTCCACTCCGGCGGGCGCTTGAGCTGCGCGGCGTGCTCCCACGTCGCCGTGGCCCCGCCCGCCCCCACCGGATCGCCGGACTCGGGCAGTTCGCGCGGCGTGGCCGGCGCCTCGGGCTCGTGCTCGGTACGCGGCCCCGCCCCCGGCGCGGCGTAGACCTCCTGCCGCGCGTACAGCCGGCTCGACAGCAGCTCGGAGACCCGCTGCTCCAGCACCGCGATCCGGGTGTCGCGGGCGCTGATCGCGCCGGCGGCCCTGCGCAGGGTCTCGTCGACGCTCTGCGTGTGGTAGCCGACCAGGTTGACCGGCAGTTGGAGCGCCATGAAGTCGACCGCGGTGAGCTGCCCCGCCTCGGGCAGGTCGAGCGGCGGCACGTCGGGCGGGAACTCGGTCAGCTCACCGCCCCTGCCGAGGGAGACCAGCACCACGCAGGCCAAGATGGCGATGGCGGCGATGGCGAGTATGACCAGCACATTGGCATCGTACTCACACCATCGGGGCACGAGGTCCCGCACTTGCCGCGCCCGCCCCCGGAAGCGAGCGAAGCCGCGCAGGTCAGCCTGCGGCCTCGCCGAGTTCGGCGACGCTCGGCCGCACCGGCTGGGTGCGCGATTCGAGCGCGGCGAACGCCTCCGCCACGGTCGAGGTCCAGGAGATCGCGTCGAAGACGTCGGGCCGGGTGAAGCCCTGCTCGTACATGCCGTCCACCAGGTGCTTGAGCGGGTCGTACAGGCCGAACGGGTCGAGGATGACCAGCGGGCGATCGTGCAGGCCGAGCACGCGGGCGGTCCAGATCTCGAACAGCTCCTCCAGCGTGCCGATGCCGCCGGGCAGCACCAGGAACGCGTCGGAGCGGGCGTCCATGATGCCCTTGCGCTCGCGCATGTCGGCCGTGACGATCAGCTCGTCGGACTCCTCGTCCGCCACCTCCATGTCCACCAGCGCCTGCGGGATCACCCCGACCGTCCGGCCCCCGGCGGCCCTGGCGGCGGCGGTGACGGCGCCCATGCAGGACACCGACCCACCGCCGCTCACCAGGGTGTGGCCCCGCCGGGCGAGCTCGGTGCCGACGGCGGCGGCCAGCTCGATGTACTTCTTGTCGATGTTGAGGCTTGAGGCGCAGTAGACGCAGATGTTCACGTCGCAAGAGCTTATTCGGAGCCTATTGGGGCTCCGCGGTCTGGACCGCGGCGGCCTTCAGCTCCTCCTGGCGCTGATGGGAGCGGGCCCGGTCGGCGTCGACGATGATCCGCACGGCCTCGTCCACGTCGTCGGTCATGGTGATCAGGTCGAGGTCCTGCGGCGCGATCTTGCCGGTGCCGAGCAGCGTGCTCTTGATCCAGTCGAGCAGCCCGCCCCAGAACTCCGAGCCCATGAGCACCACGGGGAAGGAGGTGACCTTGCCCGTCTGCACCAGCGTGAGCGCCTCGAACAGCTCGTCGAGGGTGCCGAAGCCGCCGGGCAGGGCGATGAAGCCGCAGGAGTATTTGACGAACATCGTCTTGCGCACGAAGAAGTAGCGGAACTCGATGCCGAGGTCGACGTAGTCGTTCATGCGCTGCTCGAAGGGCAGCTCGATGCCGAGCCCGACCGACACCGCGCCGTCGACGTCGAGCGCGCCCCGGTTGGCCGACTCCATGACGCCGGGCCCGCCGCCCGTGATCACGGCGTAGCCGGTCTCGGCCAGCTTCCTGCCGAGCGCGCGACCCATCGCGTAGTCGGGCGTGTCGGGGGCGGTGCGGGCCGAGCCGAAGACGGTGACCGCCGGCGGCAACTCGGCGAGCTGTCCGAAGCCCTCCACGAACTCCGCCTGGATGCGCAGCACCCGCCACGGGTCCATGTGGACCCAGTCGGAGGGTCCCTGGCGGGCCAGCAGCCGCTGGTCGTGGGTGGAGCTGGGGACGAGGTCGCCACGGACGACGGCTTGTCCCTGGCGGCGCTCTCGGCGAATCTTTTCCATGGGGATGACGCTAGCCCTTCTCACGCGCGGCCGGTTCCGTCGTCCGAGTCTGTCGGCTGAAGGCGAAATCGCTGGTCGGACGGACGGAACATTGTCTGAAAAAATCTGGACGAAGCCGGGAACCGGATTTCCACTCCCCCGCGTCTAACTGCCGAGGGTGCTGCTCGGGACTGAAAGTGGTCTTCCCCGCCAAATGGCCGGCGAGGAAGGCCACTTTCACATGTGGAGCCAGTTCCGCATCGCCCGCTCGCTCTCCACGATCTTGGGCAGCGACACGTACTCGCCCTGCTGGTGTGCCAGGTTCGGGTCACCGGGGCCGTAGTTGACGGCGGGCACCCCCAGCGCGGAGAAGCGGGCCACGTCCGTCCAGCCCAGCTTGGCGCGCGGAGTGCCGCCGACGGCCGCGGTGAAGGCCGCCGCCACCGGATGCGTCAGCCCCGGCCTGGCCGCGGGCGCGCCGTCGGTGAAGCTCACCGCGAAGCCGTCGAACACCTCGCGTACGTGCTCCTGCGCCGCCTCCAGCGACAGGTCCGGAGCGAACCGGTAGTTGACCGTCACCACGCACACGTCGGGGATGACGTTGCCGGCCACCCCGCCGCGCACGCCGACCGCGTTCAGCCCTTCGTGGTATTCCAGCCCGTCGACCACCGGCCGGCGCGCCTCGTACGCGTTGAGCCTGGCCAGCACCGGCTCGATCCCGTGAATGGCGTTGACCCCGAACCACGACCTGGCGCTGTGGGAGCGCCGGCCGGTGACCGTGACCTCGGCCCGCAGGGTGCCCTGGCAGCCGCCCTCGATCACGCCGTCGGTGGGCTCCATCAGCACCGCGAAGTCGGCCTCCAGCCAGTCGGGGTGCTCCCTGGCGACCCTGGTGAGGCCGTTGCGCTCGGCCTCGATCTCCTCGCAGTCGTAGAAGACGTAGGTCACGTCCCTGACGGGCGCGGGCCCAGTGGCGGGCACGGTGGCGGCCAGCCTGAGCGCGACCGCCACGCCGGCCTTCATGTCGGAGGTGCCGCACCCGTACAGCAGGTCGCCCTCCACCCGGCTGGGCAGGTTGCCCGCGAGGGGGACGGTGTCGAGGTGGCCGGCGATCAGCACGCGCTCGGCGTGCCCCTGCTCCGTGCGGGCCACGACGGTCTCGCCCGACCTGGTCACCTTCAGGTGCGGCAGCGCCGTCAGCGCCCGTTCGACCTCGTCGGCCAGCGCCTTCTCGGCGCCGCTCACCGACTCGATGTCCACGATCGCGGCGGTCAGGTCGCGTACGTCCTGGGTCAGGTCAAGCATCAGGTGTTCACTCCGTGTTCGCGCAGCACCTCGTTGAGCGCCGCCTTGTCGTGCCTGCGCCCCGGCTCCAGGCGCTTGATCACCAGCACGCAGGGCAGACCGAACGTGCCGCCGGGGAACTCCTTCTGCCGCGTGCCGCTCACCGCCACGCACCACGCGGGGATCGCGCCGCGGGCCAGCTCCGCGCCGCTCTCGACGTCGATGACGGGCATCGAGGCGGACAGGATCGTTCCAGCGCCGACGACCGCGCCCTCGCCGACCCTGGCGCCCTCCACGATCATCGACCGGCTGCCGATCAGCGCGTCGTCCTCGACCACGACCGGCACCGCGCCTGGTGGCTCCAGCACGCCGCCGATGCCCACGCCCCCGGACAGGTGCACGTTCTTGCCGATCTGGGCGCAGGATCCGACCGTGGCCCAGGTGTCGACCATCGTGCCGGCATCGACGTACGCGCCGATGTTCGTGAACGACGGCATCAGCACCACGCCGGGCGCCAGGTACGAGCCCCAGCGCGCGATGGCCCCCGGCACCACGCGGACGCCGTCGAGGGAGCTCTTGAGCGGATGCCGGTCGTGCTGGTGGAAGTCGCCCACCTGCGAGCGGACCAGGCCGAGCACCTTGAAGCTGAGCAGGATCGCCCGCTTGGCCCGCTCGTCCACGACGACTTCGCCGCCGACCAGGTGAGCCGCGCGGGCCTCTCCCCGGTCGAGCAGATCGATCGCGCCGGTCACCAGGTGACGTGCCTCGGCGTCGGCCGGCGACAGCTCCGCGCGGCGCTCCCACAGCTCGTCCACCACCGGGGGTATCGGTGACGAGGTGCTCACGTGACTCATGGCCACGGAGCTTATCCGGCCGGGTAGGTTCTTCAGGGTGCGCGTGCGCTTCTCTCGTGGGGTCATCACCATCGTGGTCGTGGTCGTCGTGCTCGCGGTGGGCGTGTCGGTGGGCCTCTACCACCTGCTGAAGCGGGCTCCGCGGCTGGCGGTCCAGCCCGAGGCCTACTGCACCGCCGTCACGCCCGACGGCACTCTCGGCCTCGACATCGAGCAGGCCCGCATCTCGGCCACCATCGCGGCCGTGGCGGCGCGCCGCCGGCTGCCCGAGCGGGCCGTGGTGATCGCGTACGCCACGGCGCTGCAGGAGTCGAAGCTGTCCAACCTCGACTACGGCGACCGCGACTCGGTCGGGGTGTTCCAGCAGCGCGAGTCGCAGGGCTGGGGCAGGAAGAAACAGCTCATGGACCCCGTCTACGCCACGAACAAGTTCTTCGCCGCGCTGGTCAAGGTGAAGAACTACCGCAAGCTCCCGCTGGCCGAGGCGGCGCAGGCCGTGCAGCGTTCGGCGGGCGGCTACGCGTACGCGCCGCACGAGGGCGACGCGAAGATCCTTGCCGCCGCCTTCACCGGGCGGGTCCCGAAGTCGGTCCACTGCTGGTATCCCTCGGCCAAGACCCCGCCGCCGCAGCCGAAGACCGCCGAGGCGCGCAAGCAGCTGGCCAGGGCGCTGGGCAGCACGGCGATCACGTCGAAGAAGCGCGGGTGGCTGGTGGCCGCCTGGTCGGTGGCCCACGCCGAGCAGTACGCCATCAGCCGGGTCGGCTACAGCGGCGTGACCTGGTCCAACGACGTGGAGCTCGAGGGCTGGCAGGCGGGCGGCAAGGCCGGCGACCGCCAGGTCGAGCTGTCCTGAAAAGGGAAGCGCTGCTCAGGAGGCGCGGCGGATGATGGAGATCGAACCGGGCGGGAGCGGCTGGGCGTAGCCGGCCGTCCACGAGCCGCCCTGGATGCGTTCGAACGACAACAGCCGCCCGTCGGCGGCCCGGTAGTCGGCGAAGTCGAGCAGGCCCCGCTCGGGGTAGCCGGTGTCGCCCTCGGTCCTGAACGCGGCCGTGCCGCGCTCGATCGGGAAGAACTCCACGCCCTCCATGATCAGCATGCTCTTGGCCGGGACCATGCCCTGCGTCGGCACGTCGTTCCAGAGCTGGACCT
Organism: Nonomuraea sp. NPDC048892; assembly: GCF_040649735.1. Lineage (NCBI taxonomy): Bacteria > Bacillati > Actinomycetota > Actinomycetes > Streptosporangiales > Streptosporangiaceae > Nonomuraea > Nonomuraea sp. NPDC048892. Next base: position 168,555 of record NZ_JBEZFZ010000014.1, on the reverse strand, counting down.
CGAGGTGCGGCGGGTCACCGTCGAGCACCTCGACCGAGAGCCACTGGTAGCGCCTGGAGGAGTCGCGGAGGAAGAACTCCGTCCACTCGTGGCCCTGCCACGAGATGTACATCGCTCCGAGCACGCGGGCGCGTGAGCCGTGCACCTGGATCCGGTCCCCGATCCGGAGGGTGCGAGGGTCGGTGTAGTCGGTGCCGACATGCGCAGGGACGCTCACCGGCGCCGCCAGCGGGGTCTCGAAGGACGCGACCTGCGCGGGCGGCGCGCTCGTGCGGCCTCTCCTGTCCTGCCGCATGGTAGCCAAGAAGGCGCCCAGCAGCAGCAGGACAGTGGCGATGCTCAGCCCGAGTACGACCATGGAGGTCATGCTCATCGATCAGCTCGCTCCACTCGCGGTCTGCCTCGGCATAAGCCCTTATCAATTTATGCATGCTCAAGCCAGTTGGGATGGCTATGACGCGCGATCCTACTGGAGGCGGCGCACCGCCGCACCGATCCGCTCATCAGTCGCGGTCATCGCGATGCGGATGTGGCGCCCACCTGCTGATCCATAGAATTCGCCCGGCGCGACCAAAATGCCGATTTCGGAAAGCTTGGCTACCTGATCCCAGGCGTTCTGCCCGTTGGACGCCCAGAAGTACAGCCCTGCCGTCGAATGGTCGATTTCCCAGCCGGCCTTCTCCAGCGCGGGCCGCAGCATCGCGCGGCGCGCGGCGTAGAGCTCGCGCTGGTGCTCGGCGTGCTCGTCGTCGCCGAGCGCGGCCGCCATCGCGGCCTGCACGGGCTGCGGCATGATCATGCCGGCGTGCTTGCGCGTCTCCAGCAGCCGCTTGACCAGGACGGGATCGCCCGTCACGAACCCGGCGCGGTAGCCGGCCAGGTTGGAGCGCTTGGAGAGCGAGTGGACGGCGAGCAGCCCCTCGTGGGAGCCGCCGCAGACGTCGGGGTGGAGGATCGAGATCGGCTGCTCTTCCCAGCCGAGCTCGATGTAGCACTCGTCGGAGGCCACGACGGCGCCGCGTTCGCGGGCCCAGGCCACGACCTTGCGCAGGTGTTCCGCGGGCAGCACGCGCCCCGTGGGGTTGCCGGGGCTGTTGACCCAGATGAGGTCGACGGGCTCGGGTCCGAGCGCGAGCGTGCTGTCGGACGCGGTGCCGACCGCGCCGGCGAGTCTGGCGCCCACGTCGTAGGTGGGGTAGGCCAGCTCGGGGAAGACCACCCGCTTGGCGCCCAGGTAGGTGGGCAGCCAGGCGACGAACTCCTTGGAGCCGATCAGCGGGAGCACGTCGCGCGGCCCGACCGTGACGCCGTGCCTGCGCCTCAGCCAGCCGGCCGCGGCCTCGCGCAGCGCCACGCTGCCGTGGGTCAGCGGGTAGCCGGGGCTGTCGGACGCTCCGGCCAGGGCGTCCTGGACGACCCGCGGCACCGAGTCGACGGGCGTGCCGACCGACAGGTCGACGATGCCGTCGGGATGTGCCAGCGCACGCTCTTTGTACGGCTCCAGCCGGTCCCAGGGGAAGTCAGGCAGCTTGTTCACGATTCTTCTCCTCGGCGTACTGGGGCGCGGCGACTCAGCGGAGCCGCGTCACGGGCGCACGGCGCGAACGGGGCACATCCCTGCGGATGCCCCCGTGCACGACGTCGGGACTCGTCAGTGGTCCTCGCCCTGCGGCGGCAGGGCGGCCACCACCGGATGGTCCTTCTCGATCTTGCCCACCTTCGAGGCGCCACCGGGCGAGCCGAGGTCCTCGAAGAAGTCCACGTTCGCCTTGTAGAAGTCCTTCCACTGCTCGGGAAGGTCGTCCTCGTAGAAAATGGCCTCGACGGGGCACACTGGTTCGCACGCGCCGCAGTCCACGCACTCGTCGGGGTGGATGTAAAGCATGCGCTCGCCCTCGTAGATGCAATCAACGGGGCATTCCTCGATGCACGCCTTGTCCAGGACGTCCACGCAAGGCTGCGCGATGACGTAGGTCACCTCGAGCTCCTTCTTCTCCGCACCATGGCATGACTTCGACCGCGGTTTGCTACGCCCTAGTATTGCCGTGCTTGCACGCTGGCCGAAACGGAGGGTGCCAAACTCATGGCCGCGCGCCTCGTCATCGCCATCACAAGTCAGGATATTGGCGCACGGATCACCACCCGCAGACGCGTCCCGGGCGGGTTCCGCGACGCGGTGGGCGTGCTCGTGTCGTGGTCGGACGGACTTCTCAAAGTTCGCAAAAGGGATGGCACCGTGGTGGAGATCCCCGAAGAGACACTCGTGGCCGCCAAGGTCGTTCCGGCCGCGCCTCCTCGACCTGGGCGGATGTAACAGTAAGTATTCAATACGTGACTGTACGTACCTGCGCCGCCGCAGCAGCCATCCTCGCCAGCGCCGGATGCGGCGCGTCGTCCACGGACACCGCCTCCACCGAGGCCAGGAACCTGCCGCCGATCAACACCGGAGCCACCTCGTTGAAGGCCGGTTTCGGCACCATGGACCGCCTGGCCGAGGCCGCCAAGCGCGAGGGCGAGCTCAACGTGATCGCCCTGCCCCGCGAATGGGTCAACTACGGCGAGGTCATCGACACCTTCGCCGACAAGTACGACATCAAGGTCAACGAGCTGGAGCCCACCGCGAGCAGCAAGCGCGAACTGGACGCCGCCGCTCAGCTCAAGCCCGACGTGTTCGACCTGACGATGGACGTGGCCGTCTCCGCGGCCGACCGGTTCGCCCGCTACCAGGTCCAGGGCTGGCAGGACCTGCCCGACCACGTGAAGGAGCCGTCCGGCGCCTGGTACGCCGCGTACGGCGGCTACATGTCCATCGGCTACGACCCCCGCGCGGTCAAGCCGCCCGCCTCCTTCGCCGACCTGCTCGGGCCCGGCTACAAGGTCGCCCTCGACGGCGACCCGCTGCGCTCGGCGTCGGCGTTCGGCGGCGTCATGGCGGCGTCCATGCGCTCGGGGACGCCGCAGCCGCAGCAGGGCGTCGAGCTGTTCGCCAAGCTCAAGCAGGCGGGCAGGCTGACCGACCTGGCCAAGGCCAACGTGGTCATCGCCTGGGACCACCTCAACGCCGCGCGCAGCGCCGAGCACGGCGACGCCTGGAGGGTGACGATCCCCCGGGACGCGGCGCTCGGCGGCTACCACGTGCAGGCGATCAACAAGAACGCCCCGCACCCGGCCGCGGCCCGGCTCTGGCAGGAGTTCCTGTTCTCCGACGAGGGCCAGAACCTGCTCCAGAAGGGGTACGCCCGGCCGGTGCGCGGCGAGGCGATGCTCATGAAGGGCACGCTCGACAGGGAGCAGGCCGGGAAATTGCCCAAGGCGCCCGGCCCGCCGGTGCTCATGACGATTCCGCAGGCAGACGCGGCGAAGGCGTACCTGAGGAAGGAGTGGGGCAAGAAGGTGGGATGAGTCCTATGTGACTTGATATGTGGTAGCGACAATCAGCCTCTAAAGTGAACAGACAGCACGGCCACGGGGGCCCGATGTCTGATCGATTGTGAGCTGATCGTCTTGCGATACGACACACCGAGTTTGGAGCGGTGGAACAGTCGCGCCTACGACAGCAGCTTCGGCTACGTATCGACCCAAGGCGCGCCACTGGTCGACCTGCTCGACCCCCGGGCCGGCGAGCGAGTGCTCGACCTCGGCTGCGGCACCGGGGTGCTGACGGCGCAGATCGCCTTCAGGGGCGCCGACGTCCTCGGCATCGACGGCTCGTCCGCCATGATCGAGAAGGCGCTGGCGCAGTATCCCGGCATCGACTTCATCATCGGCGACGGGCACGACTTCACGGTGGTGGACCCGTACGACGCGGTCTTCTCCAACGCGGCGCTGCACTGGATGAGCCGCGACCCCGCCGCCGTGATCGCCAGCGTCCGCGAGGCACTCAAGCCTGGCGGACGCTTCGTCGCGGAGATGGGCGGCGCGGGCAACTGCGCCGAGCTGACCACCGCGATGCTGACCGCGTGGCGCGAATACGGCCTGCGCGAACCCGAGCTCCCGTGGTACTTTCCCACGCCTGCCGAGTACGCCCGCCGCCTCGAGCAGGAGGGGTTCGTCGTCAGGTTGCTCGAATACTTCGACCGGCCGACCCCCCTTGACGAGTGCCCCGGCGGGGCCGCCGACTGGGTGCGCGTGTTCGCCGCATCGGTGCTCGAAGGGCTTCCCCCGGAGATCGTGGAGCCCCTGCTCCGTCGCGTCAACGAACTGGCCGCGCCCGCACTTCGCAGGGAGACTGGCTGGATGGCCGACTACGTGCGTCTACGCTTTGCCGCTGTTCGGCGTTGATGCGTCGTGCATGATGCGTAGGGCTGTTTTGCCGGACTATGGTCTGTTCCGTGGGCGGCGAGATTTGGGCTGCACCGCTGCGGCGGCGTGAGGGGCTGGTGAACGGAACGGGATGAACTTCTGCCTGAGCGACCTCGTACCACCGTTGAGGTGGAGCGACGCGTCGACGATCACGCTACTCACCGGGCAGCCGGACCTGCCGGATGCGTGGTGGCGCAGCCTGCCCATGCCCCGCGTCCTGGCCGCGATCGGCCCCGAGTCGCTGGGCGAGCTGCTGACGGAGATCGCCCTGGAACACTGGCCGGCCGCCTCGATCGGCGACGTCCTGCCCGCGCTGCACGTGCTGGACCCGGACGAGGCCGACGAGCCCGCGGTCGCCATCGCGCTCGACCGCACCGGGTCGTGGGCCGGTCTGCTGGCGCTGACCAGCCGGGAGCTGGTGGACCAGCCCTTCATCCAGGCGCGGCCGGTGCTGAACACGCTGTTCTCCGCCGTCCTGGTGCACCTCGCGCAGCCGCTCGCGTACGCCGCTCCGGCCCTGGGCGGAAGGCAGGAGCCGCCGCTCGCCACGCCCGCCGGCCTGCCGCAGGCCGCACCCGTGGCCGCCGAGCCCGTCGCCCCGCCAGTGGACCAGCCAGTGGACCAGCCCGCGGACCAGCCCGCCGAGCTGGTGGCCGCCCAGCCCGCCGAGCCGGTGGCCGCGCGCGAGGCTGAGCCCGCCGCTGCGGCGCCGGAGCCGGAGCACGAGGCCGAAGAGGCCCACGCGGGGCCGGTCGCGGCGGAGAACGCCGCTGGGGACGCCGCCGGCGCTGAGAATGGCCCTGAAACCGGTGCCGAGGCTGGGGACGCCGCCCGGCACGACGCCGAGGTGGCCGCCGCCCAGCACGCGGCCGAGGTCGCCGTCGCGGAACAGGCCGAGGAGGCCGTCGCGCGGGAAGCCGAGCCGGAGAGCGCGCCCGGGAGCGAGCCCGAGAGCGAGCAGGTCGTGGCGGCACACCACGGCGACGCCCTTGAGGAGCACCACGAGCACCACGGAGACGCGCTGGAGGTCCAGCACGGAGACGCGCTGGAGGCGCCGCACGGGGACGCACTGGAGGCGCCGCACGGCGACGCGCTCGCGGTGCACCACGGGGACGCGCTCGATACCGCCGACGAGCCCGTGCCCGACGCCCAGGAGGCCGAGCCGGCCGGGGACGTCCTCGATGAGCAGATCCCAGAAAACGTTCACGAAAACGGTCACGCAGACGTTCACGAAAATATTCACGCCGAGCAGGTCCCGGTCGAGCAGTTCCCCTTGGAGCCCGCTGAGCAGCACGGCGAGCAGGCCGGTGCCGAGGGCGGTCGCGAGCAGGAGCTGCCTGAGCTGATCGAGGCCGCGTTCGCCGGTCTGGACGACAAGAGCTGGGCCGTGGCCCAGAACCGGGTCTTCACCGACGAGCCCTCCGCCGTGGACCAGCTCGCCAAGCTCTTCGCCGTCCCGCCCGCCGAGATCGCCGCCACCGAGGACGAGCTGCGCGCCCGCCTCGACCACTGGCTGTCCAGCGACGAGGCGGCCCCGTACCGCGCTCATCTGGACGAGCTGGTCGCGACGATCGGCCCCGAGGCGCCCAAGGAGCGGATCATCGGCGCGGCCGACTGGCACAACGTCGAGATCCGCGCGCTGGAGGTCCCCGCCTGGCAGTTCGTGCTGACCACGCTGGCCCCGCCGCCCGTGCGGGAGCAGCAGTACGAGCAGCCCCAGGAGCCCGAGGCCCAGCCCGAGCGGATCCCGGACCAGCAGGTTCACGATCAGCCTGACCAGTACGGCCCCGACCAGCAGGCCGCCATGCGCCAGGAGCCGGTGGAGCTGCTGCAGTCGGCGTTCGGCCCCGCCCAGACGCCGCCGCCTCCCCCGGGCCCGCCACAGTTCCAGGCGTTCAGCCCGGTGGCCCCGCCCGCGAGCGAGACGAACGGCGGCGCGCCCGAGCCGGACAAGCCGTACCAGCCGCTGAAGGACGTCTCTCAGACCAGGCGCTGCTTCAGGCAGCCGGACGGCCGCTGGTGGCTGCGCGTGGACGTGACCGGCGAGCAGCTGGCGGGCGGCGAGTGCGCGCTGCCGACGGGCTTCGCCTCGTACCTGGGGCTGAACCCGGGTGAGAGCAGGACGGTCAGGAGCGCCGCGGGCGAGCTGACCATGACCTGGCACGGCTCGCCGGTGCTGCAGTCCATCGAGCACCTGCTGGTGGACGTGGGCGCCCGCGAGGGCGGCCACCTGTTCCTGACGCTGTCGGACGAGGGCGTGCTGAGGGCCAGGCACCTGCCGGTCGCCGCGCAGGGCGCCGAGAAGATCACCAAGGCGTTGCGCCTGGTCGGGTACACGGCCCCTGGAGGCACACGAGATCAGGCGGCCAGGGTGATCGCGACCAGGATCGGCATGACGGGCCCCGTCGCCCTGCCCGACCTGCTCAACAGGCTCCGCGAACGCGGTGACCGCGACCTGCTCGAACTATTGGACTGAGCCTGTGCCGCGGCTCGCGATCGGCCCGGAGTTCCCCAGGGAGCTCAGCGCACTGGCCCCGCCGGTGCGCAGGGACGCCGTGGTCGCACTGCGCCGGTTCCTGCTGAACGTGGCCGGCGCCCCGCACGCCGAGAGGGTGCGGGGCGCGCGCGATCCGCGGGTCGCGACCCTGCGCCTGGCGGCCGGCCACCGCGGGGTGGTGGTGCGGCAGCGGGACGTCTACTGGCTGCGCGACGTGCTGCCGGAGGCCGAGGCCTGGTCGTACGCGCGCCGCCACCGCTACGGCGTCAACCCGGTGATCGGCGTCGTCGAGGAGTGGGACGCGGAGTCCCTGGAGCGGGTGGAGCCCGCATTACGCCGATCGGCGGGGTCGTCCGGGCTGTTCGACCCGATCTGCGACGGCGACCTGCTGGGCCTCGGCCTCGACCTGCACGCGCTGCCGCTGTTCCGGCTGATCACGACCGAGGCCGACGTGGCCGCGCTCGAACCGCTGCTGCCGCCCACCCAGTACGCCCCGCTGGCCGTGCTGGCGCGCGGCGGCACCCTGGCGGAGGCGTGGCGCGAGCTGGACGCCTGGCGGGCCGCAGACCCGGAGAGCGGCCCGATCGACACCGACGACCTGTACGCGGCGCTGCGGCGCAGCCCCGACCGCGCGGCGTTCGTCCAGGACAAGGTGGCGCTGGAGCGGGTGCTGGACGCGCCGGACTGGTGCACGTTCCTCGACCCGCCGCAGCACCGGCTGGCCAGGGCCGCCAGGTACGAGCACCCGGTGCTGGTCATCGGCGGGGCGGGCACCGGCAAGACCGTCCTGGCGCTGCACCGGGCGGCCCATCTGGCGGCGCGCGGCGCGGGGCCCGTGCTGCTGGTGACGTTCTCGCAGAGCCTGGCCGACGAGCTGTCGGCCAAGCTGGACCTGCTGATCGAGGACGAGGTGGTGCGCAAGCGGGTCGAGGTGGACAACGTCGAACGCCTGGCCCTGCGCATCGTGGCCGACGCGGAGGGCCGCCGCCCGGCGCTGGTCGGCCCGGGGGCGCGCTCGCTGGCCGAGCTGACCGACGAGGCGTTGCGGTTGCTGTCGATCTCGACGGGTGATCTGCTCGACGATGTGGATCCCGGGCTGAAGCCGTACCGTCACATCGTCGTGGACGAGGCGCAGGACATCAGCGCGGCGCAGTGGCGGCTGCTGCGGGCGGCGGCGCCGCGGGCGCGTGACGACCTGTTCATCGTGGGCGATCCGCACCAGCGCGTCACCGACGCTCGGGTGGCGCTCGGCGCGCTCGGCATCCCCGCCGTCCAGCACGCGCTCAAGCTCTCCTACCGCCTGCCGCAGGAGGTGCTGTCGTTCGTCGTCCGGCTGCGCGGCGGCGGCCTGTCCTCCGGGCTCGTCGCGGGGGTCACCGACATGTACGGCCTCAGCGCGACGCGCAACGGCGATCGGCCGCTCGTGCGGGCGTACGACACGCTGGAGGCGGAGCTGGCGGGCCTGCGCGCCACGGTCGAGGGCTGGCTGGCCGACGGCGTGCCGGCCGGCGAGATCGCCGTCGGCGCCCGTCACCAGCGGCTCGCGCGCCGGGCCGGCCGCGCGCTCGACGGCCTGGACGTGCGGGTGGCGAGCTTCCCGCAACTCAAGGGGTTCGAATTCGAACGCGTGGCGCTCGTCGGCGTCGCCGAAGACGTGGTGCCAGGGCCGCTGCCGGAGGAACCGCAAGCACGCGCGCACGCTCTGCAACGCGAACGGAGCATACTGTTCGTCGCCTGCACCCGTGCTCGCTCGATGCTCTATATCTCCCATTCTGGAAGAGGCAGCCCGTTTCTACCGCTCTGATCACATAGTCTGAACTGCGGATATCTTCCCTTTGCCGGTTGGACCTCAATGAACCTCAGCCTGAGCGACCTCACGCCACCACTGCGCTGGACCTCTCCTGGTCAGATCGCGCCGATCGTGGAGGAGCCACAGCTGCCCGAGGCCTGGTGGCAGGCGATTCCTCTCGACCGCGCGTGCGCCATCGTCGGCACACAGACCGTGGCGGGCCGTCTGGCCGACCTGGCCGTGGCCTGCTGGGGGCATCTGACGCTCGGCGACATTTTGCCGCTGCTGCGGTTCTCCGACCCCGCCGAGGCCGAGCGGACGCCGGAGACGCTGGGCAAGGACGTGGTGCAGAAACTGTTCAGCGGCGTCTTCGAGCGGCTGCTCGAACCCGCGCCCGAGGCCGGGCCAGGCCCGGCAAGGACGGACAAGCCGCTGCCCGAGCTGATCGACGAGCTGTTCGCGGCGCTGGACGACCGGCAGCGGGCCATCGCGCGCGACCGGCTGTACGCCGAGCAGCGGGCCACCCTGGACGAGCTGGCGCAGCGCTTCTCCGTCACCAGGGAGCGGATCAGGCAGATCGAGCGCGACCTGCGCGAGCAGATCGACGCCTGGCTCGCCAAGCCCGAGGCGGGCGGCCTGGTCGCCCACGTGACGTGGCTGCGCGGGCGGCTGGGCGTGGCCGTGCCGGCCGAGGACCTGCAGACCGTCGTGCCGTGGCACGCGGGCGACCTGCGCGCGCTGGGGATCCCGGCGTGGCGGTTCGTGCGTACGCTGATGACCGGCTACGAGCAGTCGGACGGCTGGCTGGTGGCCGGCGGGGCCGACGACCTGCGGGAGAAGACGCGCCAGCTCTTCACCGACGGGCCCCGCCCGCTGCCCGAGGCCGTGTCCATGGTGTCTCAGCTCGGCGTGCACGAGGACGTGGCCGAGCGGTGGATCCTGGCCGTGCCGCAGCTTCGCGTGCTGGGCCAGCACGTGGTGCCGTGGCCGCGCAGCATCAACGAGAAGGCCGAGGCGGTGCTGGCGGTGGCGGGCACACCTCTGTCGCCCGAGGAGATCCAGGAGCGCATCGGCGAGGACTACAGCCTGGTCGGCATCCGCAACCAGCTCACCGCCGACGAGCGCTTCCGCCGGCTCGACCGCAACAAGTACGGGCTGACCAGGTGGGGCGGCGACGAATACCTGGGGATCAGGGAGATGATCGCCAGGGAGATCGAGCGGGCCGGCGGCGAGGCGTCGGTGAGCACGATCGTGGCCAACCTCACCTCGCGCTACGACGTGAGCGAGAGCTCCGTGCGGGCGTACTCGGGCGGGCCGGGGTTCGAGCGCACGCAGCGGGGCTGGATCCGGGTGGCGGGCACTTCGCCGGGCGGGGAGGCGGAGCCGTACCAGCCGCGCAAGGACGTCTCGGAGACCCGGCGCAGCTTCCGCTCCCGCGACGGGCGCTGGTGGCACCGGGTGGACATCAACGCCGAGCACCTGCGCGGTTCCGGCTCGCCGCTGCCGACGGGGTTCGCGGCGTACCTGGGGATGGCGCCCGGCGGGCAACTGACCGCCTCCGCGCCGTCCGGCGACGTGGTGATCAGCTGGCACAACCAGCCCACCATGGGGTCGATCCGCAACATCCTGGTCGAGTACAAGGCCAACGAGGGCGACCACGTCTTCCTCACCGTGTCCGACGGCGGCGAGCTGCTGACGCGCTACCTGCCCGCCGCGCCCCTGGCGATGCCGCCGGTGAACCGGGCGCTCTACCTGCTCGGCTACACCGCTCCCGTCAGCTCGGAGATGGAGGGTCTGCGCCTGATCGGGGCCAGGATCGGGCTGCCCGACACGGCCGGCCGCGAAGAGGTGATCGCCAGGCTGCGCGAGCGCGGTGACCGGGACATACTCGGTTTCCTGGGCGGATGACGCCGAGCTAAGCTCGGGAGATGTTGCGGATCTACGACACGCGCGCCAGGCAGGTCGAGCGGATCGACGCCGGGCGGGCGCTGCGGATGTACACGTGCGGGCCGACGGTCTACCGCCCCGCGCACGTGGGCAACCTGCGCACCTACGTGCTCTCCGACCTGGTCAGACGGGTCCTGGAGCGGCGGCGGGTGCGGGTCGTGGCCTGCCAGAACATCACCGACGTCGGCCACCTCGCCGACTCCTCCGCCGGTGAGGGCGAGGACAAGGTTCTGGCCCAGGCGCAGGCCGAGGGGCGCTCGCCGCTGGAGCTGGCCCGCTTCCACGAGGAGTCGTTCGTGGCCGACGCCTCCGCGCTCAACCTGCGCCCGCCCGAGCACATGCCGCGCGCCAGCGAGAGCGTCGAGCTGATGGTGGAGCTGATCGCCAAGCTGATCGAGCAGGGGCACGCCTACACCGTGCCCGACGGGTCGGTCTTCTTCGATGTCCGTACGTTCCCCTCATATGGCGATATATCCGGCAACCGGCTCGACGAGCTCAGGCCCGCCCACCGCATCGAGGCCGTCGATCCCCGCAAGCGGTTCCACGCCGACTGGGCCCTGTGGAAGCCCGCCGAGGGCGAGCTGACCTGGGACACGCCCTGGGGCAGGGGCTTTCCCGGCTGGCACGTGGAGTGCTCGGCCATGTCGCTGCGTTTCCTCGGCTCGCGCATCGACCTCCACCTCGGCGGGATCGACCTGCGCTTCCCGCACCACGAGGACGAGCGGGCCCAGTCCGACGCGGCGGCCGGGCACGAGGTGGTGCGTCACTGGGTGCACGGCGAGCACCTGCTGTTCGACGGGCGCAAGATGGCCAAGTCGACGGGCAACGTGGTGCTGCTGTCCGACGTGGTCGCCGAGGGGCTGGACCCGCTGGCCGTGCGGCTGGCGTTCCTGGAGCACCGCTACCGCCAGCAGCTCAACCTGACCTGGGACACGCTGCGGGCCGCCGACCGTACGGTGCGCAGGTGGCGGGCCCGGGTGGCCGAGTGGTCCGAGTCGGTCAGCGCTCCCCTGTCCAGGGACTACGCCGACCGGGTCGAGGCGGCCTTCGACGACGACCTCGACACTCCGGCGGCGCTGCGGATCCTGCGCGAGCTGGAGCGGGACGAATCGGTGGCGCCAGGGACGAAGTTCGAGACGTTCCTCCATCTGGACCAGGTGCTGGCGCTCGATCTGTCCACCGAGATCGGCAAGGCCAAGGTGCTGCCGCCCGGGGCCGGTGAGCTGCTGGAGGCGCGGGAGCGGGCGCGCGAGGCGAAGGACTGGCCGGCCTCCGACCGGCTCCGCGACAAGCTCGCCGACCTGGGCGTACGGGTGTCCGACACCTCCGAAGGCCAGACCTGGGAGTGATCGTCGCGGCCTGAAGGACGTGGGGCCGAGCGCCCGCGGTCGGCGCCGTCGCGGCCGGGAACGCGTCCGGAGGAGTGATCGCGAACTGCCAGACTTGATGCCAGTTCGGCATGAAGGAGGTGGCGGTGAGGCCCTATGCGTGGATGCCGTGGCCGTTGCGGTGGGCCGCCCGGTCGTTGACCGTCGCGCTCGCGCTGGTCCTCGTGCTGGCGGGCGTGCTGGTCTACACGGTGCGGAAGTCGTTCCCCCAGGTGGACGGGTCGCTGCGGCTGCCCGGCTTGACGGGAAGTGTGGAGATTTATCGCGATAAATCTGGAATTCCACACATCTACGCTGACAGCGCCAAGGACCTGTTCATGGCCCAGGGCTTCGTGCACGCCCAGGACCGCTTCTACGAGATGGACTTCCGCCGTCACACGACCGCAGGGCGCCTGTCCGAGCTGTTCGGCGCCGCCACGCTCGCCAACGACAAGGCGCTGCGGACCATGGGCTGGCGCCGGGTGGCCGAGCAGGAGCTGCCCGAGCTGGCCCAGGAGACGAAGGACTACCTCGACGCGTACGCGGCGGGCGTCAACGCCTGGCTCAGCGCCAACCCCCACGCCTCCGACCGCAGCCTCGAATACTCCGTGCTCAAGCTCCAGGGCGGGGGCGGCACGCCGGAGAAGTGGACCGCGGTCGACTCCCTGGCCTGGCTGAAGGCCATGGCGTGGGACCTGCGCTCCAACATGGAGGACGAGATCGACCGCGCGCTCGCCCTGACCAAGCTGCCCAGAGAGCGCGTCGACCAGCTCTATCCCGGCTACCCCTACGACCGCCATCTGCCGATCGTCAACGAGGGCGGCATCGCCCAGAGCCGCTTCGACCAGCGGGCCCAGCCACGGGTGCGGGCCGGGCGGGCGCTCACCGACGCGGCCGGGACGCTGCGGAACGTGCCGAGCACCATGAGCACCGCGGACCGGGAGGGCGTCGGGTCGAACTCGTGGGTGGTCTCCGGCGCCAACACCCTCAGCGGCAAGCCGCTCCTGGCCAACGATCCCCACCTGTCGGCGCAGATGCCGTCGGTCTGGTATCAGGCGGGGCTGCACTGCCGCGCGATCACCGAGGCGTGCCCGTACGACGTGACCGGGTTCACCTTCGCCGGGCTGCCCGGCGTGGTCATCGGGCACACGGACAAGATCGCCTGGGGCTTCACGAACCTCGGGCCCGACGTGGCCGACCTGTTCCTTGAGCAGGTGACCGGCGACACGTACCTGTACCAGGGCGAGCAGGTCAAGCTGGAGACCCGCGAAGAGGTGATCAAGGTGGCCGGCGGGTCGCCCGTCACGATCACCGTCAAGAGCACCCGGCACGGCCCGCTGATCAACGAGGTGATGCCCAACGCGCGGCCCAGCGGCGAGGCCAACGCGGTGGCGCTGCAGTGGACCGCGCTGACGCCGGGCCGCACGGCCGACGCGATCTTCGCGCTGAACAAGGCCACCGACTGGAACGAGTTCAAGGCGGCGGCCTCGCTGTTCGATGTCCCTTCCCAGAACCTCATTTACGCCGACACGACAGGCAAGATCGGATATCAGGCCCCCGGGCGCGTCCCCGTACGGGAGAAGGGCGACGGCACCTGGCCCGTTCCCGGCTGGACCGGCGAGTACGAGTGGCGGCCCGCGCCCATCCCGTACGACCAGCTGCCCACCGTCGAGGACCCCGAGGACGGCTACATCGTCACCGCCAACAACGCCGTCATCGACCCCGCCCGCTACCAGCCGCTGCTGACCAAGGACTGGGCCTACGGCTACCGCTCGGAACGCATCCGCACCCTGCTCAGGGAGGCGCTCCAGAAGGGCCCGATCGACACGGAGACGATGCTGCGGATCCAGCGCGACTCCGCCAACGGCTTCGCCGAGACGCTGGTGCCCGCCCTGATGAAGGTGGACCTGGCCGGGCCCGCCGTACAGGCGAGGGAGTTACTGAAGTCGTGGGACCGCACGCAGGAATCCGGCTCGGCCGCCGCGGCCTACTTCAACGCCGTCTGGCGGCACCTGCTCACGCTGACGTTCGACGACGACCTACCGGAGGCGGCCCGGCCCACGGGAGGCGACCGCTGGTACGAGGTCGTCAGGCGGCTTCTGGAGGCCCCTGACGACCCGTTCTGGGACGACGTGGGCACCAAGGAGCTCAAGGAGAGCCGCGACGACGTCCTGCGCCAGGCGCTGGCGTCGGCGTACCAGGAGCTCGCCGACCGGCTCGGGACGGACGTCAAGGCGTGGCGCTGGGGCGACCTGCACCAGCTCGAACTGGTCAACGGCTCGCTCGGCGTGTCGGGCGTCGCGCCGGTCGAGGCGCTGTTCAACCGGGGGCCACTGGCGGTGTCCGGGAGCAAGGACGCGGTCAACGCCACGGGGTGGAACGTCCAGGAGGGGTACGCGGTGACCGCCGTGCCGTCGATGCGCATGGTCGTCGATCTGTCGGACCTGGACAAGTCCCGCTGGATCAACCTGACCGGCGCCTCGGGGCACGCCTTCCACGACAACTACTGGGACCAGGCGAAGGTGTGGGCGAAGGGGGAGCTGCTGCCGATGTACTCCTCGCCCGAGGCGGTCAAGAAGGCGGCGGTCCACACACTGCGGCTCACGCCGTGAGCACGCGGGGTGGCGTCCTCTCGGCGGAGAGCAAGCCCTGACCGGAGCGCCTTTCTTTACACGATCGCGTCAACCCGCGCTGCCGGTGCCGCGCCGCCACCGCGCCGGCCTGCGCGGGTAACCGCCGTCGTCCAGCCCGGCCAGCCGTTCGAACATGTTGTACGAGGCCTGGTGCCCGCAGACGATCACCGACACGAGCATGGACAGCAGGTAGAGCGGCAGCATCGGCAGCCCGACGCACCAGGCCCACTGCGTGGCGTGGCGCCCCTCGTGCAGGATGAGCTGCTCACTCAGTGAGTCCTGCCTGGTCAGGACTACATTCCCGACGGTGAACGCCCCCGCGATGGGGAACCTGTAGCGGTAACCGAAGGCCAGGATGAGGCCGTTGGGACCGGGCGTCCTGGACGCCCCGCCGACGAAAGCGATCAGTAGACCGAGCGGCGTGGAGAGGTTGACGTAGTTCGCCGCCCGCCGGAACCGGAAGCGCCTGTTCATGCGTCTGAGTCTTGACCAATCTTGACAAGTCGGAATAATGATCCCCGTCCTGAAATCTCCCAAAGAGCAGGATTATGAGATTCTCCATCCTGGGCGCGCTGCTCGGCACCGTTGCACTGGCAGGAGCCGGCGGAGTCGCGATCACCCAGACGTCAGCGACCGATTCCCTACGATTCACTGACACCCCTTCCAACGCGCGGCTGGCGTTAGCCGCCGAACCCTCCACGTCGCCGCCGTCCGAGACGCCCCCGTCCCAGACGCCCCCGTCCCAGACACCTGGTGCGACGCCGCCTACCGAGACGCCGCCCCCGGCCGAGACCTTGACCCCGGCCCCCACTCCCACGGAGAGCCCCACGACCGGGGAATACACCGCCGAGACGAAGGTGGTCAAGAGGCGGGGCGTTTCCTATCTGAACGTCTCGGTCACCTACGAAGGCGCGGGCTTCTTCGCCGTCGAGCAGCGGGTGTGCAAGAGAAGATCGTGCAAGACCGCGAGCGTGGAGTTCACCGTGCTCGGCGGTGAAGGGAACACCCGGGCCCGGCTGGGGCGCGGCACGTACAAGAAGCAAGGCGAGGCCGACGTCGCCATGGCGCCGCTGCCGACCGTCACCATCAAGGAGACGGTCACGGTGACCGAACCGGGTCCCACGGTCACCGTCACGGAGCCGGGGCCGACGGTGACGTTCACCTGTCAGCCGTCCGTCGAACCCACTGATCCGCCCAGCGAGCCGCCTGCCGATCCCACGGACACGGCGCCTCCCGCGGACACGACCTCACCGTCCGCGAGCGTTCCCCCCACCGTGACGCCGACGCCCAGCGAGACGCCTACGCCTACGCCTACGCCTACGCCTACGCCCACGGTGACCGATCCCCCGTCCGATCCGCCGACCGTACCGCCGTCAGAAACGCCGAGCGACCCGCCCGCGGACACCGCTCCGCCGAGCGCGACCCCGACGGCTGAGATCCCGACCTGCCCGCCGCCGTCCGAACCTCCGGCCGAGGACCCCTCGGAGACCCCGACGCCGGGCGAGACACCGACCCCCACCCCGACGCCGACGCCGACGGACACGAGCGTCCCGACCGACACCCCGACCGACACCCCCACCGACACCCCCACCGACACCCCCACCGACACCACGACCGACACCAAGGCCGACGCCACGACCGCCGCGCATCACGAGTAGGTCACCGTCCCCGACCAGTAGCACGAGCACACGACCGGGCCAGGCCGAAGCGCCTGGCCCGGTCCATGCCCGGCCTCGTTCCCCGCTCCCGACCCGGCGGACATTAGCCTCAGAAGGTCTTGTAACGCCCCTCGTGGTACAGGAGCGGCGCGGCGTCCGCCGGAGTGTCCAGCGCGCTCACCTCGCCCACCACGATCGAGTGGTCCCCGCTGTCGTGCACCGCAGTCGTCGCGCACTCGACGGTGGCGATGGCCCCGTCGAACAGCGCCACCCCCGACGACTCCCCCCGATGATGCGGCCACCTGGTGAGCTGGCCGTTCAGCGGCCGCCCCCGGTGGGCGAAGAAGCGCGAGGCGTCCTCCATGGAGGCCGGTAACACCGACACGCCCCACGTCCCGGTCTCCAGCACCGCGTCGTGGAACCGGGCCACCTTCTCCGCGCAGAACAGCACGAGCAGCGGATCGAGCGAGACGGAGGTGAAGGAGTTGACGGTCATCGCATGATCGACGTCACCGAGTCTGGTCGTGACGATCGCGACTCCTGTGGCGAAGCGGCCGACGACTTTACGGTAGGTTGCCGGGTCCACGTGCCGCTCGATGGAATGCACTTAGCCACTTTATGCCTCTACATCGGATTCTTCGGAGGGTACCCACGCAAGAGCCACGAACCCCCTCCTGACGAGGGCGAAAGTAGATAGCCCGCCACGAGAGCGACCAATCCCCCGTAAAGGTAGACAAAGCCTGGCGCCCCGCTCGCGATCACCAGATCCCCGGCGCTCAGCTCCAGCGTGAACGGCATCGTCACCAGCAGCCACCCGAGCCCGGCCGTCGTGGCGCCGAGCCTCGCCCGCATCAGCCGGCCCGCCCCCACGCACACCCCGAACAACGCCAGCACCCAGCCGATCGCCGACACCGGGATCAGGCCGGGCTGCCACACGGGATGCGTGAACCCTCCCACGATCGCCATGACGACCCCGAGCACGAACAGCATCCCGTACGCCGCCCCGCCCAGCGCCGACTCGGCCTGGCTGCGATGTTCCATATCGCACGAGGTTAGTGGATGCCCGCGAAGAGATCGTTCTCGCGGTTGTACGGCTCTCCGAGACCCCCCGCCTCGACGGGCGGACCAGGCACCGGAGGGCCGGGCACGCCGATGGCCAGCGTGTAGTGCTCGACGCCCAGGAGCTCCTGGCCGATGTTGTTGGACAGCGCGAACCAGGGCGGCTCGACGGTGATCTGCGTGGCGTGCGCCCGCATGGCCTCGATCTTGTTGCCGATCCAGGGACGCGCGTCGATCTCGGTGGTGATGTCCTCGTCCTGACAGCCGAAGGGCATGTCGTCGACCTCCTCCAGGAGGAAGCCGGTCCCGGACTCGCGCATCGCCTCCGCCCCGCGCCGCATGACGGACCTGGCCATGGCCGTGTGGTAGAACTTCGCGATCTGCCAGGGCTCGCCCTCGCCGAAGCCGGGTTTCGCCGCCAGCTCGAACGCCCTGCGCGAAACCCGGTGCGCCTGGATGTGGTCGGGGTGGCCGTAGAAGCCGTTGGCGTCGTACGTGACGAGGACCTGCGGGCGTACCTCACGGATGACCTTGACCAGCTCGCCCGCCGCCTCGTCGAGGTCGGCGCTCCAGAACGCCTTCGGGTGGTCGTTGGTGGCCGCGCCCATCATGCCCGAGTCGCGGTAACGGCCCGGCTCGCCCAGGAATCGGTGGTCCTCGACGCCGAGCGCCTGGCAGGCGGCGGCGAGCTCACCGACCCGGTAGGGGCCGAGCGCGTCGTCCCGGTCGGAGGCGAGCTGCGCGAGGTCGTGGGGGATGATCTCCCCCTCCTCGCCGAGCGTGCAGGTCACGAGCGTGACGTGGGCGCCTTCCGCGACGTATTTGGCGATGGTCGCGCCGGTGCCGATCGACTCGTCGTCCGGGTGGGCGTGCACGAGCAGCAGCCGTCGATCAGTCATGCCCACGAGCGTAGCAATGGCAGGATTGAGGCCATGAGCGAGAGCTTCCCGCGCCTGTCTGCCAGGACCCGCCGTTTCACCCTGGGCGTGCCCAGGGGCTTCACGATCTCCCCCGACGGCGGCCGGGTGGTGTTCCTGCGCACCAGGTCGGGCACCGATCCGGTGACCTGTATGTGGGAGCTCGACACCGGCACCCACGTCGAGCGCCTGGTGGTCGATCCGCGCACCCTCCACGCGGACGACGAGGACCTGCCACCGGAGGAGCGGGCCAGGCGCGAGCGCAGCCGCGAGTCGGCGGGCGGCGTGGTGGCCTACGCCCCCGACGCCGACCTGACCAGGGCCTGCTTCGCCCTGTCCGGCACGCTCTACGTGGTGGAGCTGGCCGACGGGCAGGTGCGCGAGCTCGACACGCCGGGCGCGGTCATCGACCCCCGCCTGTCCCCTGACGGGCGACATGTCGCCTACGTCACCGGGGGTGCCCTGCGCGTCCAGGACCTGTCCTCCGGCGCCGATCGCGCGCTGGCCGAGCCGGAGACCGAGACGGTGTCCTACGGGCTGGCCGAGTTCATCGCCGCCGAGGAGATGGACAGGATGCGGGGCTACTGGTGGGCCCCTTCGAGTGACGCGCTCCTGGTCGAGCGGGCCGACGAGGCCCCCGTCCACGTGTGGCACATCGCCGACCCGGCCAACCCCGACCGTCCGGCCGTGGCCCAGCGCTATCCGGCCGCCGGCACGCCCAACGCGGTGACCGGGCTGTTCGTGCTGGGGCTCGACGGGTCGCGGGTGGCGGTGCCGTACGACGAGGAATACCTCACCACCGCGGCCTGGGACTCCCACGCGCTGTCCATCGTCACCCTCACCCGTGACCAGCGGACGATGCGGCTGTTCACGGTCGATCCGGCGACGGGCGCGTCCACGCTGGTGCGCGAGGACACCGACCCCGCCTGGGTCGACATCGTCGGCGGCGTGCCCGCCCACCTCGACGACGGCTCGCTCGTGTGGGTGGCCAACTCCGAGGGCGGCCACCGGCTGTTCGTCGGCGACCGCGCCGTCACGCCCCCGACGCTGCAGGTGCGCGCCGTGCTCGACGTCGATCACGACAGCGTGCTGTTCAGCGCGAGCGGCGACCCGACCGAGATCCAGCTGTGGACGTGGGACGGCCACTCGCTGCTGCCCGTCTCGACCCGTTCCGGGGTGTTCTCCGGGCGCATGTCCGGCGGGGTCGGCGTGCTGACCGAGCAGAGCCTCGACGCCGAGGGCGTCTCCACCACGGTCGTCCGCCGCGACGGCATGGCGGTGCCGATCCCGTCGTTCGCCGAGCGTCCCGGCCTCGACCTGCGGGTCTCACTCGGCCGTTCCGGCCGCCGCGAGCTGGCCACCGCCGTGGTGCTGCCCTCGTGGCACGAGCAGGGCTCCGGCAGGCTGCCGGTGCTGATGGACCCGTACGGCGGGCCGCACGCGCAGCGGGTGCTCAACCGGCGGGGCGCGTTCCTGGAGAGCCAGTGGTTCGCCGAGCAGGGCTTCGCCGTCATCGTGGCCGACGGCCGCGGCACCCCTGGCCGGGGCACCGACTTCGAGCGCGCGGTCCGCGGCGACCTGGCGAGCCCCGCGCTCGACGACCAGATCGACGCGCTGCAGGGCGTGGCCGAGCAATACCCCGACGACCTCGACCTGAGCAGGGTGGCCATCCGCGGCTGGTCCTTCGGCGGCTTCCTGGCCGCGCTCGCGGTCCTGCGCCGTCCCGACGTCTTCCACGCCGCCGTCGCGGGCGCGCCGGTGACCGACTGGCGGCTCTACGACACCTGCTACACCGAGCGCTACCTGGGCCATCCCGAGCAGCATCCGGAGGCGTACGACAACTCGTCGCTGTTCGCCGACGCGGCCAAGCTCGAACGCCCGCTCCTGCTCATCCACGGCCTCGCCGACGACAACGTCGTGGCCGCCCACACCCTCCGCCTCTCCTCCGCCCTCCTCGCCGCCGGCCGCCAGCACAGCGTGCTGCCGCTGTCGGGGGTGACTCACATGACGCCGCAGGAGGTGGTGGCGGAAAACCTGCTGCTGCTCCAGGTGGAGTTCCTCAAGCGCTCCCTGGGCCCGGCGACCTGACGCACGCACGCGGCGCGGGCCCTTCCGACAACCCGCGCCGCTCGGCCCCTCACCTCCACCAGACCTGGCCGCCCGACCCACGCCACCAGCCCGGCCGGACAAAACACCTGCCCTGGCGCGGCTGACCACCCCATCCGCTCCCCGCCGGCCATCGGGATCGACCATCCACGCATCCACCACGCCATCACACCCACCCACACCACCGGGACGAGCCACCCACCCATCACGGGCGCACTCCAACGGGACCGAGCCGAGCCACCCGCCTCCACACGCACCGACGGGACCGGGCCGCCCACCCCTTTCCCACCACGTCGGGACAGTGTGTTACCCGCGCCACCACACCACCTCCGGCCAACAGACAACCCACCCCACAGCACCTGGTCGGTCCTCGACGATCAACCCACGGTCTGACAACTCCTGGTCGTACTTTCCTCCCCCATAAACCAAACCCCCGTCCGACGCGATCTCACCGCCCCCTCCGGCATCGTGAACGCCATGCCCAACCCACACCCCTCCCCCTGCACACGCCACCTCGCCCTCTCCACAACCGTTCCCCTGGCTCTGACCCTCACCCTGACCCTGCTCAACGCAGGCATGGCACCCACACCAGCAGCCGCACGGGCAGAGCCCAGTCCGACGAGCACGACCACGAGCCCAGCCGCCACAAGCCCAGCCACCAAGAGCCCGGCCATCAAAAGCCCAGCTACCAAGACCCCGACCGTTAGGACCCCGGCCAAGTCCGGGGGTGCGCTGAAGTGGGAGCCCTGCCCCAGCGACAAGATCGGCATGGACTGCGCCGACCTCCAGGTCCCAGCCGACTGGCGGAAACCGGACGGCCGCAAGATCACCCTCAAGCTGGGCCGCCTCAAGGCCACCGGCCCCTCGGAAGGCTCCGTCCTGGTGGCCTACGGCGGCCCGGGCGGCCCCGGCATCGCCCTGACCCAGTCCTCCCCCGACTGGTGGGCCGAGCTGCGCCAACGCATGGACATAGTGACGTGGGACACCCGCGGCTACGGCATGGACCAGTTCCAGGGCCTCAGCACGGGCCTGCCGTGCGCCTGGACCCGCGTCCCCATCGCCGACGTACCGAAGGACGACGCCGACTTCGGCCGCCTCGCCGACACCAACCGCGGCTACGCCGAAGCCTGCCGGCTCAAGGATCCCGAGCTGTTCGCCAACATGAGCTCGGCCGACCATGCCAGAGACATGGAAGCGATCAGAAAGGCACTCGGCGACGACAAGCTCAACTACTACGGTGCCTCATACGCGGGCTTCTACGGCCAGGACTACGCCCGCCTCTTCCCCGGCCGCGTCCGCACGATGGTCCTGGACGGCACCTGGAGCCACAGCGCCCCCGACTGGCAGCGCGAGCTTGAGGCGATGGCCAAGACCAACGAGCAGTTCATGCGGCGCTTCTTCACCTGGTGCGCCGCCAACGACTGCAAGGACGTCCCGGCGCTCTGGCGCGCCCTCATCGCCAGAGCCGACCGCACCCCCATCCCCACCACGACGCCCAACGTCGCCTACAAGACCCGCGACCTGCAGACCTTCGCCCTGGCCCTCGCCCGCCAAGGCTCCGCGGCCTGGCCCAAGCTGGCCACGGCGATCCGCAAGGCGAGCAAGGGCGACGCCTCCGACTTCGTACCGACAAGGGGCGCCCGCTATCCCGACCAGGCGACCGGCGTCACCGAATGCACCGACTGGCCCCGGGTCGCCAACCGCAAGGAGATGAACTCCATCTTCGCCCGCCTCCGCAAGATCGCCCCCAACACGGGCATCTCCGGCAGCAACGCCTCCGCCACCCTCAACTGCGTCGGCTGGCCCGTACCCGTCACCAACCCACCCGTCGCCCTCCCCAAGAACCTCCCGCCCATCCTGGGAGCCGGCGCGTGGGGCGAGTCCGACGCGGTCGAACGGGTCCTGACCCAGGTCCCCGGCAGCGCCACCATCCACCACGACGGCCCCGGCCACACCCTGTACGGCTTCAACCCCTGCGCCCGCGACCACATCAACCGCTACTTCACCGACCGCACCCTCCCCACCCCAAAAACCACATGCTGACCAACCACATTTACTAACCGCCCCTCACCGACCCCGACCACCCGCTCACCAGCCATCGCCATGGGATACGAACCCCACGACGTCCTGATCCCGCGAAGCTACGCGCGACCGCCGCCATGCCCTCTGCCCGACCCACAACCCCGCCCAACTGCTGCCATATCTCTGCCGCCCCACAACCCCGCCCGACCCCTGCCCCGCTCCCTGACCGACCTGCGCGGGCACGTCGCGCTCATCATCCAGGAACACCACGTGTTCAAAGGACCATGCGCGACAACCTGCTCGTCGTCCGCCCGTCCCCTGACCGACCCACAGCTCCGCCCGACCCCTGCCCCGTCCCCTGGCCGACCATGCCGCCGGCCGACTCGCCGCACCGATCCGGTGACCTGCCCAGGTTGGTGATGCGCGATGAGTCCACTGATGCACCAATTGGCGGGCCACCACCCACCCACCTACCGCAGGTTCCCGGTCGGTGGTGACACGCCGAAATGTCAGGAAGGAGAGACAGTCGTGGTGGAAGTCGGGGTGCCGTGCCAACTGCTCCACAGGGCCGCGTACGAGCCGCCCTCCGCCACCAACTCATCGTGCGATCCCAGCTCGATGATCCGCCCGTCCTCCACCACGGCCACCCGGTCGGCGTCGTGGGCCGTGTAGAGGCGGTGGGCGATGGCGATCACCGTGCGGCCGTCCAGGACGGCGGCCAGCGAGCGTTCGAGGTTTCTGGCCGCCCGCGGGTCGATGAGGGAGGTCGCCTCGTCCAGGACGAGGGTGTGGGGGTCGGCGAGAACGAGGCGGGCGAGGGCGAGTTGCTGGGCCTGGGCGGCCGAGACGGTGGCGGCGCCGCCGGAGCCGACCTCGGTGTCCAGGCCGGACGGCAGCGCGAGCACCCAGTCGAGGGCGTCAACCGCCTCCAGGGCCTTGAGCACGGCGGCGTCGGTGGCGTCGGGGCGGGCGATGAGCAGGTTGTCGCGCATGGTCCCCTTGAACACGTGGTGTTCCTGGGTGACCAGGGCGACGTGCCCGCGCAGGTCGTCCAGGGGCAGCTCGACGAGCGGCACCCCGCCCACGGTGACCGACCCGGTACGCGGCCCGTGGATGCCGGCCAGCAACCGGCCGAGGGTGGACTTGCCGGCCCCGGACGGTCCCACCATGGCCAGCCGTTCGCCGGGCTGAACGGTCAGGGAGACGTCGTGCAGCACGTCGCGGCCCGCGCGGTAGGCGTACCGGACGGAGGAGGCCTCAAGCAGTTCGCCGGCAGGCCGGGCCGAGGAGGAGACACGGTCGTCGGGCACGTTGGCGACGCCCAGCAGGCGGGCCATCGAGGCACCGCCCACCTGCAGTTCGTCGATCCACATGAGGAACCGGTCGAGGGGGTCCACGAGTTGCTGGGCGTAGAGGGTGGCGGTGGTGACCTGGGCCAGGCTCACCCAGGAGTTGGTGTAGAACAGCCCGCCGACCAGCAGCGCCGCCACCACGGGGATGACGTAGCCGAGCTCCACTGCGGGATACCAGCGGGTACGCAGCCCCAGCGTGTACCGCTCAGCTGCGAACGACCGCCCGACGTCCCGGTCGGTGCGGACCCGCCGCCGCTCGCGCAGGCCGAGGGCCTCCACGGCGCGGGCGCCCTCGATGGTCTCGGCCAGGCCCTCGGTGATGTCGGCGTAGGCGGCGTTCTCGCGGAGATAGCCGTCGCGCGCCCGCCGCAGGTACCACCGGGTGGAGACGGCGATCACCGGGCCGGCGACCAGCATGGGCAGCATGAGCAGGGGGCTGGTCAGCAGCAGCGCGCCGATGGTGATCACGAACGTGACCATGGCGATCAGCGTCTCGGGCACGGCATGGCGCACGGTGCGCGAGAGCGAGTCGACATCGCGGGAAGTACGGGTGATGAGGTCGCCGGACCCGGCCCGTTCGACGGTGGACAGGGGCAGGGCGAGCACCCGGTCCACGAACTCCTCACGCAACTCGGCCAGCACCTTCTCGCCGAGCCTGGCGGAGGCCAGCACCGCATACCGGACGAGGAGGCCCTGGAGCAGCAGGAACGCCCCGATGGCGGCGGCCACGACGGCGACGTTCACCTCGTGGCCGTACTGAAGGTTCTGCACCAGCTCGCCCAGCTGCCACGGCACCAGCAGCCCGGCGACGGCGGCCAGACCGTGCAGGAGCAGGGCGAGGCCGAGCCGGCGCGGATATTTCAGGGTGAGCCGCCTGGCGTAGGCGCGCACCTGCTTACGGTCGGCGACCGGAAGGATCTCACGGGACATCGATCTCAGCCCTTCGCCGAAAGTGGGGATGTGCGGAGCGGAAGAGTCTCACCGGGCGTTGAGCTCGACCTTCCGCCGACAGTGGGCAGGTGCGGGGCATGGGTCAGTCCTCCCCGCGGGTCACGGTGGCCGCGTACTGCGGACAGGTGTCGAGGAGTTGCCGGTGGGTGCCCTCGGCCAGTACGCGCCCGTCCTCGACGTAGATGACGTGTTCGGCCCGGTCGAGGACCAGGGGGCTGGTCGTGCAGATCATGGTGGTGCGGCCGGCCCGCGCCTTGGCCAGGCGGTCGGCGATGCGGGCTTCGCTGTGGGCGTCGACGGCGCTGGTCGGCTCGACCAGGATGAGCACCTCGGGGTCCGACAGCAGCGCCCTGGCCAGCCGCAGCCGCTGCTGCTGCCCGCCGGAGAACTCGCGCCCGGCCTCGGCCACCTCCGCGTCGAGCCCTTCTGGCAGGGCGTCGACGATGTCGGTGGCGCAGGCGGTGTGCAGGGCCGAGCGCACCTCGTCGTCGTCGGCCCCGCCGCGTACGTCGAGCTCGTCGCGGAGCCGGCCGTTGAACAGCCGGGCGCCGTTGTCGGCGACCAGGATCCGGGAGCGGACCTGGTCGATGGGCAGGGTGCGCAGCTCGACCGCGCCGAACGTGACGTCGCCCTCGGCGTAGCGGCCGAGCCGGTCGGCGATGGCGGCGGCGTCGTCGGGGCTGGAGGCGGCGACGGCGGTGAGGGAGCCGGGTTGGAGCGTTACACCGCTGTAGGAGTCGCGCAGCACGCCGCCCTCGCTGCTGCCGGTGCCGCCGGTCATCTCGGGCTCGACGGACAGGATGCGGATCACCCGCCCGGCCGCGACGTGACCTTTGGTGATTTTGTCGGCCATTTCGGTGAACGTGCGCATGGGCCCGATGAGGAACACCGCGTACAGGTAGAACGCGACGAGTTGCCCGGTGGGGATCTCCCCGGCGACGGCGAACGTGGCGCCGATGCCGGTGACGATCGCGATGAGCAGCCCGGGCAGGATGATCTGGGCGCCTTCGAGCACCGACTCGATCCCGGCGACGCGTACGCCGGCGTGGCGCACCCGCTGCGACTCGGCGCGGTAGCGCTCGGCGAACACCTGCTCCCCGCCGATGCCGCGCAGCACCCGCAGCCCCGCCACGATGTCGGCGGCCCTGGTGGACAGCTCACCGGACAGCTCACGCTGCACCCGCTGGCGTTTGTGCATCGGGCGCAGCAGCGGCCCGACGGCCACGGCCATGAGCGGCACCCCGAACAGCACGAGCAGCCCCAGCGGCAGCGAGGTGGAGATGAGGATCACGGTGACGGTGATGACGGCCACGATCGAGCCGATGCCGCGCAGCAGGATGTCCATGGAGCTGCCGATGTGGGCGATGTCGGAGTTGCCGACGCTGACGACCTCACCGGTCGAGAGCCGCTTCGGCAGCGTGGCGCCGAGCCTGGCGGCCTGTCTGCTGGTCAGCTGGACGGTGCGGTAGGCGGCGGCGAGCCAGTTGTAGACGGCCATCCGGTGCCGCATGATCCCGGTGAACGCCTGCAGCAGGCCGAGCCCGAGCAGAATCGACGCCCACAGGAGCAGCGCACTGGTGTCCTTGGCCGTGACGGCCTCGATGCCCTTCCCGAGCACGGCCGGCATGAGCGCCTGCACCAGCCACCAGAGGGTGGCGAAGCCGATGCCCGCGAGCAGGGGTGGCATTTGCCGCCGCGCGTTCCACCACAGGTAGCGGAGCGGGCTGCGTAGATCGGGCACGCCGGGATCGGCCTCAGGAAGGGAGCGCATAGCCTGACCACATTGACAAGGTGTCCCCTCATCCGGCAAACCATTTTCGCAAACCGGAACGGCCTCCGCGATGAGCGCCGGAGGCCGAACTTTACGAAGCAGGACATGCACCCTGTGTAACAGAGAGTCACTTTCTGTGATGAAGTGGGGGTGTGAGCGCCGAAGATCTCCTGCTGAAGACGGGCCGCTTCCTGCGCCGTTCCGCCACCAGCCGCGACCTGCACACGCTCTTCGTCAAGGGCGGCACGGAAGGCGACACCTTCTACCGCGACCGCTGGAGCCACGACAAGGTGGTGCGCTCCACGCACGGCGTGAACTGCACGGGGTCGTGCTCATGGAAGGTCTACGTCAAGGACGGCATCATCACGTGGGAGACCCAGGAGACCGACTACCCCGGTGTCGGCCCCGACCGCCCCGAGTACGAGCCGCGCGGCTGCCCACGCGGCGCCGCCTTCTCCTGGTACACCTACTCGCCGACCCGGATCCGCTACCCGTACGCCCGGGGTGTCCTGGTCGAGATGTACGCGGAGGCGAAGGAACGCCTGGGCGACCCGGTGGCCGCCTGGGCTGAGATCACCACGAATCCGGAGAAACGGCGTCGCTACCAGTCCGCCCGGGGCAAGGGCGGCCTGGTGCGGATCAGCTGGGACGAGGCGTGCGAGATCATCGCGGCGGCCCACGTGCACACCATCAAGACCTACGGCCCCGACCGTGTGGCCGGCTTCTCCCCCATCCCGGCCATGTCGATGGTCTCCCAGGCCGTCGGCTCCCGGTTCGTGTCGCTGATCGGCGGCACCATGCTGTCCTTCTACGACTGGTACGCCGACCTGCCGGTGGCCTCGCCGCAGGTGTTCGGCGACCAGACGGACGTGCCGGAGTCGGCCGACTGGTGGGACGCGGCGTACCTGATGTTGTGGGGCTCGAACGTGCCGGTCACCCGCACGCCCGACGCCCACTGGATGGCCGAGGCGCGCTACCGGGGCCAGAAGGTCGTGGTGGTCTCGCCCGACTACAACGACGCGGCCAAGTTCGCCGACGAGTTCCTGGCCGTGCGGCCTGGCACGGACGGCGCGCTCGCGATGGCGATGGGTCACGTGCTGCTGAAGGAGTTCTTCGTCGAGCGGGAGACCCCGCGTTTCGCCGACTACGTCAAGCGTTTCACCGACCTACCGTTCCTGGTCACGCTGGAGCGGCGCGGCGACGCGTACGTGCCGGGCCGGTTCCTCACCGCCGAGGACCTCGGCTCGGACGAGGAGGCGGCCGGGTGGAAGACGGTGTTCCTGGCCGAGTCCGGCGAGCCGGTGGTGCCGAACGGCTCGGCCGGCTTCCGCTGGACCGACTCGGGCGAGGGCCGCTGGAACCTCGACCTCGACCACCAACCGAAACTGACGCTGTACGACCCGAAACCAGGCTCGAAACCGGGCCCGAAACCCGGCCCGAATCCCGCCTCGGACTCCGGCAAAGACTCCGCCTCAGAGCCGACCTCGGAACCCGTCTCGGAGCCGACCTCGGAACCCGGCTCGGAGCCGGCCTCGGAACCCGGCTCCGAGCCCGCCGAGGTCCTGCTGCCCCGCTTCGACGACGGCCCTCCGGTACGCAGGGGCGTCCCCACAACACAGGTGGCCGGTCGTACCGTCACCACCGTCTACGACCTGCTCCTCGCCCAGTACGGCGTCCACCGCCCGGGCCTCCCGGGCACCTGGCCGACCGGCTACGACGACGTAACCGAGCCCTACACCCCCGCCTGGCAGGAACAGATCACCGGCGTCCCGGCCGCGCGGGCGCAGAAGATCGTCAGGGAGTTCGCCAGGACGGCCGAGGCCACCGGCGGCAGATGCATGTTCATCCTGGGCGCGGGCACCACCCAGTGGTTCCACGGCGACACGATCTACCGCGCCTTCCTGTCGCTGCTGCTCCTGACCGGCTGCCAGGGCCGCAACGGCGGCGGCTGGGCCCATTACGTGGGCCAGGAGAAGTGCCGCCCGCAGGCCGGCTGGGCCCTGCTGGCGGGCGCGCTCGACTGGCAGCGCCCGCCGCGCCAGGTCCCCGGCGCCCTGTTCTGGTACCTGCACACCGATCAGTGGCGTTATGACCACTTCGACGCCGGTGAGCTGACCAGCCCGCTGGCCACGGGGCTGTTTCGCGGCAAGCGTACGTCCGACCTCGTGACGGAGGCCGTACGCAACGGCTGGATGCCGATGGCGCCCGCGTTCGACCGCAATCCGCTGGAGCTCGGCGACGCCGAGGATCCCGTCGCGTACACCCGGGCGGAGCTCGCGGCGGGCCGGCTGAGGCTCGCCGCCGAGACCCCCGACGACCCGCGCAACTGGCCCCGCGTGCTGACCCTCTGGCGCTCGAACCTCTTGGGCTCCTCCGCCAAGGGCAGCGAGTACTTCCTGCACCATCTCCTGGGCGCCACGTCCAACCTGGAAAATCCCGACCCGCGCGCCCCCGCGGGCAAGCTGGACCTGCTGCTGACCCTCGACTTCAGGATGACCTCCTCGACGATCTTCTCGGACGTGGTGCTGCCCGCCGCCACCTGGTACGAGAAGCACGATCTGTCCTCGACCGACATGCACCCGTTCGTGCACGCGTTCAACCCGGCCATCAGCCCGCCCTGGCAGACCCGCACCGACTTCGCCGCCTTCCACGCCATCGCCCGTTCTTTCAGCGACCTGGCCAAGGACCACCTGGGCGTGCGCAGGGACGTGGTGGCGCTCGCGCACCAGCACGACACTCCCGGCGAGCTGGCCGGACGCGGTCAGCCCGAGCTCGTGGTGGTCGAGCGCGACTACGGCGCGGTCGCGGAGAAGCTGGCCGCCCTGGGCCCGCTGACGGAGAAACTGGGCATCCCGGTCAAGGGCGTGACGTTCCGGCCCGACGAGGAGGTGACCTGGCTGGGCGAGCGCTGCGGCCTGGTGCCGCGCGGCGTGGCCAAGGGCCGGCCGGAGCTGGACACCGAGGCCAAGGCGTGCGAGGCGATCCTCGCCCTGTCGGGCGTGAGCAACGGCCGCCTGGCCGCGCAGGGCTTCCGCCAGCTCGCCCGGCGCACCGGGCGCAGCTTCGAGGGGCTGGCCGCCGAGGGGCACCGGATCGTCTTCGCCGACACCCAGGCCAGGCCGGTCCCGGTCGCCGCCAGCCCCGAGTGGTCGGGCAAGGAGTCGCACGACCGCCGCTACGCGCCGTTCACGATCAACGTCGAGAACGGCAAACCGTGGCACACGCTGACCGGGCGCATGCACTTCTTCCTCGATCACGAGTGGATGCACGAGTACGGCGAGGCGCTGCCGATCTATCGTCCGCCGCTGGATCTGGCCGCGCTGTACGGCGAGAGCGGAACCCTGCGTTACCTGACCCCGCACAGCAAGTGGTCGATCCACTCCGAATACCAGGACAACCTGCTCATGCTGTCGCTGTCCAGAGGCGGCCCGACGATCTGGATGTCCACCGAGGACGCCGCCGAGCTGGGGATCGCCGACAACGACTGGGTGGAGTCGGTCAACCGCAACGGCGTGGTGGTGGCCAGGGCGATCGTCTCGCACCGGATGCCGAAGGGCACGGTCTTCATGTACCACGCCCAGGACCGGCTGATCGACGTGCCGAAGTCGGAGGCCACGGGTCTGCGGGGCGGCGTGCACAACGCGCTGACGCGGGTGCTGATCAAGCCGACGCACCTGATCGGCGGCCACGCCCAGCTCTCGTACGGCTTCAACTACCTCGGCCCGACGGGCAACCAGCGCGACGAGATCACCACGATCCGGCGCAGATCACAGGAGGTGCGTTACCGGTGAAGGTGATGGCACAGATCGCCATGGTGATGAACCTCGACAAATGCATCGGCTGCCACACCTGCTCGGTCACCTGCAAGCAGACCTGGACCAACCGGCCGGGCGTCGAGTACGTCTGGTTCAACAACGTCGAGACCCGCCCCGGCCAGGGCTATCCGCGCCGGTACGAGGACCAGGAGCGCTGGCGCGGCGGCTGGGAGCTGACCCGAGGGGGCAGGCTCAAGCCGAAGGCCGGCGGCCGGCTGCGCAAGCTGCTGACCATCTTCGCCAATCCGCTCATGCCGTCCATCCAGGACTACTACCAGCCATGGACGTACGACTACCAGAACCTCACGAACGCCCCGCTCTCGGACGACGTCCCCGTGGCGCCGCCCAGGTCGCTGATCACGGGCGAGCCGATGAAGATCGAGTGGAGCGCCAACTGGGACGACGACCTGGGCGGCGACCCGAGCCCCGACCCGGTGCTGTCGAAGGTGTCGGAGCAGGTCAGGCTGTCGTTCGAGCAGGCGTACATGTTCTACCTGCCGCGCATCTGCGAGCACTGCCTGAACCCGTCGTGCGTGGCGTCCTGCCCGTCCGGCGCGCTCTACAAGCGGGCCGAGGACGGCATCGTGCTGGTGGACCAGGATCGGTGCCGGGGCTGGCGGATGTGCGTGACGGGATGTCCGTACAAGAAGGTGTATTTCAACCACAAGACCGGCAAGGCGGAGAAGTGCACGTTCTGCTACCCCCGCGTGGAGGTGGGGCTGCCCACGGTCTGCTCCGAGACGTGCGTGGGGCGGCTGCGCTACCTGGGCGTCCTGCTGTACGACGCCGACCGCGTCACGGAGGCGGCCTCGGTGGCGGACGAGCGTGATCTCTACGAGGCCCAGCTCGACCTGTTCGTGGACCCGTACGATCCGGCGGCCGAGCGCGCCGGGCTGCCCGCCGACTGGCTGGAGGCCGCCCGCAGGTCGCCGATCTACGACCTGATCAAGCGGTACCGGATAGCGCTGCCGCTGCATCCGGAGTACCGCACGCTGCCGATGGTCTGGTACGTCCCTCCGCTCTCCCCCGTCGTGGACGCCCTGTCCACCACGGGGCACGACGGCGAGGACGCGGGCAACCTGTTCGCCGCCATCGACTCGCTGCGCATCCCCGTCGAGTATCTGGCCGAGCTGTTCACCGCGGGGGACCCGGCGCCCGTGACGGCCGCGCTGCGCCGGCTGGCCGCGATGCGGTCGTACATGCGGGCGGTCAACCTCGGGGAGGAGCCGGTCCTGCCCGACGTCGGCCTGTCCGAGGAGGAGCTGAACGCGATGTACCGCCTGCTCGCCCTGGCCAAGTACGACGACCGCTACGTCATCCCGACCGCCTACGGCAACGTGCCCGGCGTCGTGGAGGAGGGCGGTTGCAGCCTCGACTACGACGGCGGGCCCGGCATGCAGGGGCCGTTCGGGGAGGCGTCGGGGCGCCCCGTGCCGGTCTCGATCGAGAGCTTCCACGGCCTGAAGGAGCGCCAGACCGGCGACGAGATCACCCACGACCGGGTCAACCTGCTCAACTGGGACGGCCGCGGCGCCCCGGCCGGACTTTTCCCGCGAAGGAAGGGCAAATCATGAATCCCGCCGTCGTCTGGCAGGCCGCCGCCCACCTGCTCGCCTATCCGGACGAACGCTTCTGGCGCCGCCTGCCGCTCATCAGGGAGGCCGCAGAGCCGCATTTCACCACGTTCCTGGCGCTCGCCGCGGAGCTGGGCCCCGGCGAGCTGGCCGCCCACTACGTGGAGACGTTCGACCTGCAGCGGCGCTGCTGCCTCTACCTGACCTACTACACCGACGGCGACACCCGCCGGCGCGGCGAGTCGCTGGCCGCGCTGAAGGAGCGTTACCGGATGGCCGGCTGGGAGCTGATGGAGGACGAACTGCCCGACTTCCTGCCGGTGCTGCTGGAGTTCGCCGCGCTGGACGACTCGGGGGCCGCGCTGCTCAACGAGCACCGGGCGGGGCTGGAGCTCCTGCTCACCGCCCTGCGCGAACGCGACTCGCCGTACCGGCACGTGCTCGGCGCGGTGTGCGCGGCGCTGCCGCCGATCGGCGCCGCCGACCGGGCGCGGGCCGCCCGGCTGGCCGCGTCCGGGCCACCCGCCGAGAGCGTGGGAGGCTACCGATGAGCCGGGGCGAGAGCAGGTCGTGGACGACGGGCTGGGGCGAGAGCAGATCGTGGACGACGGGCGGCCACCGATGAGCTGGGGCGAGGACATGTTGTGGACGGTCGCGCCGTACGTCACCCTGGTGATCTTCGTCGGCGGGCTGATCTGGCGGCACAAGTACGACAAGTTCGGCTGGACCACCCGCTCCTCCCAGCTCTACGAGAGCCCGCTGCTGCGCGTGGCCTCCCCGCTCTTCCACTACGGGCTGCTGTTCGTGATCGTCGGCCACGTGACCGGCCTGGTCATCCCGCTCGCCTGGACCGGCGCCGTCGGCGTGTCCAACGAGGCGTACCACGCCAACGCGGTCGTCTGGGGCGGCCTGGCGGGCCTGGCCACCCTGGCCGGGCTGGCCCTGCTGATCTACCGCCGCCGCACCAAGGGCCCCGTCTTCCTGGCGACCACGGTCAACGACAAGGTGATGTACGTGGTGCTGGCCGGCGCCATCGTCACGGGCACGGTGACCACGATCGCGGGGCTCGTACCCAGCGAGGTGAGCTATCGAACCACGGTCGCGCCCTGGTTTCGCGGCATCTTCACGCTACGTCCCGACGTGGTCGCGATGAGCCAGGCGAGCGGTCTTTACAAGGTGCACACCGTGGTGGGGATGATGCTGTTCCTCCTTTTCCCGTTCAGCCGCCTGGTGCACGCGCTTTCCGCCCCGTTGGGGTATTTGTTCCGTCCTTACATCGTGTATCGGAGCCGCTCGGATGGCGCGCCAAGGGGCCCGGGAGGCGTCCGGGTACGCCAGAATCGACCCTTGTGAAGCACGGGTACACCAACAGCACATTCGGCGACGGCGCCCTGGTCGTGAAGTGCTACCAGGGTCCCGAAGCGGCCTTTCGGCTGAGCACGGAGAGCCGCTATCTGCGCCGCCTGCGTGGCCGCCTGCCGGTCCCCCGCGTCCACCAGGTCACCTCGACCAGCCTGACCACCCGGTTCGTCGACGGCTCCCACGGTCAGGATCTCATCGACGAGGGGCGGGCGGCCGAGGTGTTCGCCGAGTGCGGACGGATGCTGGCCCGCATCCACCGGCTCGGCATCGTCCACGGCGACTACGGCCCGCAGAACATGCTGTTCCACCCGGCCACGATCGAGACGGCCGCGATCCTCGACTGGGAGTGGGCCCATCCCGGCCGGCCGGTCGAGGACCTGGCCTGGCTGGAGTGGATCGTCCGCAGCCACCATCCGGAGCAGGTGCCGCTGCTCTCCCACTTCTTCGCCGCGTACGGGGACGACGTTCCCGGCTGGCCGGAGCGCCAGGCGGCCATGGTGGCGCGCTGCCGCGACCTGCTCGACTTCTGCGCCCGCTGGGAGCCTGGGGGCGGCGGGGAGAAGCTGTGGCGCGAACGCCTCGACGCCACGGCGGCCTGGACGGAGTAACCCGAGCCTTCACCTTCCGGACCGAGCAGCCGGCAGCCCTCGACGCGTCCTGCCGGCGACCTTCCGGACCGAGCGGACCGCAGCCCTTGACCGATTCTGTCGGTGGCCTTTGCTTGACTACGGGCATGGCTCGCCAAGTGATTCTCGTGCTAGGCGCCACCGGCACCACCGGCCGCCGCGTGGCGGGGCAACTGCGGGCCGCAGGTCATCGCGTGCGGGCCGCCTCCAGGAGCGCTGAGACCCGGTTCGACTGGACCGACCCCGCCACTTGGCAGGCCGCCGTGTCCGGCGCGTCGGCGCTCTACCTGATGGCCCCCGACGGCACCCCGATCGATCCCGCGTTCGTGTCGCTGGCCGTCGAGCAGGGCGTCGAGCGCATCGTGCTGCTGTCCAGCGGCGGCATCGAGACCATGGGCGACGAGCGGCTGCTGTCCGCCGAGCGCACCGTCCGCGACAGCCCGGCCGCGTGGACGATCCTGCGGCCGAGCTGGTTCGACCAGAACTTCGACGAGGGCTTCCTGCGGCCCGCGATCATGGCGGGCGAGCTGGTGCTGCCGCTCGGCGACGTCGGGCAGGGCTTCGTCGACGCGGGCGACATCGCCGCCGTCGCCGCCACGGCCCTCACCGAGGACGGCCACGCCGGGCAGACCTACGAGCTCACCGGGCCGCGCTCACTGCCGTTCGAGGAGGCCGTGCAGATCATCGGCCGGGCCAGCGGCCGCGAGGTGCGCTACAAGGGCGGCGACGAAGACTACATCGCGGCCAACGGATTCTCGGGAGAGTCGATCCAGGCGACCAAGGCGTTCGCCGCCCTGCGCGCCCTCGGCGACCAGCCGGTGACCGAAACGGTGGCCCAGGTGACAGGACACCCACCCAAATCCTTCGAAACCTACGCCAAACAAGCCGCCACCAACGGCGCCTGGCGCTGACCAAGACCCGCATCCTGACCACCGCATGCGGCGCCGCCGGAACCTCGCGCGGCTGCGAACGTCTGGCGCTGACCAAGCCAGGACGGATCAGGAGGCCAGTTCACGCACCAGCGCCACCGCCTCGTCCAGGAGGCCGTGCTCCCGGTCGCTGAGCGTGCGGTTGGCGTCCCGGATCGCCTTCGCCTCGTCCAGGGGATCGCCCACGTCCAGGTCGTCCCCCAGCTCGGCCACCAGCGCGGCCAGCGCCGCGAGGGCCTCCTCCGGCCGGCCGAGCTCCTCGTCCACGGCCACCTGCGCGATGATCAGCGCCGACAGGGCACAGTCGAGCGCGGGCGGCCCAGACCGGGAGTTGGCCCAGTCGATCACCACCGGTCCCTGCGGGGCGAGCATCACGTTGTCGGGATGCAGGTCAAGATGCAGGACTCGATCACCCGGGTCGCCCGGCTCCATGGGCGGGATCTCGTGCAGCCGCCGCAGTAAGCCCGCCAGGATCCGGCCCACCTCCCCCGCGTCGGCCTTCCCCTCGGTGAACGCCTGCAGCAGGGTCGGCCCCCGTACCAGGCCCATCACCAGGTCGGTCGCGCGGCCCTCGCCGGGAAAGACCTCGGGGACGGGATAGCCGTGCGCGGCCACGTACACCATGACCGCCGACTCCCGACTGGCGTCGAGGTCGTACCGGTAGCGGCGCAGCACCCGGCCGCCGCCGATCGCGTACACGTCGGCACTGCGTCCGACCCCCAGCAGTTCCCCGATCCGCATACGGCCAACCTACGCGCCGACCCCGGCCACGCGCGGCCGAGCCAGACCGAAGCACCACGACCGAGCCAGGCTGACGCACCGCGGCGACCCGTCACGAAAGGGGCTCTGATCACCCGGCGACCCGGTCCAGCTCGGCCAGTTCGGTCGTGTGCACGCCTGCCATCGTCTTCGCCAGCTCACGCACCCGCGCCGAGCCACCGGCGTCACGCTCGCCGTTCGCCACCAGCACAAGCTGATTCAGGTACGCCCGCAGCAGCGAGGTGAAGCGCCGCTCGAAGGCGTCGCCACGCAGCCCGTCCAAGGCACGCAGCTCGTCGGCGGTGGGCATACCGGGCATGTCGTGCAGAGCATGAGGATTGTCCCCGGTAACCCCGGCCTCGGCGAGCAGCGCCCGCAACCGCCCGCGCCCCTTCTCATGCGCGGTGCCAAGCCGACCGGCCAGCCTGGTGAGCGGCTTCCCGGCCCGATCGGGAGCCAGTTCGAGCAGCGGCACGACCCGCCCGTGCAACGCCTCGGCAAGCTGCAACCAGGCCAGATCCGTCGGGCTGAACCCAGCGGCAGCACTCGCACCCGACCCCGCGGCGGCCGACCCCCCGGAGCCGGCCCCGTGCGAGCCGCGACCGTGAGAACCGGACGCCTGAGAACCGGACACAGCAGGAGCAGCAGGCACCGCAGCAGCCGGGCCCCGAGTTGGAGCAGAGCACCCCACGAGGGCAAAGCACGCAACCGCAACCACCACGAACGACATCAACCCACATCTCAGCACCGGAACCATCCCCAGGCGAAAGGCCCGGGCGAGCGGGAAGGGACGCCCGCCCGGGCAAGATCTACGACGGCCACACATCGGCGCCGACACGTGACGACCGGCCCTACGGCAGCCGCATGCCGACACCAGCTTGATGACCGGCCCTAGGACGGCCGCCCGTCAGCGCCACACTTGATGACCGGCCTGATGCAGTCACGCACCCGCCGCTCCATCTCCTCGACCGGCCAGGCGTTGAAGAAGTCGCCGTGCATCGTGAACCCGCCCCCGGACGCCAGCCGCAGCCGCGAAGGATCGCCGGTCACGGGGTAACGGATCACCTGCCGCAGCTTCGGCACCGGTACCGGATGGCTGCTCGGGCACTGCAGGCCCACCGGATAGGCCATGTGGCTCTTGTGGTCGGCCGAATCCAGGTCCCGGCCGTTCCAGCACTGCGGGAAGTCCAGGTACGACTCCAGCATCGTCCCGGACGGGCAGTTCACGAAATCCTTGGAAGGGGGCACGTGCCCGGCGTGCAGGCAGGACCACCGGGAGATCGTCGTGTTGTCGGGCCCGGTCGCCCTGGCGTTCCCGGCCACGATCCGCAGCCCGAGCGGCAGCGGCTGGGTCCTGGCGACGATGTCGTCACGCACGCCCTCGCCGAGGTAGTAGAACGTGATGATGGCCGGCTCCACGGGAGCGTTGTCGCGGTAGAGGGTCGGCACCCAGTACGACGACTTGTCCACGGCCGGGTTGCAGTTGGTCGCGCCCCGCTGCAGGTCGGCGAGCTGGGTGTGGGCGTTGGTGACCCGGCTGCCGAAGAAGCTGTGCATGTGCGAGGCCCCGGGCAGCCCGGGGAAGACGATCGGGTCGTCGGGCAGCCGGTGGCTGAACGGGCAGTCGGCGAGGAACTCCGCCACCCGTACGGGCTCGGCCGAGGCCGGCCCAGGCGCCACGGCGAACGTGGCGAACAGCACGGACAGCAGGGCGATCAGTCGTGAGACGGGTAACATGGCGGCTCCCTTGATCATCGGTGGACCCGTACGCGGTCGACGAACATCCGAAGCGGTGAAGGCGGACTCGCTCTGGCCGAGCAGGACGGCGCAGGCGGACAACGCGAACGTGCCGACGATCTGGCATTCGCCACGACAGCCAGGCAGCGCAGGGGTGAGCTCACGAGGTCTCCGTCAAACTGGGGGGGCTGGTTCGAGGGAGCGCTCCCTGAGAAGGAGCGTGCTCGCCTCCCCACCCGCTGTCAAGACGTCGGTTAACCCCGCCGAAACCTCCCGGAAGCGATCGAGCGCAGTCGCTCACCGCCAAACATCCGTACCACCAGCGATAACTCACCCTGGACGACGCGAACCCGCCTCACCCAGCCACCGCCAAGAAAACCTCGGAATCCGCCCGGCCTTGACTCCCCACTCGACCGCACCATCCCACCTCAGGGAGCGCTCTCTCATCTGAGTGGTCTCCCGCCACGGAGAAACCGATCAGGGGCCGGTCCGACGCTGTCGGACCGGCCCCCGCGAAGCTGGCGACCCCGGTCAGCCCTTGATGCAGATCACCTGGCGCAGGTGCGCGACCACCTGGACCAGGTCCGTCTGGGCCGCCATCACCGACTCCAGGTCCTTGTAGGCCCCCGGGATCTCGTCGATCACCCCGGAGTCCTTACGGCACTCCACCCCGGCCGTCTGCTCCTGCAGGTCCTTGACGGTGAACGTCTTCTTCGCCTTGTTCCTGCTCATCTTCCGCCCCGCCCCGTGCGAGGCGGAGTTGAAGGCCGCGCTGTTACCGAGGCCCTTGACGATGTAGGTGCCGGTGGCCATCGAGCCAGGGATGATGCCCAGGTCGCCGGAGCCGGCCCGGATCGCGCCCTTTCTGGTGACCAGCACGTCCACCCCGTCGTAGCGCTCCTCGGCGACGTAGTTGTGGTGGCAGGAGATCGTCTGCTCGAACGCGATGTTCGGCAGGTGGCGGCGCAGCACGTCGCAGACCAGGCCCATCATGACCGCACGGTTGCGCCGCGCGTAGTCCTGGGCCCAGAACAGGTCGCGCCGGTAGGCGTCCATCTCCGGCGTGCGGCCGAGGAAGACGGCCAGGTCGCGGTCCACCAGGCCCTTGTTGTGGGAGAGGCCGCGGGCCACCCCGATGTGGTGCTCCGCGAGCTCCTTGCCGATGTTGCGCGAGCCCGAGTGCAGCACGACCCACACCCAGCCCTCGTCGTCGGCGCACACCTCCAGGAAGTGGTTGCCGCCCCCGAGCGTGCCCATCTGCACCTCGGCGCGCTCGCGCCGCGCGTGGACGGCCGGCGCGAGGTCGTCGAAGTCCTTCCAGAACTCCGTCCACCCGGCCGTCTTCATCCCGTGCACGTTGCCCGGGTCGACCGGCCGCTTGTGGTGGCCGAACCCGACCGGCACCGCCTGCTCCAGCTTCCCGCGCAGGTAGGCCAGGTTGTCGGGGAGCTGCGAAGCCTTGTACGAGGTCTTCACCGCGGTCATCCCGCACCCGATGTCCACGCCGACCGCCGCCGGCGAGACCGCGTCCTTCATCGCGATGACCGAGCCCACCGTCGCGCCCTTGCCGTGGTGCACGTCCGGCATGACGGCGACACCGTGGACCCACTCGAGGTTCGCCACGTTACGCAGTTGCTGCATCGCCTGCGGATCGACCGTCTCGGGCTCCGCCCACATGCGCAGCGGCCGCCTGGTCCCGGTCACCTCGTTGTACGTCATCTTCGTATCGCCTCCTTCCGGTCGCGTCTGGAACATGATCTATCAGGCCAGAGTTCCTCTACCCTCCGCAAGCGAATTAGCGTGGTACGTCCGCTCGTTCCAGATCCGAAGGTACGGGCGCCGGCGCCACGGTCGTCCTGCCCGGGAGCAGCGGGACGAGGGCCAGGACTATCACCGTGGAGACGACGCCGACCCAGAAGACGCCACGCAGCCCGCTCATCGTGTCGGCCGCGCTCTGGACGACGAGGGTCACCAGGGCGACGCCGAGCGCCGCGCCGAGCTGGTTGAGCATGTAGAGGACGGAACTGCCCTGCGCCACCATGGGACCGGGCAGCGTACGGTACAGCGACCCCATGGTCGGCGCGCTGAAGCAACCACTGCCCAGGCCGAGCGTGAGCGCCGCCAGCGCCGGCCAGACCTCAGGCGTTCCCGGCCCGATCAGGGTCAGGGCGAACATGCTCAGGATCGCGACGACCGCCCCGCCGGCGGCCAGGCCGCGCGCGCCGATCCGGTCGGAGAGGCGTCCCGCCAGGGGCATGGCGATGGAGCCGCCGAGCCCGAGCGGAGCCATGAGCAGCCCGGCCGCCAGCACGCCGTGCCCGTGTGCCTGCTGGTAGTAGAGCGGCAGCGCGAACAGGCCGGAGAACAGGCCCATGCCGCCGAGCCCCATGATCGCGACGCTGCCGCTGAACCCCCGGTTGCGGAACAGCCGCAGGTCGATCAGCGGCGTCCGGCGCCGGCCCAGGGCGTGCACGGCGTACCCGGCGAGCAGGGCGATGCCCAGCCCCAGGGGCGTGAGCGCCTGCCAGACCGCGATCGTGCCCTGCTCGGCCGTCTGCGACAGCCCCAGCACCACGGCCGCGAACCCGGGGCCGAGCAGCGCCAGGCCCAGGACGTCCAGCCTGGACGGTCCCCGCGAGCCCGGCTCGTCGGCGGGGATCACCCGTACGGCGAGCACCAGCGCCACCACCCCGACGACCACGCTGATCGGGAACATCGCCCGCCACGTGAACGCCCCCAGGATCGCCCCGCCCGCGATCGGCCCGAGCACCGGCCCCAGCGACAGGACCACACCCATCAGCCCCATCACCCGCCCGGCCCGCCGCGGCCCCGCGGCCCTGGCCAGCAGGATGAGCACGAGCGGATCGAGCAGCCCGGCCCCGAGCCCCTGCACGGCGCGGAAGGCGATCAGGCTGCCTGCGTTCCAGGCCAGCCCCGCGGCCAGCGAACCGGCCAGGAACACCAGCAGCCCCGCGATCCACAGCCGCTTGCCGCCGAACCGGTCGACGGCCCAGGTGGTGAACGGGATGGTGGCGGTCACGGCCAGCAGGAACCCGGTGGAGGCCCAGCCGACCGTGCTCAGCGACGTGTCGAACGCCAGCACCAGGGTGTCGGTGGCGACGGCGGCCATCGTGCTGTTGAGGATGCCGAGCAGCCCACCGAGCAGGACCACGGCGATGATCCCCACCAGCCGACGACCCAGTCGGTCATCATTTATTGAACTCATTGGTTCAAGATAAGTACCTCGTGCGTTCGATCGCAACCCGGCGCGTCCATCTAGCTGAACCGGTGAGTACAATCGATGACGTGAGCAGCACCACCCGCGGACGGATCGACAAGCGCCAGGCGATCCTGGACGGCGCCTTCACCGTGTTCGCCAAGCAGGGGTATGCGCAGGCCGGCGTGCAGGACATCGCGCTTGAGGCGGGGGTGGCCAAGCCGACGGTCTACAACCACATGACCGATAAAGCCACCCTGTTCAGGCACGCCGTGGAGGCCGCCGCGATCGCCGCGCTCGACCAGCGCGTGGCCGCCCTGGCGCCACTGAGCGACCCGGGCGATGACCTGCCCGCCGCGCTGGAGGGCGTCGCGCTCGCGCTGCTCCGCCTGCACACCGACAGCCGATACTGCGCCCTGCGCCGCCTGCTCTACTCGGAGATCACCCACTTTCCCGACATCCTCGACATCGTCAAGGAGTACGGCCTCGACCGCCTCAACCACGCGCTGGCCGACCGCCTGGCCCGGCTCGCGCTGGCCGGCCGCCTGCGCACCACGGATCCCGATCTGGCGGCCGAGCAGTTCCTGGCTCTGATCCTGGGCCCCCTTGAGGCCCGCTCGCAGATGGGCACCCGGCAGTTGGAGGAGGCGGAGCTGGCGACGATCGCCCGTACGGCCGTGGAGACGTTCGCGCGCGCCTGGCTCACGACCTAGACCAAAAGCGCGCCCTAACCAACACGTATGGGAAATATCGCCGACAAGACCCCTTGTCGCTGTTAGTCAAGGGATATAGTCTGCCGCGTGTGGTGGAACGAGATGATTACGCGGCCATCCGCGACCGCATCATCGGCCTCTCCCGCCTCCACGGCCTGCGCCCCGACTGGGTGGAGACGACGAGGCGGCAGCGCTTCCTGCTGCTGTGGGACATCGGGGGCCGGGTCGCGGCCCGCGCGATCGTCCCGCTCTACCCAGGGGAGACGCCACAGCTCGTGGACTCACTCGAAGAAGGGCTGGCACACCTTTTCGGCGACGGCTGGCTGAAGGACTGAGCTGAAGGACTGACTGGAGCACCGATGACCGCAGACCGCGTGGACGTCCACGTCACCATGGCCGGCAGCCTGTGGCTGGCCCAGGTGGACGGCGTGGCCGGCGGCATGTCCGCCCGTACGCTCAAGGAGCTGCACGCCGACGTCGCCGAGGGGCTGCCGTTCCTGTTCGCCGACCGTCCTAGGCCGCCGGCCCCGGTCTACCACTACGCCCTGCCCGGCCTGTCGGAGCAGGACCTCGACGACTTCGCCGCCCTCCAGCGCCAGGCCGCCGCCATCGCCGAGGACTACACGCGGACGCTGAAGAAGCGGGTCAAACACATGCACGAGCTGGGGCTGTCGGACGGGGACATAGGCGAGCTGCTCGGGCTGACCAAGCAACGCATCCAGCAGATCCGTACGAACGCCAACGACGCGGCCCGCCAGAGCGGCTGACCACCCGGCCCACCGGGCGGCCTGCCAAGAGCGGACGCCCGCCCGGCAAGCCGCGCGATCGGGACGACGAGCCTCGCGGCCAGGGACGACGAGGTCAGGAGCCCTTCGGCGCCGCGTCCGTCCAGCCGGACCCGATCAGCACCTCCGACGTCCACACCGTGCCCGGCGCCAGCCCGGCCTGGAACGTGCCCGCCTTCACCACCACGTTCTCCCTGGCCAGCGCCCGCCCGGTCGCCTCGTCGAAGACCAGCCGCTTCTCGTCGATCCCGCCTCCGTGCGTCGGCTCCTCCACCGACACGGCCGTTCCCTGCCGCCCCTCGGCGTCGGTCACGTTCGCGGTCACCTTCGCCTCGTCGAGCTCGGCCAGCATGCGGAAGGCCGCGCCCCGGACCTCGGGCGTCACCGGCATGTCCATGATCAGCCCCATGCTGACCGTGAACAGCCACACGTCGCCCGACATCTCCTGGCTCTCCGCCTCGGTCCCGTGGCCCTCGTACGAGGCCATCAGCCACTTCTTCAGCCCGTCCGGATCGCTCGGCAGCCCGCGCAGGTCCTTCATGGTGACGTTCTTGCCGAGCCAGAACACCTTGTCACCGTCGGTCAGCGGGCTGCGTTCCGTCCTCGCCGGACGCGGGGAGGTGGACAGCGGGATGGCGCCGTACTTCTCCTTGCCCTGCCCCTTGCCCGGGATGACGGCCTGGAACGCGGACGGCGACCCCGCCCGCTCCCACGCCTGCCTGTCCTGCTCGGTGGCGGGCTCCGCGCCGAGCGACCGGCTGCGCGACCACTGCTCGCCGCCGACGGCACTGGGTGTCCAGCCCTCGGAACGGGTACGGTCCACGACCAGGTAGCCGCCGTCCTCGACCCGGTAGAGGTTCCGGCTCACCGACTCCCTGTGCCAGTAGGCGCCGCTGCCCTCGTCCTGCCGCGCCGCGTTCTCCGCCGCCGCCAGCAGCACCTCCTTGGCCGGCAACGCCACCCGGGGCGCGCTCGTCCGGGTGACACTCGCCGCGACGCCCGGGGTGCCCGGCGCGGGGGACGGGCTCGTGGGCACCGCGCCGTTCCCCGACACGACCACCACGGCCGCCGTCACGGCCGCCGCGGCCCCCGCCAGCCCCAGCCCCCAAGCCGGCCGTACGATTCTGCGCCTACGAGGCGCCTGACGGGGTCCCGACATCGCACGGGCCAGCTCCACGGCCCTGGTCGGCTCGTCCACCTGGCCGCCGTCCAGGTGCGCGGGCCTGGCCGCCCGAAGTTCGTCGATGGGGTTCATGACCACTCCTCGCTGAGGTTCCGCACGTGGGGCGTGGGCGATTCGCGCCGGACCGGCTCGCCGGCGTACGGCGCGCTCGAAGACGGCCCTCCGGAGTGCGGCTCGCCCGCCGCCGCCTCCCCCGAACCCGCCGACGACGCGGACTCCACGAGCTCCGCGGACTCCACCGCCTCGATGGCCTGTTTGAGCCGTTTGCGAGCCCGATGCAGCCGCACCCGGTACGCCGCCGTCGAGCACCCGATCACCCGCGCGGCCTCCTTGGGCGACAACCCGTGCCAGGCGACCAGGACGAGGATCTCCCGATCGTCCTCCCGCAGCGCGGCCAGCGCCCGCAGGACCGCCATCCGCTCGGTCACCTGGTCGGCCACGTCCCCCTCGGTCCACGCCTGGAGCTCGGCGGCCATGGCCTGCCTGCGCACCTCCGCGCGTACGTTGTCGCGCAGGACGTTGCGGGCGACGCCGAGCAGCCAGGGCAGCGCCGGGTCGGGCACGTCGTCAAGCCGCCGCCAGGCGATCGCGAACGTCTCACTGACCACCTCGTCCGCGACCTGCCGCCCGGCCCGACTGACGACGTAGGCCCAGACCCGTTGCCGGCATTCGTCGTACATGCCGGTGAACCGGTGCGCATCATCCGTCACCGCCCAGCCCCTTCGTTCGGAATGCGTTCTTCTGACACCAGGAAGTGGTCACATCCCGCCCGTTGTTACCGCCCGCCTCAGAAGAATCGGCGCGGCACCACCACGGGGTCCGCACCTTCGACCAGCGTAGGCACTCCCACCAGCAGCACGTCTCCTCTGCGCCGCGCCGCTTCGACGAGATCCGGCTGGAAACCCTCCAGGGAGAACAGCGCCAGGACGGCCGGCTCGGTGTCGTGCCCATGCCCGGCCAGCACCGTCTTCAGCCCGTCCAGGCGTTCCAGATCGGCCATGGTCCGCCGCGTGACGGTCGCCTTGGCCTCGCCGACGACCGTGATCTTCGCCCGCCCCGCCCTCTTGTCCAGCGCGACGACGTCGATCTCGTGCTTGGCCCGCCCCTTCTGGTCGTTGACGACGGTGGCCGCCACCAGACCGGCCTCTCCCCTGAACTCGGCCTGACCGCGCAGCCAGTCTCTGGCGCACTGCTCGAAGTGGGGCCCTAGGACGCGGGCCACGAAGGTCGGCCTCGACCGCTGCCAGGCTTGCGCCGACCGCCCCGTATCGACCAGATCGCGCTGCGGCACGGTGATGAGATTGTGGAAACGCACGATGGGATCCACGACGGTGATCACCGGGCGTCTC
Source organism: Nonomuraea sp. NPDC048892 (assembly GCF_040649735.1). Lineage (NCBI taxonomy): Bacteria > Bacillati > Actinomycetota > Actinomycetes > Streptosporangiales > Streptosporangiaceae > Nonomuraea > Nonomuraea sp. NPDC048892. The sequence goes on along the minus strand of NZ_JBEZFZ010000014.1, from coordinate 124,135 downwards.
TCCCACAGGGGGTCGGTGTCGTACCGGAGGAATCCGGCGCTCGTCAGGGCCTCCAGCGGCCGGGCCAGCGCGGTGCGCGGCCGCTCCAGCAGCCCGCCGATCTTCGCCGGGCTGCTGGCCCCGCCGGCGACCGCGTTGATGATCGCGTAGTGCAGCGCGCTGCCGGTGAACTTGGGATCCTCGCGCAGCAGGTACTCGGCCTCGCTGCCGGAGAACAGCGCCTGCCGCGGATCGAGCACGGTGGCGGGCACCCACTCGTCCAGGTCCGCGACCGTACGAGGAGCGGGAACGCCGGCCAGGTTCCGGTAGCCGGGAGATCCCCCGAGGATCGCGTGCACCCGCACGGCGGCGGCCGGATCGCCGATGCCCCAGTGGCGGGCCGTCGTACCGAGATCGAACGGCGCCAGCCGCAGGTCGAGCGCTGCCCGGCCGCGCAGGGCCTTGGTCCCGGACAGCAGCTCGTTCATCACCGACATGGCAGACCCGCAGACGATCACGCGCCCGCCCGGCGCGCCCTCCCCCGCCTGGGACCGGTCGTAGAGCAGCTGCAACAGCCCCGGCAGCTCGGGAGAGTGGCCCATCCAGTACGGCAACTCGTCGATGACGAGCACCCCCGGCCGGCGGGAGGTGAGCTCGATCGCCGTCGTGAGCAGCTCCTCCCAGCTCGCATCGGCGATCATCCCCGACCCGACGCCCGCGTGTCGGGCGATGTCCCCCGCGAGCCGCCGTCGCGACGCCACGACCCCTTCCTCGGCGACGGCGGTCACGTAGAGACCACCGCTCGCCTCGGCGAGGGCACGCAGCACGAAACTCTTGCCCACCCTGCGCCGCCCGGACACGACACCCAGGCGGAGGTGCGGATCGGGATGCCGGACGAACTGCTCCAGCGCCTTCCACTCGGCATCCCTGGAGAGCACCCGCTGCGGCTTCTGCATCGACGTCACCTAATTAGTATGCTGCACAACATACTAATTAGGCCACATGAGTGCTCACTCCCCCGAGTACAGGCGCGACAGGTCGATCAGCTCCACATCCGCACGTGATCGCGCCACCTCCGTCAACCCTTCGGTGAACCCCGAGCGGGCGAACAGCAGCAGCTTGGGCGGCTGGGTCACCTGGGCGTCCGGCAACAGTTCACGCAGATGTTCCAGCCGCTGGAGCTGCGGGAGGTCCATGGGCGCAAGAGTGCCCTTGGCCTCTCCGATCGCCGTGATGCGGTCAGGAGCGGATGGACGGACCTCCGTCACCACCAGGTCGAGCTCATGTCCGCGTTTGTGGGTCCGGCACGAGACCTCGCTGGGCCGGACGGCACTCGCGATTCCGCCCAGCGTGTCGTCGGAAGCGTGCAGGAAGCTCCACTCACGGGCCAGGTCCTCGAAATGGGGGCCGTAGATCTTGGAGGCGACTGTGTCGGCGTTCGCCCGCCAGACCCGCGCCCCCCGCCCGGCCACCAGCTCGGGTTCTCGCCGCTGAGTGATGAGCTGATGGAGCCGGACGATCGGCTCGGCGATCTTGAACACGCTTCGTTTCTGCCGCAGCGCGTCGTCCACCTGCTCGATGAGCCCGATGCTCTGCAGGCCGGCGAACAGATGCGCCAGCGCGCCGACAGGCCGCCCGAGGGCGGCGGCGATCTCCGAGCGGCGGTGGCTTCCCGCGCTGATGGCCGCCAGCACTGCGGAGTAGGAGCTGGGATCGGAGATCGACGGCTCCTCGCGCAGCAGCAGCCCGCCTTCTCTGAACATCGCGGAGGCGGGGTTCAGCAGTCGCCTCTCGACCCATCGATCGAAGCCCTTGAGCGTGGCGGGCCCCGATCCGCCGCTCATCTCCAAGTACGCGGGCGTACCCCCGACCAGCGCGTTGACCCGGAAGGCCAGCTCGGGATCGTCGGTCAGCCCCCAGAAGGCGCTCGCGTCACGAAAGCCGAAAGGCCGCACGACCAGCTCCAGAACCGCCCGGCCTCGCAACGGAGCGCCACCGCCGAGAAGTTGCGTCATCGTCGTCAGAGCGCTTCCGCAGAGGATCATGCGGGTACGCGTGTGCTCCTTCGCGTGCCCGGTCGGGCTGAGCGCCTGTTGCAGGTACGACGGAAGCGCAGGCGTGGCCGACACGAGGTAGGGGAACTCGTCGATGATCACCGGCACGGCGCGCTCTTCACCCAGGCGGAGCAGTTCGTCGAGTGCCTCCCGCCAGTCGCGGAAGGGGACCGGCTGACGCATGCGGCGATGGGCGGCGAAGGCCGCGCCGAGATCGGCGAGGTTCTGCGCCTCTGTCTGCTGGGTCGCGGCGAAGATGAAGCCGCCGGTTTCCTGCGCCAGAAGTTCGAGCATGAGGGTCTTCCCCTGCCGGCGACGACCGTAGACGAGCCCCAAGGTGGCACCCGGCGTGGACGCCGTGCCGAACTCGGTGAGTTCCTCCCATTCGGTGTCGCGGCCGTACAGTCGCTCCGGTTTGCTGACCATCTGATCACCTGCGTTCAATAATGATGGGCGCAACTATGATAGTTGCGCCCATCATTCTGAACCGGCTCCTACTTGGCGTTGGCCTTCAGATAATCGCTGTTCATCTGGGCGATCGCGTCCAGCGGGATGCCCTTCGGGCACACCGCCGTGCACTCGCCCGTGTTGGTGCAGCCGCCGAAGCCCTCCGCGTCCATCTGGTCCACCATGGCCTTCGCGCGGGTGAGGCGTTCGGGCTGGCCCTGCGGGAGCAGGCTCAGGTGGGTGATCTTGGCGGCGGTGAAGAGGGATGCCGAGCCGTTCGGGCAGGCCGCCACGCAGGCGCCGCAGCCGATGCAGGTGGCCGCGTCGAAGGCCGCGTCCGCGTCCTCCTTGCGGACCGGGATGCTGTGGGCGTCGGGCGCGGAGCCGGCCGGGACCGAGACGAAGCCGCCCGCCTGGATGATCCGGTCGAACGCGCTGCGGTCCACCACCAGGTCCTTGACGACCGGGAACGGCGCCGCGCGCCACGGCTCGATGGTGATCTCGGCGCCGTCCTCGAAGTGGCGCATGTGGAGCTGGCACGTCGTGGTGGCGCGCTGCTCGCCGTGGGCCACGCCGTTGATGACCATGCCGCACATGCCGCAGATACCCTCGCGGCAGTCGTGGTCGAACGCGATCGGGTCGTCGCCCTCCAGGATGAGGCGCTCGTTGAGGACGTCGAGCATCTCCAGGAAGGACATGTCCGGGGAGACGTCCTCCACCTTGTACGTCACCATGCGTCCGGCGTCCGAGGGGCCGCTCTGCCGCCATACGCGCAGGGTCAGGTTCACTTGTAGCTCCGCTGGGTCATCTTGACGTACTCGTACTCGAGCGCTTCCTTGTGCAGCACCGGCCCGTCCTCGCCGCCGAACTCCCAGGCCGAGACGTGCGCGAAGTTCTCGTCGTCACGCAGGGCCTCGCCGTCGGCGTCCTGCGACTCGGCGCGGAAGTGGCCGCCGCAGGACTCGGTGCGGATGAGGGCGTCCAGGCACATGAGCTCGGCCAGGTCGAAGAAGTCGGCGACGCGGCCGGCCTTCTCCAGCACCTGGTTGAGCTCCTCGGCGGTGCCGCTCACCTTGACGTTCTGCCAGAACTCCTCGCGCAGCTCGGGGATGCGCTCCAGCGCCTTGCGCAGCGACTCCTCGGTGCGCTCCATGCCGCAGTAGTCCCACATGAGCTTGCCCAGCTCACGGTGGAAGGAGTCGGGCGTGCGGGTGCCGTTCACGGACAAAAGGCGGTCGATCTTGGTGCGGACCTTGATCTCGGCCTGCGCGACGGCCTCCTCGTCCACGTCGCCGAACGGGCCCGCGGCCAGGTAGTCGCCGATGGTGGTCGGAAGCACGAAATATCCGTCGGCCAGGCCCTGCATCAGCGCCGACGCGCCGAGCCGGTTGGCGCCGTGGTCGGAGAAGTTGGCCTCGCCGACGACGAACAGGCCGGGGATCGTGGACTGCAGGTCGTAGTCGACCCACAGCCCGCCCATCGTGTAGTGGACGGCGGGGTAGATGCGCATCGGCACGTCGTACGGGTTCTCGCCCGTGATGCGCTCGTACATCTCGAACAGGTTGCCGTACTTCTTCTCGACCGCGTCCCGGCCGAGGCGGTTGATGGCGTCCCTGAAGTCGAGGTAGACCCCGAGCCCGCCGGGGCCGACGCCGCGGCCCTCGTCGCAGACGTTCTTGGCGGCGCGGGAGGCGATGTCGCGCGGCACCAGGTTGCCGAAGGCCGGGTAGATGCGCTCCAGGTAGTAGTCGCGCTCCTCCTCCGGGATGTCGCCGGGGGCGCGCTCGTCGTTCTTGCGCAGCGGCACCCACACCCGGCCGTCGTTGCGCAGCGACTCGGACATGAGCGTGAGCTTGGACTGGTACTCGCCCGAGACGGGGATGCAGGTCGGGTGGATCTGCGTGTAGCAGGGGTTGGCGAAGTACGCGCCGCGCTCGTGGGCCCGCCAGATGGCGGTGGTGTTGCAGCCTTTGGCGTTCGTGGACAGGAAGAACACGTTCCCGTAGCCGCCGGTGGCCAGCACCACGGCGTCGGCCAGGTGGCGCTCGATCTCGCCGGTGACCATGTCGCGCACGATGATGCCGCGCGCCCGCCCGTCGGCCACGATCAGGTCGAGCATCTCGTGCCGCGTGTGCATCTCGACGGTCCCGGCCGCGATCTGCCGCTCCAGCGCCTGGTACGCGCCCAGCAGCAGCTGCTGCCCCGTCTGGCCGCGGGCGTAGAACGTACGGGAGACCTGGGCGCCGCCGAAGGAGCGGGTGTCGAGCAGGCCGCCGTACTCGCGGGCGAACGGCACGCCCTGCGCCACGGCCTGGTCGATGATGTTCACCGAGACCTGGGCCAGGCGGTAGACGTTCGACTCGCGGGCGCGGAAGTCGCCGCCCTTCACGGTGTCGTAGAACAGGCGGTAGATGCTGTCGCCGTCGCCGCGGTAGTTCTTGGCGGCGTTGATGCCGCCCTGCGCGGCGATGGAGTGGGCGCGGCGCGGCGTGTCCTGGTAGCAGAACGACTTGACGTTGTAGCCCAGCTCGCCCAGGGTCGCCGCGGCCGAGCCGCCCGCCAGGCCGGTGCCGACGACGATCACGTTGAGCTTGCGCTTGTTGGCCGGGTTGACCAGCTTGGCGCTGAACTTGCGCTTCTCCCAGCGCTCCTCGATGGGCCCGGCGGGAGCCTTGGTGTCCCTGATCTCGGAGCCTTCGGTGTACTTCACTTGACAACTCCGAACGTGATCGCGAGGGGCGGGGCCAGGAAGCCGATGACCAGGACCGCGGAGACCAGGGCGGCCGACACGCGGAGCAGGCGGTAGCGGCCGTGGCCGGCCCAGCCGAGGGTCTGGAAGGCGCTCCAGAGGCCGTGCCGCAGGTGCAGGCCGACCATGACGACGGCGACGACGTAGATGAGCGTCACCCACCACCGGGAAGCGTCGAAGCCGGCGATCATCCGGTCGGCGGGGGCCGAGTCGAAGCCCTTCGGGTTCACCACGCCGAAGGTCAGGTCGAGCAGGTGCCAGACCAGGAACAGCACGATCGTCACGCCGCCCCAGCGCATGATGTGCGTGGTGTAGCCGCCGGCCTGCGACTTCTTGGCCACGTACTTGACCGGCCTGGCCTTGCCCGCGCGGCGGGACAGCGAGATCGCGGCCCATATGTGAAGAACGACCGACACCACGAGAACGATCTCCACGAGCGTCAGCAGCGTGCGGTACGGAGCCAGCGGCTCAAGCAGCGTGCGCAGCGCGTGGGCGTAGTCGTTGAAGGACTCGCGGCCGAAGAAGATCTTGAGGTTGCCGAGCATGTGGCCGAGAAGAAAGAGCACCATCACGGCGCCCGTGACGGCCATGACGACTTTCTTGCCGTTCGAGGAGCCCAGGAACCCGCCCGGCTTCTTCCTCTTCGGGGCCTTGGCCGGGGCCTTATGGGAGGGGGTAACAGACGCGGTGGCGGCACCGCGCTCTATCGTGGCAGTCACGTCTTCGACGCTAGGTATCCAGCATTGATCCGTCCAAGTCATGACGGATCTGGTTTCGATAGCCACGGGCTATGATGAGGCAAGGCGCGGCTTTTATCGCCGGCTTACACCGGGCTGGTGCGAGGAAAATCACATGCAGTTTCAGCAGCTCGCGTACTTCGTCGCGGTGGCGGAGGCCAGGCACTTCACCCAGGCGGCCGAGCGCATGCGGGTCGCGCAGCCGTCGCTGAGCAAGCAGATCAAGGCGCTGGAGGCCGATCTCGGCGCGCCCCTGTTCTCGCGGGCGCGCGGCAACGTGACGCTGACCGCGGCCGGCGAGGCGCTGCTGCCGCTGGCCCGCCGGATCCTGGCCGACGCCGACACCGCCAGGCAGGAGGTGGCCGAGCTGGCGGGGCTGCGCCGGGGCCGGGTGCGGCTGGGGGCCACGCCCTCGCTGTGCGCGGGGCTGCTGGCCGACGCGCTGGCCCGCTTCCATCGCGCGTACCCCGGGATCGAGCTGCTGGTGGAGGAGGGCGGCTCGCGCGACCTGATCAGGGCGCTGGCCAGGGGGCAGCTCGACCTGTCGCTGATCATCATGCCGCTGCAGAGCGACGATCCCTCGCTGGTGACCGAGGAGATCCTGCGCGAGAACCTCGTCGTCGTCTCCCCGTCCCACGCGCAGATCAAGGGCCCCTACGTGCGGATCGAGGACCTGCGCGGCCGGGCGATGGTGATGTTCAGGCGCGGCTACGACGTGCGCGAGGCGACACTGGCGGCCTGCCGGCAGGCGGGCTTCGAGCCCCGGTTCGCGGTGCAGGGCGGGGAGATGGACGCCGTGCTGCGGTTCGTGGAGGCTGGCCTGGGCGTGGCCGTGGTGCCGTCGATGGTGCTCGACGGCCGGCCCGGCCTGCTGGGCACGCCGCTCGCGCCGCCGGGGCTCAGCCGGACGATCGCGCTGGCCCACCGCAAGGACGTCGAGCCGACCAGGGCGGCGCAGGCGTTCAGGGAGACCCTGCTCTCCTTCGTCCTGGAAGCCGATCACGAGGGGACGCTTCCGCAGGGAGTCGAACTCATCGCGCAAGCCGGTCACGAGAGCACGCTTCCACAACGGACCGAAATCATCGCAGAATGAGCACCAGGCGGTTCTACCCGGAGAGGCTTTTTGACGGCGAACCTTTCTCAGACGCTCACACTGCTCCTCATCGAGGACGACGACGGCGACGCCTTCCTCGTCGAGGAGCTGCTCAACCAGGTCCTGGCACCGCCGCGCATCTTCAGGGCACGCAGTCTGCGCGAGGCCAAGGAGCTGCTGACCCCCCAGATCCAGTGCGTGCTCGTCGACCTCTCCCTGCCCGACGCCAGCCGGCTGGAGGCGCTGGAGGAGGTGCTGGCGCTGGCGCCGCACACGGCGGTGCTGGTGCTCACCGGGCTGAGGGACGTGCACGTCGGCGTCTCGGCGGTGCAGTCGGGAGCCCAGGACTACCTGGTCAAGGGCGACGTGGACGCCCGGCTGCTGGCCAGGTCCATCCGGTACGCGATGGAGCGCAAGCGCGCCGACCTGGCCCAGCTCAAACTCGTCCAGGCCGAGCTGACAGCCCAGGAGAACGCGCGGCTGGAGAGCGCCCTGCTGCCCAGCCCGCTGCTGCGCTCGGCCGCCATCGAACACGTCACCCGCTACCTGCCGGGCAGCGGCGGCACGCTGGCCGGCGACTTCTTCGACACCGTGCAGACGCCGGACGGCTCGGTGCACCTGGTGATCGGCGACGTGTGCGGCCACGGCCCCGACGAGGCCGCGCTCGGCGTGGCGCTGCGCATCGCCTGGCGCACGCTGGTCCTGGCCGGGCAGCCGGACGACACGCTGCTGCGTACGCTCGACACCCTGCTGCGGGCCGAGCGCAAGGCCCCCGAGATCTTCACCACGCTGTGCACGGCCACGATCAGCCCCGACCTGAGCCACGCCACGATGCGCGTGGTCGGCCATCCGCCGCCGCTGCTGGTGCGCGACGGTGAGGTGCGGGTGGTGACCGAGGCGCCTTCCGGCCCGCCGCTCGGCATCTTCGCCGACGCGGAGTGGGCGGTCATCGACGTCCCGCTGGGCGCGGAGTGGTCGATGATGCTCTACACCGACGGCCTGATCGAGGCCGCCGTGGGCGAGCCCAGCCGGCTGCTCGGCGTGGAGGGCCTGCTCGACCTGGTACGCGACCACGGCGCCATCGACCTCGACCGGCTCATCACCCACGTGGGCCGGCTGAGCGACGACCTGGCCGTGGTCATGGTGCGGAGGAGGAGAACATGACGATCCATCCCCTTCCTCCTCCCAAGGAGCCGATCGGCCTGGGCCGGGTGCCGGTCGCCCGCTGGTTCCTGGCCACCGGGACGGTGGCCGGCCTCACGTTCGCCGCCGGGGTCGTCATCGTCATGACGATGACCGCGAGGACCGCCGAGCTGAACCCGCGCCCCGAGGCGGCCGCGCAGGTCGAGCGGCTGACCGTGGCGCTGATCGTAGTCTTCGCGCTCCTGCTGGCCTGCGGCGCTGGGCTGGCCGTGATCGTGCGCTACGCCGTGCTCAAACCCATCGACCAGCTCACCGAGCAGGTCCGTACGGTCGCCGCCGGCGACTTCGACCACGACCTGCACGTGGACAGGCCCCTTGAGCTGGCCGAGCTGTCCAGCCACATCGACTCCATGCGCGCCCGCGTCGTCTCGGCCTGGCGGACGGCCGCCGACCAGACCGAGGAGCTGCGCCGGTCCAACAGCGAGCTGGAGCAGTTCGCGTACGTGGCCAGCCACGACCTCCAGGAGCCGCTGCGCAAGGTGGCGAGCTTCACGCAGATGCTGGAGCAGCGTTACGGCGACCAGCTCGACGAGCGGGCCAGGCAGTACATCCACTACGCGGTGGACGGCGCCAAGCGCATGCAGCTGCTGATCAACGACCTGCTCGACTTCTCCCGCGTCGGCCGGGTCACCGGCGAGAAGACCGAGACCGACACGGGCGCGGCGCTGGACCGGGCGCTGGACAACCTGTCCGCCACGATCGAGGACACCGGCGCCGTCGTCACGCGCGACGAGCTGCCCCGCGTCCTCGGCAACCAGCTGCAGCTCACGCAGCTCTTCCAGAACCTCATCGAGAACGCCGTCAAGTTCCGCGCCGACGACCCGCCACGCGTGCACATCGGGGTCAGGCGCGACGGCGACCAGTGGGAGTTCAGCTGCTCCGACAACGGCATCGGGGTCGAGCCCAAGTACGCCGACCGCATCTTCCTCATCTTCCAGCGGCTGCATCCGCGAGACGTCTATCCGGGAACCGGCATCGGGCTGGCGCTCTGCCGCAAGATCGTCGAGTATCACGGGGGAACGCTGTGGCTGGACGGGAACGACGGCGGGGGCGGCGCGACGTTCCGGTGGACGCTGCCCGCCACGGGAGCCGAGCGATGAAGGGCTGGCGGCCGATCGAGGTGCTCCTGGTGGAGGACGACCAGGGCGACATCCTGCTCACCAGGGAGGCCTTCGACCTCAACAAGGTGCACAACCGGCTCAACGTGGTCAACGACGGCGAGCAGGCGATGGCCTACCTGCGCCGCGAGGGCGAGTTCGCCGGCGCGCCGCGCCCCGACCTGGTGCTGCTCGACCTCAATCTGCCCAGGATGAGCGGCATGGAGGTGCTGGAGGAGGTGAAGGCCGACGCCGAGTTACGTACGATCCCGGTGGTGATCCTGACGACGTCCGAGGCGGAGGAGGACATCCTCCGCAGCTACCGGTTACACGCGAACGCATATGTCGCGAAACCCGTCGACTTCGAGCAATTTATTCGCGTTGTCCGGCAAATCGATAACTTTTTCGTGACAGTGGTGAAGTTACCGCCCCTCGAACAGCCCCTCTGACGGGCTACGTGACAGGAATCACAGCTAGTCATCGAAAAAGTGAGTGACCCCGCTCACAAATGTCGATCCTGTCGTCGTAACGTATCCCCCACCAACGCGCGCGCCCGAGCGGATCCCGCCCTGAGAGCGCGCCCAGTGAATCGAAACCACGGACCCCCTGCGCTAAGGGTCCGCGGGAGGTGGAGAGGTCCGCGATGACCCAGACGACGCCCGAAGCCCCGGTCCGCCGGCAGCGTGCGCAAGTCAAGGTGCGCACCCTGCGTACGGACAGATGGTGGCTGGTCCCGCTCGTGACGTTCCTCGGGCTCAGCTCATTTCTTGTCTACGGTGTATGGGCGATCATCGACAACAGCATCTTCGTCGATCCCTACATCGCCCCGTTCGCCTCGCCCTGTCTGGCCGCGGTCACGTGTCCCGAAGGGGCGCAACTGTTCGGCTGGGCGCCGATCGGCGACTGGTACACGCTCTCGCCGGGGCTGCTCATCCTGGCCCTGCCCGGCGGGTTCCGGCTGACCTGCTACTACTACCGCAAGTCCTACTACCGCTCCTTCTGGCTCTCGCCGCCGGCCTGCGCCGTGCAGGAGCCGCACGGGAAGTACACCGGTGAGCGGCGCTTCCCGCTGATCATCCAGAACATCCACAGGTACTTCTTCTACGCGGCCATCGTGATCGGCCTCATCCTGGCCTACGACGCCGTCCTGGCGGTCGTGCACAAGCCGCTCGGCCTGGGCAGCTGGATCCTGATCGCCAACGCCGTCCTCATCAACGCCTACACGCTGTCGTGCCACTCCTGCCGGCACATCACCGCGGGCAGGCTCAACCACTTCTCCCGTCACCCGCTGCGGTACCGGGCCTGGACGTTCGTGTCCAAGCTCAACGCCAAGCACCAACCCCTCGCGTGGGCCTCGATGTTCTCGGTCATGGGCGCCGACCTGTACGTGCGCCTGGTGGCCAAGGGCATCATCGCCTTCCCGTACGCGTAAGGACAGCTTTCAGTGGAAAACACGCACAACATAGAGCGCCACGAGTACGACGTCGTCGTCATCGGCGCGGGCGGGGCCGGCCTGCGGGCCGCGATCGAGGCCCGCCAGCAGGGCAAGCGGACCGCGATCATCTGCAAGTCGCTGTTCGGCAAGGCCCACACGGTCATGGCCGAGGGCGGCGCGGCCGCCGCGATGGGGAACGTCAACCCCGACGACAACTGGATGGTGCACTTCCGTGACACCATGCGGGGCGGCAAGTTCCTCAACAACTGGCGGATGGCCGAGCTGCACGCCAAGGAGGCGCCCGACCGCGTGTGGGAGCTGGAGGCCTGGGGCGCGCTGTTCGACCGCACCAAGGACGGCAAGATCAGCCAGCGGAACTTCGGCGGGCACGAGTACCCACGGCTCGCACACGTGGGCGACCGTACCGGCCTGGAGCTCATCCGCACCCTGCAGCAGCGCGTCGTGGCCCTCCAGCAGGAGGACTACGAGGCCCACGGCGACTACGAGGCCTACATCAAGGTCTTCGCCGAGTGCACCGTCACCCGGCTGCTCAAGGACGGCGACGCGATCTCCGGCGCGTTCGGCTACTGGCGCGAGACGGGCAACTTCGTCCTCTTCGACGCCCCCGCCGTGGTCCTGGCCACCGGCGGCATCGGCAAGTCGTACGTCGTCACGTCCAACTCCTGGGAGTACACCGGCGACGGCCACGCCCTGGCCCTGCTCGCCGGCGCGAACCTGATCAACATGGAGTTCATCCAGTTCCACCCCACGGGGATGGTCTGGCCTCCGTCGGTGCGCGGCATCCTGGTCACCGAGTCCGTCCGCGGTGACGGCGGCGTGCTGCGCAACTCCGAGGGCAAGCGCTTCATGTTCGACTACATCCCCGAGGTGTTCAAGGACAAGTACGCCACCACGGAGGAAGAGGGCGACCGCTGGTACACCGACCAGGCCAACAACCGGCGCCCGCCGGAGCTGCTGCCGCGTGACGAGGTGGCCCGCGCGATCAACGCCGAGGTGAAGGCCGGTCGCGGCTCACCCCAGGGCGGCGTCTTCCTCGACGTCTCCACCCGCCTGCCCGCCGAGGAGATCAAGCGGCGGCTGCCGTCGATGCACCACCAGTTCAAGGAGCTGGCCGACGTCGACATCACCGCCGAGCCCATGCAGGTGGGGCCGACCTGCCACTACATCATGGGCGGCGTCGAGGTCGACGCCGACAGCGGCGCGGCGGCCGTTCCCGGGCTGTTCGCGGCCGGCGAGGTCTCGGGCGGCATGCACGGCTCCAACCGGCTGGGCGGCAACTCGCTGTCCGACCTGCTGGTGTTCGGGCGCCGGGCGGGCGCGGGCGCGGCGGCGTACGTGGACGGCCTGGCCGCGCGGCCCAAGGTCGAGTCCGAGTCGGTGGACGCGGCCCTGGAGGAGGCGCTGGCCCCGCTCAACCGCGGCGGCGAGAACCCCTACGAGGTCCACCACGAGCTCCAGCGCACGATGAACGAGCTGGTGGGCATCATCCGCAAGGCCGAGGAGGTCTCCGAGGCCCTGGAGGCCGTGGAGAAGCTCAAGGAGCGGGTGCGCATGGTCGGCGCGGCCGGCTCGCGCATCTACAACCCGGGCTGGCACCTCGCGATCGACCTGCGCAACATGGTGCTGGTCTCGGAGTGCGTGGCCCGCGCCGCGCTGCTGCGCGAGGAGAGCCGCGGCGGGCACACGCGCGACGACTTCCCCGGGATGAACCCGGACTGGCGCCGCAAGCTGCTCGTCTGCTCCACCGCGGACGGCACGTCCGTGCAGGTCGAGGAGAAGGTCCAGCCATCCATGCGCGACGACCTGATCACCCTCTTCGACCGGGACGAGCTGAGCAAATACCTCACCGACGAAGAGATGACCGAGTTCGACGGGATAGCGAAGTCATGAGCTACAAGGCAAAGTTCAGGGTCTGGCGCGGTGAGGGCGGCGAGGGCAAGCTCGAGGACTTCACCGTCGAGGTCAACGAGGGCGAGGTCGTCCTCGACATCATCCACCGCCTCCAGGCCACGCAGGCGCCCGACCTGGCGGTGCGGTGGAACTGCAAGGCCGGCAAGTGCGGCTCGTGCAGCATGGAGATCAACGGCAAGCCGCGACTGGGCTGTATGACCCGCATGTCCACCTTCGAGGAGGACGAGACCATCACGGTCACGCCGATGCGGACCTTCCCCGTCATCAAGGACCTCGTCACCGACGTGTCCTACAACTACCAGAAGGCCCGGGAGGTGCCCTCCTTCACCCCGCCGAGCGGGGTGAAGCCGGGCGAATACCGGATGAAGCAGGTGGACGTCGAGCGCTCGCAGGAGTTCCGCAAGTGCATCGAGTGCTTCATGTGCAACAACGTCTGCCACGTCATCCGTGACCACGAGGAGAACAAGAGCAACTTCTCCGGTCCCCGGTTCCTCATGCGGATCGCCGAGCTGGACATGCACCCGTACGACGTGGCCGACCGGCAGGACGCCGCGCAGGAGGAGCACGGGCTCGGCTACTGCAACATCACCAAGTGCTGCACCGAGGTCTGCCCCGAGCACATCAAGATCACCGACAACGCGCTGATCCCGATGAAGGAGCGCGTGGTGGACCGCAAGTACGACCCGCTGGTGTGGCTGGGCAACAAGATCTTCAAGCGCAGCAGCAGCAACAGCAACAGCAAGTAGGCGTACCAAATCAGAAGAGCGGGGGCCGGACGACCGGCCCCCGCACTTCTGCGTCCGTCTGGTCTTACTTCTTCTTCCGGCCGAAACGCCTGCGCTTGGCGTCGGGCATCTCCTTCGTCGGCTCCTGCGGCGGCTGCTCCTGGAACTGGGGCGGCAGCGGCTGCACGGCCGTCACGTCCGCGTCAGGCGCCAGGTAGGGCGGCGGCTCGTAGTCGGTGGCCGTCGTGGAATCTCCCGCGCCAGGGCCGGTCTCCTTGGCGGCCGGCTCGAACAGCGAACCCGCGGCGGAGGGCTTCCAGGGGTCGGGGTCACCCGACTCGGCGGCCGAGGCAGGGCCGAGCGGCTGCTCCTGGTCGCCGTCGTACGGGCCGGCCCCACCCGGCGGGATGTCCGACGGCACCGGCGGCACCAGCGGCTCGAACGGGTCGCGCTCACGCGGACCCGACGCCGGCTCGAACGGGTCACGCACCTCGGTCGCCGGCTCGAACAGATCACGCTCGCGGGACGGCGGCTCGCTGTAGGAGTCGAACTCGTCCGGATGTAGGACCACAGGCTCCTGAACGGGCTCCTGGTACGGCTCCTGCACGTAACCCTGGGGCGGATACGGGTGGTTCGAGTCCTGGTAGCCGGGCGGGACGCTGGGGTAGGTCTGCACCGGCACGAAGCTGATGATGGGCGCGTACGCGGTGCCGCCCGGATAGCCGGGGGCCTGGAAGCCCGCCGTGGCGTAACCGGGCCCCGCCGGGTAGCCGGCGCCGGGCGGAGGCATCTCGGGCCCGCCGATCGGGGGCCCCGCCTTCCGTACGGCCGCCGCGTGGGCCATCCGGCGCAGCCGGCCCTCGAAGATGAGCACGGCGAAGAGCGCGAGCAGGACCAGCACCAGCGCCGGGATGCTGAGCTTCTGCGTCAGCGTGCGCTGGTCGAACTCCGGCGCCGCGTTACGCAGCTCCAGCGGCACCTCCTCGTCGGAGGCGACCTGCGTCTCGCTGGGCCTCGGCACGACGGGGGTGGTCTCCTCCGGCGCGATGGCCGGCATCGAGACGGTCTCCTCCGGGGTGGTCGTCGGCTCCGTCGTGGACGGCACCTCGGCGGGCTGCGTGGGCAGCGGCTGCGGGTTCTGCGTCGGAGGAGTCGGCGGAGGGGTCGTGGTGGGGCTGGTCTTCGTGGGGGTCGGCGCCTTGGTCTTCTTCGTCGGGGTCGCGGTCACCGTCTTGGTGACCGTCGTCTCCGGCGCCGAGTCCGTCTCCTCGGGAGTGGGCTCGCCCAAAGTGGTGGTGACGGTGACGGTGGTCTCGGGGGTGATGTCGCAGACCTCGCCGACGTCACATGGCTCGACGGGATCCAAGGCGGTCACGGAGGCGCTCGCGCTCTGCACGATGAACGGGGTCGCTCCGGCGCCCGTCAGTGCGAGCGCCAGGACGACAGCGGACAGGGCCGTCGCTCGCGTGCGTGCCACCGGTGCCCTCCGCGCAGTCCCGGAACCATGGTCAAAGGGAATACTAGCCGGGTAAAAGTAACAGTAAAGACGGAATTACAACACGTTTCTCCGGTTACGCCCTCGTTGTACCGTGACAACGATCCAGAGCCCTCCGAGCAGCACTCCGATGGCCCCCGCGACCATGGGCAACGCCTGCGGCCCGTCGATCGGGCTGACGTAACGCACCGGATGAACGTGTTTCGCGGCCGACACCATTTCCCACGGCAGCGGCGCCGCCCCGCCGGGGCCTTCGGCTTGGAACGAGGCAAGGAGCCGCGTACCGGCGGGCAGGCTCACGGCGGCGCTCGGCAACGCCTGCGGCACGCCTCCTGAAGGCACGCCAGGACCGGGCACGCCGGGGGTGACGGAGGTGACGGGGACGATGGGGGTGACGGGCGGGAACGGCGGAAGGGCGGGCACCCCTCCGGCGGCCACCGCCGCACTCGCCGCAGGAGCCGGACTCGCCGCGAGGACGCCGCTCGCCGGAGGGGTCGCGCTCGCCGCGGAACCCGCGCCGGCCGCGGGGCCGCCCGCACCCGCCGCAGGAGTCGCACTCGCCGCCCTACCGGCCCTCACCGTCCGGTGACCCCTCGCCGTCCGGTCGGCCCTCGCCGCGCTTCCCGGGCCCTGCACCCTTGCCGTCGCTCGTGCGCTCGGCGTGGCTCCTGGGCTCGGTCTCGTTCCCGCGATCGGGGACGCGCCGACGGTCGGGGCGGCGCCTGCCCCAGCCGGGGGCCTGGTCGAGGGCCGGGCCGGGGTCGGGGTCGGGGCCGGGGAGGCGAGCGGGCTCGTGTGGGCCCGCTGGTCGAGGCCGTCGCGCTTGGGCGGCGGGAGACGGTGGGCCCGGCCGCTGAACGTCGCCCGCTCCCCCGTGATGCGAGTCCCTCCGACCTGTACGGCGGTGCTCCTGCTCAGGATCGTCGGCCCGTCGCCGGTCCCGCGCAACCTGGCCACCGCGGCGAGCACCACCTCCCACGCGCCGGCGGGCGCCTTGACCGTGACGTCCACGGCCCGCTCACCGGCGACCTTCCCCAACCGGCACACCCCCGCCCCCGGCGGAACGGCACCCGGCGCCGCCGGATCGCCCACGACCCGCAACGCCCGCCTGGCCAACCGCCCAGCCGCCCCGCCCCCTTCACCGGCACCCACCGCCTCGGCCGAAGCCGAGCCCTGCCCGGAGAGACCGACTGAAGCCGTGCCCTGCCCGGTGAGCCCGGCCGAAGCCGCGCCCTGCCCAGCGAGCCCGGGCGCAGCCGCTCCCGCAGGCCCGGCCGAAGCCTGGCCGACGACGCCGGCCGGGGTCGCGGCGCCGAGGCCGTCGGCACCCGCCGTAGGACGCGGGTCCAGCAGGGGCGGGCACGAGACCTCGGTCAGGGCCGTAGCCGGGCTGGCCGCGACCGCCACCCTGGCCCCCTTGGCCATGCCGTTGAGCCGGACCCGGAAACGCTGCACGTCCCCGGTCCTGACCTGCTTGCCGACCTCGCCGCCTTCGTGCACCCGCTCCAGCACCAGCGACACCCCGGTCGCCGCCACAGGCACAGAAGGCACCGCCACCAGCGTCAGCACCCCGGCGACGCCCCATCCACGCCGCATCGCGCCCCATCTCCCCACCGTGACACAAAATAACGCCTAGTAATCATTCTGTCACAGAGAGGGATGTCCTAATCACGCGGGAGGAGACTCTCCACCGTCTTCATGATCGGCAGGTCCGCGCCCAGCCATTCGACCTCGTAGTACTCCCCCGGCCCGAGCCAGCGCAGCGCCAGGTGTTCCCTGGCCTCCGGCGTCCCCGAGATCAGCGAGCAGAGCCAGACGCGCATGACGTACCCCTCCGCCAAGGGCCAGTCGCCGCCCACGCGCGCGCCCACGGCGACCTCGACGCCGAGCTCCTCCCTGCACTCCCTGACGAGCGCGACCTCCTCGCTCTCGCCGGGGTCCACCTTCCCGCCGGGGAACTCCCAGCCGCCGGCCAGCGCGGCGGGCTCGGCGCGCTGCGCGGCCAGCACCCGGCCGCCGGGCCCGACGATCACCGCGGCCACGACCACGATCACGCTCATGCGGACGGCGTCCGCAACAGAAAGATCCTCATAGGGTGCGATTCTGCAGCTTCTTCAGCTGTTCCTGCACCCCGGGGTTCTGCAGCGGGCGGGTGAAGCCCACGCGGGTGTCGCGCGCCTGGTAACTCGTGACCTTGATGGGGCCGCACAACCGGCACCGCGCCTCCAGCATCTTGCCCTTCGACACGACCAGCCCCACGTGGCCGGGGTTGTTCGCGGACGTACCGGGGCCGGCGTTGAAGAACACCAGGTCGCCGGGTTGTTCCTCGCCTTCTAACACCTTCACGCCGAACGGCCACTGCCCGAACGTGGTGCGCGGGATCGTCAGCCCGGCCGCCTTGTAGGCCGCGTAGATGACCCCCGAGCAGTCGAAGGAGTCGGGCCCGGTGCCGCCCCACAGGTACGGCTTGCCGCGCTGCGCCAGCGCGTACTGCAGGATCTTGGCCACGACGTCGCTGGGCGCGGCCTCGACCAGCGGCTCGTCGCACTCCTCCGACGCCTGCGGCGGCACCTTGACCGCTCCCGACTTGGCGTACTTCCTGGCGATCTCCTCGACCTGGTCCACGTACCACCAGGCCCGGTTGTAGACGAACAGCGCCCGCCGCACGTTCTCGGGGGCGCCGTTGCGCTTGAGCATCTTGGCCGCGCCGAGGATGGCGTCGGCGGGGTTGTAGACGTCGCCGACGCCGTCACCGTCGCCGTCGGAGGCGTAGCCGTTGAACGTCGACGACATCGCGACCCTCGCCTTGCCGCCCCACGTCGAGATGAGGAACTGCATCGGCCCGGCCGCGCCCGCCGAGTTGGTGCCGCTCTTGACGCCGGGCAGGGAGGAGCGGCCGTGGTCGGTCTCGCGCTTGCCCACGGCGGCCAGGATGTTCCACTGGACGCCGATCCGCTTGCCGTAGTCCTTGTACAGCTCCAGGTATTCGGACGGGATGTCGGACGAGGCGGAGTCGGACGCCTCCTCCACCTGGGCCGTGTCGTCGCAGTCGACGGAGGCGCTGTCGCTCAGGAACGACGGCATCGACATCAGCAGCAGCGGTGAGACGATGACCGCCACCAGGAGCAGCATGCCGGCCAGGCCAATGATCAGGGCCAGCCGGGTCTTGGAGAGTTTCACCAGGGGGGATCTCCGTCCTGGCCGTCGGCGGCGGGCAGGATGTCATAGACCCGCCAGTCGGCTCCCGACTGGCTCACCGTCACCGCGAACTCCTCGCTGACCAGCTTGTTGCCGCTGGTGGCCGTGACCTGCCTGTTCGCGGTGACCACGAAGACGATGGAGCTCTTGTCGACCTGCCTGATCTCCTTGAGCGCGGCCGTGGCCGTGGAGACGATCTGGTCGTTCTTGTTCGCCTCGACGGTGCCGGCCGAGGTCATCGTCCTGGTCAGGGTGTCGCCGAGCTCGGCCGTGGTGTACGCCTTGAGCCGCCCCGCGTAGGCCGCGGGATCCTCGTCGAAGCGGAAGGTGCCGTAGGCGGCGGTGAACCGGGTGGCCAGGTCGGCCGCCGCCGCCAGTTGCTCCTTCTTCATCGGCAGGTACGCGTACACGTCGAACGGCGCGGCGCTCGCGGTGGCCAGCGGCGTGCTGGACGCCACGGCGGAGCTGGTGGCCCTGGCCGCCTCCGGCCGCGCCTGGGGTTCCTCGGAGGAGTCGGGCCACATCGTCAGGTAGATGCCGACCGCCGCGATGACCACGACGATGGCGGCGAAGGCCACCCCCCGCCTGTCACCTGCCTGCGCCATGTTCTAGTCCTTGTCGGGGTTGTTCGGCTTGAGCCAGAAGGGCACGTCGGGGCTGTCGCCTCCTGAGCCGCCGCCGTTGCCGCTGCTGCGCAGCCAGAGCGGGGGCGCCTCGGAGGAGCGCGACGACGACTCGCCCGAGCCGAAGATCCGGGGCCCCGGCGACGTCCCGCCCCCGGAGCGGGAGCCGTTGCCCGAACGCGAGCCGTTGCGCGACCCGCCGCCGAACAGCCCGCCGCCTGAGCCACCCGATCCGCCGGACCCGCCGGACCCGCCGGACCCGCCTGAACCGCCTGAACCGCCGAAGAGGCCGCCGCCGGAGCCGCGCGAGCGCGTGCCGCCCGTACGGGAGCCGCCCGACCCGCCGAAGCGCGACCCGCCTGATCGTGACCCGCCGGACCCGCCGAAGCGCGACCCGCCGGAGCGTGAGCCACCAGATGAACCGCCGCGCCGCGCCCAGCCACCGCCGGACGCCCCGCCGAACCAGCCGCCGGAGGAGCCCGACGAGGCCGCCGAGGCCGCCGAGGCCGCTGAGCCGGTGGAGGCCGCGGCCCCGCCGCCGACCCGGGGACCGCCGGCCGCGGGCCCGCGCTGAGGAGCCGAGGTGCCCAGGTTGAGCGGGGGCGCGGTGCCCTTGCGCGGCTCGGGCGTGCCCCGCCCGGCCGCCCTGCCGCCCTGCGCGTCGGTGTCGAGGGGAGCCGCCGTGGCCGGGACCCTGGTGCCGGCGGCGGCGCCTTCGCCCTCCTCGCCGCGCATCCTGACCTGGCCGCCCGCCGCGGCCGTGGCCGCCGCGCCCGCCGGGTTGGCCGCACTGGCCGCCCTGATCAGCGGCTCGGCCTTGCGCAGGCCCCAGCGGCCGATCCTGGCCGACGCCACCGGCGGCAGCACGCCCGCCGACCGCTCAAGCACGGACGAACTCGCCGCCTCGCCGAGCATGCGGGTGGTGACCGTGTGGCCGCTCATGGAGGCGAACAGGTGCTGGAACGGGCGGCGGTAGAAGAACACCGCGATCGTCAGCAGGGCCATGAACAGCACCTGCATGCCCCAGGGCATGGCGGTGGAGATGATGAGCGCGTACCCGTACACGAGGACGCTCAGCACGATCGTCAGCACGGCCTGTCTCAGCAGCGTGCCGATGAGCATCTCCACCCAGCGCAGGGCGACGATCCGCCCGCTGCCGGGATGGACTCCGATCAGCAGGAAGATCGGCCCCAGGATGAGCAGGAGCAGGAAGCCCACCTTCAGCACCAGCAGCGACACCGCCACCAGGAAGATGAGCAGGCCCGCCACCAGGGCGGCGATGAACGCGCCGACGGCCACGCCGAGCCGGTTGGACCAGTCGCGGCCGGAGAAGGTGGCGTAGCGGGGGTCGTTCCTGAGCTTGTCGCCGAGCGCCGCGTACTCCGACTGGCGGGCTCCCACGTCGGGAGCCGGTTGCCCGGCCACCGCCTGCGGCACCGACTGCATCTCCAGCACCTTGCGACCCCAGTCGCGCACGATCGGCTGCTGCGGGTCGGCGGTGCCGAACAGGCCGACCAGCCACGGCTTGCAGACCAGCGTGGACCACAGCGCGTCGGCGTTCTGGTCGACCCCGGGGGTGCCGGTCTGCGCGTAGCCGCCCGCCTGCACCTGCGGGCTGGCGCCGCCGCCGGGCGGCGGCAGGCAGGACGCGCCGCCCGCGCCCGGCAGGCCGGAGAAGGCGGAGTTGACCACTTCGCCGGTCTTGTCGGTGACGACCTTGCCCAGGCCGGTGAAGTCTCCCGGCCGGCTGAAGAACCACACCGCCACCGTGACCGCCAGCACCATCCAGATCACGCCCTCGGCGGTCGTGGTGGCCCGCTTGCGGATCAGCCCGTACCAGGCCAGCCAGATGGCGCCGAGGATGACGATCGGCTGGAGGAAGTCCCAGTAGACGGCGTCGGCCAGCCGCGTGACGATGTCGTCGACCACGTCCTTGATCGCCTGGAGCGGTCCTTCCGTGGCCGCCGCCTGGTACGTGGTGATCGTCAGCCGGTCGACGGCCTTGGCCGCGGTGAAGATGCCGTTGGCCCACATGTTGCCGAGCACGGCCACGTAGTCGGAGCAGGTCAGCTCGTGGGTGTGCCAGAACTGCCCGCTCATCCCGAACTGGGCGTAGTTGGTGGTCGCCGCGGGCGTGCCGGCCGGCGGGGCGGGTGGCTGGATCAGCCCGTCGGTGCCGCTGCCCACCATCTCGGGCGAAAGCGGTCCTGACAGGTCACAGGGGGCGGCGGCGACCGGAGTGGACGTCGCGCCCAGGACGAGCGGCACCACGAGGATGCCGGTGACGAGCGCGAGAGCCAGCGCGATTCGTCGGGATAGCCGGACCTTCATGACCGTACCTCCTGCGCCCTGCCCACGCCCCCCTGAAGATCATCATGCCCCGTGCCGCCGGGTTTGTCGTGTGTCGGGTTCGTGTCGAGCCAGCGGAGAAGTTCTTCGGAGATCAGGTCTACGCCCATACGCCCCGCCCTGCCATCCAGATCACGGAATACGCATTCGCCGTTGCCCAGGGAGCGGAGCACGGCCTTGTGCTCCTCGGACGACTCCACCCCGAGCAGGGACATGACGTGGTCCACCTCCACCCTCTCGGTGGACCTGAACGCGAAGACGGACGACAGGCAGTTGGTCACCTGCTCGTTCAGCAGGTCTCCCGCGTTCTGCGAGACCAGCACCAGAGCGGTGTTGCGGGAACGGCCCATCCTGCTGACCTCGGGCACCAGCTTGGCGCCCTCGGGTGTGGAGGTGATCGCCCACGCCTCGTCCAGGAAGATCGCCTTGGGGGCGCGCCGGTCGAGGCCGTTCATCAGCCTGCGCGCGAACTGGGACACCAGGTAGAGCAGGGCCACCGACAGCCGCTGCTCGTAGGAGTAGTCCTCCCTGCCCGTGGCCACGTCGGGCAGCGTCAGCCCGCCGAGCGTGAACACGGTCGTCCAGCCCTCGGTGTCGATCTGGTCGCCGCCTGACGGGTCGAAGCACAGCCTGGCCAGGTGCATCTCCGACATCGAGCGCAGCACCGCGCCGAGGTTCTTCGACGCCGCGTCCTCGGCCTGGTCCAGGAAGTCCACGACCTTGCCGAGCGAGGGGTCCTCGCCGTTCGACACGGCCGCCACCGCCTGGATCATCGCCGACTCGCGCTCCTCCGACATGCGGGGCAGCAGCAGCCGCAGCGTCTCGGTGGCCATGGTCTTCTTCGCCGCGATGTCGTCGCCGAACGAGAACGGGTCGAGCAGCCCGGGGGCCGCCGAGCCGAGCGGGATGACGCGGGCCTTGCGGCCCCGCTTCTCCAGCAGCCGTACCAGCGACTCCGCGTCGCCCTTCGGGTCGATCACCGCGACCGTCACGCCGCGCAGCGCCATCTGGTAGATCATCAGCAGCGCCAGCGTGGTCTTGCCGCCGCCGGGCTCGCCGGTGATCGCGATGGCGGTCGGCCGGTTGCGCGTGGCCGCCACCAGCGGGTCGAAGTGCACGATGCTGCGCGCCCTGCCGACGGTCTCACCGATGTACGGGCCCAGCCAGCCCTCACTGCCCTCGTCCAGCCGGTCGCCGAGATCGACGGTGGCCGTGGCCATGCCGCCGGCGATCGTACGCAGCGGCTGGCGCTGGGCGTAAGCGTTGACGCGCACCTTCTCGCCCGGCAGCGTCTCGCAGAACAGCGAGAACTGGTCGCCGGTCGAGTTGACCACGTCGATGCCCATGTCACGGTAGTGCTCGACCACCGCCTCCACCCGCTGCACACAGATGTCCTCGGTCGGGGCCGCGACGATCAGGCGGTGCCAGCCGTACACGAAGGGCAGCCGCTCCTTGGTGATGCCGTGCTCCAGCATGCGGGCCGCGTCGATCTGCTCGGCCAGCGCCAGCGGCGCCTCCGCGCCGGCCTCGCGGATGTGGTGGTCCATGTCGCGGGCGTGCGCCAGCTTGCGCGCCACGTCCTTGGACGCCTTCACCGGCGGGATCAGCCGCATCCGCGAGGAGACCTCCACCGGGAACGGCAACTGGTCGGCGAAGTGCAGCCACGGCTCCCCGTCGGGGAAGGGCATCAGGTCGGGGAAACGCGCGAACGACAGGTGCGCCACGTAGGAGTCGCCCTGCGGCTGCACGATCCGCAGCAGCGACCTGCCGTTGTGGATCTCGCCCTCGACCAGCGACTCGATCTCGCCCTTGCCCCAGCGCCTGCGCGGGCTGGCCGAGGGCGGCGGGTCGCCGAGCGCGCCCGCGGCCGAGTGCTGGAACAGCCACGCCACCTCGACGGAGGTGGCGTGACGGGCGTAGAGGGCACTCGACGCGAGTGCTCGCCCGAGCCGTTCCGCCTGCTCCGTCCAGCGCCCGATCTCGCTGTCGGGAACGTGGTCGTCGTCCATCCCCAGCACCTTCTCGGTCTTCTGGTAGAAGCCGAGGAGCTGGCTCAGCACGCCGCTGCCGAGCTGCTTGCCGCGCGGGCCGAGCCGCACGCCCAGGTAGACCTCCTTCGACCAGAAGTCCTTGGCCCAGACGTGCCGGTACATCTCCTCCAGGTAGTCGCGCCAGCCGGGCCCCTCGTCGGAGGTGGCGTTGAGCGCCATGGCCCACTCCGCCGCCGGGTACGTGCGGTGCGCGACCCTCAGGTGGACCTCGGCGTCGGGCATCCTGATCGCCGCCAGCGCGATCGTGATGTTGGTGGCCAGCGCCTCGCGTTCCTCGGGTGTGACGAACTCGTAGCTGACCGTCGGGAGCCGGAAATACGCCCATGCGCAGGTGTCCGTGAGCAGGATGCGGTCGTCGAAGTAGCGGACCGCGAGGCGCTGGTGCGCTCGGGATGCCCTGCTCATGCCGCCCCCTCGGCGCATGAACGGGCCAGACCTGCTCGCTTGTTCACTTATCGCTCACCGATTCTCGTGCCCGGGGGGTCACTCGCCAACTCCTCTTCGCTCGGTCGTACGGACTGTGCCGCGAAACCTGCGACCACGACCCCGGCGAGGGCGAGGTACGCCCGCCGCCCGGCCGCGCGCAACTGCCCGGGATCGACGACGTCCGCGCCGCCCGGCGCGAGGTCGTCCTCCCAGGGGACCCTGACGATGGCCCGGCACCTGCCTCTGGCCACCGACTCCGCCTGCTCGACGTCGGTCATCGAACGCCTGCTCACGCCGTTGACCACCATCACCGCCCGCCTGCGCAGCTCCGCGCACCCGTGCCCGTCGAGCCACTCGTACGTCATCGCCACCGCCTCCGGCGCCTCCTCGCTCGCCGGGACCACCAGGACGAGCTGGTCCGCGTACGGCAGCAACCTGGCCGCCAGGGCGGCGGCCGGGTCGATGACGGCCAGCTTGTAGTGGCGGTCGAGCAGGCGCATGGATTCGCCGAGCCGGTGGTCGGAGAAGAAGGACCTGTCCGCGAGGCGCTGCTCGGCGCCCGCGTCGGTGTCCGCGCTGATCACCTCCAGACCGGAGGCGGTCCGCGTGGTGTAACCCCGCATGGTGAGATAGCCGCTGACCCGGTCGAGCCCCGACAGCAGCGACGTCAGGGTCTCGGGGGTCTCCGGCTGGATCTTGCTGGTCAGCGTGCCGCCGCCGCTGTTGGCATCGACGGCCACGACCCGGTCGTCGCGGTGCTGGGCGAACGTGTGGCCCAGCATGAGCGCCGTGGTGCTCTGCCCGGCGCCGCCGGTGCAGCCCAGCACGACGACCCTGCGGCTGCCCGCGAACACGCCCCTGGCCCTGGCCTCGTCGATCTCGGACCCGTCGGTCCGCACCCCGCCGCCGCCGACGACGACCTGAGCGATGCGCCGCCAGCCGCCGGAGTCGCGTCCCACGACGGACTCGATCCGCCGCACCCGGCCCTCGCCAGGCCGTGGGACGGGCACGGGCCCGATCTCCCCACCGACCTCACCACCCGGCCGAACCACAGCCCCACCCCGCGCCGCCTCGGCCACCTCCCGGCCTGCGGCGGCCACCGCCTCCCGCTCCCGAGCCGCCCGCCGCTCCCTGGCGACCTCACGCTCCCTGGCCGTCACCCGCTCGCGGTCGGCCTCACGCTCCTGAGCCGGCACGGGCTCACGCCCGGCCTCACGATCGCCCGACACCGGGGCGGTACGTTCACCGGCCGCCGGGGTTGTGCGGTCGTCTGCGTGCTTCTCAGCCCCGTCTACGGCCGTGCGCGCGTCACCGGTCCCGGCCCCACCGGCTCCGACCGCCTCGGACCCGCTCACCTCAAGCCCGGCCGCCTCGGACCCCGGTGCCTCGGACTCGGGTGCCTCAAGCTTGGCCGCCTCAAGCTTGGCCGCCTCGGACTTGGTCGCCTTGGATCGGGTGGCCCTGGATCGGGTCGCCTTGGGTCTTGCCGCCTTGGGCCCGGGCACTTCGGCCCCGGGTGCCGACGCTGCGGCGGCGTCGTTCACGCCGGCGGCGTCGGACCCATGCGCACCAGCCGTGCCCGGCTCCTGTGCAGCAGCCGGGTCCGGCACGCCGGCCGTCCCGCCCGCGATCTCCGCGTCGCCACGCTCACGCACGGACTGCGTGTCACGGGCCTCGGACAGCTTCCGCACGGGCTGCGGGTCGTGGCCCTCCGGCGTTTCGGCCGGAGTGCCAGGGACCTCGGAGTCGGTGTCCTGCCGGGACGCGGCGGGCGTTCCTGGGGTGCCGGTACGTGGGAGGTCCGCTCGTAGGTCCTCGTGGGTCTCGTCCTTGCGGGCGCTGGGGCGGGGCACCGGCTTGGCGTCGGGGTCGAGCGGCGGCCAGACCCCCTGGCCGCCCGAGAGCACCAGCCCGGGGACGAGCCGCGGCGGCTGGCCCTTCCTGTGCTTGTCACGGGCGACCTCGTCCTCGGGACGCTCACCCGCCGGACGCGGACCGGCGTCGGCCCGATCCCTCGCGTCGATCGGGCCGTCGGCGCTCGCCGCGAGCCGCCGCAGCCTGCGCAGCGCCTCGGTGTCGATGGGCTTGCCGGCGGTCGGCTTGCGGCTCTCCGCCGTCCTGATCGGATCCGCTGCCGCCTCCTGAGCGGCCAGCGCCTCGGCACTCATCGCGGCCTGCACCTCAGGCCGGTCCCGCGTCTCAAAGCCGTCCCCCGCCTCGAAGCGGTTCCGCGCCTCAGGCCGGTCCCGCACCTCAGAGCTGCCCGCCACCTCGGAGCGGTGCCGGGTCTCAGGTCGTTCGCCGAGCTGGTCGTCGGGGTGTTCGCCGGGGCGTTCGTCGGGGCGTTCGTCGGGGCGTTCGTCGGGGCGTTCGTCGAGGTGATCCGTGGACCGCCGTCCGGCCCGCCCTGCGATGCGCCGGTCCCCGGTGCGGTTCCGGCCGTGGCCTGCGGTGGTGGTGCCGTTCTGGGGCGCCTCAACCGCAGAAACCCGGGAGGCGGGTTCAGGGTCGTGTTCGCCCCGTACGGGCGTCGTCGCCCCCACCGCCTCGCCCAGCAGTGAGCGTTCCTGGCGCCGCCCGGACGCCGGGGCGCCCGCGGTGGCCCCCTGGCGTACCTGGGACTTGAGGGCGGGTGCGGCGCCGCGGCGGGTGCCCCAGCCGGTGCGCGCGGTCGTCGGCTCGGCGACGGGCGCCTGCGTGGCCGCGGCCGCCGCGGCGGCGACGGCGGGGCGCACCTGGCGCGGCCCTGCGGCGCCTTCGCGCCTGCGCTGCGGATGGCGGGCCTTGCGCGGCCCCTTCGACTTGGCGCGTACGGGCGCGGTGCGCCACACCCGGCCGGAGAACGTCACGGCCTCGGGCTCGGAGCTGGGCGCCAGGCGGTACCAGGCCTTCGGCTGCCCCAGGTAGCGCAGCTGGGACTCCAGCAGTTCGGTGAGGCGCTTGCCCTCGATGACGGGACGGGTGGACAACCACGTCACGATGCCCGGCGGCACCAGGAACAGCACGTGCCAGGGCATCTCCACCGGCACACCCACCAGGACCAGCAGGAGCGACCACGGGACGAACACCCCGACGAACACGCCGATCCAGACGATCGGCAGCGGCATCGGCAGCCGTAGGTCGTACAGCTTGTAGAGCCGCTTCTCGATCCGCCAGATGTTCGTGTACGTGGGCAGGTCCACGCGGTCCTCCTCTCCACCCGCTCGTACATGACCGCCGCGGAGCGGTCTCAACCCTTACCTGATGCCCAGTGCGCCCGCGATCGCCTTCGCCGTCACCTCGATGATGTTGGGAACGTAGAAGATCACCCCGATGGCCACGGCCAGGATGAGGAACTGCACGAAGCGCGTGATCTCGCGGGTGAAGAGGAAGAACAGCGCGACCACGGAGACCACGACGAGGAACAGCGGCGCGAAGAACGCGCGCAGGAAGTTGGCCAGCCCTCCGGTGTCGATGCCCGTGGGCGTCGGTGTCGGCGTCATCTCCATCAAGGTGAGCATTACGGTCTTCAAGGTCACTTCTTGTCCTCCCGGGGGGTACCGATCAGCAGCACGGCCGTGCCTCTATCCAGCGACCCGGCCGCCACCGCGGATGTCGGCGACGAACCACTTGTCGCCCTGCTTTTCGACGGTCAGGCGGTAGGCCTGCTCCAGCGTGCCGCCGACCACCGCGGGGTCGGTGGTGTTGGGAGTGGGCGGGGGATCGCTCGGCACGGCCCACACCACGACCGCCTGGATCTCTCGGGTGGCACCCCCCACAGGCACCACGACTTCCTTGAGCTGCGAGAAGGTGAACGCGCCCGCGAAGCTGGGCAGGCTCTTGCCCGCGGCGACGTAGCGCTGCAGCCCGCCGGTGTCGCCTGACGCGTAGTCCTTGAAGAAGCCCTCCAGCTGGGGCTTGAGCTCGGCGGCCGCCGCGTCGTCCGTCTCCGGCGCGGCGACCTGGGGCAGGTCTGCCGGAGCGGGGGCGGGCAGGATCGCCGGTCGGCCGGAGATCACGAACCGCCGTCCGGCCTCGTCGCCGGAGTAGTAGACCGGGACCGACAGCATCATCCGGCGCGGGCCCGACTGGTAGGCCACGTTGACCACGGCGTTCCTGTCGTCGCTCGCCTCGATGTCGTACGGCTGGATGGCGACGGCCGCCAGCTTGCCGTAGCCGTCCCAGCCCAACTGCGGATCCATGCCCTCGGCCAGGAACGCCTTCAGCTTGCTCGACCTGCTGGCGGCGTCTTCCGGGCTGAAATTGAGATAGACGCCGGCGAACTGGGCCGCGAAAGCCATGCCCTGCTCGGCGGGAAATCCCTTGTCAGCCGGTGCGGCGCCGGTTGTTGTCGCCGGTTCTTGCTGGGTGAACCTCTCAAATGGGGCACGAACCCCATTCACGACAACCACCACAATAAGTGCCCAAAGAATGATGCGGCCGGTCCACACCAGCCACCGTCCGCCGCCACCCGACCAGCCGCCACGCCGCGGCCTGCGGGGCGGCGGCGTGTCATAGTCGGCCGGATCGAGGGTTGCGGAAAGCCCGGGCCCGTCAGCGATCCGAGGATCGTGCTGGACGGTAGACCTACGAGCCATCACGCCTCCGCTCGCGCCGATCCCCCCGGCTGGCGCGGTGTCGTCCGTTGCCGATCCCCATCATCCGCGGTGAAGTAGTCACCCTATCCGGTCTCCGCCATTGTTCCAGGAAAGCCACGCCCATGCTGCGGCATGACAGTCCACACGGCAAACCGGGCCCGTATGACAGGCCACGGCGCCGATTCCTGTGCGTTCCCGGTGGAATGGGCTTTTGACCAGGCCAGACGCCTAAAATCGCATACCGCGGCGGCCACGCTTTCCTGTCCAAAACAGGCATGGACTCTCGCGACCTGCGGATTCGGCATGAGTCTGAACCAGATCCAGGCCGAACTCCGAGCCCTCAGCTTCGGACAGCGCCTCAGACAGGGCCTCAGACGGGGCCTCGGACAGCGCCTCAGACAGGGCCTCGGACGGAGCCCCGAGCGGGGTTCCGTCCGGGTGTCCGGTCAGGCGGGCTCGGGGTCCTGGTGGGTGCGCGACTGGCGCCTGCTGCGCAGATCGACGACGGTCGGCTGCACCGTCCGCTCCAGGGAGCCACGGAGATCGGCCAGCATCTCGGCGGGCTCACGCTCTCTCATGCGGGTCGCCATCTCGTTGCGCTCGTCGACCTTCCTGCGGAGGTACGCCTCGCGGTTGACGCGCAGGCCGTACATGAGCTCGACCCTGATGAGGGCGAGCTCCTCCTCCAGGCTGATGCCCGCGAGCGTGGGCGCGGGGCGTCGTTTCCGGATGATGCGACGGATCATGAGGGCCTCCCGAGTCAGCGTGAACGCCGTGACGATTCGACGCGCGGGGGCCCAAAGTGGTTGACGCATCACTTGTCCCCGGAGCAATCGTTCAGCTTCACACCCGGGGATCAGCCGCCGATGAGCCTCGCCGCCATCCGCCGCCGGTAACTTACCGTAGTAGGCCATCGCTCACCGTGACCGGCTCGCCGCGAACGGAACTCCCCCATGTGCCCCCGGGCTCGACGCCCGTCAGACGTTGAAGCGGAACTCCACCACGTCGCCGTCGCGCATGACGTAGTCCTTGCCCTCGATGCGCGCCTTGCCCACCGACCGGGCGCTGGCGATCGAGCCGGCCTCGACCAGCTCCTCGAAGGAGATCACCTCGGCCTTGATGAAGCCGCGCTGGAAGTCGGTGTGGATCACGCCGGCCGCCTCGGGCGCCGTGGCGCCCTTGGGGATCGTCCAGGCCCTGGTCTCCTTCGGCCCGGCCGTGAGGTAGGTCTGCAGCCCCAGCGTCTCGAAGCCGACCCTGGCGAGCTGGCGCAGGCCCGACTCCTCCTGGCCGACCGACTGCAGCAGCTCCAGCGCCTCCTCCTCGTCGAGCTCGACCAGCTCCGACTCGATCTTGGCGTCGAGGAAGACCGCCTCGGCCGGGGCGACCAGCGCGGACAGCTGCTCCCGCAGCGCGGCATCGGTGAGCTCGTCGGCGTCGAGGTTGAACACGTACAGGAACGGCTTGGCCGTCAGCAGGTGGAGCTCGCGCAGCTCGGCACGGTCGAGACCGCTCTCGAAGATCGTCTTGCCGGTCTCCAGCACGGCCAGCGCGGCCTCCGCCGCCTCCAGCGCGACCTTCTTGTCCTTGTTGTTGCGCGCCTCCTTCTGCAGGCGCGGAACGGCCTTCTCGACCGTCTGCAGGTCGGCCATGATCAACTCGGTGTTGATGGTCTCGATGTCGCGCTTGGGGGAGATCTCGCCGTCGACGTGGGTCACGTCGGGGTCGTTGAAGACCCGGATGACCTGGCAGATCGCGTCGGTGTCGCGGATGTTGGCGAGGAACTGGTTGCCCCTGCCCTGCCCCTCCGAGGCCCCCTTGACCAGGCCCGCGATGTCGACGAACTCGACCTTGGCGGGCAGGATGCGGGCCGAGCCGAAGATCTCGGCCAGCTTGGGGAGCCGGTCGTCGGGCACGCCGACGATGCCCACGTTGGGCTCGATGGTGGCGAACGGGTAGTTCGCCGCGAGCGCGTTGCCGGTCTTGGTCAGCGCGTTGAAGAGCGTGGACTTGCCGACGTTGGGCAGGCCGACGATCCCGATGGACAGGCTCATCCGACCCACTCCATCGCCGGGAAGAGGCCGACAGGGCCGCGCTGAATGGTTGACTCGCTTCGCTCGCTCACGGCGCCGAGTTTACTGGCTCAGCACGGACAGACAGGTAACCGGACGATAGGCCTGCTCGGCGCGCAGATAACGGCGCGCGCCCTGGGGGCAGGCCGAGGGCTCGCTCTCGAACGACAGCACCCTCGCCCAGGCGTCAGCAGAGCCGCACGGGACCCTGGTGACGGCGGACCTGGCGATCACGTCCGTGGCCGGCTCGGCCACGCAGGCGCCCCGGTCGAGCACCTGGCCGCCCGGGCCCAGGCAGATCACGTGGGGGTCGCCGTCGAGAGCGTCCAGGGTGCCGGACGGGCAGGCGCCGGGGTCTTCGACGATCGCGACGGACCTGCCGTACCAGCCGGGGCCCGCGCACGGCCGCTCGCGGCCGTCCAGCGTGACGCAGTCGCCCGGCCTGAGCAGGCCGCCGCCTCCGCCGGGCGCGCCGGGGTGCGGTTCGAGGAAGTTGCGTACGCACGCCGTACGGCCGGCTCCGACGCGCAGGACGTCGTCGGTGTCCTCGGGACAGTCCCCGGGGCCCGGCGGGTCGGGGGCCAGCGCCACCACCTCGGACTCGCCGCCGTTGCACGCGGTCAGCGCGTACTCCCCCGTGACGCAGGCGCCGGGGGACCAGCGCAGGACAGGACGCGGCCGGGTGCCGCTCCCCGACCCGGCGATGACGGCTCCGGCCAGGGCGATCAGGGTGATCGCCAGGGCGGCGCCCGCCGCGGCCATCTTCGGTCCCGTGTTCATGCCGGTACTCTGCGTGACGAGAGATGTGCCGCACAAGCGGAACGCCCAAGCGTGTCGGCGAGATCGGGGCCCGGCGGGCCTGCAATCATCGATGGAGTGGACGTCGTCTCGCTTCTCATAGGTCTCGCCGTCGGGTTGCTCGTGGGGTTCCTGGTGGCCAGGACGCGGGCCGCGGTGCGGATCGCCGAGTCGGACGCGCGGGCCAGGGCGGCCGCCGAGAAGCTGGTCTACGTCGAGGAACAGCTGGCCGAGCGCTTCCAGGCGCTGTCCACGCGCGCGCTCGACGTCAACAACGTGCGCTTCCTCGAGCTGGCGGAGAGCCGGCTCGCGGCCACGAGGGCCGAGGCGGCGGGCGATCTCGAACAACGCAGGCTGGCCGTCGAGCACCTGGTCGAGCCGCTGAAGGACGCGCTCACGCGGGTGGAGTCCCAGCTGCGCGACTCCGAGTCGGGGCAGCGGGCGGCGCGGGCCGAGCTGGCCAAGCAGCTGGAGTTCGTGCAGCGGAGCAACGAGCAGCTCCGCTCCCAGACCACCGCTTTGGTCAGGGCCCTGCAGCGGCCCGAGGCGCGGGGCCGGTGGGGCGAGCTGCAGCTGCGCAGGGTCGCCGAGATCGCCGGCATGCAGCGTTACTGCGACTTCGACGAGCAGGTCACCGAGGGCTCCATGCGGCCCGACATGGTCGTCAGGCTCGCCGGGGGCAAGAACATCGTGGTCGACTCCAAGGTCTCGCTGGCGGCCTATCTGGAGGCCGCGGAGGCGTCGGACGAGTCGCTCGCGACCGTACGCCTCGACGCCCACGCCCGGCACGTGCGCGAGCACATCGACCGGCTGGCGGCCAAGGCCTACTGGCAGGGGTTCAACCCGTCGCCGGAGTTCGTGGTGCTGTTCATCCCCGGTGAGGCGTTCCTGGCGCCGGCGCTCGAACGCGACCCCTCCCTGCTGGAGTACGCGATGACGCGGCGGGTGCACATCGCGACGCCCACGACGCTGATCACGATGCTGCGCACCGCGCACTACGCCTGGCAGCAGGCGGCGCTGAGCGAGAACGCGCGGGCGGTGTTCGAGCTGGGCAAGGAGCTGTACGAACGGCTGTCGTCCCTCGGCAGGAACGTCGAGTCGCTCGGCAAGGCGCTCACCCGGACCGTGGAGGCGTACAACAAGTCGGTCGGATCGCTCGAAAGCCGTGTCCTGGTCACCGCACGCAAACTTCACGATCTCGGCGTCGTGGACGGCGATCTCGACTCCCCTGAGATGCTCGAAGGGCTGCCCAGACCCCTGAGCTCCCCCGAACTGCTCGAAACCTCCTCACTGATTTCCCACGCGAACGGTAAGTTGGCCAACGGGTCGCAGTGACGGGGGAGGGCAAGTGGGTGAGAAGGGCAGGCGTTCTGCCGTCAGGCTGACGGCGCGCGGCGCCATCGCGCTCGCCCTGGTGGCCACCCTGGCGGGCTACGTGCTGGCGGCCGTGTTCGACGTCGACCACATCGTGGGCGCGGCGTTCGTGCTGGCCAGCGCGCTCGGCGCGCTGCTGGTCAACCGGCGCGAGCTGCTTTCGCTGGTGGTGACGCCGCCGCTGGTGTTCTTCTGCGCCACCCTGTTCGTCGAGCTCGGGCGGGCTCTCGGCTCGGTGTCGGTGGTGCAGTCGCTGGCGCTGGGCCTCTACACGTCGATGACGCGGGGCGCGCCGTGGCTCTTCGCCGGCTCGGCGATCGTGCTGGGCGTGGCGTGGCGGCGCGGGCTGCGCGACAACGTACGCGAGCTTCGTGAGGAGCTGAAGGCGGACGCGGCGGAGGTGCCGCGCCCGCGCCAGCCGTTCGTGCCAGAGCCGGAGGGCTATTTCGAGCCCAAGGTGTACGGCACGCCGCGCAGCGAAGACTAGAACCGGCCCCCGGCTTCAGAAGAAAGCCAGGGACCGGCATCGGGGCTCAGGAGGCCCGCAGGTCCTTGCGCAGTTCGTGGGGCAGGGCGAAGCGCATGCGCTCCTCCACCGGCTCGACCTCCGTCACGTCGCCGAACCCGTGGCGGGCCAGCCGCGCCAGCACCTCCGCCACCAGCTCTTCCGGCACCGAGGCGCCGCTGGTGACGCCGACCGTGGTGACGCCGTCGAGCCACTCGTCGCGGATGTAGTCGGCGTTGTCGACCAGGTACGACGCCTGCGCGCCGTAGTCCTTCGCCACCTCGACCAGCCGCTTGGAGTTGGAGGAGTTGTCGGAGCCGACCACGATGACCAGCTCGGACTCGGCGGCGATCTCCTTGACCGCCACCTGACGGTTCTGGGTGGCGTAGCAGATGTCGTCGCTGGGCGGGTCGATGAGCGTGGGGAAGCGCTCCTTGAGCCGGGCGACGGTCTCGGTGGTCTCGTCGACCGAGAGCGTGGTCTGCGACAGCCACACCAGCTTGCTCGGGTCCTTCACCTCCACCTTGCCGACCGCGTCGAGGCCGTCGACGAGCTGGATGTGGTCGGGGGCCTCGCCCGAGGTGCCCTCTACCTCCTCGTGGCCCTCGTGGCCGATCAGCAGGATGTCGTAGTCGGCGGCGGCGAACCGCTTGGCCTCGTTGTGCACCTTCGTGACCAGCGGACACGTGGCGTCGATCGTCCGCAGTCCGCGCTGTCTGGCCTCCTCGTGGACGACCGGGGAGACGCCGTGGGCCGAGAAGACGACGATCTCGCCCTCGGGCACCTCCTCGGTCTCGTCGACGAAGACGGCGCCCCTGGCCTCGAGCGTCTTGACGACGTGGGTGTTGTGGACGATCTGCTTGCGCACGTAGACCGGGGCACCATACTGCTCCAGAGCCTTCTCGACCGCTACCACGGCTCGATCGACTCCGGCGCAGTAGCCCCGTGGCTTGGCAACGAGGACTCGGCGGGAAGTGGGGGTCTGGGGCTCCATACTTTCTATGCTACGTGGAGCGGCGTTCTGGCCCGCGCGTGCGTGGTTGCCCGCGATTTGCCAGACTGTCCGTCCATCACTGACCTCCCAGGGAGACGTACATGTCCTTCAGCGACGTGATACGCAACATCGCTAAAACCGTTACCAACAAGGACGAACTCAAGGAGAAGGCCAAGGACCTGCCGCTTCTCGTCGTCCAGACCACGCTGAGCGCCGCCGGGCAGGCGCTGCTGCTCGTGGACCGCATGAAGAACTCCATCAAGGGCATCGGCTCCAAGGAGGAGCACGAGGAGGAGAAGGACTCCCGTCCCTCCGCCGCTCAGCAGGTGGCCGCCGCGCCGGCCGAGGCCGAGGAGGGCAAGGCCGAGCGCAAGGAGCCGGTCATCTTCTCCCCGCGCCCCGCCGCCGAGCCCAACGGGGTCGCCAAGACGAAGCCGGACCCGGTCATCTTCTCCCCCGCTCCCAAGACCGAGCCGGCGCCCGCCGCCGAGCCCGAGGCCGCCGCCAAGCCGGAAGCCGCCGCCAAGCCGGAGACCGTCTCCAAGCCCGCGACCGCGGACCCCGAGCCGGAGGCCGCCGCCCAGGCCGGCACCGCCGCCAAGGAGTCCGTCACCACGACGGACGTGGCCCCCGAGCCCGTCCAGGAGCCGGTCGTCACCTCCGCGCCCGAGCCGGAGGTCGCGCCCGCCGCGCCCAAGGCCGTAGCCGACCCCGCAGTGGCCGAGCCCGAGCCCGCCGCGAAGCCGAAGACCGCCAAGCCTAGGACCAGGGCCGCCAGGCCGAAGGCCGCGACCAAGACTTCCGGCAAGGCATCCGAGGTGGCGCCCGAGGTGGCGCCAGAGCCGGCCGCCGCGCCCGAGCCCGCCGCCGCCACGGCCGAGCCCGCCGCCGCCACGGCCGAGCCCGCCAAGGCCCCCGAGCCCGTCGCCGCCGCTGCCGTGAACCTGACCGAGCCGCTGCCCGGCTACTCCAGCCTCACCGTGGCGTCCCTGCGCGCCAGGATGCGCGGCAAGAGCGCCGAGCAGATCGGCTCCTACCTGGAGTTCGAGCGGTCCACCGCCGCGCGGCCCGAGGTCATCAAGATGTTCGAGAACCGCCTGGCCAAGCTGCAGGCCGGGGAATAACGTCGCACCGAGCCCGTAGTCTTCCGCCATGAGCTCGAAGACCACGCCTGAGTCTCCCCTGCCGATCCGCACGGTCCTGCAGATGGTGGGCGGATGGATCGGCAGACTCGGCACGGTCTGGGTCGAAGGTGAGATCACCGACCTGAGCACCCGTGGCGGCACGGTGTTCCTGACCCTGCGCGACCCGGTCGCCAACGTGTCCGCCAGGGTCACCGCCCCGCGCGGCGTCTACGAGGCGACCGTGCCGCGGCCGGCCAACGGCTCCAGGGTGGTGCTGCACGTCAAGCCCGACTTCTGGGTCAACAGGGGCTCGTTCGCCTTCACCGCGCTGGAGATGCGCCCGGTCGGCGTGGGCGAGATGATGGTCAGGCTTGAGCGGCTCAGGCAACTGCTGGCCGCCGAGGGGCTGTTCAACGCCGACAGGAAGCGGCGGCTGCCGTTCCTGCCGAGCACGATCGGGCTCGTCTGCGGGCGTGAGTCGGCGGCCGAGCGCGACGTGCTGGAAAACTCGCGCAGGCGCTGGCCGGCGGTGCGGTTCAAGGTCGAGGAAGTCGCCGTCCAGGGGCCTTACGCGGTGGCCGAGGTGACGGAGGCGCTGCGCAAGCTCGACGCCGACGCCTCGATCGACGTGATCGTCGTCGCCAGGGGCGGCGGCTCGCTCGAAGACCTCCTCCCGTTCTCCGACGAGACGCTGGTGCGCGCCGTGGCCGCCTGCCGCACCCCCGTGGTGAGCGCGATCGGCCACGAGCAGGACAGCCCGCTGCTCGACCTGGTGGCCGACGTGCGGGCCTCCACGCCCACCGACGCGGCCAAGAAGGTCGTGCCCGACGTGGGCGAGCAGCTCACGCTGGTGCGCCAGCTCCGCGACCGTGGCCGCAGGGTGGTGAGCGGCTGGCTCGACCGGGAGATGTCCTGGCTGACGTCCGTGCGCTCGCGGCCCTCCTTGGCCGATCCCGTACGCGAGCTGGAGCGCCGGGCCGAGCAGGCCGAAGCGCTGCGCGACCGGGCCAGGCGTTCGCTGTCGTCCTCGCTCGACCGCGCAGAAGACGACCTCACCCATCTGCGCGCCCGCCTCATCGCGCTGTCCCCCGCCGCCACGCTGGAACGCGGCTACGCCATCGTGCAGCACCCGTCCGGCGACGTGGTCCGCCTGGCCAAGGACGTCTCCCCCGGCACGCTCCTGACGATCCGGCTGAGCGACGACCGCCTGACCGTACGCGCAGAAGAACCGGACGGGCCCGATGGGTCGGACGAGCCGAAGAGCGGGACGAGCGGAAGTGCGCCGGCCAGGCCGAAGAGCCGGGCGGGCGGGACGAAGAGCGGGGCGAAGAGCGGGGCGAAGAGCGGGACGAGCCGGGCAGGCCGCGAAGCTCCCGACGAGCCGGAGCATGCGTAACGGGTCGAAGGAGGAGCGCGTGACGGCTCCGGGGTCTACGTTCGGCGCATGAGAGGACTCACCCAGGTCGCCCAGCACGCCGACGACCTCGACCGAGCCACCGCCTTCTACCGCGACGTGCTCGGCCTGCGGCACATCGCCACCTACCGGCCGCCCGGGCTGGCCTTCTTCGACCTCGACGGCGTACGCCTGCTGATCGAGAAGGGCGCGCCCTCAGCGGTGCTCTACCTCGCCACGGACGACCTCGAAGCCGACGTGGCCCGGTTGCGCGCGCACGACGTCGCGATCGTCCAGGAGCCGCACCTGGTCTTCACCGACGACGGGACGTTCGGCACCCGCGACAAGGAGATCCGGATGGCCGCGTTCAGGGACTCGGAGGGCAACCTGCTCTGCCTGATGACCTAGCGGAGCCCGATGACCTAGCGGAGCATGGCCTCGGCCACGGCGGTCACGCCTGACTTGATCTGCTCGACCGTCATGCCGCGTTCCTCCCGCTGGAACGCGATCAGATAGGCGTTGACGGGCGCGAGCAGGGCGTCGGCGAAGTACGCGGCGTCGGCCCGCGGGCACGCCCGCGCCAGCAGCGCCGTGAGATGGACGTGGTAGATCCGGTACGGGGTGCTGAACCCCTTCACCTTGCCCCTCTCCAGCAGCAGGAACAGCTCCTCCTGCGCCACCACCCGGTCGACGAGCGCCCGCATGAACGCGACGATCCGCTCGCCCGCGGGCGCGCCGGGGCCGAGCGGCGGCGGCCCGGCGAAGAAGGACTCCTGGAAGCGTCGCTCCCCCTCGTCGAGCAGCGCCATCGCCAGGCCCGTGCGGTCGCCGAAACGCCGGTAGACCGTGCCCACGCCCACGCCCGCCACGCGGGCGACCTCGTCGAGCGAGAGGTCCGCCGCCCCGTGCTCGGCGATCATCCGCGTGGCCACGTCGATGATCTTCTGCCGGTTGCGCGCGGCATCGGCCCGCTCGGGCTGGGGTTGCCCGACCACGGGCAGGAATCGGCGTCCGCACACGTGGCCGAGCATATCGGTGACAAACGGAGAGCTCTCCGATTAGGCTACAACCGGAGAGTTCTCCGATTACCGAGGAGCGAAGCGTGACCATCGACTACAACGAGTTCAACAAGCAGATCATCAAGGAGTTCCGCGAGAACGAGGGCCGGGTCGGCGGCATGTTCGAGGGCGCGCCGCTGGTGCTGCTCACCACCACGGGCGCCAAGAGCGGCAGGCGCGTCACCACGCCGGTGATGTACCTGAAGGACGGCGACCGCTACGTCGTCATCGCCTCCAAGGGGGGCGACGACAGCAACCCCGCGTGGTACCACAACCTGATCGCCACGCCCGCGGCGACGGCGGAGATCGGGACGGAGACGTTCGAGGTGAAGGCCGTCGTCGCCGAGGGCGAGGAGCGCGACCGCCTCTACGCCAGGATGGTGGAGCAGGCGCCCCAGTTCGCCGAGTACGAGAAGAAGACCACCCGCCGCATCCCGGTGGTGGCCCTGGTCAGAACGGACGCCTGACGCCCCTTGCGGGTCCGTGGGAGGGGCGGGCTCGCAAGACGGCGGGCCCGAAGCTCGTGGGTGGGCGCCCAACAGCTCGTGTGCGTGCGACCCGAAGCTCGTGGGCGTGCGGCCCTGAAAGCCCCTAGAAGGGGGTGTCGTCGGAGCCAGGAGAGGTGGGCTCGGAGCGGCGGGCCATGGCGGCGGCCAGCTTGACCCTGGCTCCCTGGAGCCATTCCTCGCAGACGGCCGCCAGCTTCTCGCCGCGCTCCCAGAGCTCGATCGACTGCTCCAGGGTGAGCCCGCCGGTCTCCAGGCGGCGCACCACCTCGGTCAGCTCCTCGCGGGCCTGCTCGTATGAGGGTGCCTTCTCGTCTGCCACGTCACCACCCTAGAGGGACCGGCCGACAATCACGGCACGCTCAGCCCTTGGGTCGCTGCTGGAGGCGTGCGGCCAGCTCGCCCAGCTCGGTCCAGTCGGCCGTCCCGGTGATGACGAGCGTCACGTCGGGCAGCACGCGCACCAGCGAGCGCTGGTTCTTGTCCTCCCTGAAGCGCCGCTCCCACGCGACGCCGCCGACCTGCTGGCCGCCTGCGGCCTTGTCGGTGTTGGCCATGCGGCTGGCGAACCCGGCCGCCGGCCGCTCGTCGCTCTGCGCGAACATCGCGTGCTGCCGCGCGGCCGTGGCGTAGCCCAGGTAGAGGACCTTCGCGCCGTTCTCGCCCTCGGCGATCCTGTTGCTGTTGGGCACCCAGTTCGCCGGATCTCCCTGGGGCGCCCACACGCCGTACGGGACCGTGTGGCCGAAGTTGGCGACGGTGATGGAGTAGTCGAGCCGCGGGATGTGCTCCTCCCGGCTCTGCGGGGTGACCAGCAGAAACAGCCCCGCGCCCGCGAGACAGACGAACAGGGCTACCGCGTAGCCGTAGAAACCTTGGGTGAACCGTCGCACAGTCGCCGAGGCTACCCGCTGGAGGCGGCGGTCGCCGAAGCGGCCGGCCGGATCTGCCCGATGATGGTGAGGACCTCTTCGGCCAGGTCGCGGTCACCTGTGCGGAGCACCTCGGGCACGGCCGCCGCCAGCGCCCCGGTGAGCACCACGACGAGCGCGGTGTCGTGCTCGAACAGCGCCGCGTTGAGCTCCGCCCACTTGCGCAGCCGGTCGCGCATGACCACCTCGAAGCCGGGCGGCCCGTCACCGCGCAGGAACAGCTCGGCCAGCTCGCGCTCCTCGAGACAGCCGTCGAGGTAGGCGCGGGCGGCGCCGACGAACACCCGCATCGGGTCGCTCTCGCCGGTCGCCCTGGCCGCGCGGGCGGCCTGCTTGGTCCGCTGCGTCTGCCTGGCCTGGAACTCCTCCCACAGCGTGAGGTAGAGATCCGCCTTGCCGGAGAAGTGGTGGTAGAGGCTGCCCACGCTGGCCTCGGCCCTGGCTACCACGTCCGTCACGCCGGCCTCGGCGAAGCCCTTGGAGACGAAGACCTCCCTGGCGGCGGCGAGCAGCGAGCTGCGCGTGGCCGCACCGCGCTCGGACGTACGCGGCTGGGCGACCGCGTTCTCCACATCGCTCATTCGGGATCTCCTCCACGGCGGGATGCCACGCTCCATGTTGGAGGCAAGATCCATGCCGCGCACAGCGTATGGCGCAAAATCCGTTCTCCGGAGCCAGATTATCCCCCTCTGACCGGGAAGAGACCGGCAACTACGATCGAGGTAGACGTCCGACGAGGAAGGCCACCGACATGTCCGATCAGACTTCCGTGCCCGCGGCGCTCGCCACCAGCGAGCGCGCGCCCGACCGCAACCTGGCGCTTGAGCTCGTCCGCGTCACGGAGGCGGCGGCGATGGCGGCGGCCCGGTGGGTCGGCCGGGGCGACAAGAACGGCGCGGACGGCGCCGCGGTCAACGCGATGCGCCAGTTGATCAGCACGGTCTCCATGAACGGCGTGGTCGTCATCGGCGAGGGCGAGAAGGATCACGCCCCGATGTTGTTCAACGGCGAGCACGTGGGCGACGGCAGCGGCCCCGACTGCGACGTGGCGGTCGACCCCATCGACGGCACCAGGCTGACCGCGCTGGGCATGCCGGACGCGGTGTCGGTCATCGCGGTGAGCGAGCGCGGCTCCATGTACGACCCGTCCGCGGTCTTCTACATGGAGAAGCTGGTCACCGGTCCCGAGGCGGCCGACGTGGTCGACATCGAGGCGCCGGTGTCCGTCAACATCGAGGCGGTCGCCAGGGCCAAGCACTGCTCGCCCTCCGACGTGACCGTGGTCGTGCTCGACCGGCCCCGGCACGAGCGGATGGTCAAGGAGATCAGGGAGACGGGCGCGCGGATCAAGTTCATCACCGACGGCGACGTGGCCGGCGCGATCATGGCGGCCCGCGCGGGCACCGGCATCGACCTGATGCTCGGCATCGGCGGCACGCCCGAGGGCATCGTGGCGGCGTGCGCGCTCAAGTGCCTGGGCGGCGTGATCCAGGGCAAGCTGTGGCCGCGCGACGACGCCGAGCGGAGCCGGGCGGTGGACGCCGGTCACGACCTGAGCCAGGTGCTCACCACGAACGACCTGGTCAAGTCCGACGACGTGTTCTTCGCGGCCACCGGCATCACGCACGGCGAGCTCATGCAGGGTGTACGGTTCCGGTCCGGCTCGGCGGTGACCGAGTCGCTGGTGATGCGCGGCCGGTCGGGCACGATCCGCAAGATCGAGAGCGAGCACCAGCTGTGGAAGCTGCGCGCGTACAGCGCGATCAACTTCGACACGGCCGGTTGAGCCCGCGCGGGCCGGCCCAGACCGGTCGGCTCATGGCGCCGGGCGCCCAGCCCCCTAGCGGCGGCGCTTGCGGCGGGGTGGTTCCTTGACCTTGACCTCGCCCGCGAAGTTCGTGGTGCGCACCTCCACCACCGGCGCCTCGGGCCCGGTGGGCTGCTTGGTCAGGCGGACCGTCTTGTCCTTGGTCACCCTGATCACTTCTAGCCCTTCTGGCACGTGGATCTCCAGCCCGCCGAAGACGAGGGTGGCGTTGATGATGATCCGCCGGTTCTGCAGAATCGCGTCGCGGAAGTCGAGCTTGGTGGTGCCGAACATGGCCGTCACCCCGAGCTCCGCCGGCACCACCCAGCGCCCGCCGCGCTGCTCCTTCTTGAAGATCGCCGAGACCGGTCGGCCGTCCAGGTTGAGCGGCTGCTGGTCGGCGGGCAGGAGGTCCCTCGTGAGCTCGGCCAGTTCGCCGAGTGTGCGGGCGGCGTAGAGCACGCCGAGCCGTTCCTCCAGCTCGTCCAGCGTGAGGCGCCCGTCGGCGTGCGCGTCCTGGAGCACCTGGGCGATGCGCTCCCTGTCGGCGTCGGAGGCGCGCAGCTCGTGCGGCTGGGGTACGTCGTCCGCTCCCTGCGGCCGGCGGGCGGACACCCACTCCTCGGCCAGCCGCTCGCCGACTTCCTGAAGTTTCGGCAACCACGATCCCGCGCGTTCGTTCACACTTCTGACGATATCTGGCGGTCGCGCCGTTCGCTCGTCCTGATTGGACAGGTGTCGATGGATTCCGGCGGGTAGTCCGGCAATCCTCTCTCGTGAGTTTCTCGTTCACGTCGGCGTGGCGATGGGCGCGCCGTACGGCGGGGGTTTTCTCACCGATTTCTTAGGAATCCTCCTTCGGGTACGGCCGTTGATCCGTACATAAGGGACCGGTCGAAGTGGGGTGTGCGCGTGCATCAACCAGCGCGATGGGGTCTCGGCGCGGCAGGCGCGGGCGTAGCCGTGATCCTGGGCCTGGACCTGGCGAGCTTCGACGAGATGGACCCGTTCAGGCGGACGATCAGCCAGCACGGCCTGGGCCCCGACGGCTGGATCTTCGCCCTCGGCGTGGGCCTGCTGGCGGTGGGTTCCGTGGCCATCGGGGTGTCGCTGGCGCGCAAGAGGCTGGCCGGGGTGTTCGGCACGATCGCGCTCATGGGCTGGAGCGCCGGGCTGCTGATGACGGCCTGGTTCGAGAAGCACGACTGGTCGGTCGGGCCCAGCCTGAGCGGCAGCATCCACCGGGTGGGCAGCTTCGTCGCCTTCCTCTGCCTGCCGCTGGCGGTGGTGATCATCGCCGGGCCCTGGCGGCGGGAGCGGTCGCGGGCGACGCTCGTGGCGTTCGGGTTCGGGATCTGCTCGGTGCTGTGGGTGGCGGGCATCGGCACGATGATGCTCGTCGGGGCCGCCGAGGGGGTGCCGTGGTATCGCGTCATGCCGTTGGGGCTGGTGGAGCGGGGTCTGGCGGTCAGTGAGGTGGCGGCGCTGCTCGCGCTCGGCGTCTGGGCCGCCGCCAGAGATCACTCGTTGCGTTCCGGTGCTGGCGGAGGGCCTGTGGCAGCGGCTAACCTGACCGCGCCTCACGTTTGATCTCCCCCCATCAGGAGGCCGCCGTGCCGTCCTTGCGTGATCGCCAGGCCCGCATCGCCACGTACGCCGTGTTCGCCGTACAAGGGCTGTCCCTCGCCACGCTGCTCGTCCAGATCGCGAATCTGCAGACCAAGCACCACCTCGACGAGGGCTCGCTCACACTGCTGCTGCTCATCGTGCCGGTGTTCGCCGGGGTGGGCAGCGTGGGGGCCGGGGCGTTCGCCGCCCGGTTCGGCAGCAGGCTGCTACTGCGGATCGCGCAGCCGGCGGTGGCCGCCGCCGTGGTGCTGGCGGGGTTCGCGCCGCAGGTGGCGCTGCTCGTGCCCGTGCTGCTGGTGTACGCGCTGGCGCTGGGCGCGGTGGACGCGGGCATGAACATGCAGGGCGTGGCGGTCGAGCGCAGGTACGGCCTCCATGTGCTCAACGGGTTCCACTGCGCGTGGAGCGCGCTCAGCATGGCCGGCGCGCTGTGGGCGTCGGCGGCGGCCACTCTCCCGCTCGAACTCATCATGACGCTGCCGATGCTGCTCGCCGTGGCCGGCTCCCTGATCTTCGGCCGCTCCCTCTACACGCCGGGCGAAGAGAAGCCCGAGACAGGGCCGGTGCACTTCGACGGCTTCCCGTGGCGGCCGATCATCCCGCTCTGCCTGGCCATGGCCTTCCTGTACGTCGGCGACGCGGCCGTCTCCAACTTCAGCTCCGTCTACATGCAGGGCGTGCTGACGGCCGAGCCCTGGGTGATCCCGCTGGCCTACGCCGCCTACCAGGCGACCACGCTGGCCGTCAGGCTCGGCGGCGACCTCGCCGTCAGGCGGTACGGGCCGGCCGCCATCGTCAGGGTCGGCGGCGTGATCGCGACAGTGGGCTTCGCGTGGGTCGTGCTGGCCCCGAACCAGCTGCTCGGGCTGGTCGCCTTCGGAGTGACCGGGGTGGGCCTCGCGGTGGTGGCGCCGCAGTCGTTCTCCGCGGCCGGCCGGCTCGACCCGGCCGGGACGGGGGTCGCCATCGCCCGGGTCAACCTGTTCAACTACGTCGGCTTCATCGTCGGCGCGGCGCTCGTGGGCGGCCTCGCGGAGGCCGCGAACATGCGCGTGGCCTTCGCCGCGCCGCTGGTGCTGGCCGCCGTCATCATCCTGCTGGCGCCCGGCTTCGAGCCGAGACGCACGACGGCCACCACCTGACGGGCCCCGGTCACGCCTGGAGTCGTACCTCGGCGACCTCGACGGGGCGGCCCTCACGCAGGGACAGGTCGGCGGCCTCGGCCACGTACAGGGCCTCCAGCGCGTCCGTGATCGTGCACGGGCTCGTGTCACCCGTCAGGAAGCAGTCGATCTCGTCCCGGTAGGCGGTCTCGAACCGGGCGACGAAGTCGGGCCAGGGCTTGTCCAGGCCGGGCAGGTCCTCGGTGGTGTACAGCGGGGCGCGCGGGCTGAGCCCGACGGCCTGCGTCCGCTTGGTGCCCGCCAGCTCCATGCGCACGTCGTACCCGCCGCCGTTGTAGCGCGAGCCCTGCAAGGTGGCGAGCGTGCCGTCGTCGAGCGTCAGCAGCGCGGCGCTGTTGTCCACGTCGCCCGCCTCCCGGAAGAACGGCGCGCCGCGGTTGGCTCCGCGCGCGTAGACGGAGGTCACCTCGCGGCCGGTCACCCAGCGCAGGATGTCGAAGTCGTGAATGTGGCAGTCGCGGAAGATGCCCCCCGACGTCGGCAGGTATTCGGCGGGCGGCGGCGCGGGGTCGGCCGTGATCAGGTGCACGCGGTGCACCTCGCCCAGCTCGCCGCGGCGCACCGCGCGCTCCGCCGCGACGTAGCCGGGGTCGAACCTGCGCTGGAAGCCGATCTGCACGCGGTGTCCCGCGCAGGCCCGCAGCACCTCGACGGTCGCGGCGACCGTCCCCGCCACCGGTTTCTCGCAGAACACGGGGACGCCTCTGGCGCACGCCTCAAGGATGAGGTCCGCGTGGGTGCTGGTCGGGGTGGCGATGACGACGGCGTCGGTCTCGAAGGGGTCCCCCGGTCTGCCGTACGGCGACGTGCGTACGGGATCGGCCACGATCAGCTCGTCCACGAGGGGATGCGCGGCCAGGGTCGCGGCGTGAAAGGCTCCGATCCGGCCCAGACCCAGCAGTCCCACCCGCATGACGCCTCCCGCTTTCTCGCGAAATACTCCCTTATTCAGAGATTTGTCCTGACATGCTGACCTTCAACCCTCGTACCACCTCGGCCGCCTTGTGCACGGGCAGCCGGGCGAAGCCCACCACCATGGCCGGCGGCCCCGCCGCCTCCCGCATCGGCCCCACCGCCTCGGCCGACAGGCCCAGCTCGCGCGCGGCCCGCACCGTACGCGGCTCGCCCCAGCCGTCCGGCAGCTCCAGGTAGAGGTGCAGCCCCGCGTCGATCCCCTTCACCCGCACCTCGGGCAGCTCCGCGCCCAGAGCCGTGACCAGCGCGTCCCTGCGCCGCC
This sequence comes from Nonomuraea sp. NPDC048892, assembly GCF_040649735.1. NCBI lineage: Bacteria > Bacillati > Actinomycetota > Actinomycetes > Streptosporangiales > Streptosporangiaceae > Nonomuraea > Nonomuraea sp. NPDC048892. The sequence goes on along the minus strand of NZ_JBEZFZ010000014.1, from coordinate 79,352 downwards.
GGTACTCCCTGCGCATGCGCCGCAGGTGCTTGTCGTAGCCGCCGGTACGCAGGAAGTGGGCCAGCGCGTACTGCTCGATGACCGGCGAGCCCAGGTCCAGCTCGCCCCGCGCCCGCCGGATCGCCTCGGCCAGGTCGGGCGGCGCCGCCACCCAGCCCAGCCGCAGGCCGGGCGCGAGCGCCTTGCTCACGCTGCCCGACAGGATCACCCGGCCGGGCGCCAGCCCCTGGAGGCAGCCGACGGGGTCGCGGTCGAAGCGGAACTCGGCGTCGTAGTCGTCCTCCAGGATCGCCCGGTCGCCCGCGTACGCCCACTCCATCAGCGCGGCCCGGCGTGGCGGCGACAGCACCACACCCGTCGGGTACTGGTGCGCCGGCGTCACCAGCACGGCGTCCCCGCTCAGCCGCCGCACGTCGAGGCCCTGCTCGTCCACCGGCACCGGCACCAGCCGCGCGCCCGCCCGCCGCAGCAGCGGCACCTGCCGGTGGCTGGTCGGGTCCTCCACGGCCAGCCGGATCGGCCGCTGCTGGGTCAGCACGTGCAGGACCAGGCTCAGGCCCTGCGCCACGCCGCCCACGATGACGAGGTTCTCCGGGCGCACGTCGGCGGCCCTGACCCGCCGGAGGTAGCCGGCGAGCTCTTCGCGCAGCTCAGGCACGCCGCCAGGGTCCCCGTAATCGAGCGCGTCCGAGGGTACGGTGGTCAGGACATGCCTGACGGCCGCCAGCCAGCGTTCACGGGGGAAGTGGCTGAGGTCCGGGGAGGTGGGGCGATGACCGTAGTACGAGGTGCCCCTGGCGGGGGTCCTGCCAGGCCGGCCGGCCTGCTGATTGGCCCGCTGGCTGGGCCGCTGGTCGGGCCGGGGCCGCGCGGTGTCGCGCGGCTTGGGCACGCCACGCGCGTTCTTGGGGGTGACCTGGGTGCCGACGCCCACCCTGGAGATCAGGAAGCCCTCGGCGACCAGCTGCTCGTACGCCTCCACCACCACGCCCCTGGAGACCTGGAGGTCGGAGGCGAGATCGCGGGTGGCGGGCAGGCGAGTGCCGGGAGTGAGCCGCCCGCCCCGGATGGAGTCGCGCAGCTCAGCCGCGATCTGCCCGGCGATGGCCCCCTTGCCCCGCCTTATCTGGATATGGAGGTCAGCCATATTGGTCCTGTCTCTCGGCGGGACATTGGACTGTTTGAACGAACCATTGTCTCCCTAGCATCCTTCGCATGAGAAACGGCATCATCGGCGCCGCCTCGGCCATGTTCCTCGTCGGCACGCTGGCCGGCGTCTCGAAACTCGTCGAGGCGTACCCGATATACGGCGGCCAGGCCGTTCGGTATCTCGTCGGTTCGGTCATCCTGCTCCTCATAACGCGAGCGCTCGGCCTGCGGTTCGTCCGCATGACGGCGCGCGAGCTCCTGTGCCTGGGCGGGCTGACGCTCTTCGGCCTGGTGATCTTCAACGTGTGCGTAGTCGAGTCCACCCGCGCCTCGGGGCCCGCCCTGGTCGGCACCGTGCTCGGCACCGTGCCGCTGGCGCTCGCGCTGGCCGGCGGCCGGCCCGCCCCCCGGCTGCTGGCCGGCGCCGCCGTGGTCGTGGCCGGAGCCACCCTGGCCACCGGGCTCGGCAGCGGCGACACCGCCAGCCTGCTGTGGGCGCTCGGCGCGCTCGTCGGCGAGATCTGCTTCTCGCTGCTGGCCATCCCGCTGCTGCCCAAGCTGGGCGCGATCAGGGTGTCGGCCTACTCGACCGCGCTGGCCGTGCCCATGCTGGTCGTGGTGGGGCTGATCGACGCCGGTACGGACCTGGTCAGGGTGCCCACGCCGGCCGAGGCGCTCGGGTTCGCCTACCTGGCGGTCGTGGTCACCGTGATCGCCTTCTTCCTCTGGTACAGCTCACTGCCCAAGCTGGGGCCGGGGCGGGCGGGGCTGTTCGCGGGGCTCATCCCGGTGGGCGCCATCGTCACGGGCGCGGTGCTGGGGGTCGCGATGCCGTCGGCGTACGATCTGCTGGGCGCCGGGCTGGTCGTCGCCGGCATCCTGCTCGGGCTGGGCTCCGCGCGCTCGGGCGCCGAGGCTGCCGTACGGCCCTCGGAAGCCTGAGCCTTTCAGCCAAGAGCGTGCAAAGCCTGTGCCGGTCCGATGGTCAGGCCAAGGGAGCGTAATCTCTTGGAGGACCGAAAGGATGGACATGGGCGAGTTCGACTACACCGACCTGCTTCCACTGGGAGCCGACGAGACCGAATACCGGTTGATCACGTCGGAGGGGGTGCGGAAGGTCGAAGCGGCGGGGCGTACGTTCCTCGAAGTCGATCCTGAGGCGTTGCGGCTGCTCACCGAGACGGCCATCCACGACATCTCCCACTTCCTGCGTTCCTCGCACCTCGCCCAGCTCAGGAAGATCGTCGACGACCCCGAGTCCAGCGGCAACGACCGTTTCGTCGCCCTCGACCTGCTGAAGAACGCCTCCATCTCGGCCGGCGGCGTGCTGCCCATGTGCCAGGACACCGGCACCGCCATCGTCATGGGCAAGCGCGGCCGCCACGTGCTGACCGACGGCCTCGACGCCGAGCACGTCTCGCGCGGCGTGTACGACGCCTACACCAAGCTCAACCTGCGTTACTCGCAGATGGCTCCGCTCACCATGTGGGAGGAGAAGAACACCGGCAGCAACCTGCCCGCCCAGGTCGAGCTCTACGCCGAGGACCCCCACGGGCACCCCGACGAGTACAAGCTGCTGTTCATGGCCAAGGGCGGCGGCTCGGCCAACAAGTCGTTCCTGTACCAGGAGACCAAGGCCGTGCTCAACGAGAAGCGCATGCTGGCCTTCCTGGAGGAGAAGATCCGCTCGCTGGGCACGGCGGCCTGCCCGCCGTACCACCTGGCCATCGTCGTCGGGGGCACCTCCGCCGAATACGCGCTCAAGACCGCGAAATACGCCAGCGCCCGCTACCTCGACTCCATCCCCACCGAGGGCTCCGCGTCCGGGCACGGGTTCAGGGACCTGGAGATGGAGGCCAAGGTCTTCGAGCTGACCCAGAAGCTGGGCATCGGCGCGCAGTTCGGCGGCAAATACTTCTGCCACGACGTCCGCGTCATCCGCCTGCCCCGCCACGGCGCCTCCTGCCCGGTCGCCATCGCCGTCTCCTGCTCGGCCGACCGCCAGGCGCTGGCCAAGATCACGCCGGAGGGCGTCTTCCTGGAGAAGCTGGAGACCGACCCGGCCCGCTACCTGCCGGAGACGACCGACGAGCACCTCTCCGACGACGTCGTCCAGGTGGACCTCAACCGCCCCATGCCGGAAATCCTCGCCCAGCTCACGAAATATCCGGTCAAGACGCGCCTCTCGCTCACCGGCCCCCTCGTCGTCGCCCGTGACATCGCACACGCCAAGATCGCCGAGCTCCTCGACAACGGCGGCGAGATGCCGCAATACCTCAAGGACCACGCCGTCTACTACGCCGGCCCCGCCAAGACCCCCGAGGGCTACGCCTCCGGCTCCTTCGGCCCGACGACGGCCGGGCGCATGGACTCCTACGTGGGGCGCTTCCAGGCGGCCGGCGGCTCGATGGTGATGCTGGCCAAGGGCAACCGCTCCAAGCAGGTCACCGAGGCGTGCCAGGAGCACGGCGGCTTCTACCTCGGCTCCATCGGCGGGCCCGCGGCTCGGCTGGCACAGGACTGCATCAAGAAGGTCGAGGTGCTCGAATATCCGGAGCTGGGGATGGAGGCGGTGTGGAAGATCGAGGTCGAGGACTTCCCCGCGTTCATCGTCGTCGACGACAAGGGCGAAGACTTCTTCACCGACAAGACCGGTCCGGTGCTGTCGATCGGCCGCCGCTGATCATCGCGCCGGCGTTTTGAGGGCCGGGCGGGTCAAGGGCCGGGCGGGTCGAAGCCGGTTGACCCGGTCAGAGACTGACCGGCCGGCCGGCGATCCGGCGGTGGCCGGGCGGCCGGGCGGTGGCCGGGCGGTGGCCGAGTGGCCAGGCTGAGGCCCGGCAGGGGCCGGGTGGGTCAGAGGGCGAAGGGTGGCGGGTAGGCGATCGTGCCGGTGGGCACCGGTCGCCGGTCGTCGAGCACGAGCGCCATCATGGCCTCGTCGGGCACGTCGAAGGGCGCCCTGATGCCGTACGCGGAGGCGCGGACGAAGCCGAAGCGGGGGTAGTAAGCGGGGTGCCCGAGGACGAGCACCAGGGACTCACCGGCGTCGCGGGCCGCGGCGAGGCTCGCGGTGATCGCGGCGGAGCCGGCGCCCTGCCGCTGGAAGGCGGGCGACACGGCGCAGGGCGCGAGGGCCAGGGCGGGCGCCCCGGCGACGTGGCAGCGGGTGAGCAGCACGTGGCCTGCCACGCGCCCGTCGTGCTCGGCCACGATCGACAGGCCAGGCAGCCAGGAGGGGTCTTTACGGAGCGCGTCGACCAGGTCGGCTTCGAGCGCGGTCGGGAACGCCGCGAGCAGGACCTCGCGGATCGCCGGGAGGTCGCGCCGCTCCTCCGGCCTGGTGACCCAGGAGATGCTCACGCGGCCACCGGAGCCCGGTGCGGCGCCACGACGGAGCCGTCGGGCAGCAGCAGGCCGGTGTCGTCGAACAGCACGACGCCGTTGCAGAGAAGGCTCCAGCCCTGATCGGGGTGGGCCGAGATGACGTGCGACCGCTCACGGTCGAGGGAGTCGGCACTCGGGCAAGCGGGGTAGTGACTGCACATCGCGCACCTCTCAGATTGCGCTCCTGAATGCGGGTTTTCAAAAGGGCAGCTGGCGCCCTGACGGAGTGCGAAGGTCCAGAGCGGCTCTGGTCGACTTCTTCGGCCGCCGGCGAACCTGGATCTGGCGCATCTTCATCACGTCCTTCATCGGTCGTTGACTCGGTAGTGGACCTCGGAGCGGACCTCGGCGTATGCCCTCAGTCTGACGTTCGGGACCGACAGATTCCGGCCGTCTGTGGGAGCTCGCCTTCTTTCTAGGCTCAACCATGCCCCCCGCCTCTTACGGCGCCCTTACAAGTCACTGACGGAGCCGGGTGTTTCCTGTAAGCCAGCCTGCCGTACGCCTGAAAGTCCTCTACCAGGCATCATGCACAAGATTTCGGCGAGTCGTTGTGCCGGACGACACACCTGCCCGATGAGCTGCGGAAACGCTCCGAGAGGGCCGGGCGGGAAAACGCGCCGGCGGGCGGGGCCGAGCCGCCCGAGCGGCGGGGCCGATCCGGCCCTTGCCGGCCCGCCGCGGGAGGACCTAGGTCGCAAGTCCGATGCAGTTGCGAATGACTTGCAATAGTGTCCTTTCATAGATCGACTTCGCAGATCCACAAGGAGGACCCATGGGGGACTACACCCTTCCCGACATGCCTTACGACTACTCCGCTCTCGAACCGGCCATCACCGGCGAGATCCTGGAGTTGCACCACGCCAAGCACCACGCCGCGTACGTGAAGGGCGCCAACGACACGCTCGAACGCCTCGCGGAGGCGCGCGACAAGGGCGAGTTCGGGGGCCTGGTCGGGCTGGAGAAGACGTTCGCGTTCAACCTGTCCGGCCACGTGCTGCACTCGATCTTCTGGGAGAACCTGTCACCGGACGGCGGCGACCGCCCCGACGGCCCGCTCGCGGACGCCATCGTGGAGCACTTCGGCACGTTCGAGGCGTTCCAGCGGCAGCTCACCACCGCGACCGCGTCGGTGCAGGGCTCCGGCTGGGGCGTGCTGGCCTGGGAGCCGCTCGGCCGCAGACTGGTCGTGGAGCAGGTCTACGACCACCACGGCAATGTCGGGATGAACACCACGCCGCTGCTCGTGTTCGACGCGTGGGAGCACGCGTACTACCTTCAGTATCGCAACGTGCGTCCGGACTACGTCGAGAAACTGTGGGGCCTCATCAACTGGGATGATGTGGCCTGGAGGTTTGCTGACGTGACGAGTCAGGCGGGTTGACTTAAGTTCGCAACAAATTATCGGCCCCGCCTCTACTGGTCGGTTTACACAAATAGGTAAGCTGCCTGGCATGCGTGCGCCCTCCGGTTACCTACTCGCCGCGCGCTATCGGCTCATGGAGCCGGTCGGTCGGGGCGGCATGGGCACCGTTTGGCGGGCACATGACGAGTTGCTTGACCGGGACGTGGCGGTCAAGGAAGTGCGGCTGCCGACCGTTCTCGACGAGGAGCTGCGCGCTGAGTTGTGCGCGCGCACCGAGCGCGAGGGCCGGGCCACCGCCATGGTCACGCACCCCTCGGTCATCACCGTGTTCGACGTGGTCACCGAGGACGACCGGCCGTGGATCGTGATGGAGCTGCTCCGGGCGAAGTCCCTCGAACAGCTCATCCAGGAACAAGGACCGCTCCACCCGCGCCGGGCCGCCGAGATCGGCCGGCAGATCCTCGGCGCGCTGCGGGCCGTGCACGCCAAGGGCATCCTGCACCGCGACGTCAAGCCGAGCAACGTGCTGGTGACCGAGGATCGCGCGGTGCTCACCGACTTCGGCCTGGCCGCACTCGAAGGTGACGTTTCCATCACCCAGGCGGGCATCGTTCTGGGGTCCGCGGGCTACATCGCTCCAGAGCGCGTGCTGGGCTCGAAGGCCAGCCCCGCCGGCGATCTGTGGTCGCTCGGCGCGACCCTCTACACCGCCGTCGAGGGCAGAGGGCTGCACGGCAGGCGTACGGCCGCCGCCGCGCTCGCGGCGCTCACCAGCGGCGAGCCGATCCCGATGACGAAGGCGGGGCCGCTGGCGCCCGTGCTCGACGCGCTGCTGCGCATCGACCCGGCGACGCGCCTCGACTCCGTACGCGCCTCGCTCATGCTGACCAGGGTCGCCGCGGGCGGATCCGCTGAAGAGCCGATGAGCCCGCGCCAGCCCACGCCCGCCACCCAGCCCGCCTTCGCGCGCAGGCCCTCGCACCGCGGGCTGCACCGGGCCGACGCTCCCCCGCCACCGCCCGTCAACGTGCCCTCGCCCCGGCAGGAACGCAAGCCCGGCGAGGGCGTCCACAGGAAGCGCGTCGAACCGCGGCCTACTCCATCGGCTTATGCTCGATTCAAAGCTACGGTGATAAAGTTGTGCCTTCCTCGACGGTTCTGGCCCAGAGAACTTCGCAAGCGAGGGTAAAGCACTTCCCAAGCGAGAATCGATATCTTCTTCTCATGCCGGAACAGCAGACACGCCTGCTCGCGGAGCGCTACGAGCTCATCTCCCCGCTCGGCCGGGGCACGATGGGCACGGTGTGGCGCGCTCGCGACCGCGCGCTCGGGCGCGAGGTGGCGGTCAAGGAAATCCGCCAGGACCCGGGACTCACCGAGGAACAGCGGGCCGAGCTGCGCGAACGCATGGTCCGCGAGGGGCGTATCGCCGCGCGGATCAGCCACCCGTCCGTGGCCTCCATCCACGACGTGCTGATCCAGGACGACAGCCCGTGGATCATCATGGAGCTGATCGAGGCCCGCTCGCTGGAGCAGGTGATCGAGGAGGAGGGTCCGCTGCCGCCGCGGCTCGTGGCGGAGATCGGCGTCGACCTGCTCGGGGCGCTGCGCGCGGCGCACGCCCAGGGCATCACCCACCGTGACGTCAAGCCCGGCAACGTGCTCATCACCGAGAGCGGCCGGGTGGTGCTGACCGACTTCGGCATCGCCAAGGCCGAGGGCGACTCGCGGCTGACGAAAACCGGCATGGTGATCGGATCACCCGGCTACACCGCCCCGGAACGCGCCAGGGGCGAATACACCGGCCCCGAGTCCGACATCTGGTCGCTCGGAGCCACCCTCTACTTCGCGGTCGAGGGACGTCCTGCCTACGAGCGGTCCACGATCGCGGAGACGCTGGCGGCGCTGCTCACCGAGAGCGCCGACCCGCCCACGCAGGCGGGGCAACTGCGGCCGGTGCTGAACGGGCTGCTGAGCAAGGACTATCGGCAGCGGCTCAACGCTGCCAAGGCGGAGACCCTGCTGCGCATGGTCGCCGACACCCCGACGAGCGAGATGCCGGTGCTCACGGCCGAGGCTCTTATGGCGCAGGAGGCCGCTTTGCCCGATCCGTTCGCCGCCCCGCAACCCCCCACCCAAGGAGGCCAGGGTCCCGGCGGCCGGGGCGTCCAGGGCGCGGCGGCCGCCCAGGCCGGAGGCCCTCACGGGCCGGCCGGTGCTGGCCAGGGCCCCGGGTCTGTTTCGGGCGGGCCGGGTGCCGGCGGCCCTGGTGCCGGTGGCCCCGGTTCCGGGGGGCCGGCGCAGGGCGCAGGCGGTCCCGGGCAGGGCGCGGGTGGTCCCGGGCAGGGCGCGGGTGGTCCCGGACAGGGACGGCCCGGCGGGCCGGCTCAGGGCGCTCCTCCGTACGGTGGCGGCGCACCGGGGCAGGGCCCCGGCGGTCGTGGCGGCCCGCAGGCCGGCCACGGCGCACCGATGGGCGGCCCTCAGGCAGGCGGTCCGGGAGGCCCAGGAGGCCCGCAAGGACCCAGCGGCCCGGGAGGACGCGGTCCCGGCGGCCCCAACGCGTTCAACCCCCAGGGATCCGGCGGCCCCAACGCCCCGGGCGGACCGGGCGCCCCAGGGGGACCGGGCGGACCCGGTGGACCCGGGGGCCGGGGCGGACCCCATGACACGGGCGGCCAGGGCGGGCCCGGCGCACAGGGCGGACAGGGGCCCGGCCAGAGCGGGCCTCACCAGGGTGGGCCCGGTCAGGCAGCCCCGAACCAGGGTGGTCCGGGGCAGGGCGGGCCTAACCAGGGTGGTCCGGGGCAGCGGCCCGGAGCGCAGGGCGGGCAGCCGATGCGTGCTTCGAGCGCGCCGACCGTGCCCCACTCCACCTCCTCCGGCTACCCCCCGCAGGGCCAGCAGCAGCACTTCGGCGCCCAGCCGCAGACCGGCGGCACAGGCGGTACGGGCAGCGGCACCGGCGGCGGGGCGGGCAGCGGCGAGGGGTACGACCCCGAGCGCACGGTCAGCATCTCCCGTCCGAAGGGCCCCTTCCCCGCCCCGGGTTCCGACCAGGGCAGGCCGCCGCAGCGCGACGAGGGCTCGATGGCCACCACGCGCATCCCCTCGCAGCTTCCCGGAGCCCCCGGCCAGCAGGTCTACCCACTGCCCGCCGACCGGCAGCAGCCGGGCCAGCAGCAGCCGGGTCAACAGCAGGCAGGCCAGCAGCCACCGATGGGCCCGGGGGCCCAGCAGGCCGGCGCCCCACAGGTGCCGTACGAGAGCCAGGGCCTCGGCACGGACCTGTTCTCCATCGCCGGCCAGCCGGAGCAGAAGCCCGCGGGCAACCGCAACGGCATGCTGGTGCTCATGGCGGTGGCCGCAGCGGCCGCCGTGGTGATCGCCGTCCTCATCGTGGCGCTCTTCTCCAGTTGACGCCGGCCGACCCGAGCCCACCACGGGCGCCGGGCGGTGTCGTCCGAGGCGAACGCGCGGGCGTGAGCCAGACTGAAGTCATGAGCGAGTTCAGGATCGAACATGACTCGATGGGCGAGGTACGCGTGCCGGCGGGCGCGAAGTGGCGTGCGCAGACCCAGCGGGCGGTGGAGAACTTCCCGATCTCCGGACGCCCGCTGGAGCCGTCCCACATCGCCGCCCTCGGCCTGATCAAGGCCGTGGCCGCCGAGGTCAACGGCGAGCTGGGCGTGATCGACAAGGACATGGCGGAGGCGATCGCGCAGGCCGCCGCGGACGTGGCGGAGAACGAGCACGACTCCCACTTCCCGATCGACGTCTTCCAGACCGGCTCGGGCACCTCGTCCAACATGAACGCCAACGAGGTGATCGCGACGCTGGCCGAGGAGCGGCTGGGCCGGCCGGTGCATCCCAACGACCACGTGAACGCCTCGCAGTCGTCCAACGACGTCTTCCCGACCTCCATCCACGTGGCCGCGGCGACCGAGGTGAGTTACCACCTGGTGCCCTCGCTGCGGCACCTGGCGGAGGCGTTGCGGGCGAAGGCGATCGAGTTCGGCGGCGTGGTGAAGTCGGGGCGCACCCACCTGATGGACGCGACGCCCGTGACGCTGGGCCAGGAGTTCGGCGGGTACGCGACGCAGATCGAGCACGGCGTCGTCCGCGTGCTCGGGGCCCTGGAACACGTTCTGGAGCTGCCTCTGGGCGGCACCGCGGTGGGCACGGGGATCAACACGCCGCCGGGGTTCGCCCACGAGGCGATCGGCAAGCTGCGCGAGGCGACCGGCATCCCGTTCATCGAGGCCAGGGACCACTTCGAGGCCCAGAGCGCGCAGGACTCCATCGTGGAGTTGTCGGGGCAGCTCAAGGTGGTCGCGGTGTCACTCACCAAGATCGCCAACGATCTCCGGTGGATGGGCTCGGGGCCGCGGGCCGGGCTCGCCGAGATCAACCTGCCCGACCTGCAGCCCGGCTCGTCCATCATGCCCGGCAAGGTCAACCCGGTGATCCCCGAGGCCACGACCATGGTCGCGGCCCAGGTGATCGGCAACGACGCGGCGATCACGTTCGCGGGCGCCTCCGGCGTCTTCGAGCTGAACGTGCAGCTGCCCGTCATCGCGCGCGGCATCCTGGAGTCGATCAGGCTGCTGGCCAACGTCTCACGCCTGCTCGCCGACCGCTGCGTCTCCGGCATCACCGCGAACGTCGAGCGCCTGCGCGAGTACGCCGAGTCGTCGCCGTCGATCGTCACCCCGCTGAACCGGTACGTGGGCTACGAGGAGGCCGCGAAGATCGCCAAGCAGGCCCTGGCGGAGCGCAAGACGATCAGGGAGGTCGTCATCGAACGCGGCCACGTGGCCGAGGGGCGGCTCACCGAGGAACAACTCGACGCCGCACTCGACGTCCTGTCGATGACCCACCCCTGAAAACGCACACGCCCGGCACGACGGTCGGGTCCGGATAACCGCCCGTCCGGACGGCGGCGGCCTCCTCGACGGTCAGCCGCCGGCGGGCCGGACGCGGGCGGCGGCCTGGGTGGCCTGGGCCCAGCGGGTGAGCAGCGACAGCGCGGCCCCTGAGTCGACGGCGTCCGCCGCCCGCTTACAGGCCGCCCCCAGGGCCGGCGTGAGCTCGGCCGCCGGCGGAGTGCCGTCGGCGGCCACCAGGGCGGCGGCCGCGTTCAGCAGCACGATGTCGCGCACCGGCCCCGCCTCGCCCGACAACACCGCGCGCGCCACGTCCGCGTTGTGCCGGGCGTCGCCGCCGCGCAGGTCGTCGAGGCGGGCGCGCGGGATGGACAGGTCGAGCGGGTCGAAGGTCGTGCGGGTGACGACGCCGCGGCGTACCACCCAGACCGTCGAGGGAGCGCAGGTCGTCAGCTCGTCGAGCCCGTCGTCGCCCCTGAAGACGAGCGAGGAGCCGCCGCGCTCGGCCAGCACGCCCGCGATGACCTCGGCCATCGCCGGCTGGAAGACCCCGACCGCCTGACTGGGCGGCAGGGCCGGGTTGGTCAGCGGGCCGAGGAAGTTGAACACCGTGGGGACACCGAGCTGGCGGCGCGGCCCCGAGGTGCGTCGCAGCGCCGGGTTGAAGACGGGCGCGAAGCAGAACGTGATCCCGACCTCGTCCACCACCCTGACCACCGCGGCCGGCGGCAGGTCGACGACCACGCCGAGCTCTTCGAGCACGTCCGCCGCGCCCGCCGCCGACGAGGCGGCCCTGCCGCCGTGCTTGACCACCTTGGCGCCCGCCGCCGCGGCGACGACGGCGGCCATGGTGGAGACGTTGACGGTGTTGGCGCGGTCGCCCCCGGTGCCGACGAGGTCGACGGGGTTGCCGGAGACGCGGATCGCCGCCGATCCGGCCAGCATGCCGTCGGCCAGCCCGGCCACCTCGGCCACGCTCTCGCCCTTGGCGCGCAGCGCGACGGCGAACGCCGCGATCTGGGCGTCGGTGGCGCGGTCGGTCATGATCTGGTTCATCGCCCAGGCGGCCTGGCGGGAGGTCAGGGAAGCGCCGTCGAGCAGCGTGGTGAGAAGCCGTGGCCAGGTGAAGGCGGTGCCGGTCATGAGTGCCCTTTCTCGTCGGTGCTCGACGGGGGGACACCCACCTCAACGGTGACGGCCGCCTCGTCGAGGCGGCCGGGTGCGTATGCGCTGGATGGTCCGCCTAGGAGGCGGGCCACCACTGGGACGGATACGCGATCATGCGCTCAACATAGCAGACGCCGTAGATCCACATATCGCGTCGTCCATCTATGTCGCCCGCCCCCATGCTGCGTCACCCGGTCAGCGCTTAGGGTGCGGAGTATGGCGAAGCATCTCTCGGGTGAGCTGACGGGGCGCACCGCGCTGGTGACGGGGGCGGGAGGCGGCATCGGGGCGGCCTGCGCCCGGCGGCTGGCCGCGGCGGGGGCCAGGGTGCTGGTCGTGGACATGCGGGCCGAGCCCGCCGCGAAGGTGGCCGCCGAGGTGGGCGGCCTGGCCGTGGTGGCCGACCTGAGCGATCCCGGCTTCACGGCGGCGCTGCCTGACGAGCCCGTGGACATCGTGGTGAACAACGCCGGGTTCCAGCACGTGGCGCCGATCGAGGAGTTCCCGCCCGAGGTGTTCGGGACGATGCTCAGGGTGATGGTCGAGGCGCCGTTCCTGATCGCGCGCAAGGTGCTGCCCGGCATGTACGCCAGGGGCTGGGGGCGGTTCGTGAACATCTCGTCGGTGCACGGGCTGCGGGCGTCGCCGTTCAAGTCGGCCTACACCACGGCCAAGCACGGGCTGGAGGGGTTCTCCAAGGTCGTGGCGCTCGAAGGGGCGCCCCACGGGGTGACCTCGACCTGCGTCTGCCCCGCCTACGTACGCACCGGGCTGGTCGAGGCGCAGATCGAGGACCAGGCCAGGGTGCACGGCATAGCCCCCGACGAGGTCGTGAGCGACATCATGCTGGAGCCCGCGGCGATCAAACGCCTGATCGAGCCGGAGGAGGTGGCCGAGCTGGTCGCCTACCTGTGCGGCCCCAGCGGGTCCTTCATCACCGGGGTCTCTCTACCTGTGGACGGCGGCTGGACAGCACGGTGAGGGAGTGCCGTCCTCTGGAGGAGCGGAGAGAGCGAAGCGACCGGAGCGGGGGAAGAGGGCGGCATATGGCGACCGAACCCGCCGCACGCAGTGCGGCGAATTGGACATGTGATGCCTTCACTCACCCTGGAATTTCTTGAGCTGCTGGCGCGGGAGGCGTCGGCGGTCGAGTTCGAGGGGCCGATCATCCGGGCCAGGGCGGCCGGGGCGGACGCGGCGGCGATCGAGGAGCTGGAGCAGGCCAAGGTCGAGGCGCTCAAGGTACGCGACCTGCTCAAGCGGCGCGCCAGGCGCGAGACCGAGCTGTCGGCGCTCTACGACACGGCCGGCGACCTGGCCGCGCTGCGGGACCTGGACGCCGTCCTTGAGGCCATCGTGCACCGGGCCAGGCAGTTGCTGGCCACGGACGTCGCGTACATGACGCTGCACGATCCCGAGCGGGGCGACACCTACATGCGGGTCACCGACGGGTCGATCTCGGCCAAGTTCCGGGCGTTGCGGCTGGCCATGGGGGCGGGCCTCGGCGGGCTGGTGGCGCAGACGGCGACGCCGTACGCGACGGCCGACTACTTCGCCGACGCCAGGTTCCGTCACAAGGAGGACATCGACGAGGCGGTGACCGAGGAGGGCCTGGTCGCCATCCTGGGGGTGCCGCTGCGGCTGGGGCAGCGGGTGATCGGCGTGCTCATGGCGGCCAACCGCAGCGCGCGGCCGTTCCACCAGGAGGAGGTGTCGCTGCTGGCGAGCCTGGCCGCGCACGCCGCCGTCGCGATCGACAACGCCAGGCTGCTGCAGGAGACCAGGAACGCGCTGGAGGAGCTGTCGCGCGCGCACAGGACGGCGCGTGAGCACGGCCAGGCGGTCGAGCGGGCCGCCATGGCGCACGACAGGATGACCTCGCTGGTGCTGCGCGGCGGCGGGATCGAGGACGTGGCGGCCGTGGTGACGGACGTGCTGGGCGGCTCGCTGGCCGTGCTGGACGACCTGGGGCGGGCGATCGGCGGCGCGGCGGGCGAGCTGGCGGAGCCGGACGTGGGCGTGCTGGAGGCCGCGCAGGCGTCGCGGGCGCTGGGGCGTACAGTGCGCAGGGGCGATCTGCTGATCGCGTCCGTGGACGTCGGTGGTGAGCCGCTGTGCACGCTGGTGCTGCGCAGCGACGATGCCGACGAACGCATTCTTGAGCGGGCGGCGCTGGTGTGCGCGCTGCTGCTGCTGTTCCGCAGGAGCGTGGCGGAGGCGGAGGGCCGGGTCAGGGGCGAGCTGCTCGACGACCTGATCTCGCGGCCCGGCTCCCCCGGGCTCGCGGACCGGGCCAGGCGGCTCGGGGTGGATCTGGGCGCGCCGCACGTCGTCGTGGTGGTCAAGCACGGTGGCCAGCGGGAACGGGCCGCGTTCTGGGGCTCGGCGCAGGCCGCGATGCGGCACGGGCTGGCGGCGGGGCGGGGCGACGAGGTGGTGCTGCTGCTGCCAGGCGACAACGCGGGCGCCGTCGCCCAGCGGGCCGCCGCCGAGCTGTCCGCGTCGTTGCACAGCACGGCGACGGCGGGCGCCGCACCCGCCATCGGGCCTGCCGAGCCGTCACGGGGCACGGCGGGCGACTCGCGCGCACGGGACGAGCAGGGCGATTCGCGCGTACGGAACGTGGCCGCGGCCTACCAGGAGGCGCGGCGCTGCGCGGAGGCGCTCATCGCGCTGGGACGGGCCGGCGACGGCGCGAGCGCGGCCGAGCTGGGCTTCGTCGGGCTGCTGGTGGGCGACGGCCACGACGTGCGCGGATTCGTGGACCGGGTGATCGGCCCGGTGATCGACTACGACGCGCGCAGGGGCACGGCGCTGGCCGGCACGCTGGCGGCCTACTTCGGCACGGGCGGCTCGCCGTCCCGCGCGGCCGAGGCGCTGCACATCCACGTCAACACCGTCACGCAACGGCTCGACCGCGTCGGGAGGCTGCTGGGTGACGGCTGGCTGGAGCCGGAACGGGCGCTGGAGATCCAGCTCGCGCTCCGCCTGCACCGGCTCGGCCACACATCGACACGCAAGAGTATGGGTCCGGAAGCCATATGAGTGACACCGGTCACAACCTACGGTGACCGGCATGGCCACTTCCATCAAGAAGATCGTCGCCGCGAGCCTGATCGGCACCACCATCGAGTGGTACGACTTCTTCCTGTACGGCTCGGCAGCCGCCCTCGTGTTCAACAAGCTCTTCTTCCCCGAGTCCGACCCGTTGACCGGCACGCTGCTGGCATTCCTCACCTACGCGGTCGGCTTCGTCGCCCGGCCCCTGGGCGGCCTGGTCTTCGGCCACTTCGGCGACCGGATCGGCCGCAAGACGCTGCTGGTCGTCAGCCTGCTGACGATGGGTGCGGCGACGTTCCTGATCGGCTGCCTGCCGACGTACGAGACGCTGGGGCCGTCCGCGGCGCTGGTGCTGACGGCGCTGCGGCTCGTGCAGGGCTTCGCGCTCGGCGGCGAGTGGGGCGGCGCGGTGCTGATCGTCTCCGAGCACGGCGACACGGCGCGGCGCGGCTTCTGGGCCTCCTGGCCGCAGGCGGGCGCTCCCGGCGGGAACCTGCTGGCCACCGGCGTGCTGGCGGCGCTGGCCGCCTGGCAGTCGGACGAGGCGTTCCTGTCGTGGGGCTGGCGGGTGCCGTTCCTGCTGTCGGGCGTGCTGGTGCTGATCGGGCTGTGGATCCGGCTGACGATCACCGAGTCGCCGGTGTTCCAGCAGGCGCCGCCCGAGGAGCGGGCCCCGATCGTCGGGGTGCTCAAGCACCACTCCAAGGACGTGGTCATCGCGATCGGCGCGCGCCTGGCCGAGAACATCTCCTTCTACCTGCTGACCGTCTTCGTCATCACCTACGCCAAGCAGACCGGCATCGACAACTCGACCGTGCTGAACGCGGTGCTGATCTCCTCGGCCATCCACTTCGTCACGATCCCGATGTGGGGCGCGCTGTCCGACCGGTTCGGCCGCCGCCCGATCTACCTGTCGGGCGCGGCCGGCATCGGCGTGTGGATCTTCGCGTTCTTCCCGCTCGTGGACACGGGCAGCTTCCTCGCCATCACCCTGGCCGTCACCGTCGGCCTGCTCTTCCACGGCATGATGTACGGCCCGCAGGCGGCCTTCTTCTCCGAGCTGTTCGGCACCAGGACCCGCTACACCGGCGTCTCCATCGGCGCGCAGCTGTCGGCGATCGTGGCGGGCGCGCTGGCCCCGATCATCGCGGTGGCGCTGCTGCAGGCCTACGGGAGCAGTGTCCCCATCTCGATCTACCTTGGTCTGGCGGCGCTGCTCACCCTGGCCGCCGTCTACGCCGCCCGCGAGACGCGGGGCAGCGACCTGGCGGAAAGGATCAACGCGCGATGAAGATCACCACGTCGAGGCTCACCCAGAACGTCCTGACCGTCGAGGGCAGGACCACCGGCGAGCCCGTGCTGTTCGTGCACGGCAACGTCTCCTCCGGCGCCTTCTGGCGCGACACCATGGCCGCGCTGCCCGAGGGCTACCGGCCGCTCGCGGTGGACCTGCGCGGCTTCGGCGACACCGACCCCGCGCCGGTGGACGCCACCCGCGGGCTGCGCGACTACTCCGACGACGTGCTCGAACTGCTCGGCGCGCTCGATCTCGACCGGGTGCACCTGGTGGGCTGGAGCATGGGCGGAGGCATCGTCCTCCAGGCCCTGCGCGACCGCCCTCGGCTCGTCAGGAGCGTCACCCTGGTCAACCCCGTCTCCCCCTACGGTTTCGGCGGCACGGAGGACCTCAGCGGCCGGCTGACGCATCCTGACGGCGCGGGCGCGGGCGCCGGGGCGGCCAACCCCGACTTCGTGGCCCGGCTCAAGGCGGGCGACCTGTCGGACGAGTCCCCCACGTCGCCGAGAAACGTCTTCCGCTCCGCGTACGTGAAGAACGCGGTCCCCGACGAGGACTTCTACGTACGCGCCATGCTCACCACCCGGGTGGGCGAGTCCCACTACCCCGGCGACGCCGCCACCTCCGACGCCTGGCCGGGCGTGGCCCCCGGCAAGGGCGGCGTGCTGAACGCCCTCGGCCCCACCCGCTTCCGCCTGGACGACCTGCACGAGATCGAGCCGAAGCCGCCCGTCCTGTGGATCAGGGGCGCCGACGACGTGATCGTCTCGGACACGTCGCTGTTCGACCTGGCCCACCTCGGCGCGCTCGGCGTCGTGCCCGGCTCCCCCGGCACGCCGGCCCAGCCCATGGTGGGGCAGACGCGGGCGGCGCTGGAGCGGTACGGGCCCTACCGGGAGGCGGTGCTCGACGACTGCGGCCACAGCCCGCACCTGGAGCGTCCTGAGGACTTCGTACGGCTGCTGACCGAGCACCTGAGGGAGGCGTAGATGCTGGTCGCGCTCACGCTCGTGGCGAGCTTACTGACGCCGCCCGGCCACCACCACCAGCTCACCGTGCCGGGCGCCGAACACGCCGAGATCGCCGTCCTGGACGACCTGACCACGGCGGGCACCGGCAAGACCGGCCACACCGACCCGGCCGACTGGGCGGGCCTGCACTCGGCCGCCACGGTCAACCCCACCGGCGTGCCCGGGGTCCAGATCGACGGCTACTTCCCCGACACCTCCCACGGCAACACCACGCACGGCTGGAACCACGACTCCCAGTTCGTCATCAGGCTGCCGCGCCGGTGGAACGGCGGCCTGGTCGTCGGCGGCACTCCTGGCAACAGGGAGCAGTACGCCAACGACTACACGATCTCCGACTGGGTGCTGGCCAAGGGATACGCCTTCGCCACCACCGACAAGGGCAACGTCGGCGTGGACTTCCACGAGGACGGCCGCCGCCCCGGCGACGCCATCGCCGAGTGGAACGAGCGCGTCACCGAGCTCACCGTGGCCGCCAAGGCCGTGGTCAGGCAGCACTACGGCAGGAAGCCCGCCCGTACGTACGCCGCGGGCATCTCCAACGGCGGCTACCTGGTGCGCTGGCAGCTGGAGAACCGGGGCCACCTCTACGACGGCGGCGTGGACTGGGAGGGCACGCTCTGGCGGGTCAAGGGCGACAACCTGCTGAACTTCCTGCCGCCCGCGCTGAAGGCGTATCCGGACGAGGCCGGGGTGCGGGCGGCCGGGTTCGCGGCGGGCTCTGAGTTCCTGTGGCCGTTCCACCAGCAGTACTACTGGGAGCTCACCCAGCAGCTCTACCAGAAGGAGCTGGACCCGTCCTACCAGGGCGCGGCGGCCGACTACGACTACGACCGGCGCAGGCCGTACGCGGCCATGGCGAAGATCGGGCTGACCGGCCGGATCACCAAGCCGCTGATCACCATCCACGGCACGCTGGACACGCTGCTGCCGATCTCGCGTGACTCGGACGTGTACGCGAAGATGGTCGGCCCGCACCGGCCCTTCCGGTATCACCGCGTCGAGGGCGGCAACCATCTGGACAGCCTGGTCGACCTCTACCCCGACCGGCTCACCCCGATGTTGCCCGCCTTCAGAAGCGCCTTCGAGGAGCTGGAGGCCTGGACCCGGCGGTGAAGAGCACCGGTCAGTCCGTGAGGTAGCGGTGGCGCCCTGCGCGTGCCCACCGGACGAGGTGGCGCGCGCCGGGCAGCCGCCGGCCGAGCCGGTGCAGCGCGGTGTCCCGGCCCATGGGCGAGCGGCGCTCGGGGTCGACGGCAGCGGCCGGGCGCACGCCGACCCTGCCCCTGCGCATCTCCAGCGCGAACCGCAGCCCGAACTCGCCCTCGGACGAGCGCAACGAGGACAGCCAGTCGCCGGGGCCGAGGTGCTCGACGCCGGGCATGATCCGTTTGACCGGCACCTTGGCCACGAGCTGGCCCGCGATCCTGCCCGGCACCCCGGCCTCGACCAGCGCGGGGGCGCTCACCTCGCGCCTCCGCCTGCCGGTGCCGCGCAGCACCAGCTCCAGTGCGGGGCCGCCGCTCGGCGGCACGTACGGCACCGGCAGCACGACGTAGAGGTGCTTGTCGAGTTGCTTGACCATCACCCCCGGAGACACGAGCGCGATCGACTCGGAGAACGAGCGCGGCTCGATGGCCAGGCCCAGCTCTCCGTTGTCGCTCCAGCACGGCACCACCAGCCGCATCCTGGGCCGCTGGGCCAGCACGCCCAGGCAGTTGAGCGGGCCCTCGGGGCGGCTGACGCGGCTCCTGGCCTGGTTGGCCCCGCTGAACATCCGTACATGCACCTCCCACTGGCCGGGCCGCAGCGGCTCGCCCAGCGCGGCGCTGGTGATGTCCAGCCTGGTCTCGCCCATGATCCGGACGCGGACCCGGCGGCGGCCGTCCTGGACGCGTTCGACGTGCTGCTCCAGCGGCAGGAAGTGCACGATGCCGGTCTCGGTGTGGCGTACGTAGAGCTCGACGCGGGCCCGTTCGACGGCGTCGGTGATGTCGGTGACGTCCTGCGGCAGCTTCTTGGTGTCCAGGGCGCGCGGCGGGATCCAGTGCAGGCGGTCGCCGTCCACGCGGTACCTGTCGGGCGCGCCGTCGCCGGCCATGACCTCCACGGTCAGGCCGAGCACGAGCACGTGGGCGTCCCAGCGCACCTCGGTGAGGTCGGCGCGCAGGCCGGCCCGTCTGGTCGCGTTCGCCATGAGCACGATCTGGTCGAGGCGTCCTGCGCGGGCGTACGCGGCCACCACGCGCAGCTGGACCGGGAGGTGGCGGTCGAGCCGCTCGGGGAAACGCCGGACCATGAGGTCCTGCACGACGCGGAAGTGCATGCCCCTGTCCACGGACGAGTCGGCGAACTTGCTGGTCACCAGCGGGCGCAGGACGGCGAAGCGGAGCCAGTAGGCGTACATGCGGTCGCGCTGGCGGCCCTCACCGACGAAGGCGTCGATGTCGTCGAGCAGCGCGCTCAGCTCTCTCACGATCGCGCGGGGCTCCTCCTCGGCGGGCGGGCGCTCCCCGAGGTGGCAGCACACGTGCTCGGCCAGGACGGCGATGACCTTGGCGTGGAGGTAGGCGCGCAGCACGAACGCCTGCTCGCCGAGCCGGCCGCCGGGCACGGAGAAGCCCAGCTCGTGCTCCTCCAGGAAGGCGCGGCGGTAGAGCTGCTGCGGGAGGAGCAGCGTGAGCAGCCGGTCGCGCAGGATGTCGGCGCGGGCCGTACTGCGCTCGAAGGCCGTCATCGGCGGCCCGTAGTCGCGGATGAGCCGGCCCACGAGCACGTCGGCGTCCGTCTCGACGGCGCGCTCGTACATGTGCGCGAGCGCGTCGCGTTCCAGGCGGTCGCCGGGGTCGAGGAAGTAGACGTACTCGCCGGTGGCCGCCGCCGCGCCGACGTTGCGGCCGCGCGACGGCGATCCCGTGTACGGCAGGTGCAGCACGCGTACGTGGTCGCGGACCGCGGCGATGGTGTCCAGGCGCTCGGCGATGCCGTCCGTGGACCCGTCGTCCACGACGATCACTTCGTATTCGTCCGCGGGCAGCGTCTGCTCCAGCATGGAGCGGATGCACGCGTCGGCGGTGTCACCCGGATTGTGGACATTGACGATCACACTGACCTTCACACCCATGCGGCCAGCGTGCGCCCGTATACAGGATCGGGCGTGGCGGCTTGCCGATTAGAGATGCAAAGTTGACCCGCTCCTGCAGATCCGTGGACTCAGGAGCGGGCCGGGCGTGCTCTGGTGCTCTAGTACCAGCCCACGGACTGGGAGTGGCCCCACGCGCCGCAGGGGGTGCCGTAGCGGCCCTTGATGTAGCCGAGGCCCCACTTGATCTGGGTGGCGGCGTTGGTCTGCCAGTCGGAGCCCGCGCTGGCCATCTTGCTGCCCGGCAGGGACTGCGGGATGCCGTACGCGCCGGAGTAGCGGTTCATGGCCCGCTCGTTCCAGCCGCTCTCCTTGTGCCAGAGCCGCTCCAGGCAGCCCCACTGATCGGCGCCGAACCCGAAGCTCGCCAGCATCGACTTCGCGGTGGCCTTGTTGCTGCCCGGCGACGGGTCGCTGCCCGGCGGGAAGTTCGCCGGCGGGAAGCCGTCGCCGGCCGGCGCCTGCTTGGGGATCACCCAGTCGAGGTCCTTGCCCGAGCCGCCCCCGCCCGCGCGGTCCTTCTTCAGCTTGTCGGCGCGGTAGGCCTGTTCGGCCTCGGCCTTGAGCAGGTCGCTCTTGGGGTCGGGCGCGTAGAGGTCGCCGCTGGCGATCTTGCCCAGGTCCTCCATGGAGAAGACGGGCTGCTGCGGCGGGTTCTTGGCGTTCTGGACGGCGTGGTAGGCGACGAATCCGCCGCCGCCGAGGACGATGGCCACCGACAGGACACCGATGATGATGCGCTTGGGCGTCGCACGCGAACGCCGGCGCGCCGGGGGAAGGTCTTCCTTCGGGGGGCGGCGCTCACTCAACTGCGGACCGGGGCTCACGATGCATGAGCTTGCCGTGTGGTGGGGGGTGGTCCGCAACCGAAACGCGGGAATCGCTTGGCGAAAATTTCACCAACCGGCTGGTTAGCTCCACAAATCCCGAAAAATGTGACTTTCATCACATAAGCGCGGCTCCCCCTCAGGCGCCCGTAGCAGAAGGGAAGCCGGTTACAGCGTGCCTTGACTACTTTGGGGTCTGATCCACGCCATGTCACAGTTTGGTGACACAACTCGGATAATCCAGACATGGAATAATAATGTGCGCGTGGCTGGCATCCTCCTTGTAGAAGACGACCCCTCGGTCCGTACGGCTCTAGAGCTGGCGCTGACCAGGCAGGGGCACTCCGTCACGTCGTACGCGACGGGCGAGGAGGCGCTCGACCACATCAGGTCCCGCCGCCCCGAGATCGCGATCCTCGACGTCATGCTGCCCGGCATCGACGGGGTCGAGGTCTGCCGCCGCGTGCGCAAGCTCGACCAGCTCCCGGTCATCCTGCTCACGGCCAGGGGCGACGACCTCGACGTCGTGGTGGGCCTGGAGGCCGGCGCCGACGACTACGTGGTCAAGCCGGTCGAGCCCCGGGTCCTGGACGCCCGCATCCGCGCCGTGCTGCGCCGCGCCGAGTCCGCCTCCTCCGACCGCATCACCTTCGGCGACCTCGTGATCGACCGGGGCGCGCTCAAGGTCACCCTGGCCGGCAAGGAGATCCACCTGACGCCGACCGAGCTGCGGCTGCTGCTGGAGCTCGTCCGCCATCCCGGCCAGGTGCTCAACCGCCGCTACCTGCTGCGTGTGGTCTGGGACCACACGCACATCGCCGATTCGCGCCTGGTGGACGCCTGCGTGCAGCGCATCCGCGCCAAGATCGAGCCCAGGCCGGCCGCGCCCGTCTTCATCCACACCGTGCGCGGGTTCGGCTACCGGTTCAGCCCCCCGTGATCCCGCTGCCCACGGGGCTGCGCGCCCGCCTCGTCATCACGTTCACGCTCGTCGCCGTCGCCGCCTCGTTCCTGGTCGCCACGATCGGCTACGAGCTGGCCAAGGAGGCGCTCGTCACCAGGGCCGAGACCACCTCGCTCGACCTGGTGAACAGGGAGCTCAGCAGCATCTCCTTCCCGATCGGCAAGCTGCGGCCAGGAGAGGTCGCGCCGACGTCGAAGGAGCTCGACAGCGTCGCCCACGCGCTGCGCGGGCCGGGCCGCAGCGTGCTGGTCGAATATCGCAGCCTCATCGCCGCCGACGGCCCCATGTCGATGAGCGACGTGCCCAACGAGCTGCACGGGCGGGCCAAGCAGAGCCTGGTCACCCAACGCAAGATCATCAGGAACGAGCTGTATCTGATCGTCGGCGCAGAGGTCTACCGCGACAGCGGCGGCGTGCCCGAGGCGACCGGGCTGCGGGCGTTCGTCTTCTTCCCCCTGGCGGACGACGAGCGCCAGCTCGCCACCCTGCGCACCACGCTGGCCCAGACGGGCGCGGTCATCGTGCTGATCGCCCTGGCCGTGGCCCTGCTGTCGGCCAGGCAGGTGCTGCTGCCGGTACGGAGGCTCAGCGCGGCGGCCGAGGCGCTCGGCCAGGGCAGGCTGGACACCCGGCTGCCCGTGCACGGCCAGGACGAGCTGGCCGGCCTGACCGCCAGGTTCAACGACGCGGCGGCGGCGCTGGAGCTGAGCGTGTCGGAGCTGCGCTCGCTGGAGGCCATGTCACGCAGGTTCGTCGCCGACGTCTCCCACGAGCTGCGTACGCCGCTGACCGCCATGACGGCCGTGGCCGACATGCTCTCCGACGAGGCCGACCACCTGCCCGAGGCGCCCGCCGAGGCGGTCCGGCTGGTGCTCAGGGAGATCGAGCGGCTGCGCGAGCTGGTCGAGCACCTCATCGAGATCAGCCGCTTCGACGCCGGCACCGCCACCCTTAACCTCGAACCGGTGAACGTGGCCGACAGCATCGAGGACTGCCTGGACGTGCGCGGCTGGCGCGAGAAGGTCGAGGTGAACGCCTCCCAGGGGCTGACCGCCAACCTCGACCCGAGCAGGTTCGACGTCATCGTGGCCAACCTCGTCGGCAACGCGCTCAAGCACGGCGAGCCGCCGGTGACGGTCAGCGCCCGCGCCACGGAGAACGGCCTGGAGGTGAAGGTGCGCGACCACGGCAAGGGCATCCCGCGCGAGGCGCTGGCCCACGTCTTCGACCGCTTCTTCAAGGCCGGCGCGGGCCGGGCCCGCAGCCAGGGCAGCGGCCTCGGCCTGGCCATCGCCAGGGCCAACGTACTGCTGCACGGAGGCACGATCTCCGTGCGCGCCCAGAACCCAGGAACCCTCTTCACGGTCTGGCTCCCCCACACATGAACCCCATCCGAGCCCGCACGCGGCCCGTCCGAGCCCTCGTGGCCGCGGCGCTGCTGGCCTGCCTGATCCCCGCCGCGGGCTGCGGCATCACACCCACCGACGTGCAGGACAGGGGCGACGCCCCCACGACCAAGATCCCGCCCCCGTCCAAGACGTTCTTCCTCATCAGGGACGGCGAGCTGGCCAAGGAGCCGGCGGACGTGGACGACGACACCGTGGCCAGCCTGCTCGGGGCCCTCTTCGCCGCCTCCTCGCGGCCGATGGAGAACCGGGACACCGCGCTGCGCGGATTCACGTACCTGCGGGCCAAGGACTCGGTCGATCCGCCCCAGCGCGACGAGATCCAGCTCCCCCGCACCTCGACGCTGACCGTCTACATCAGCGGCGAGGGCACGCTGTCGCAGCTCGGCAAGGCGCAGATCGTCTGCACCGCGCAGCAGGACGCGGCGTTCGAGATGGTGCGGATCGTCCGGGAGAACAAGAACCGCCCCCCCATGTCGGAGGGGCGGTTCACCTGCGGCGAGCTGAAGTAGTTACATCGTGATGTCTTCCAGCATCTCGGTCACCAGCGCGGCGATGGGCGAGCGCTCGGACCTGGTCAGGGTGACGTGGGCGAACAGCGGATGGCCCTTGAGCTTCTCCACCACCGCGACCACGCCGTCGTGCCGGCCGACCCGCAGGTTGTCGCGCTGGGCCACGTCGTGGGTGAGCACGACCCGCGAGTTGGCGCCGATCCGGCTCAGCACGGTCAGGAGCACCCCGCGCTCCAGCGACTGGGCCTCGTCCACGATCACGAACGCGTCGTGCAGCGACCGGCCCCGGATGTGCGTGAGCGGGAGCACCTCCAGCATGCCCCGATCGAGCACCTCCTCGATCACCTCGGGCGAGGTGATCGCGCCGAGCGTGTCGTAGACGGCCTGGGCCCACGGGCCCATCTTCTCGCCCTCGCTGCCGGGCAGGTAGCCGAGCTCCTGGCCGCCGACGGCGTAGAGGGGCCGGAACACGATCACCTTGCGGTGCTGGCGGCGTTCCAGGACCGCCTCCAGGCCCGCGCAGAGCGCCAGCGCCGACTTGCCGGTGCCGGCCCGCCCGCCGAGCGAGACGATGCCGATCTCCGGGTCCATCAGCAGGTCGAGCGCGATGCGCTGCTCGGCGGAGCGGCCGTGCAGGCCGAAGACCTCGCGGTCGCCGCGGACGAGCCGGACGGACTTGTCGGGCTGCACCCGCCCGAGCGCCGAGCCCTTGGCCGACAGCAGCCGCAGGCCGGTGTGGGTGGGCAGCTCCCTGGCCTCTTCCAGGTCGGCGGTGCCCTGGTCGAAGAGCGTCTCCACGTCGTCGGTGGTCACCTGGACCTCGGCCATCCCCGTCCAGCCGGACTCACTGACCAGCTCGGCGCGGTATTCCTCGGCCGACAGGCCGATCGAGGCCGCCTTGACGCGCATCGGCAGGTCTTTCGACACCAGGACGACATCGCAGCCCTCGCTGGCCAGCGAGCGGGCCACCGTGAGGATGCGGGTGTCGTTGTCGCCCAGGCGGAAGCCCGCGGGCAGGATGGACGGATCGCTGTGATTGAGCTCTACCCTGATGGTGCCGTCCCCGGTCGGCATGGCCTCGTCCAGCCTGCCGTACTGGACCCTCAGCTCGTCGAGGTAGCGCAGAGCCTTCCGCGCGAAGTAGCCGAGCTCAGGATGGTGCCGCTTGCCTTCCAGCTCCGTGATGACCACGATCGGAAGGACCACGTCGTGCTCGGCGAACCTGGTCATCGCCGCCGGGTCGGCTAGCAGAACCGAGGTGTCGAGTACGTACGTGCGCTTGGCCGACTGGAGAGTAGGGTTGCTCGAGGACACTGCCACACGTTCTCCCCCGGGTGCCCCTTGGTGCGGGCACCCTGCAGACGAGGTGGGAATCGGACCGGACCCGCGTCCCCGACCGCGAACTGCCGCCGGTGCCGGAGTCCGGCCCCCCTCGGCAGATGTTGGTGCAAAGGCGGGACCTCTCCGAAATGTCCGACCTGTGATCGGACACTTCCAACGTTACGTCCTGGATACCCGAATGTCGCGTCAGGAACCGTAACGCCGGTGCCTCGCAGCGTAATCACGCAACGCCCGCAGGAAGTCGACCCTGCGGAAGTCCGGCCAGTAAGCCTCGTGGAAGTAGAACTCAGAGTGAGCGCTCTGCCAGAGCATGAAGCCGGACAGACGTTGCTCGCCCGAAGTCCGGATGAGGAGATCCGGATCGGGCTGGCCGCGAGTGTAGAGATGCTCCGCGATGTGCTCGACATCGAGTACCTCGACGAGGTCCTCGATGCTCGCTCCCTTGCTCGCGTGCTCCTGGAGCAGTGAGCGCACCGCATCGGCAATCTCACGTCTTCCTCCATACCCAACTGCAACGTTCACAATCAGGCCTGGACGGTGTGATGACGCTTCTTTTGCATTTTTTAGGACATTAGCCGTGCGGTCCGGGAGCAGATCGAGCGCGCCGACGGGGCTGATGCGCCAGCCTTCCGCCACGAGCTCCTGCGTCACGTCCTCGATGATGCGCAGCAGGGGCTCCAGCTCTTCGCGCGGCCGGTTGAGGTTGTCGTTGGACAACATCCAGACCGTGACGACCTCGACGCCGCTCTCCCGGCACCAGCCGAGCAGCTCGGAGATCTTGTCGGCGCCCTTGCGGTGGCCCGACGCCACGTCGCGCATGCCCATGGCGCGCGCCCAGCGGCGGTTGCCGTCGATGATGACCCCGACATGCCGGGGGACGCTGTCCTTCGACAGCTTGGCCTCCAGCCGGCGTTCGTACAGCCGGTAGACCAGATCGCGCAGGCCCACGGAGTGCCTCCCAGCGGTGCTGTGCCCTTGGGGCGCTTGCCTCAACAGGCAATTATCACCGCGAATCGTCCGTGCCTGCTCCTTCTACCGGATTCCTCGCAATATCTCTACCTTCCAGACACCCTTCCGCCTCATTCACCAGCTCGCCCACGAACGCCGACAGCTCCGACGAGGTCAGCACGGCCCGCATGCCCACGCCCGTGGTGCCCCACGCCTCCACGAACGCCCTCCTGGTCAGCCGCCACGCGCCGGGGCCCGGCTGCCACATGGGGATGGTCCGCAGCTGGCAGCGCAGCTCTCCGCCGCCCACCAGGCCGGCCCTCGTGCGGTAGCGGAAGGAGAACAGCTCGCTGTCGGGCTCCTCACCGGGGAAACGGTCATCGGGGTCGGACCACCGCCTGGCCGCCCCGCCGCCCCTGCGGGCCTCGTCGACGCCGCGCGCCAACCGGCTCAGCAGCCAGCCGCAGCGCTCGCCCACGCTCCCGTACGGGGTGCCGTCGCGGTGGAGCTCCAGGGTGATCTCGTACGGCGTGCCGACGCTGTCGGTGCACGCGACGGGCGTGACGCTCAGGAACGAGCCGTCAACACAGCGTAGTCCTCCCACGCCTTCTCCGTATCCGCCCGAAAGGCCGCTAAACCGGCGTTTTACTGGGGCTTCCATGCGTGCTCGCGCCAGCCGGGCGGCTGGTGCCACTCCGTCCAGCCGTAGCCGGTACGCCCGTCCTCGGTCTCGTACGCGCACATCGCCCGGGGGAACTCGGCCACCTCGCCCTCGGGGGAGGTCAGCGTCACGGGGGCGAAGGCGATCGGGCGCACGGTCGTGGCGTTCCCGGGGAAGGCCAGCACCGTCTCGACGGGCCGGTCACCATCGAACGTGGTCGCCGCCGAGAAGCCCTCGACGTGCTCCAGGCCGCCGTCACCGGCCAGGAAGGCCGGCCAAGGCAGCTCCTGGCCCAGGTTGGCCCGCATGCCGTGCAGGTAGGTGCCGTCGTCCAGGCGGGCGCTGCTCCACAACCACGACAGTGACCACCAGTCGCGCACGCCCCAGCTGTGGTCGCGCTCGCCGTGACCGTGGAAGGGGACGCCGCCGATGGTGCCGGTGACCTGGCAGGGGATCTCGTAGCGGGGGGTGATGGCGTAGCCGTAGACGCCCGCCGCCGGGCGCCACTCCAGGTCGAACGTCAGGTCGTCCGAGGTCAGGCCGATCCTGGCCGGTCCGAAGGGGTGGGTCGTGGTGTGGGTGGCCGTGTAGTCCTGGCCCGTCACCGTGAGGTCGCCTGCGGGCAGCGGGGCCTCGTGGTCGATACGGGTGACGAGGCCGCCGGGGGTCACGAGGCAGGCCCAGTACCAGGCGCGCTTCCAGTGGGGATAGAGGCCGAGCCGGATGTATCCGGCCACCTCGCCGTCCTCGGAGACGAAGTCGTAGTACCAGGACTCGTTCCACAGCGGCTCGCCGCCGGGCTCGTGCCGGTGCTCGTCCGCCTCGGTCAGGGGCCATTGGCCCATGTTGACGATCCGCATGCCGCCTCCCAAGCGCTTGCTACGATCAGCTTAGGCCGCGGATCCTGGACCACCAGCGCCGCCGCGCGGGCGGCTCGGGCGGCTCGGCGGGTTGCGTTGGGGGCATCCTGCCGCGTTCGCGCAGCCAGGCGGCGAAGTCGTCGGCGTCGGTGCGGTAATCGGGCGGCGGCGCCGTGCGGGCCCGCGCGTACGCGGCGAACTCGGCGGCCAGGTCCTGGCCCGCCGCGACGGCCGTGTCGGGGCGGATCCTGGCCACGATGCCGCGCCGCTTGGCGATCAGGCTCGCCGCCTGGGCACGCATCCGGCCGGGATCGAACCCGTCCGGCACCTCCGCCCCTGCGACCAACGCCACCACGACCCGAGCCTGCGCCTCGGCCAGCCGAGCCACCTCGTCCTCGTGCGCGGCACCCACCCGGTCTTGCGTGGCGTCCGGCGCGGCGCCGGACGCCCTGCCGGACGGTTCCCGGCTCACCGGCGCTCTCCTGCCTGGGCCATCGCGGCCCTGATCCTGGACAGCTCGCCCGCCAGCATCGCGTCGCTCGGGTACTCGTCGTCCCACTCCAGCAGCACGCCCGGCGGGGTGACGCGGGCGCACAGCTCGGTGAGCAGGTCCAGCACGGCCTGCGGCGCGGTCGTGGTGTGCGTGTCGTGCCAGATGCCGCCGTGCTCGTACCCGCCGGCGACGTGCACGTACGCCAGGTGGTCGAGCGGCAGCGCGTCGAGCGCCGCCACGGCCGGGAGGCCCAGGTTGACCTGGTTGGTGTAGAGGTTGGCCACATCGATCAGCAGCCCCACCCCCGTGCGTTCCACCAGCTCGGCCAGGAACTCCGCCTCGGTCAGCTCGTCCTCGGGCCAGCCGAAGATGGCGGCGACGTTCTCCAGCGCCAGCGGGACGGGCAGCGCGTCCTGGGCGCGGCGCACGTTCTCCGTGACGACCCGCAGCGACGCGCGGGTGCGCGGCACGGGCAGCAGGTGCCCGGCCTCGATGCCGCCGCCCCTGACGAACGCCAGGTGCTCGCTCACCAGGGGCGCGTCCAGGGCCTGGGCGCAGGCGGCCAGGTGGGCCAGGCGGGCCGGGGACGGCGGTTCGGCGCCCCCGATCCCGAGCGACACCCCGTGCGGGACGACCGTCAGGCCCCTGGCCCGCAGCACGCGCAGCGACTCGGGTAACCGCGCGGGCTTGACGTTCTCGGCGACCACCTCGAGGAAGTCGACGCCGTCCATCCGTTCGATGGTCAGGTCCAGCTCGGACCGCCAGCCGATGCCCACGCCCAGCCCGGTCATGTCAGCATCCTCCTCCGCAACCTCCGCCACCGCAGCCGCCGCCCCCGCCGCAGCCGGACGCTCCGCTGCCGTAGCCCGATGTGTGGCTGTAGGAGACCAGCGTGCCGTTGTCGGCGTAGGAGGCGGCGGCCCTGGGCCGGCGTTCGCGACGGGGCTCACGCTTGCGCAATTCCGTCCGCAGGGCCGGGTCCTGGACGGAACGGGGCCCGTAGAGCGCGATCGGCACGGGGCCTTCGGCGACGCCCTCGGCGTTCTCGCGCCTGGCCCGCTCGATCGCCTCGTGGCCCGACGCGGTCAGCCCGTCGCGCAGGCGGCGCCGGTGACCGGCCAGCACGACCTCGGCGGCGATCCCCGCACCCGCGAAGACGAGCAGAGCCAGGACGGCGAGGAAGGCCGGGTCCACGAGCACCGTCAGTCCTTCCAGCCCGGCGCCGGCGTAGGCCGCCACCGACGTCATCCGCAGCCGGAAGCAGAGCCTGCGCACCCGGGCGAACGAGCCGTCCTCGAACAGCAGGCCCTCGTCCGTGAGGCGCTGCTTGATCGCCTGCACCGCGAAGCTCCTGGTGACCTCGATCCGCAGCGACATCACGGGCAGGCCCGAGCGGACGGCCACCGCGCCGAGCACGGCCGCCTCCACCGGCTCGCGGGTGACGGTCCCCTTCGTCACCTTGTGCACCCTGCCGCCGCGTGACATGCGCAGGTCGCCGGAGCCGGCCAGCAGCGCGATGGCGGTGTCGGCCACCCGCTGCGGGCCGCCCACCAGGTACGCCAGGTCGTAATGGCCGAGACGCAGACGCCCGGATCCGGCTGTGGCCAGGATGTCGGCCCGTGCGCGCCGGATGTTCGTGGTGGTGCTGACGGCGTAAGCGCCCAGGCCCACCGAAACGATCAGCAGAAACAAGTCCATGTGCGGCCTCCCCTCGTAGGCCGAGCTGGGAGTGCGTACCGGATGGTACGCCTACGAAGCACGCTAGCCACCGCGGACGCGACGGCCGGACTTCTGCTCGTTTCGCTATCTACCGGTACTTTTCCGCATTTGCCGATCATGGGATACTTGACGGTCTTGGGTCATCCGCTGCCGCCACCACAGCTCGACCCGCAACTGGACCCGCAGCTCGACCCGCCTCCCGAGTCACCGCCTGAGCCGCCGAAGTCGCCGCCGCCGTAGGAGTCGGTGCCGTACGTGGTGCCGTCGCCGCCCGCATGGGTGCCGCAGGAGCCGGCGCAGTCGCCTCCGGGGTCCCCTGCCGACAGCTCGTCGCAGAGCGCCTGGTCACCGGCGTCCTGGAGCCCGTACAGGGCGACGGGGACACCCACCGCCAGGGCCAGCGAGGCCGGATCGCGCACGCCTCTGGGATGGTGGCCGCGGGCCGCGACCAGGACGGCGCGGCCCTCCCTGGTGGTGACGCTGTGCAGCCGCCGGTCCTGCTTGGCGAGTGCCACCAGGCCCGTGACCAGGGCGACCGCCGCGATGAACAGCGCTCCGGCGAACGCCGTCTCCTCCCCCGCCAGGTCGAGGTTGTCCAGCACGATCAGCAGCACCAGGTAGCCGGCGGCTCCGAGGGTGATCCACTTGAGCCGGTCCCTGAGCCGCCACGCCGTGCCGTACGCCTGCTGGGGCACGATCAGGCCGCGTGCCTCCAGCCCGCCGGCCAGCGCCGTGAGGGCGGGGTGCCGCTCCAGCTCGCGGCGCAGCTCACCGGCGCGGCAGCCGCCCGGCCTGGCCGCCAGTGTGTCCAGCACGGCCTGTTCGAGCGGGTCGGGCGAGGGGCGCGCGCCGTGCACCGGCGTGACCTGCGAGCCCCTGGACACGCGGACGGCGCCGGCCGTCGCGAGGACGGCCAGCGCCGTGTTGATGGCCCGTCTCGGCCCGCCTGCCAGGTAGGCCAGCTCGTAGTGGTTCAGCCGGTGGCCGGCGCCGCTCGGCTCGCGCTCGCCGACGCGGCGGCGCTCGCGTTCGACCCGCTGCCCGGCCCGGCTGACCACGAGGAACACGCCGATGGCGGCGACGAGCAGGATCGAGTCCACGGGCGCCCCTCCCTCGCGGTACGACAGTGCGTCAAGTTAGACGGCATCCGCCGTACCACACAAGGGAGATCGCGTCAGCCGAGGCGGTCGAGCAGCGCGTTGTACTCGTCCCACAGCTCCTTCGGCAGGTGGCTGCCGAAGGTCTCGAAGTGGGCCGGGATCAGCGCGGCCTCCTCGCGCCACACCTCGCGGTCGACGCTCAGCAGCGTGCGCAGGTCGTCCTCGGGCAGGTCCAGGCCCTCGGTGTCGAGGTCGCCGGGCAGCAGGCCGATCGCGGTGGGCACGGCCTTGGCCTCGCCGTTCAGCCGCTCGACGACCCACTTGAGCACCCGGCTGTTCTCGCCGAAGCCCGGCCAGATGAACTTGCCGTCGGCGTTCTTGCGGAACCAGTTGACGTAGTAGATGCGCGGCAGCCGCGCGCCCTCGCGCCGGCCGATGTTGATCCAGTGGCCGAAGTAGTCGCCCATGTTGTAGCCGCAGAACGGCAGCATGGCGAACGGGTCGTGACGCAGCTCGCCGACCTTGCCCTCGGCGGCGGCGGTCTTCTCGGAGGCGACGTTGGCTCCGAGAAAGACGCCGTGCTCCCAGCTCAGCGACTCTGTCACCAGAGGTACGGCGGTGGCGCGGCGGCCGCCGAACAGAATCGCCGAGATGGGCACGCCCTTGGGGTCCTGCCACTCGGGTGCGATGGTCGGGCACTGCCCGGCCGGGGTGGTGAAGCGGGCGTTCGGATGAGCGGCGGGCTCGTCGCTGTCAGGCGTCCACGAGCGGCCCTTCCAGTCGGTCAGGTGCGCGGGAGGCCGCTCCGTGAGGCCCTCCCACCACACGTCGCCGTCGTCGGTGAGGGCGACGTTGGTGAAGATGCTGTTGCCCCAGAGCGTCTTGATCGCGTTGGCGTTCGTCACCTCGCCGGTGCCGGGGGCGACGCCGAAGAAGCCGGCCTCGGGATTGATCGCGTAGAGCCGGCCGTCGTCGCCGAAGCGCATCCAGGCGATGTCGTCGCCGATCGTCTCGACCTTCCAGCCGGGGATCGTGGGCTGGAGCATGGCGAGGTTGGTCTTGCCGCACGCGCTCGGGAAGGCGGCGGCGATGTAGCGGGTCTCGCCGGAAGGCGGCGTGAGCTTGAGGATGAGCATGTGCTCGGCCAGCCAGCCCTCGTCGCGGGCCATGACGCTGGCGATGCGCAGGGCGTAGCACTTCTTGCCGAGCAGGGCGTTGCCGCCGTAGCCGGAGCCGTAGGACCAGATCTCGCGGGTCTCGGGGAAGTGGCTGATGTACTTCGTGCTGCTGCACGGCCAGGGCACGTCGTCCTGGCCGGGTTCGAGCGGCGCCCCGACGGAGTGCACCGCCCTGACGAAGTCGCCGCGCTCCTCGATCAGCCGCAGCGCCCTGTCGCCCATGCGGGTCATGACCCGCATGGAGACGGCGACGTACGCGGAGTCGGTGATCTCGACGCCGAGCTGCGAGATCTCGCCGCCCAGCGGGCCCATGCAGAAGGGCACGACGTACATGGTCCTGCCGCGCATGCAGCCCTTGAACAGCGCGCCGAACGTCTGCCGCATCTCGCCGGGGGCGATCCAGTTGTTCGTGGGCCCGGCGTCGTCCTCCCGCTCGGAGCAGATGAAGGTACGGTCCTCCACCCGCGCCACGTCGGTGGGGTCGGACTTGGCGTAGAAGCTGTTGGGCCTGGCGGCCAGGCGCGTGAGCGTTCCCTGCTCGACGAGGAGGTTGGTCAGACGCGTCCACTCCTCCTCAGACCCGTCGCACCACTCGATGCGGTCGGGCTGGGTCAGGGCTGCGATCTCGCTCACCCACGCCCGCAATTCACTATTGGTGGTGGGTGCGGTTACTTCCACGGAAACGGACACGGCGGTGACTCCTCCACTCTTCCAAGGCCCAGTCATCATTAACGACGAGGCGGCCGGAAAGCCAATTGGCATAGACCTCTTGGCCAGGCCGTCGCCGCAGGCAGAGGCCTTGACGATTGGGGGAGCCTACCCAGGCCGAGCGGATTTAAAAGAAGCAATTCCGAGCACTGGTCCAGTCCAATTAAGCTGGTCTAAACCAATTTTCGAAGTGGTTTAGTCCAATGCCGGAGCCGTTTCCCCTGGGCCGTCTCAGGAATTGACGTCCGGCCCCGCGGAGCGAACGCGGTCGACGTGCTGGAGAGCGTCGCGCAGATCGCTCAGCCAGGTGTCGGTGTTCTTGCCCACCAGGCGCACGCACCAGGCGAGTGCGTCGCTGCGACTCCTGGCCACACCCGCGGCCACGAGCGTGTCGAGCACCTGGCGTTCCGACTGACGCAGGCGGGTCATGACGGGCACGGAGAGTGTGGTGAACATCACAGTCTCACCGCCGCAGACGACACCCCAGGAGACCTTCTGCCGGAACTTGCGCTCGGCCTCCCTGGCGATCTCGATCCGCCGTTCGCGCGTCTCCTCCCTGAACCTGACCGCGAGCCCCTCGATCAGCGCGGCGCGCTCGGACTCCGGCACGTCTTCTGGAGGGCCGGGCAGGGTGCCGAGTACCGCGATCTCCTCGCGGTCCCTGACGATCTCGGGCGCGCCGGTGAACCAGCCTTCGGGCAGCCGCCCGGTGAACCAGCCGCGCACCTGCGCGGTCGCATCATCTGTTGCCATGTAATCAACATTACATAGTTGCGGCGCCGATGCACGGAAGGGATAGCGAAGACTGTCCATGAGGCGTGTCTCCGGTCTCCGGTTCTTCGGTCTCCAGTCGAGGAGGCTCCCGACGCCCTGGCCTCTCCCCGGAGGCTCTGACACCGTCCGGAGCGAGCTTCTGACGGGCTATCGGACCCCGGCCGCCGCCACGGGGCTGACGCGGACGACTCCGGCCAGGTTGCGGGTGTTCACCGGGACGATCTTGACCACGTCGCCGGTGCGCGGCGCGTGCAACATCTTCCCGTCACCCCAGTAGATCGCCACGTGCGAGATGTAGTCGGGGTTGGTCGGGTCGTTGCGCCAGAAGAGCAGGTCGCCCGGCTGCGCCTGCGCGAGCGGCACCTGTGGCCCGGTCACCCACTGCTGGTGCGTCACCCGCGGCATCCGCACCCCGGCCTGCGCGAAGGCCCACTGGACCAGGCCCGAGCAGTCGAAGGTGTCGGGGCCCTCGGCGCCCCAGACGTAGGGGCGGCCCAGCTTGGACACGGCCGCCCTGAGCGCCACCGTGAGCTGTTCGCCCGTCATGAACGAGCCGGCCGGCCAGTTGCGCGCCACGCTCTGCCGCGGGCGGGGCAGCACCGGGTTGACCATGGCCACCTGCGTGCCCTTGGGCAACACCTTCAGGATGCGCTTGCGCAGGGTGTCGGAGTTGGCCTTGGGCGCGCTGACGATGAGCGCGTTGTTCTGCGGCACCCCGAGGGTACGGCCGACGTCCCTGGACACGACCGCGTCCACCGCGCCGAAGCCCGTGGTGGCGTACGCGCCGATGCGCAGGTTGCCCGCCGAGCCCGCCGGCACCCTGCGGTGCAGCGTGAGCCCGCCGTCGTTGCCCAGCACGAACGAGACCGCCACGTCACCGGCCGCCACGTTCTGCCAGAGCGCGTCGGACGCGGCGGTCACCTTGGGGGTGTAGGCGCGGAACGTGGAGGGGTTGACGGCCAGGGTCTGTACCCGCTTGCCGTCGAGCGTGATCGAGGCCGCGTCGGCCAGCTCCAGCGCGCGTACGCCGGAAAGTCTCGCGACCCTCTGTAAAGCGGCGTTGGTGAACGGCCTGCGGGTGAGCACGAACAGGTTGGGCTTGTGCAGTTTGCCCAGCGGCGCGACCGGCTGGAGGGTCCTGGCCTGCGAGGTCTGTTCCTGGGGGCGCTGTTCTTGGGAGCGCCGTTCTTGGGGGCGCTTGTCGGCCAGCAGCGACTGTTTCGGCGTGGCGCGTACCGCGACGGGCTCGACGGCCGTGCGGGCCTGCGTGAGCAGCAGCACGTCGGCGGTCATCACCGCCACGAGCGCCACCACGATGAATGGCACGAGTTTGAGCGTGTTGCGCCGCTTACGGGTTTTGACTAAGAAACTGAGGTCTTGCCGAATTCCGGATGAATGCGAAAATGCCGCCGGGCCAGCGTGGGCCCGGCGGTCGTCGTCCAGGGGGGTCAGTTGCCGATGTACGGCACAGCCTCGAGGATCTCGACGGTGTTCTGCCGTCCGTTGGGCATGGAGTAGGTCGCCTTCTCACCGATCTTCTTGCCGTTGATCGCCGAGCCCAGCGGGGACTTGGGCGAATAGACGTCGATCGGCGCTCCGCTCTCCTCGCGGGAGGCGAGCAGGAAGGTGACCTCGTCGTCGTCACCGACGAACCTGATCGTGACGGTCATGCCGGGCCCGACCACACCCTCGGCCTTGGGGGCCTCGCCCACCTGGGCGTTGTCGAGGATCTGGCGCAGGTGGAAGATCCTGGCCTCCATCTTGCCCTGCTCGTCCTTGGCGGCGTGGTAGCCGCCGTTCTCCTTCAGGTCGCCTTCTTCGCGGGCAGCCTCGATCTTCTTGGCGATGTCGACGCGCCCGGGGCCGGAGAGGTATTCGTACTCCCCCTTCAGGCGGTCGTACGCCTCCTGCGTCAGCCAGGTGACGTTCTCATCGCGAGAGTCGGCCACGGGTTCTCCTTGCTTGCCTAGGGGGCCCTGAGATCACTTGAGGATGCGTACGGTTGAATTGCGAAAGGCTAACAAGTTAACCGCTCGAACGCTTCCCCAAATGTCTCACTATACGAGATTGCAGTACTGGATGTGGACGGAAGTCGCCTGACCGCTCGTGTCGAGGCTTTCCTTGAGCTGCTTACTACCCTCACCAGCCGGGATTCTTACTTCCTTGCTGCCCACTTCCGCGTGATCGACGTCCAGCGCCCTGATCCGGCAGACGGCCACCCTATCGTCTGCCTTGTACACCTCAAAGGTGATCTCGGCGCGGCTGGGCCCCAGCACCTCGAACGTGATCACCTGCGACGGCGCCTCCGACCCGCCCGCGGTCATCGACCACATCACGTAACCCCACCCACCGGCGATGATGGCGACGAGCACGCCGATCACCACGTGGACGACGAGCCGGCCACCTCGCTTGGGGCGATCGGGGAAGTCGTCGGGGGTGCCGAGAACCGGTCCGTTCTCGACATCTCTGGTGGCCATGGCGGAATCTCCCTGCACTCCCTGAGCGTTATCCGAGACAATTGTCGCCCGCGGGGGGTGTGCCCTCGCGACCGCCCAGCAGAAACTAACCTCTCTGGGCGACTGACTGGTCCCGACTGAGGAGCATCGAGCTCGTGAGTGCACCGCTGAGGCTGATGGCCGTTCACGCCCACCCCGACGACGAGTCGAGCAAGGGTGCCGCGACGATGGCGCGTTATGTCCGCGAAGGCGTGGAAGTGCTGGTCTGTACGCTGACAGGCGGTGAGCGCGGCTCGGTGCTGAACCCCAAGATGGACCGGCCCGAGATCGTGGCCAACATCGGCGAGGTGCGCAGGGCCGAGATGGCCAGGGCGCGCGAGATCCTCGGCGTCGAGCAGCGTTTCCTGGGCTTCGTCGACTCCGGGCTGCCGGAGAGCGAGGAGGAGGAGCTGCCCGAGGGCTGCTTCGCCCTGCACAAGCTTGAAGACGCCGCCGCTCCGCTGGTGGCCGCCGTACGCGAGTTCAGGCCGCACGTGATCATCACGTACGACGACGACGGCGGCTACCCCCACCCCGACCACATCATGACGAACAAGGTCTCCGTCGAGGCCTTCGAGGCGGCCGGCGACCCCGACCGCTACCCGGGCGCCGGCGACCCGTGGCAGCCGCTCAAGCTCTACTACCAGATGGGCTTCACCAAGGAGCGCTTCGAGGCTCTGCACGAGGCCATGACCGAGCGCGGCCTCGGCTCCCCCTACTCCGACTGGATCGCCCGCTGGGAGGACCGCCCCGCCAAGTGGCCGGTGACCACGCGCGTGCCCTGCGGCGACTACTTCGAGATCCGCGACGAGGCCCTGCTGGCGCACGCCACCCAGGTCGACCCCGACGGCTTCTGGTTCGTCTGCCCGCGCGAACTACAGCAGGAGATCTGGCCGACCGAGGACTACCACCTGGCCCGCTCGCTGGTCGACACCGAGCTGCCCGAGGACGACCTGTTCGCCGGCATCCACGCCGACGAGGTCGAGCCCGCCTGCCACTGACGGCGCCCCTGGCCGGAGCACGACCCCCCGGTGGCAGACTGGAAGGGTGACCGTTCTAGCAGCTGGTGACGTGAGCCCGGGCGTCCTCGGTTTCATCGTCGTGGCCCTCATCGGATTCGCCCTCTATCTCCTGATCAAGTCGATGAACAAGCAGATGTCGAAGATCCAGGTGCCGCGCGAGAGCGAACTCGACGACAGCGCCGACGGCCGGGCGTCCGATGCCGCCGGCGATCGGGCCGGCGGGACCGACGGGGTCGATGAGGCCGCCGGGGCCGACGGGGCCGACGACAAGGTCGTCGCTGACAAGAAAGCCGAATAAATGCCGATGGAAGTCGTCGACAACACGACGGAAAACCGGTTCGAGATCCTCGTGGACGGCAAGGTCGCCGGGTTCGCCGACTATCGGCTGCTGCCCACCAAGGTCGTCTTCACCCACACCGAGGTGCTGCCCGCCTACGAGGGGCAGGGGCTGGCCGGCAAGCTGGTCGACCAGGCCCTGCGCACCAGCGCCGACACGGGGCTGCGGGTCGTGCCGCTCTGCCCGTACGTGGCGAAGTACATCAAGCGCCACCCCGAGTTCGAGGACCTCGTGGACGCCCAGGACCGTACCGCCTGACAGCGCCGTAACGACTGGGCCGTACCGACTGACGGGGCCGTGCGGCCGGGCGTGCCCGCGAAGGACGCACTCGCGACGGACGTACCCGCGACGGAGGTTCAGTCGACGGCGGGCGACCAGGCACGTTCCAACGCCTGCGGCAGCCCCCACCAGCCCAGCCGGGTGAGCACCTCGCTCCCGTCCACGATGCCGAGGTGCCCCCACAGGCTCACCACCGACGCGAACAGCCCCTCCGTGGCGCCGAGGTCGTCCTCGTCCTGATCGTCGATGTCGATGTCCTCGGACTCGGCGATGAGCCGCGCCATCCGTTCCGGCGAGGCCAGCACGCCAGGACCCAGCCGCACCAGCGCCGCCACCCCGGCCAGCCAGTCGGCGTGCTGGATCGCGCAGAGGTTGGCCAGCGCCGTGTCCTCCTCGCCCAGCTCCCCGTCCAGGTCGGCGAACTCCTCCAGCACGTCACCGCCCTCCGACAGGTCGGAGACCGGCCCCGCGACGCCCGCCGCCACCGCCAGCCACAGCTCCACGTCGTCGTCCGGCACCGGCCGCTCGTCGAACCCGGCGCAGGCCCGCAGCACGCTGCCGGGATAGCCGGGCAGGTCCAGCAGCGCCCGCAGCCTCGTGGCGGCCGCCTCCAGCTCCTCTGCGGGCAGCTCAGGCCGTTCGGGCAGCTCCGCCATGATGCGGCGCAGCTCCGACAGCGCGAACGCCTCCTCCTCGTCCCAGGCGGCGAACAGCTCCTCGTCCTGCTCGTCGCTCACCGCGAACCCCGGCACCCTGCCGTCGGGCAGCGGCGTGCTCAGCCAGCGCTCCTGCAGCTCCTCGTACGCCTGCCTGGCCGCCCTGTCGCCGGTCGCCAGCGCGTCGGGATCGACCTCGCCCGCCTCCACCCGCTCCTCCAGGTAGGCCACCAGCCGCGCGAACATCTCCGTGGCCACGGGCCCGCGCTCGTCCTCCTCCGGCCACACGAAGTAGCCGGGCGTCACGAGGATCGGCTCCGTGCCCGTGGACTCGACCCACCGCTGCACGTCACCGACCGTGGCCACACCCGCCTCGATGGAGCCGAGCGTCGCCTTGGCCGACTCCCAGAACGCGACGGAGAGCGGGTTGCCCGCCGCCATCATGGCCCGCCGCAGGTCGGGCAGCGCCACGAGCGCGACCCCCGACGGCACGGCGAGCAACGCGCGCGCCACGTCCCTGCGCGTGATCCCGCTCGCGGGCCGGCCGGCGTAGGCGCGGAGGAAGTCCATGTCCACGCCCCGTAACCTACGCCGTCCCACCCACCCGAGTCAGCCTGCCCAGACCCGCGCGCCCGGGCACGGCGGTGGTGGCGTCTAGGGTTGGCAGGGGAGGCTTCATGAACCGGTTGAAAGACGCGACCAGCCCTTATCTGCTCCAGCACGCCGACAACCCGGTCGACTGGCATCCGTGGGGCGAGGAGGCGTTCGCGGAGGCGCGCCGGCGGGATGTGCCGCTGCTCATCAGCGTGGGCTACTCAGCCTGCCACTGGTGTCACGTCATGGCCCATGAGAGCTTCGAGGACGCCGGCACCGCGCGCCTCATGAACGAGCACTTCGTCAACATCAAGGTCGACCGCGAGGAGCGTCCCGACGTCGACGCCGTCTACATGGGCGCCACGCAGGCCATGACGCAGCAGGGCGGCTGGCCGATGACGGTGTTCGCGACGCCCGACGGGCATCCGTTCTACTGCGGCACCTACTTCCCGCGCCCCGCCTTCCAGCGCCTGCTCACCGAGGTGCACCGGGTGTGGACCGGCGACAGGGACTCCGTGCTGCGTCAGGGCGCGAAGGTGGTGGAGGCGCTCAACACGCACGCCACCCTGCCCACTGGGCCGCTGCCGGGCGAGGAGACGCTGCGCGAGGCCGTGGCCGACCTGCGGCGTACGTTCGACGAGGCCCACGGCGGGTTCGGCGGAGCGCCCAAGTTCCCGCCGTCGATGGTGCTGGAGTTCCTGCTGCGCTCGGGCGAGCGGGAGATGAGCGGCGCGACGCTGGAGGCGATGGCCCGCGGCGGCATGTACGACCAGCTCGGCGGCGGGTTCGCCCGCTACAGCGTGGACCGCGCGTGGGTGGTGCCGCACTTCGAGAAGATGCTCTACGACAACGCCCTGCTGCTGCGCGTCTACACGCACTGGTGGAAGGCGGGCGGCGGCGAGCTCGCGCGGCGGGTGGCGCTGGAGACGGCGGGATGGCTGCTGCGCGAGCTGCGCACGCCCGAGGGCGGGTTCGCCTCGGCCCTCGACGCCGACAGCGAGGGCGTGGAGGGCAAGTTCTACGTCTGGACGCCCGGGGAGCTGAGCGAGGTGCTGGGCGAGGACGACGGCCGGTGGGCCGCCGGGCTGTTCGAGGTGACGGCGGCCGGCACGTTCGAGCACGGCTCGTCCGTGCTGCGACTGCTGCGCGACCCGGAAGATCCTGAGCGGTACGCGGATGTACGGTCGCGGCTGCTGGCCGCCCGTGAGCGCCGGGTGCGTCCCGGGCGCGACGACAAGGTCGTGGCCGCGTGGAACGGCCTGGCCATCGCGGCGCTGGCCGAGACCGGCGCCGTGTTCGAGCGTCCCGAGCTGGTGGCGGCGGCCACGGAGGCGGCCGAGCTGCTCGCCCGCACCCACATCGACGGCGGCAGGCTGCTGCGCACCTCCAAGGACGGCCGGGCGGGCACGAACGCCGGCGTGCTGGAGGACTACGCCGACCTGGCCGAGGGTCTGATCTCCCTGTACGGCGTCACGGGCGAGGCCAGGTGGCTGCGGCTGGCGGGCACGCTGCTCGACACCGTGCTCGACCGGTTCTCCGACGGGACGGGCGGCTTCTACGACACCGCCGACGACGCCGAGCGGCTCTTCCAGCGGCCCCAGGACCCGACCGACAACGCCACCCCCTCCGGCCAGTACGCGGCCGCCGGCGCCCTGCTCTCCTACGGGGCGCTGACCGGCTCCACCCGGCACCGTGAGGCCGCACAGGCCGCGCTGGGCACCGTGTCGGTGCTGGCCACGCAGCATGCCAGGTTCGCGGGGTGGGGGCTGGCCGTGGCGCGTGCGGCGCTGTCGGGGCCCGCCGAGGTGGCCGTGGTCGGGCCGGCCGACGACCCGCGTACGGCGGCGCTGCACCGCGAGGCACTGCTCGCCGCCGCGCCCGGGCTGGTCGTCGCCCTGGGACGGGGTGACCACAACGGACTCGCCGGGCGTGAGCCCGTCTTTCCCGCACTGCTGGAGGGACGTGAGCCGGTCGGCGGCGCACCGGCCGCGTACGTGTGCAGGCAGTTCACCTGCCGCATGCCTGTGACGACGGTCGAGGAACTACGCGCCGAGCTGGCCCGCTGACCCGCTCAACAGTTCCAGCAGGTCAGCCGGTCGGGCGGCGGCTGGGGCGGTCGTCCGTGCCGCCACCACCCCCGTCCTGCTGGATCGACGGCTGGTCGGGCAGCAGCGTGTCCGGCGGGGCGGTCTCGCGTGGCTGCTCGTCGGGCCGGCCGTCGTCCTGCGGCGCCTCCTCCGTCGGCTGCTCGTCGGGGAACGGCTCGTCGGTGACGTCGGGCTCGGGAACGTCCCAGTCGTCCTGGTCGGGCGGCGGCGAGTACTCCTGGTCGGGTACGTCCCCCTGACCAGGGTCGGGCTCCGAGTAGTCGGGCGACCAGCCGTACTCCGACGGCTCGGGGAACTCCTCGACCGGCTTGCCCGCCATCGCCTCGGTCATGAACGCCCGCCAGATCTGCGCCGGCAACTGACCGCCGAACTGGGTGCCGTACCCGGGGATCGTCACCGTGGCGTTGTCGTCGCGGAACATGTTCACCGCCACCGCGAGCTGCGGCGTGAAGCCGTTGAACCAGACCGCCTTGGACTCGTCCGTGGTGCCGGTCTTGCCGGCCACCGGGCGGTCGTAGAGGCGGGCGGCGGTACCGGTGCCGTACTTGACGACCTGTTCCATCGCGTACGTGGTGTCGGCGGCGGCCTGCTCGCCGACCGCCTTGGTGGCCAGCGGCTTGACGACCGCCTCGCGCCCGTCGGCGTCGGTGACCGACTTCACCACGTGGGCCTCCATGTGCACGCCCTTGTTGGCGAAGGTGGAGAAGCCGGAGGCGTTCTGGACGGCGCTGACGGAGGCCACGCCGAGCGGGAAGGCGGCGGCGTTCGCGTGCTGGTCGAGCTGGGCGGCCGGGATCCCGGCCGCCTCGGCGGTCTTGGCGACCTTGTCCAGGCCGACCTTCTGGCCGAGGTCCACGAAGGCGGTGTTGACGGAGTTCTGGGTGGCGCTGACGAGGTTGATCTGCCCGTACGAGCGGTCGCCGTCGTTGGGGATCGACTGGGAGGCGGAGGCGACGCGCATGGGCGAGTTGCCGTTGACCCTGGTGGACAGGTCGAAGCCGTTGTCGAGCGCGGCGGCCAGCGTGTACGGCTTGAACGTCGACCCGGCCATGACCTTGGCCGAGAACGCGCTGTCGTAGTACTTCGACTGGGAGGGCTTGCCCCCGTAGAAGGCGACGACCTCGCCCGTGGCGGGATCGACGGCCGCCAGGCCGGTGCGTACCTTCTTGGGCGTGTCGTCGGGCAGCATGTCGGAGACCGCCCGCTCGGCCGCCTGCATGAGCTTCTTGTCGAACGTCGTGACGATCTTGAGCCCGCCGCTGTTGACGTCCTCGTCGGAGTAGCCACGCCGGTTGAGCTCGGCGGTGACCTGCTCCAGCATGTATTGGGCCTGACCCTTGAGCTCGAACGGCTTCTTCGGCGCCTTGAGCTTGGGGAAGACCTGGGAGGCCACCTCGTCGGCGCGCAGCGCGCCGGTCTGGCCCATCGCGGCGATCACCGAGCGCCAGCGTTCCTGGGCGGCGGCCAGGTCGGAGCCCTTGGGCGCGGCGAAGCGGCTGGGCTGCTGGATCACCGAGGCGAGGTAGGCGCCCTCCGACACGCTCAGCTCCTCGACGTCCTTGCCGAAGTAGGCGCGCGCCGCCGACTGGATGCCGTTGGCGCCCCGGCCGAAGTAGATCGTGTTCAGGTACTGCTCCAGCACCCAGTCCTTCGACCTGGACTGGTCGACCTTCATCGCGATGAGGATCTCTTTGAACTTGCGGGTGACGGAACGTTCCTGGCTCAGGCCGCTGTAGTAGTTGCGCACGAGCTGCTGGGTGATGGTGGAGCCGCCCT
The DNA here is from genome assembly GCF_040649735.1 of Nonomuraea sp. NPDC048892. NCBI lineage: Bacteria > Bacillati > Actinomycetota > Actinomycetes > Streptosporangiales > Streptosporangiaceae > Nonomuraea > Nonomuraea sp. NPDC048892. Next base: position 36,112 of record NZ_JBEZFZ010000014.1, on the reverse strand, counting down.
GGAGCTGCTGCCCGGTGAGGGTGGACCACACGGCCCGCCCGGTGCCCTTGAGCGAGACGCCGGCGTCCTCGTAGAAGGAGCGGTTCTCGGCGGCGATGACCGCGTCGCGCACGTGCTTGGGCACCTTGGCCAGCTCGACCTTCCTGCGGTCGATCCCCTGGCGCGCCAGCACCGTCTTGCCGTCGCGGTAATAGATCACCGAGCCCTGCGCGGTGGCCTGTTTCTGGGTCGTATCCGGAATGGGAGTCAGGGCCCACGCAATGGCGAAAAGCCCGGCCAGTACCAGGATTCCGGTACCGATAGATATCAGGAGCACCCGGAGTATCCGTCGTTTCCGCATCCCTTTCCCACCGCCGATCCGCACCCCTCGACTCCCCTCGTCGTCAAGCGTCGCCCAACCCCCGCAAGCTGGGCGAATGCCAAGGGTAAACGATCGATAATGGTGCCTCGTCCCTTAGCGATAGTACGACTAGCGGCCTCCACGACGCGGAACATCGGCGACCAAAGGCAACACTCGGTAGGGAACCGGAGTGTCAAGGGCGATGATCGAATTAGTCCTGAGTACGCCCTGAACGTCGACGATGCGATCGATAACCCTTTGCAAATCGGCATTCGTGCGCGCCACCACCCGGCAGAGCAGATCACTGTCACCGGTGATCGTGTGCACCTCCAGCACCTCGGGGATGCGGGCCAGCCGGTCGGCCACCGGATCGTGCCCGGCCACCTGCCTGATCTCCATGGTGACGAACGCGGTGACGTCGTAGCCGAGGGCGGCGGGCGACACGTCGGGGCCGAAACCGGTGATCACCCCTCGCTCGGTGAGCCGGTCGAGCCTGGCCTGGACCGTGCCACGGGCCACGCCGAGCCGGCGTGAGCACTCCAGCACCCCCAGGCGGGGCTCGGCGGTGAGCAGGGCGATCAATCGGGCGTCGAGTTCGTCGATCGTCATGCTGTACAGATGTACCCGAGGATCGGCGATACGACTAGGCAGATTGCACACTCATCAAAGTAACTGTTGCGCAAGTCGTCCAGGTAAATCCAGTGTTTGTGGTATGAGTGATGTCTTTCCGGTCAACGGCATGGACGCCGTGGTGTTCGCCGTGGGCAACGCCAGGCAGGCGGCCCACTACTATTCGACCGCTTTCGGCATGCGCCTGGTCGCCTATCGCGGGCCTGAGAACGGCAGCAGGGACGAGGTCGCGTACGTGCTGAGGTCGGGCAGCGCCACCTTCGAGTTCAGGGCGTCGATCCGCCCCGGCACGGAACTCGCGCGGCATGTGGCCGAGCACGGCGACGGGGTGATCGACCTGGCCATCGACGTGCCCGACGTCGAGGCGGAGTACGCCCACGCGGTCGCGCAGGGCGCCAAGGGGCTGGTGGAGCCGTACACGGCGGAGGACGAGCACGGCAAGGTCGTGCTCGCGGCCATCGCCACGTACGGGCAGACCCGGCACACGCTGGTCGACAGGTCCAACTACGGCGGCCCCTACCTGCCGGGCTACGCCGCCGCCGAGCCGCTGGTCGCGCCGCCGGACACCAGGAACGGGCGGCTGTTCCAGGCGGTGGACCACTGCGTCGGCAACGTCGAGCTGGGCAAGATGGACGAGTGGGTGGAGTTCTACCGCAAGGTGATGGGCTTCACGAACATGGCCGAGTTCATCGGCGACGACATCGCCACCGAATACTCGGCGCTGATGTCCAAGGTCGTGGCCGACGGCAGCCGCAAGGTCAAGTTCCCGCTCAACGAGCCGGCCGTCAGCCGCAGGAAGTCGCAGATCGACGAATACCTGGAGTTCTACGGAGGGCCCGGCGTGCAGCACATCGCGCTGGCCACCAACGACATCCTGGCCACGGTCGACCACATGCGGGCGGCCGGGGTCCGCTTCCTCGACACGCCGGACTCGTACTATGACGATCCCGAGCTGCGCCGGCGCATCGGCCGGGTGCGCGCCCCGATCGAGGAGCTGAAGAAGCGCGGGATCCTGGTGGACCGCGACGAGGACGGCTACCTGCTGCAGATCTTCACCCAGCCCGTGCAGGACAGGCCCACCGTGTTCTTCGAGCTCATCGAGCGGCACGGCTCGCTCGGATTCGGCAAGGGCAACTTCAAGGCGCTGTTCGAGGCGATCGAGCGCGAGCAGGAACGCAGAGGCAACCTTTAGTTTGTCCCGACTTAGTGGTGGTCATCCAGACATCATGGGATTGCCACCACCGGGGCTGGCGGGACGCTGGCGGCGGCTGTTCGCCGGCGTCCTCGACTGGCTCATCGTCAGCGTCGCCGCCGCGCCGTTCAGCTGGACGAGCTGGGAGTACGCCTGGGACGGCGGCAGAGGCGCCTGGGAGCGCTACCCGGTGGAGCACGCCTTCCTGACCGGGCTGCTGGCCTTCCTGTACTTCTGGCTGCTGCACGCCTTCTGGAACGGCCAGACGCCGGGCAAGAAGCTGTTCGGCATCCGCGTCGTCAGCGAGTACGACCGCAGGATCGGCGTGGGCCAGGCGGCGGTCAGGCAGGCCGTGATGAGCGTGCTCGCCTGGCTCTGCTGCGTGGGCAGCCTGCTCGATCTCGGCTGGATCCTCTTCGACCCCCGAAAACAGGCACTGCACGACAAGGCCGCCAGGACGGTCGTCGTCAATGCCTGACTCAGCGTAAGATTCTGGTCACGAACCGAAGGGGGCCGGTCGCCTATGCGGGTCAACAGACGCAGGATGGCCATGGTCGCGGCGCTGGTCAGCGTGCTCGCCTGCTCACCGGCCGACGGGCCGCTGCCGGGAGACGAGGCGCCGGCCGCCGCCGACCAGCGAGCGGGCGCGCCCGGCATCGGCGACCCCGACTTCCCCAAGGACGGCAACGGCGGCTACGACGTCGCCCACTACGACCTGGTCGTCGACTACGTGCCCGCCACCAAGCGGCTCACCGGCGTCACCACCATCAAGGCCAGCGCCACCCAGCAGCTGTCCCGCTTCAACCTCGACCTGGCCGGGCTCGACGTGCGCGAGGTGGCGGTCGACGGCTCCCCCGCCAGGTTCGGCAGGCAGGGCGACGAGCTGACCGTGCGGCCCGCGAAGACGATCGCCGACCGGGCCAAGTTCACCGTCAAGGTCTCCTACTCGGGCACCCCGAAGCCGCGCAAGGACAGCGCCAACCTGGGCACCTACGGCTTCGTCCCGACCTCCGACGGCGCCTTCGTGGCCTCCGAGCCCAACGGCTCCAAGACCTGGTTCCCCAACAACGACCATCCCTCCGACAAGGCCACCTACGACTTCACGATCACCGTGCCCGCCGGGGTGACGGCCCTGGCCAACGGCGAGATGGTCGGCGCGCCCGCCACCAAGGGCGGCACGACCACCTTCCGCTGGCGCGAGCGCCACCCCATGGCCAGCTATCTGGCCACGGCCACGCTCGGCAAGTTCGACCTGCGCCAGGGCACCACGGCGAGCGGCATCCCCAACCTGGCCGCCACCGATCCCCGGTTCAAGTCCACGCTCGACAAGCTCTACACCGTCTCCGCCGAGGTCACCGACTACTGGTCCACGGTCTTCGGCCCCTACCCGTTCTCCTCGACGGGCGGCGTCGTCGACGACTACTCCGCCGGCTACGCGCTGGAAAACCAGACCAAACCGCTCTACGGCGGCTTCGACCCCGACGAGACGATCATCGCGCACGAGCTGGCCCACCAGTGGTTCGGCAACAGCCTGACCATCAGGCGCTGGAAGGACCTCTGGCTCAACGAGGGCTTCGCCACCTACGCCGAGTGGCTGTGGTCGGAGCACAAGGGCCGTAAGACCGCCGAGGCCACCTTCGCCGAGCTGCTCAAACGCCCCGCCACCGACCCGATGTGGTCCTACCCGCCGGGGCGCGCCAAGCCCGACGACCTGTTCAACCAGTCGGTCTACACGCGCGGCGGCATGACCCTGCACGCGCTGCGCAAGGCCGTCGGCGACGCCACGTTCTTCACCCTGCTCAAGACGTGGGCCGCCGACCACCGCTACGGCCACATCACCACCGACCAGTTCATCGACCTCGCCGAACGGCTGTCCGGGAAAGACCTCACCGCCCTGTTCGACGCCTGGCTTTACCAGCCCCGCCGCCCAGCCTGACCCGCTGTGCGGGGCCTCAGAGGTCCGTACGGCTCCCGCAAGTGTCTCCGGGCCGTCAGGGCGCCACAGGCGTCGTCAGGGGCTGCCGGCGGCGCTGGAGAAGACCAGGACCGAGGCCGTGAAGCCGTGCACGTGGTTGTGCCCGGCGACCGGCCCGACCTCCCCGGCCGCGAAGAAGCCGGCCACGCCGATGGGCCCCAGCGTGTCGCGCAGGGCGACCGGGTCGTGGTCGGCGGTGCCGAACATGGCCGAGCCGCGCCCGTTGCAGGAGAACAGCAGCGCCCCGTCCACCTTGCCCAGCTCTTCGCGGTGCGCGTCGAGCAGGTCGTAGAGGTCCTCGTCGGCCGTGGCCGCGTCGCGGACCTGGAAACGCACGGTCCTGCCGACCTCGACGATGTCGCCGATGGCCACGGCCTCGCGGTCGGGGTCGATGCCGATGACCCCCCTGATCAGGAAGTCGCCGCGTTCGTGCCGCTCGGCGTACTCGTCCATGGCCAGGCCGATCTGCAGCCCGGACGCGACGAGCTCGCGGTCGTCCTCGTCCAGGTCGCTGACGATGTCCTCCAGCCGAGCCAGCGCCGGCTGGCCGGCCAGTTCGAGCAGCAGGTTGTCCTCCGACGCGGTGACCACCATGCTCGGGCCGATCGGGCGGCAGCCCTGGCTGACCACCGTGCTGATCTTGACGGGGCCGCTGAGGAGCACGCCGATCGCGCCCTCGGTGTAGATCTCGCCGTCGGCGAAGAGCCGTACGGAGCCCCTGCCCTGCAGCCCGTTGGCCAGCCCGCCGATCAGCGGCAGGTCGCCCAGGACGTCGACAGAGCGCTCGACGAAGGCGTCGGTCGGAAAGGTGTACGGATCGGCCAGCAGGATCGCCACGTGGTCGTCGCCGCCGCGTTCCGGCAGCCCGACGACGACGAACCTGTCCTCGGCCGTCAGCGTCTCCAAGGCGAACGTGGTCAGCCGCGCCCCTTCCAGGGTGGCCGCCCACGCGCTCACGGCCGGCGTCAGCTCAATGCCCTGGCCGTCTCCGATCACTCCGGTGGCGCTGCATCCGATCACGTGCGCCTCGGGCGCGAGTTTCATCGCGGCCTGGCCGGCCCGCGCGACGTCCTCGGGATCGTCGCCGCAGATGAAGAAGCAGACCAGGTCGGCTGGGCCGTTGAGCCTCGACAGTGCCTGACCGACGGCGTTCTCCGCGGCCTCCACCAGGTCGGAACCCACGGCGAGGCCGTCGGCGAAGCGGCTTGTCATCAAGGCCACGGATCTCGCCTCCCTCGACATGTCCAAGTTCCCTAGGCCCGATTCTCCCCACTAAAAGGACAAGCACGCGCACGAACCGTCACGCAATAGTCAAGATCCGAAATCTCCGCCAGCTGCGAAACTCTCTGACACATTCCGCACGGGGGACGTAGTCTCGATCCCGTGCATCAGCCACGTATTCTCCGCGAGTTGCGAGAGAGCGGCCACGTTCATCGCACCGTCAAGGCCGAGGTCCGGGAAAACCTGCTCGCCAAGCTGCGGGCGGGCGAGCCGCGCTTCCCCGGCATCGTCGGCTTCGACGACTCCGTCCTGCCGCACCTGGAGCGGGCCCTGCTCGCCGGGCACGACCTGGTCCTCCTGGGCGAGCGCGGCCAGGGCAAGACCCGGCTCATCCGCACCGTGACCAGCCTGCTCGACGAGTGGACGCCGGTGGTCGAGGGGTGCGAGATCAACGACCACCCCTATGCCCCGGTCTGCACCCGCTGCCAGGCCATGGCGCGCGAGCTGGGCGACGAGCTGCCGGTGGCGTGGAAGCACCGCGACGAACGCTACGGCGAGAAGCTCGCCACCCCCGACACGTCCGTGGGCGACCTGATCGGCGACGTCGACCCGATCAAGATCGCCGAGGGACGCACGCTCGGCGACCCCGAGACGGTCCACTACGGCCTGGTCCCGCGCACCAACCGCGGCGTCTTCTCCGTCAACGAGCTGCCCGACCTGGCAGAGCGCATCCAGGTGTCGCTGCTCAACGTGCTGGAGGAGCGCGACATCCAGGTGCGCGGCTACAACCTGCGGCTGCCGCTCGACATCCTGCTCATCGCCAGCGCCAACCCCGAGGACTACACCAACAGGGGCCGGATCATCACGCCGCTGAAAGACCGGTTCGGCGCCGAGATCCGCACCCACTACCCGCTCACGGTCGAGGACGAGCTCACGCTCATCCGCCAGGAGTCCGTGCCGGACATCGGGGCCGACGTCCCCGAGCATCTCATCGAGGTGATCGCCCGCTTCACCCGGCTGGTCCGCGAGTCGACCGCGGTGGACGCCCGTTCCGGCGTGTCCGCGCGCTTCTCGATCGCCGCGGCCGAGACCGCCGCCGCCTCCGCGACCCGCAGGGCGGCGCTCGCCGGCGAGGACAAGCCGGTCGCCCGCGTGGTCGACCTGGCCTGCGTGGTGCACAGCCTGCGCGGCAAGGTGGAGTTCGAGGTCAGCGAGGAGGGCAGGGAGACCGAGATCCTGGCCCACCTGCTGCGGCGGGCGACGGCCGAGACGTTCAGGAACCGGCTGGGCGGCATGGACCTGTCGCCGGTGACCGACAAGTTCGCCGAGGGCAACCAGGTGGAGTCGGGCGAGCTGGTGCCGGCCGGCGAGCTGCTGCACCGGATCGGTCCCGTCACGGGCCTGGCCAAGGTCATGTCGCGGCTGGGCATGGGCGCGGGCGAGGAGTCTCCCGGGCACGCGGCGGCGGCGCTGGAGTTCGCCCTCGAAGGGCTTTACCTGATGCGGCGGTTGTCCAAGGAAGACATTGACGGGGTGACCGTTTACCGCACGTGAACAAGTGGGCGCTCTCCCGCGTCATAGTGGTACAGAACTACGCCGTCGGGGGAGACCGTCCATGCGCCTGTTCACCTGTGCCACCATCGCCGCTCTCACGCTGAGCACGCTCGCCGTGCCCGCCCAGGCCGCCACTTCCGCGTACGGATGGGCCTGGTCCAACGGCAAGGGTCACCTGCGGATCTTGCCGAAGTCGGCCACCCGCGTGACCCGCCAGGGCAACGTGCTGCACCGGCTGAAGGCCGTCTCCGGGGCCAAGGAGCTGCGGCTCGACTACACCGGGGCGGCCTACGGTCGGGTCACGGTCAAGTGCGACCTGAAGGAGACCGAGGGGCACGTGGCCCTCGACTCCAAGGGGCTCGGGCGCACCCGGTGCGCCTCCGGGCAGCTGGCCACCTCGCTGGGGCGCGGTCCCGTACCGGTGCGGGTCGAGCATCGGGGCGGCAAGGCGGTCAAGGTGAACGAGATCCTGCTCGCCGAGTGGCCCGAGCAGCGCTCGGCCAGGGGGACGATCAAGCGGGTGGACGACACGACCCTCCTGTTCGCGACGGGCGGAAAGACCATCAAGCTCGGCTACTCGTACGTCACGGGCTTCTCCCGCACCACGGCCGGCTGCGGCGACGGCTGGCTGTCCGGCAGGCCGGTCAACGCCGACAGGAACGGCCTGGGCAAGAAGCAGTGCACGTGGACGGACCTCACGAAGGCCCTCAAGACGGTCAGGCACCCCGTCCTGGTCAAGATCGAGTACACCCCGGGCGCCGACTCACTGGACCAGGTGTGGGAGATCTTCGGCGACGCCTGATCTTCCACGCACACACATGGGGGCGTTTTCCGGGTTAGCGTGGTTTCGTGATGGCCTTCCGCTATGGCGAATACCACGACGGCCCCGACCCCCTCGCTCCTCCCTACGACGTGCGCGCGGCGCTCGACGAGATGGGCGATGCGATCCTGTCGGGCTCGACGCCGGTCCACGCCCTGCGTGATCTGCTCAAGCGCGGCCTGCCCGGTGGCCAGGACCGCCGCGGGCTCGACGACATGCTCAAGGAGGTCCGCCGGCGCCGCCGTGACCTGCGCGAGCGCGGGCGCCTCGACGGCACGCTGGAGCGGGCCAGGGCGCTGCTGGACAAGGCGATCGGGCAGGAGCGGGCCGAGCTGTTCCCCGACCCGTCCGACGAGGCGCGGCTGCGGGAGTCCGAGCTCGACGCGCTGCCCGAGGACACGGCCAGCGCCATCCAGGAGCTGAGCTCGTACGAGTGGCGCTCCGCGGCAGCCAGGCAGACCTTCGAGGAGCTGCGCGACCTGCTGCGCAGGGAGGTGCTGGACAGCCAGTTCAGGGGCCTGCGCGACGCGCTGGCCAACCCCGACCCGGCGGCCATGGAACGTGTCCGCCAGATGATGTCGGACCTGAACGACATGCTCGACCGCGACTCCAGAGGCGAGCACACGCAGGACGACTTCGATGACTTCATGTCGAAATATGGGGATCTCTTCCCGGAGAAGCCCCGCACCCTCGACGAGCTCGTCGACATCCTCGCCCGCCGCGCCGCCGCCACGCAGCGCATGCTGGCCTCGATGACCCCGCGCCAGCGCGAGGAGCTGGGCAACCTCATCAACCAGACCCTCGACCAGGCGGGCCTGGCCGACCAGATGCGCCGCCTCGGCGAGGCGCTCTACGCCCGCCGCCCCGACCTGGCCTGGAACGCCCCCGAGCGCCTCACCGGCGAGGAGCCCCTGGCCATGGGCGACGCCGTGACAGCGCTTGAGGAGCTGGCCGACCTCACGCAGCTCGAAACCGCCCTGCGCCAGGACTACCCGGGCGCGCGGCTCGACGACATCGACGAGGCCGCCGTACGCCGTGCGCTCGGCCGCTCGGCGGTCGACGACCTGGAGGCGCTCAAGCGCATCGAACGCGAGCTGGAGGAGCAGGGCTACCTGCTGCGCCGCCGCGGCAAGCTGGAGCTCACCCCCAAGGCGGTGCGCCGGCTGGGCGAGACCGCGCTGCGCCGGGTCTTCGCCTCACTCGACGGAGGCCGCCGCGGCGACCACGACCAGCACGACGCGGGCTCGGCCGGCGAGCTCACCGGCTCCTCGCGGCCCTGGCGCTTCGGCGACGAGCAGCCGATCGACGTCGTCCGCACGCTGGTCAACGGCGTGCGTGGCGGCGGCGTCAGCCTCGGCGAGCGGCCCAAGGTGCGGCTGACGGTCGACGACTTCGAGGTGGCCGAGACCGAGCGCCGCAGCGCCGCCGCCGTCTGCCTGCTGGTGGACCTGTCGTACTCGATGGCCCTGCGCGGCACCTGGGCCGCGGCGAAGCAGACGGCGCTGGCCCTGCAGGCGCTGGTGGCCTCCAAGTTCCCGCAGGACGCCGTGCAGATCGTCGGCTTCTCCAACTACGCCAGGGTGCTGCAGCCCGACGAGCTGGCCGGGCTCGACTGGGACATGGTCCAGGGCACCAACCTGCACCACGCCCTGCTCATCGCCGGCCGCCACCTCGACCGCCACCCCGACTTCGAGCCGGTGGTGCTGGTGGTCACGGACGGCGAGCCGACCGCCCACCTCATGCGCGACGGGCGCTCGGCGTTCGAGTGGCCGCCGTCGCACGAGACGCTGGAGCTCACACTGGCCGAGGTGGACAAGATGACCCGGCGGCGGGCCACGATCAACATCTTCATGCTGGCGGCCGACGACCGGCTGAAGGAGTTCGTGGACGAGGTGGCCCGCAGGAACGGCGGGCGCGTCTTCTCGCCCGACGCCGAGCGGCTGGGCGAGTACGTCGTCAGCGACTTCCTGCGCCTGCGCCGTTCTCGCTGATCACCGGCCGTTCTTGTCGGTGCCGCCTGCGAGACTGCTCGCCATGAGCGAGGACGTGCGGTTGCGTGATGTCGTGGAGGCCGACCTGGAGGTGTTCCTGGCGCAGGAGCACGATCCGGAGGCGGTGCGGCGGTCGAGGTTCGCGCCACGGGAGCGCGAGGCGTTCCTGCGACATTGGCGCACCTCGGTCCTCGGCGATCCGGACGTCCACGTGCAGGCGATCATGGTGGGCGACGAGCTGGCGGGCAACCTGGTGGCGTGGTGGGAGGGTGATCGGCGCTTCATCGGCTACTGGATGGGGCGGGCGTTCTGGGGGCGGGGCGTCGGCACGCGGGCGCTCGGCCTCTTCCTCCAGGCGGAGAAGACCAGACCGCTCTACGCCGACCCCTTCCACGACAACACGGCGTCTGTGCGGCTGCTGGAGCGCCTCGGCTTCGAGCGCACCGGCACGGTGCGGCACGGCGACGACGAGCACATCCTGCTGACCCTGCACGAGTAAGCCCACGGCATACCCCGGCGCATCCCGGCGCTCCATACCCGCCGCAGGCTCCACGAGCAGCCGCCGGCGACCACCTGCCGCGGGCTCCACGACCTGCCGCCGCGATCGGCTCACGCGCCACGCATGGTCAACCGTCGTGGGGTCCTGCGGCCGACAGCAGTTTGGCGGCCAGCTCGCGGCTGCGTTCCACCAGCTCAGGCGGGTCGAGCACGGTGAAGTCGTGACCCAGCAGCACCACGTGCATGAGCACGAAGTCGAGGTTGGCGGCGCCGCTGGTCACCTCGCAGCGCTCGCTCCCTCGCGCCCTGACCACGGCCGCCGCCGCCGGGATCTGCGCCCGTACCGTGTCGGCCGGGGCGTGCACGAGGAAGCGGGCCTGGTGCGGGTAGACCCGGCTGGCGACGCTCTCCTGCACGTACGACGCCGCGTCGGGAGCCGGCCGAGGGCGGAAGCGCCGGGTCCTGGCGGACACCTCGCTCATCCGGTCGACGCGGAAGTTGCGCCAGCCGTCGCGGTCGAGGTCGTAGGCGAGGAGATACCAGCGCCGGTCGGAGGCGACCAGCCGGTACGGCTCGACCCGCCGCGCCCGCACCTCGTCCCTCGAGGGATAGTCGAAAGCGGCCTCGACCTCGTCCCGGCAGGCCCTGGCCAGGGTCATCAGGGTCTTGGGGTCGATGAGCGTACGGCCGCCCCCGCCGAACGACTCCACCGAGCCCGCCAGCGCCCGCACCTCGTGCCGCAGCCGGGTGGGCAGCACCTGGTCGAGCTTGGTCAGCGCCCGCAGCGCCGCCTCGCCCGCGCCGCCGACCGCGCCACCGGCGCCGGCCAGCAGCGAGACCGCCGTGGCGATGGCCTCCTCGTCGTCGAGCAGCAGCGGCGGCAGGTCCTGGCCCCGGCCGAGCTGGTAGCCGCCGCCGACGCCCTGGCTGGCGTGCACGGGATAGCCGAGCGTGCGCAGCCGTTCGACGTCGCGCCGCACCGTGCGCGGGGTCACCCCGAGCCGGGCGGCGAGTTCGGGGCCGGTCCAGACCTGGCGCTGCTGCAGCAGCCCGAGCAGGGTGAGCACCCGCTCCGTCGTGCCCCGCTCGTCACCGTTCGCCACGCCCATAGCCTGCCAGAGATAGCGGACCGATCCTGTCCGCCTGTGGTGTCAGAGTGGGGCCATGGACGCAACAGACTTCGACTGGAACCGGTCGCTGCGCGAGCAGTTGGAGTGGCACTGGAACCACCATCTTCTCCGCCGGTTCGACGGTCTCACCGACGACGAGTACTTCTGGTCACCGGTCCCGGACGCCTGGAGCGTGCGGCCACGGGGGCACTCGACGGCGCCCGTGCAGGCCGGCACCGGGAACTTCACGATCGACTACGGCTTCCCCGAGCCGGTTCCCGCGCCCTTCACCACGATCGCCTGGCGGCTCGGCCACGTCATCGTCGGCGTGCTCGCCGCCCGCACCGCCTCCCACTTCGGCGGGCCGCCGGCGTCGTACGAGAGCTGGGAGTACGCCGGCACCGCGGCCGGTGCGCTCGGCCAACTGGAGACGGAGGTGGAGGCGTGGCTGGCCGGGGTACGCGGCCTGAGTGAGGAGCAGCTGCGCGCCCCGGTCGGCGAGAAGGAGCCCTACCCCGAGGCCCCCATGGCCGACCTGGTGCTGCACATCCACCGCGAGCTGATCCACCACCTGTCCGAGGTCTGCCTGCTGCGCGACCTCTACCTGCACACCCACCCCACCACGAAAACCGCAGAAACCACGGAAACCGCGAACGACTCGAACAACACGGAAGGCACGAATCGATGAGCCGCACCATCCAGGTCACCTTCGACGCACACGACCCGCGAGGGCTGTCGATCTTCTGGCGCGACGTGCTGGGCTACGTGCATCCAGGGCCTCCCGGCGTCGACCTGCCCGAGGGCGCCGATCCGCTGGCCGCGTGGGACGACTTCCTGGAGCGAGCCGGCATACCGGAGGAGCAGCGCAACACCAGGTCGGCGCTAGAAGATCCGGACGGGGCCGGGCCGCGGCTGTTCTTCCAGCAGGTGCCGGAGGACAAGGTGGCCAAGAACCGCGTCCACCTCGACGTACGCGCGGCTCCCGGGCTTGAGGGGGACGAACGCATGGCGGCGCTGGAGGCGGAGTGCGAGCGGCTGGTCAAGCTGGGTGCGACGAGAACCCGCCGCTTCGAGCCCGAGCCCCCGATGAGCGGCGGCTTCATCGTGATGGCCGACCCGGAGGGCAACGAGTTCTGCCTGGACTGAGCAGCCTCCGGCGGGGAGCCGGTGATGGGACAAGGCTCTGCCGGGAGGGGGCTCTGCCGGGAGGAGGTTCCGGGGGCGGGACGAGGCTCTGGCGGGAGAGCTCTCCGGGGGAAGGAGCTCAGGCGTCCACGAGTCGGGTGTAGAAGTCGAGGGCGACGTCGAAGCCGTCGCGGCAGTTGCGGTGGGAGCGGTAGCAGGGGCGCCAGGCCGAGCTCGCGCCCACCCCCGCCCGCGCGTCGTGCAGCGCCGCCACCACGCGCTCCGGTTTCGGCAGCAGACCGTGACCCAGGTAGCGGACGACGCCCGACAGCTCGGTGTGCCGGCCACGGCCGCCCGAGGCGAAGACGCCGAGGCGCCAGCCGCTCTCCTCGTCCCACACCAGCGCCGTGCCGTCGGCGAGCTTGAGCGTGGCGTCACGCGGATCGCACGGGCCCTTCCACCAGTCCACGACCTCGGATCCGAGCAGGTCACGAACCTGCAGCACGTAGCCGTACGGCTGCTGCAGCCATTCGTCGGTGTAAGGCTCGACGTGCCTGATGGCCACGGACGGCACCCCCTTGTGCCCAGACGGTAAGGAAATTGCGGCGGTCCCCAACCATACCCGCGCCGAACTTATTCCGTTGCACAGCCGTCTAGTCATTACGGACGATATTTACGTCCGAGACGGGGAAGGAGGGGCAGCCATGATAGCCACGGTTCTCCTCATCGTGCTCATGGTCGTCGCGGTGGCGGCCACGGAGCTGTGCCTGCGTTGTGGCGGAGAAGGCAAAGAGAGTGTCGAGTCCCCCGCCGAGATCGTCGGGGACTAGTCTCTCCCGCATGTCGTCCCTGCTTCTCTGGCTGCACATCGTCTTCGCGGTCTTCACCATCGGGCCGGTGACCGCCGCGACCATGTCCGCGCCGCGCGCCATCCGCACCAAGAACGTGCCCTCGCTGCAGTTCATCCAGCGGACCACCAGGATCTACGCCTTCGGCAGCCTGGGGGTCTTCGTGTTCGGGCTGGTGCTCGGCGTGGTCATGGGCGGCGGGGTGCTCGGCAAGTGGTACATGACGGCGTCGATGACGCTGTTCATCGTGGCCGCCGTGCTGCTCGTCATCATCGACCGCGACCTGCGCACCGCCGTCCAGGCTCTCACCAGCGAGAGCGCGGACGACGACGCGAAGGTGCAGAACGGGAGGATCGCCGCGATCAGCGGGCTGCTGTCCGTGATCTGGCTGGTGATCCTCTTCTTGATGGTCGTCCCCTCCTGACCCGGCGCGTCAGCGCAGTGCCTGGGTGAGGTCGGCGAGCAGGTCGTCGACGGTCTCGATGCCCACCGACAGCCGGACCAGGTCGGACGGCACCTCCAGCGCCGAACCGGCCACGGAGGCGTGGGTCATCCGGCCCGGGTGCTCGACGAGCGACTCCACGCCGCCGAGCGACTCGCCCAGGGTGAACAGCTTCGCCCGGTCGCACACCGCGACGGCCTCGGCCTCTCCCCCGGCCACGCGGAACGACACCATGCCCCCGAAGCGGCGCATCTGCTTGGCCGCGATCTCGTGGCCGGGGTGCTCAGGCAGCCCCGGGTAGAGCACGTCGGTCACGCGCGGGTGGGCGAGCAGCAGGTCGACGACGCGTTCGGCGTTGTCGCAGTGGCGGTCCATGCGGACGCCGAGCGTCTTCAGGCCGCGCAGCGTCAGCCACGCGTCGAACGGCCCCGCGACCGCTCCCATCGCGTTCTGGTGGTAGGTCAGCTCCTCGCCGATCCCGGCGTCGGCGGCGATCAGCGCACCACCCACCACGTCGGAGTGCCCGCCCACGTATTTGGTGGTCGAGTGGACGACCACGTCGGCGCCGAGCGCGAGGGGCTGCTGCAGGTAGGGCGAGGCGAAGGTGTTGTCGACGACCAGCAGCGCCCCGTTGTCGTGGGCGAGCTGGGCCAGGGCGGCGATGTCGGCGATGCCGAGCAGCGGGTTGGTGGGCGTCTCGACCCAGACCACCTTGGTCTTCTGCGTCATCGCGGCCGCGACGGCGTCGAGGTCGTGCAGCGGGACCGGGTCGTAGTGGAGCCCCCAGCGCTCGTGCACCTTGGCGAACAGCCGATAGGTGCCGCCGTAGGCGTCGTTGGGGATGATCACGTGGTCCTGCGGCTTGCACACCGTACGCAGCAGGGTGTCCTCGGCGGCCAGCCCCGACGCGAACGCCAGCCCGCGCGCCCCGCCCTCCACGGCGGCCAGCGCGGATTCGAGCGCGGTCCTGGTGGGGTTGGCCGAGCGGCTGTACTCATATCCGGAACGCAGCCCGCCCACGCCGTCCTGCTTGTACGTGGACGTGGCGTAGATCGGCGGCACCACCGCGCCGGTCAGGGGGTCGGGCTCCTGACCTGCGTGGATGGCCAGCGTCTCAAAACCGTTGCTCATACAGGCAACGTTACAGGCCCCGCCCCAGGTGAACGTCCGTCTGGCACGCCGCGCACCGCGGCCCCTGACCCCCGCGCCCGGCGCACCTCGACCCACCCGCTCGCCGCAGCCCCGGCCGCTCGCCGAAGATGGGTGCGGCCCGCGATCCGATCCCCATCGGACCGCGGGCCGCTCACGAGGGTTCCGTCCCCAACGGCCCCCGTGGGGCTCGCGCACCATGCCCGCGCGAGCCGGGTCGGTCAGGCCGCCTTCGGCTCCCGCCGGTCCCCGCCTGACCGGGGCGGGAGCCGTACGACGTCCGCCTTGACGAACCGGCCGCTGCCGCCCTGCGCCTCTTCCCCGTTGATGCGCGAGAGCAGCACCGGGTCGGCCAGCGCGAGCAGTACCGCGACGACCAGCCCGAGACTCAGCAGAGCGAACCCGATGGCAACCATTTCTCTGTCCCCTTCCGACATATCCAGCATCGGCCAGGCACCCGGCGGCGCGCCTCCACTCAAGGGCTGGTCTCCGGCGAGCCGCCTCGGCCGAACGGTTGATACGACTTGTCCGACTTCCGGCTTAGGCTCGGGGCCGTGGGGGATTCGAAACGGGTCGTGTACTGGCTCCGCCGGCTCAGCGAGCTGGCGATGCTCGGCTGGCTCGCCCTCATGCTGCCGATCGACCTCGTGCTCGCGACCTCCGTCGGGACGTTCCAGTGGCTGGTCCCCATCTGCGGCGCGGCCGGCATCGCGGCGGTGATCCTGCGGCGCAGGTACCGGCTGGAGGGCTTCTGCGTCCTGCTGGCCCTGTCGTTCGTCTCGTCGATGGTGATCGGCCTGACCGGGACGGCCGGCGCGCCGGGCATGACGGAGACGGGCGCGCTGCTCGTCCTGCTCATCGGGGTGCTGCGGCACGTGCAGCCGGTGCACCGGGCGGCGATGCTGACCATCGCGGCACTGGTCGTGCTGATGATCGAGGGGAGCGGGCGCGACTACGGCGGGGCGGGGCTGGCCTTCTCGTTCATCCTGTTCGCGGGCTGGTCGATGGCCGCCGGCGCGGGCGGCTACCTGCGCTTCCAGCAGGAACGCCGGATGGAGGCGGTGCACTCGGTACGCCGGGCCGAACGCCTGGAGCTGGCCAGGGAGCTGCACGACCTGGTCGCCCACCACATCACCGGCATCGTGGTGCAGGCCCAGGCCGCCCGTACGGTCGCGGAGACCCGGCCGGACGCGGTGGCTCCCGCGCTGGACGCCATCGCGTCTGCCGGCTCGGAGGCGCTGACCTCGATGCGGCGCATGGTCACGGTGCTGCGCGCGGAGGACGAGGCGGCCAGGAAGCCGGGCGTCACGCTGGCGGACCTGCGGATGCTGACCGAGCGGTTCTCCTCGGAGGGGCCGCAGGTGGCGTTCGAGATCGGCCAGGGGCTGGACGACCGTACGTTGCCGCCCGAGGTCATGACGACCCTGCACCGGGTGCTCCAGGAGGCCCTGACCAACATCCGCAAGCACGCGTCCCGCACCGCCTGGGTGGAGGCGGATCTGCGGCGCTTCGAGCGGATGACGGTGCTACGCGTCCGCAACTTCGGCTCCGGCTCAGACTCCCGGGTGAGCCGGCTCGGCGGCGGCTTCGGCCTGGTCGGGATGGGCGAACGGGTGGAGGCGCTGGGCGGCAGGCTCTACGCAGGCCCGTCCCCTGAGGGCGCCTGGGAAGTGATCGCCGAGTTCCCGCTCCCCTGAGGCCAGCGCGTCGGCGAGTGTGTGCTCGCCGAGGGCGGCGCGCAGGCGGCGCAGGATCCGGTCCACGTCCAGTCGTTCGCCGGAGGGCAGTGGCGTCCCCGCGGCCCTCCTGATGGCCGTGGCCGCCCCGAGCAGCCCGGCCGCCTCCAGCTCCTGCTCCCCGGCCGTACGGCGCTCAGGGGCCAGCGACAGGGCCCCGGCCAGCCCTTCCAGGGCGAGCGCGACCGCGCGGGGGTCGCCGGTGGCCCGGGCGGCGGCGTACCCCTCGCGATGCCGGCTCAGCGCCGCCGCGCCGGCGCCGCGCTGCTCGGCCGTGAAACCCAGCTCGGCCATGATGAACGCCACCCCGGGCGTCCCCTCCACCTCCCGCAGCCAGTCCAGCAGGGACAGCAGGTGCGCCTCCGCCTCCTCGTGCCGGCTCTGACGCCGCGCGCTCATACCCAGCCCGAGCACGGCGTTCTCCTCGGCCGACTTGTACGACTGCGCCACCGCCAGCACCCTGGCCCGCTCGTGGTAGTCGTCGGCCCGCGCGTAGTCACCCGCCAGCAGCGCGATCCGGCCCAGCCCCGCCAGTTTGAACGACACCTCGATCCCCAGCTCCTCCGCCAGCCGCAGCCCCTCCTCCCTGAGGCGGACGACCTCGGCGTAGTCGCCCCTGATCTCGGCCGCCCGGTCGAGGACGTCCATGGCCTCGATCCGGCCCCAGGCGTCACCCAGCTCCTCGAACAACGCCAGCCCCCGCCGCCCGTCGCGTTCCATGGCGGCCAGGTCGGCCCGCCCGACGGCCAGCTTGGCCCGCAGGCACAGCGCCGCCGCGACCCCCCACCGATCCCCCAGCGCCTCGAACGCCACCAGCGCCCGATCCGCCGCCTCCTCATGCGCCCGATGATCGCCGTACGCCCACCGAACGTGACTCAGCAGCCAGTCGGCCAGCGCCGCCCCCGCCGCATCGAGCCCGTCCCGCCGTACGGGCGACGCACTCTCCCCGATCAGCAACTCGATCCCGGCCAGCCACACCGACGCCCGCGCCACCTCCCGCGCACGAGCCCGAACCGCACCGCCATCCAGGTCCGCGGCTCCGTCCGCGTCCCCGGCACCGGACGCGGCAGCGCGCAATGCGGCGGTCAGGGAGCGGCGGCCCTCGTTGAGTCGCCCGCGCAGGATCCAGTACCAGGCCAGCGCGTTGACCAGCCGCACCGCCTCCGCCCCCGACAACGCGAGGCGCAGGTTGGCGCTCTCGGCGTCGAGCCGGGCCAGCCACTCCCGCTGGCCCGGCCCCCGCAGGTCGGCCCGCGCCGCGAGCGCCGTGTAGTAGCGGGCGTGCCGGTCTCTGATCCGGTCGTGCTCCCCCGCCTCCCGCAGCCGCTCCACGCAGTACGCCGCCACGGACTCCAGCAGCCGGTACCGGGGCCCTTCGACCCGGACCACGAGCGAGCGGTCCACCAGCCTGGCCAGCGTGTCGAGCACGTCCACGCCGGGTTCTGCGCACACCTCCTCGGCCGCCTCCAGCGTGCACCCGTCGGCGTGCACGGCCAGCCGCCGCAGCACCACCCGCTCGGCGTCGCCCAGCAGCTCCCAGCTCCAGTCGATCATCGCCCTGAGCGTGCGCTGCCGGGCGGGCGCGTCCCGCATCCCGGCGTTGAGCAGCCGGAACCGGTCGTCCAGCCGCGCGGCCAGCTCCCGTACGCCGAGCGCCCGCACGCGGGTGGCGGCCAGTTCCAGGGCCAGCGGGATGCCGTCGAGCCGCCGGCAGACGGCCGCCACGGTCTCGTCGGCCGGGACGTCCGCTCGGGCGGTGAACAACCGCACGGCCTCGGCCTCGGGCAGCGGCTCGACCACTCGTACGCGCTCGCCCGTCACTCCCAGCGGCTCCTGCCCCGTGGCCAGCACCCGCAGCCCCGGCGCGACCCGCAGCAGCCGCGACACCAGCCCCGCCACCGCCTCCACCAGGTGCTCACAGTTGTCCAGCACGATCAGCACCCGCTTACCCGCCAGCACCCCGCCCAGCCGCTCCACCATCGAACCGGACACCTCACCACGCACCCGGAACGGGGCCGCGCCATCACCAGACCCACCGGCCACGTCCGCGCGCGCGGCGGTCGTGGAGTCACGGCCGCCGCGCGGAGCAACGGCGTCGTCACGCACCCCCAGCACGGCCGCGAGAGCTTCGGCCGGGTCGGCCGCTCCGGCCAGTTCGACCAGCCACACCCCGTCGGCCGGCGCCGGGACGTTCGCGGCGGCGGCGATGGCGAGCCGGGTCTTGCCGACGCCGCCAGGACCCGTGAGCGTCACCAGCCGGGACGCCGCCAGCAGCGCACCCACCTCGGCCAGATCCCCCTCCCGCCCGATCAGCTCCGTGAGCGGCGCGGGCAGGTTGGTACGCGGCGCGCCCCCAAGCCCCGGCTCCTGCCGCAGGATCGCCTGGTGCAGCGCGGCCAGCCGGGGCGAAGGATCCACCCCCAGCTCCTCCGACAGCCGCCCCCGCAACTCCCCGTACGCAGAAAGCGCCTCGCTCTGCCGCCCGCCCCGGTAGAGCGCCGTCATATGGGCGGCCACCAGCCGTTCACGCAGCGGATGGCGCGCCACCAGATCGCCCAGGTCCACCAGCTCGCCCAGCGTGAGGCGCAGCTCGGCCTGCTCCTCCAGCGCCCCCAGGCGCAACTCCTCCAGCCGGGCCGCCTCCGCGCGGGCGAAGCCGTCGTCGGCGAACTCGGCGTAGGCCGACCCGCGCCACAGCCCCAGCGCCTCCTCCAGCTCGGCGGCCCGGGCGGCGGGATCGCCCGAGCGGCGGGCGACGAGCGCGGCGAAGCGGCCGGCGTCGGAGTCGCAGGCGGCCAGCCGGTAGCCGGCCGGCCCGAGCACGACCGTGCCGGCGCCGCCGAGCGCGCGGCGCAGCTCGGAGACGCGCGCCTGAAGGGTGCCGGCCGGGTTGCGAGTGGGCCGGGCGCCCCACAGGTCGTCGATCAGCCGGTCCGCGGGTACGGGACCGCCGCCGTGCGCGAGCAGGTCGGCCAGCAGCGCGCGCACCTTGGGCTCGGCCACGCGCACCGGCGAGCCGTCGCCGGCCACCACTCGCAACGGCCCCAGAACCTCGAAACGCAGCACGTCCATGCCAACCCGTGGCGGAGCCGAAGGAATTCCGTAGCGGCCGGCCCGATGGTGAGGTCCATGAGTCAAGTGACGGTTGTGGGACTGGGCCCGATGGGGTCGAAGATGGCCGAGACGTTCCTGGCCGCGGGCCACGAGGTGGCGGTGTGGAACCGTACGGCGAGCAAGGCAGATCCGCTGCTGGCGAAGGGCGCCAGGCGAGCGGCGAGCGCGGTGGACGGCGAGTTGCTGGTGGTGAGCCAGATCGGCTACCAGGCGATGGACGACAGCTTCGGCGACGCGCGGCTGGACGGGAAGGTGGTGGTCAATCTCAGCTCGGGCAGCCCCGGCGAGCTGCGCGCGGCGGCCCGCCGGGTGGCGGAGCGCGGGGGCACGCTGATCACGGGAGGCATCATGGTGCCGCCGCCGGGGATCGGGCAGCCGGGGGCGTACACGTTCTACAGCGGCCAGAAGGACGTGCTCGACCGGCACGCGCCCGTGCTGGAGGCGCTCGGCGAGGTCTCCTACGTGGGGGCCGACGAGGGCCTGGCGATGATGTACTACCAGGCGCAGCTGCTGATCTTCTGGTCCAGCCTGACCAGCTACATGCACGCGATGGCGCTGCTGAGCACGGCCGGGGTGGCGCCGGAGGAGTTCCTGCCGTTCGCGCGGGAGACGTTCATCCAGCTGGGCGGTGACGGGCCCATGGGGTTCGTCGGGCAACTGACCGAGGAGTTCGCGGCCGGGTCTTATCCGGGTGAGCTGAACTCCCTGCACATGCAGGCCGTGGGCCTCGGCCACGCCGTGGAGGCGCTGGCGGAGGCCGGGGTGGAGATCACGGTGCCGACGGCGCTGTGGCGGCTGTTCGAGCGCGCCGACGCCGAGGGCCGCGGCGGCGAGGGCCTCGGCACCGTGATCCAGTCGATCATGAAGCCCTAGTGGTTGGCCAGGAAGGCGAGCAGGTCCTGCCTGGTGAGCAGGCCGGAGGGCTTGCCGTCTTCCAGCACAACGGCCGCATCGGCCTTCTCCAGCGCTTCCACCGCACGCGCCACAGGTTCACCACTGCCGATCGTGGGTAGCGGCGCGGACATGTGATCGGCGATCGGGTCGTCGGAGGAGAGCCTGCCGTGATAGAGCGCTTCGAGGAGGTCGCGCTCGACGATGGAGCCGACCACCTCGGCGGCCATGACCGGCGGCTCCTCCTTCATGACCGGGAGCTGGGAGACCGAGTATTCGCGCATGATCGCGATGGCCGTGCCGACCGACTCGTGGGGGTGGGCGTGGACGAACTCCGGCAGCCCCGGCCGCTTGCGCGCGAGCACGTCGCCGACCAGGCCCTCGTCGGACGAGGTGGTCAGGAAGCCGTAGTCGGCCATCCAGTCGTCGTTGAAGATCTTCGACAGGTAGCCGCGGCCGCCGTCGGGCAGGAGCACGACCACCACGTCGTCGGGCGCCGCCTTGGCCGCCACCCGCAGCGCCGCCACCACGGCCATGCCGCAGGAACCGCCGACCAGCAGCCCCTCCTCGCGGGCGAGCCTGCGGGTCATGTTGAACGACTCCTTGTCGGACACCGCGATGATCTCGTCACAGACCTCGGTGTCGTACGTGGCCGGCCAGATGTCCTCGCCGACCCCCTCGACCAGGTAGGGGCGCCCGGAGCCGCCGGAGTAGACGGAGCCCTCGGGGTCGGCCCCGATGATCTTCACCCGCCCGTCGGACACCTCCTTCAGGTAGCGCCCGGTGCCGCTGATCGTGCCGCCGGTGCCGATGCCCGCCACGAAGTGCGTGACCCGGCCCTCGGTCTGCTCCCACACCTCGGGTCCTGTCGAGTGGTAGTGGGAGTCGGGGTTGTTGACGTTGGAGTACTGGTCGGGCTTCCAGGCGTTGGGCACCTCGCGGGCCAGCCGGTCGGAGACCGAGTAGTAGGAGTCGGGGTGGTCGGGCGAGACGGCGGTCGGGCAGACCACGACTTCGGCCCCGTACGCGCGCAGCACCGAGATCTTGTCCTGGGCCACCTTGTCGGGCACCACGAACAGGCACCGGTAGCCCTTGCGCTGGGCCACGATGGCCAGCCCCACCCCCGTGTTGCCGGAGGTCGGCTCAACGATCACGCCGCCAGGGCGCAGCTCACCCGACTTCTCCGCCGCCTCGATCATGCGGACCGCGATGCGGTCCTTGACCGAGCCCCCCGGGTTGAAGTACTCGACCTTGGCGAGCACCTGGGCGGGGACTCCCGCGGTGACTTTGTGCAGCCGGACCAGCGGGGTGTTCCCCATGAGGTCGACCAGGGAATCGTAAACGCGCACCGAGGTGTTCACCTTCTTTGCCGAAGCTTGATCAGCTTGCCGACGGCCGAGGTCCGGTGGGGGTGGCAGGCCCTCGGCTACTTTTCAAGCAAACGCTACCGCCGAGTTCGACCGGGGAGGGCACGTACGTGGTCTGGCCAGCTGGCATGGCGCGCGCGGCGCGGAAGATCGCAACAGCGGCGGCACTCGGCGGAGGCGGCCTCACGGCTCTCGGAGCCACGGCGTACGGGCTGCTGATCGCCGAAGGGCTGCTCGCCCGCAAGGCCATCGGCCGACCCCACGGGCTGGACGGCCCCGTCGCCGACGGCCTGTACGGGGCGTTTCCCGGCGAACCACTCAAAATGGCCATGCTCGGCGACTCCACCTCCGTGGGCCTGGGCATGACCGACCCCGCCAAGACCCCTGGAGTCCTGCTCGCCAACGGCCTGGCCGCGGTCGCCGAGCGTCCGGTGCGCCTGGTGGTCGCGGGCAAGTCCGGCGCGCCCTCGGCCGAGCTGGCCGAGCAGGTGGACGTGGCGCTGGCGATGGAGCCCGACCTGGCGGTGATCTTCGTGGGCGCGAACGACATCATCACGCAGACGCCGCCCGCGACCGCCGTACGACATCTGTCCAAGGCCGTGCGGCGGCTCAGGGACGCGGGGGTCGAGGTGGTCGTGGGCACGTGCCCAGACCTCGGCACCGTGCGGCCCATCGCGCAGCCGCTGCGCTGGGTGACGCGGCGCTGGAGCCGGCAGCTCGCGGCGGCTCAGACGGTGGCGGTGGTGGACGCCGGCGGCCGTACGGTGGCGTTCGCCGACGTCCTGGGCCCGGAGTTCGCGACAAATCCGACAGAAATGTTCGGACCCGATCGTTTCCATCCAAGTGACCGAGGTTACGCGCAGGCCGCTTACGCGGTGCTACCGTCAGTGTGCGCTGCGTTGGGACTGTGGCCTGAGCCGCGCCCCGCACGCGGCGAAGCACTGCAACCGATCTATCTCGCGGCGGCTACGGCCGCGGAGGAGCCCGGCACCGAGGTCACCGCGACCAGGGTCGACGGGCGGGCGACGGGCCTGCACGGGAAGTGGGCCACGTTGTTCCGCCGTCGGCTCGGCGAGCCAGTCAACGACGCCTGAACGGCTCGGCGGGACCACGCCCCCAGCCGGTCACCCTTCGCGTCGAAGCCGTCACTCCTCGTCCCACTTTGGAGTGGATTGCCCGTGCTCCGGCCCCACTGGAAACCGTCCCTCGCCCTCGCCGGAACCCTCGCCGTGACGGCCTGCTCCGGCAGCGACGCGGCCACCACGAAGTTCACGACCTGGGAGAACGGCCAGGTCAACGCCGTCAGCCGGATGGCCGTGGGCGGCGGGGTGGTCGCCACGACCTCGATGAAGCCCGGCGGAGCCCTCGAAACCGTCGCCATCGGCCTGCGTGACGGCAGGCGCCTGTGGGCCCACCCCGCCACCATGGCCGGCCGCCTGCCCGGCATGGGGGTCTCCACGCCCGCGATCGTGGAGACGAGCGGCGGCGACAGCGTGATCGTCGCGCTCGACCCGGGCAGGAAGGGCCGCTGGAACGCCACCCTCGTCGCCCGTGACGCCCTGTCGGGCGCGCAGAAGTGGTCCAGGCCCGTGCACTCGACGTTCGGGCCGCAGCGGTGCGGGCCCTACGTGTGCCTGTCCGAGCACACCGCCCTGGCCAAGGCCCGCATGGTGGTGCTCGACCCGGCGACCGGCAAGCAACTGTGGAAGCTGCCGGGGATCTCCGAGGTCGAGTGGTCCGACGAGAGCCGGGTGCTGCTGCTGCGGCTGGCCACCAACCCCATGGTGGAGTCGTACGAACTCAAGACCGGCAAGCTGCAGTGGCAGCAGCCGATCGAGCAGGCGCTCGGCCCCGGCATCGACCTGTCGGGCGGCTGGGCCTTCGGCTCGACCGGCGACGACCTGGTCGGCTACGTGGCCCCGTACACGAACCCGCGGACCAAGAAGCTGTCCGCCTTCGGGCTCTTCTCCGTGAAGATCGCCGACGGGACGATCAACTGGATGCGGCCCTCCGTCGTCCGCGTCTATCCCAGCGGCAACCCCGGCGCCGCCCCCGTCGTGCGCCCGGTGGACCGCCAGGGCGGCTACGGCGGCTTCGCCCGGCTCGACTCGGCCTCCGGCCGGGTGCTCGGCCAGATCACCGCCGCCGACGTGCCCGGCTCCGGCTGGTGGCTGGCCTTCCCCGACGGGATGGACCGGCTCGGCTTCCTCAAGCACGGCGCCAAGGGCACGGCGTTCGACATCGCCTCCGGCCGGCCTGTGCCGGTGGAGGAGGAGCGCGGCTGGTCCTTCTGCGTCACCGACCCCAAGCCGCTGCCGCTGCGCGGTCAGGCGCCCGGCTTCTACGCCACCGCCGCCGTCTGCGAGTACGACCTGGCCACCGGGCAGCGGATCTCCCCCGCCACGGCCCCGCCGCCCTGGTTCACGGGCAGCCAGGACGGCTGGCGGCTGTGGCGCGACGAGAAGGGCGCCGTGCACGCGGTCAATGACCACACAGCGACGGCGCCGGGTATGTACGGATAAGCGATGGGCCGGGCGGGCCTCGCGTGGTGAACTGGAATATAGTTCTACAATTAGCGCCGACAGAGGAGGGGCCATGCCCGAGGCAGTCATCGTCGCAACCGCGCGTTCCCCGATCGGACGAGCCTTCAAGGGTTCGCTGAAGGAGATCAGGCCCGACGACCTGACCGTGCAGATGATCCAGGCGGCGCTGGCCAAGGTGCCCCAGCTCGACCCGTCCCAGATCGAGGACATCATGCTGGGATGCGGCCTGCCGGGAGGCGAGCAGGGCTTCAACATGGCCCGGGTGGTGGCGGTGATGCTGGGGCTGGACAACGTGCCCGGCACCACCGTGACCCGTTACTGCTCCTCCTCGCTGCAGACCACCAGGATGGCCTTCCACGCGATCAAGGCGGGCGAGGGCGACGTGTTCGTCTCGGCCGGGGTCGAGACCGTGTCCAGGTTCGCCAAGGGCAACTCCGACTCCCTGCCCGACACGCACAACCCCGCCTTCCTCGACGCGGGCGGCCGGACGAAGGCGTTCGCCGAGGGCGGCCGCACCTGGCACGACCCGCGCGAGGACGACGCCGTTCCGGACGTCTACATCGCCATGGGGCAGACGGCCGAGAACCTCGCCCAGCTCAAGGGCGTCTCCCGCCAGGAGCAGGACGAGTTCGGCGTACGGTCGCAAAACCTGGCCGAGAAGGCGCTGGCCGACGGGTTCTGGCAGAAGGACATCACCCCGGCGACCCTGCCCGACGGCACCGTGGTGAGCAAGGACGACGGGCCCAGGGCGGGCACGACGTACGAGAAGGTCGCCTCCCTCGCGCCCGTCTTCCGTCCCGACGGCACCGTCACGGCGGGCAACTGCTGCGCGCTCAACGACGGGGCCGCGGCCGTCGTCATCATGAGCGACGTCAAGGCGGCCGAGCTGGGCATCACGCCGCTGGCCAGGATCGTCTCCACCGGCGTCACCGGGCTGTCGCCCGAGATCATGGGGCTGGGGCCGGTCGAGGCGTCGAAGATGGCGCTGTCCAGGGCCGGCATGGCGATCGACGACATCGACCTGGTGGAGATCAACGAGGCGTTCGCCGCCCAGGTGATCCCCTCCTACCGAGAGCTCGGCATCGACCTCGACCGGCTCAACGTCAACGGCGGGGCCATCGCGGTCGGGCACCCGTTCGGGATGACCGGCGCCCGGATCACCTCGACGCTGATCAACAGCCTGCAGCACCACGACAAGAGCATCGGCCTGGAGACGATGTGCGTGGGCGGCGGCCAGGGCATGGCGATGGTGATCGAGCGCCTGAGCTGACGCCAGGCGCGCGCGATCGAGGTCTGAGCGTCTGAGCGGACGCGCGGCGAGCGGCCGGGTCGCGGAAACGCGACCCGGCCGTCAGCCGTTGAGGGCCAGCCGTTGAGGGTCAGCCGTGGCGGTCGGGGCCGGCGTGGACCGGCGTGACGCGCATGATGACGCGGCGGTCGCTGACCATGGCGGCGCGGTAGTCGTCCCAGTCGGGATGCTCGCCGGAGATGTCGCGGTAGTACGTGACCAGCGGCTCCATCGCCTCCGGCAACGAGACGATCTCGGCGGTGCCGTCGACCTGGATCCAGTCGCCGAAGAAGCCGTCGGTGAAGACGCACAGCGACACCTGGGGGTCGCGGCGGGCGTTGCGCACCTTGGCCGCGGTCTCCCTGGTGCTGATGACGATGTGACCGTCCTGCACCCCTGCCGTGACCGGCGACATCTGCGGACGCCCATCGCGATGCCGGGTCAGCAGGACCGCTCGGTGGTTGTCGCGAAGAAAGCCGAGGGCCTTGTCGATGTCCATGCCCTCATGATGACGCGCCCGCGCTTGCGGCACGGGCGCGGGGGCGGTTGGGCTTAGATGAAGCCCATGCGGTTACGGCGGTGCCGCTCGTGCTCGTGGACGATGGCGGCGGCGTAGCCGTGGGTCAGCCCGTGCTCGTCGGCGAGCCAGTTGGCCCGCTCGTCACACCTCAGGAAGGACGGGCCGTTGTCGATGGCTTGGAACCACTCGGGGAGTTCGCGTCCCGTGATCGTTGGGACCCTTGCTATCAGCTTCGTCTGCGTCTCCATTGAGTGGTTCAAGGACATGGGCACCTCCGCGGATTAAGGTCCTTTGCTTGACACTGCAACACGGACGTGCGAATGGCAACCCCTGAGCCGGGCATCATTTCGTGACCATGGGTAGATCTTCGATCGCACAGCGAAAGGAGCCCCGCCTTGACGGCGAGGCCCCTGACGACCGTAAGTGGTGACGGTCAGTCGCTACTGCTGAAGTAGCTGATGAACCGGAGCACCTCCAGGTAGATCCACACCAGGCTCAGCGTCAGCCCGAACGCGCACTGCCAGGCGAACTTCTCGGGAGCGCCCTGCTTGACGCCCTGCTCGATCGAGTCGAAGTCGAGCAGGAGGAAGAAGCAGCCGATCAGGATCATCACGACGCTGAAGATCCAGCCGATCGGGCTGTCGGTACGCAGACCGAGACCGCCCTCGACGAAGAAGCCGACGAGCAGGTTGACCAGGATCAGCCCGAGCGCGGCGATGGCGGCGGCGACCGTGAACTTCACCAGTTTGGGAGTGACCCTGACGATGCGCAGCGAGTAGACGGTCAGCACCGCGCCGAAGGCGAACGCCGTGCCGAGGACCGCCTGCATCACGATGCCGCTGATCATCCCCTCGAAGACGGCGCTGATCTTGCCGAGGAAGACGCCCTCGAACACGGCGTAGCCCAGGATGAGCGCCGGGTTGGTGCTCCCCGTGAACGAGACGATCAGCCCGAGGATCAGCGCGACGACCGCCGCGCCGATGGCGATCATCGGGGGCACGTTGAGAATCCAGGCCGCGGCGGCGGCCACGACGAGGGTGCCGAGGGTCATGAACCCACGGACCACGACGTCGTCGAGCGTCATGGTTCGGAACGCCGGCCGTGCCGGGGGTGCGTACGACGGGGAGTCGTACATGTTCTGCAACTGCTCGGGGGACGGACTGGGGCCGCCCCAGCCCGTCGCGGCCTGCTGCCGCGACCTGCT
Organism: Nonomuraea sp. NPDC048892; assembly: GCF_040649735.1. Classification (NCBI taxonomy): domain Bacteria; kingdom Bacillati; phylum Actinomycetota; class Actinomycetes; order Streptosporangiales; family Streptosporangiaceae; genus Nonomuraea; species Nonomuraea sp. NPDC048892. Next base: position 8,555 of record NZ_JBEZFZ010000014.1, on the reverse strand, counting down.
GAATACGGGGTTCTTGCTCTCCATCGCTGCCTCCTGTGACGCCGAGCCTACGATGCGCGGCGGCACCTTGGTCAACTAGACGCTCAGATCGATGTTCATTCGGGACTTCGGCTGGGATCACAACGAACCGCCTCACCGCGAAGTTCCCCGCCCCCGCCTCCGGGGAAACCCGCCGGGAGCGCGCCGGGCGCGCGATGACCGGCCGGGGCCGGACCGGGCGGCGACGTGCGGGAGATCGGGCGGGAGATCGGGTCGAGATCGGCGGTGGCGGGGCCGGGATGGCGGCCGCGATCGGGCCGGTGTCCACTAACGCCGTTATCCCGAACCGAAAAGGGCCGGTCGTAAAGCGTAGTCAACCATTCACGGAAAGAAACTCCGGCAGGTCGGGAGAAAGCAGAAACCGGACACGTTGTCAATATCGTCGTGCGTACGAAAACCGCTCGGCCGGGTAAACACGCGCCTACATCAACAGCCAGTGAGCGAGACCTTACCCACCCGTCCGACAGGGCCCTCAGCCCCGGCGGCACCGGCCCTCCACCAGCAGTGACCGCCCGGTGACAGGACAGCTCCATAACAACTCGATATCGACCGAGAAGGGCCGGCCGGGGCCCGTCCGTCGATCGCGGTAAACCTCCAGGTCAGAGACCCGAGGACAATGAAGATGGCAAGTGCCCCCGGCGGGATTCGAACCCGCACGTCAACCCTTTTAAGGGGTTTGCCTCTGCCATTGGGCTACGGGGGCGCCGCAATCATACGAAACGGACCATGCTTCCGAGGAGCACAACTTCGCATCAGGCGCCACAAGTGTGAAGTCTGCGGTGAAGTGATAGCGCTCCAGGGACTCTGTCCAAGAAGAGTAGACCGTCTAGATGGTCCAGTTGGTGCTGAATGCAACGAGCTTCGAACGCGTCCGCTTCGATGGTGACTGCCTCGCCGCTGCCTGGCAAATGCCCATGTACGGTGATACGCGTCGCACGGCGCACGTCGGCCGTGAGCCCCTCGACGGACGCGCACCCCTCCCTGCCCTCGTCCCAGTGGGCCGCGCGCGAGAGCCGTGGATTGGCCACCACGAGCTCCCCGGCCCAGGACCGGCTTCTAGGGTGGCGACCGGCGTCAAAGGCGATCAGGCGCAGGCTCAGGCCGATCTGGGGGGCGGCCAGCCCCGTCGTCCCCCGCTCAGCGCGCAGGGTGGCCAGGAGGTCCTCCGCGGCGGACACGACCGCGGGGTCGGTCGGGTCCACCGGTTCCGCCACGGCGGACAGGAGGGGGTGCGGGGCGCCGAGCACCTCACGCACCGTTCCTCCTGTCCCTGTCACAGGAGATCCGGTTCTACGGGTCTGAAGGTGATGTCGGAGTCGAGGCTCGCCCCCGTGGCCGCCAGCCGGCGCATGAGCGCCGCCACGTCCACGTCCTTGGGCAGCTCGACGTCGGCGATGAGCACGTACAGGCGTCCGCTGAGCCTGGTGCTCATGCCCGTGATGTTGCCCCTGTCCTCGGCGAGCACCGCGCTGATGGCGGAGACGATGCCCGGCCGGTCGGGGCCGTGCACGGTCAGCACGTAGGCCAGCCCGCCGCCCTCGTCGCAGAAGTGACGGCGGGCCTCCACCGCCGAGGCGCTGATCACCAGGTCGGGCACCTTCAGACGTTTCAGCAGCTCGGCGGAGTCGAGCTCGCCCGACACCAGCAGCATCATCGCGATGTGGCCGCCGAGCAGCGTCATGGTCGAGTCCCGGATGTTCGCCCCGCAGTCAGCGAGAGAACCTGTAACGGCGGCGATCACGCCCGGCCGGTCGACACCGAGCACGGTGACCGCTGAAAGACTCACCCGTGGTACCCCTTCCGCTTGCGCCAGGGGTGCCGAAAACGCCCCGGCGATGATCGCCGGGGCGCTGCCGTACCTGGGCTAGCGGCGAGTCGTCGCCACCGCGGCCCTGAAGCCCTCGCGCGGGTGCTCCATCTCACCCAGTGAGATCGTCTCTCGCTTGAAGAACAGGGCCAGGGTCCAATCGACGACGACCCGGACCTTGCGGTTCAGCGTCGGCACCCGCGACAGATGGTAGGTCCGGTGCATGAACCACGCAGGGAATCCGCGAAGCTTGACGCCATAGACATTGGCCACGCCCTGATGCAGGCCCAGACCGGCCACCGATCCGACGTACTTGTGGCGGTATTCGACCAGTTCCTGCCCGCGAAGGTGACGGACGACGTTGTCGGCCAGCACCTTGGCCTGGCGGACCGCGTGCTGGGCGTTGGGGGCGCAATACTGGCCGGGGTTCGTCACGTCCGGCACGCCGGCGGCGTCGCCCGCGGTGAAGGCGTCCGGCGTGCCCGCCACGGTGAGCATGGCGGTGGCCTTGATCCGGCCGCGCTCGTCGAGCGGCAGGTCGCTGTCGTTGACCACGGGGCTGGGCTTGACTCCGGCGGTCCACACCAGCGTCTCCGCGTCGAACTCCGAGCCGTCCGACAGCACCACACGACCGCCCTCGCAGGACTCCAGGCGGGTGCGCAGCTTGACGTCGATGCCGCGCTCGCGCAGCTGCTCCAGGGTCCACTTGCCCATCTCGGGGCCGACCTCGGGCAGCACCCGGTCGGTGGCCTCGACGAGCACCCAGCGGATGTCGGCGGGCGTGATGTTGCGGTAGTAGCGGGTCGAGTCCTTGGCCATGTCCTCAAGCTCGGCCAGCGCCTCCACGCCGGCGAACCCGGCCCCGACCACCACGAACGTCAGCGCCCTGCGCCTGACCTCGGGGTCGGTGGTCGACTCGGCCACGTCGAGCAGGTGCAGCACGCGGTTGCGCAGCGCGATGGCCTCGCCCACGGTCTTGAAGCCGATGCCGATGTCGGTGAGCCCGGGGATGGGCAGCGTGCGGGAGATCGAGCCGGCGGCCATCACGATCACGTCGTAGGCCACCTGGCGCGGCTCGCCCTCGGCCGGCTGGAAGGTGACCGTGCGCTCCGCGTGGTCGACCTTGGTGACCGTTCCGTTGAGGATGTGCACCTTCGGCAGGATGCGCCGCAGCGGCGCCACCATGTGGCGCGGCGACAGGTTGCCCGCGGCGGCCTCGGGGAGGAACGGCTGGTAGGTCATGTAGGACTGGGGGTCGATGACGGTGATGCGGGCTTCTCCGCCGCGCAGCTCGCGGTGGAGTTTGCGCTGCAGCCGCAGCGCCGTGTAGAGGCCGACGTATCCGCCGCCGACGATCAAAATGTGCTTGTTCATCCTGAGGCCCCATCCCTCGTGGGAGTGCTTGTGAAAGCATTCACAAGCATATGTCAGGGCCTCTCGGCGAATCCAATCCGGGCGTGGTGGGACGCGTCACACAGCCAGTGACCTGGCCCTTTCGAAGACGTCGTCCAGCATCTGGGCGGTGACGCGGCCGGTGAAGGTGTTCTGCTGGCTCGGGTGGTAGCAGCCGAGCAGGGTGACGGGGCTCCCGGCGTGCCGGATCTCGTGCTCCACCCCGTGGCCGAACGGCGGGCGGGCGCGCGGCAGCTCGTAACCCGCGGCCTTGAGCGCCGGCCACATGGCCTGCCAGGCGTACCCGCCGAGCGCCACGATCACCCGTACGTGCGGCGCGACCAGCTCGACCTCCCTGGCCATCCAGGGGAGGCAGGCGGCCTTCTCCTCCGGCGCCGGCTTGTTCGCCGGCGGCGCGCAGCGCACGGAGGCCAGCACGCGCGTGCCGATGAGGCGCTGCCCGTCGCCCGCGTATGTGCTGGTCTCCCGCGCGGCCAGGCCGGTGCGGTGGAGTGAGGCGAACAGCCAGTCGCCGCTCCTGTCGCCGGTGAAGATGCGCCCCGTCCTGTTGCCCCCGTGGGCGGCCGGCGCCAGGCCGACCAGCAGGATCCGCGGCCGCTCGTCGCCCCATCCGGGAACGGGACGGCCCCAGTACGTCTCGTCCGCGAACGCGCGCCGCTTGACCCGCGCGACCTCCTCGCGCCACTCCACCAGACGGGGACACGCCCGGCAGACCGACTGCGCGGCCGTGAGCTCGGCGAGGGTGCCGCACCCTGCGGCGATGCGGCGCACGTCCGCCGGGCCGAGCGCCACGGGGGTGTCGGCGGTCGCGGGGTCGTCGGGCCAGCCGGTTCCGGGAGGTACGAAGCTCATGGCACCGATGGTGCCCGATCAGTCGCCCTGAGCAGGCGCGGGGGTCGCGGTGACCGTGGTCCCCTCCGATGGACGCGCCGACGGGACGGCCGACGGGCCACCTGACGGGGCGGCCGACGGGCACACCGAGGGCTTGGGCGTCTCCATCTCCGCGCCCACCTCCGCCTTCATGGCCGCGTCACCGGAGATCAGCGGCAGCGGGTAGCGGTTGAGCACCGGGTCGCCGCACGACCTGTCCACCTGGTAGCCGTAGTCCTCAGGCGTGGTCGTGAACGGCCTGCCGTCCTGGTCGTAGAGGTAGACGTCGGTCAGCGGGGTGCCGTCCTTGGCGTACGGCCGCAGGTTGTAGACCCCGTCGGAGGAGGCCTGCCGCACGTAGACGCGCCCAATCGAGGTGACGGCCTCCGGGCTGGGCACGGGCGTCGTGAGACCTCCGGCCTCCACCATGCCCGCGAACAACGCCAGCGCGGCCACCGCGTTCGCGGCCACGGCGACCAGCACCACCGGCCGGCTCCTGGCCCGCCGCCCGAACCAGACCGAGGCGAAGACCCCCGCGAGCACGACGGCCCAGTCGCTCGGGGTCATCGGGACCAGGCGTACCTGCGCCGCCATGGACACGACGACCATGGCCAGCAGGTAGCCGCGCAGCACCCACCAGCCGGGCCGCAGCTCCGGCAGGAAGGCCGTGAAGCCGCTGTAGGCCGCGGAGACCCGGAGACGGGCTCCGACCCTGCGTCCCCACTCGCGCGCGGCCGTACGGCGGTTTCCGTCGCTCTCAGGGCGCTCCCCGTAGGCGGCCGCCAGCTCGTCGGCGTAGACCCCGGGCGGGCCCAGCCGCTCCTCCAGCGGCAGGTCCGACTCCGCCGCGATCTCGCCCAGGTGGTCGTCGAGGTCTTCGAGCAGTTCGTGCCGCTCGGGATGATCCGCCAGGGCCTCACGTACGGCCTGCGCGTACTGTTCGGGGGTCATTCTCGTTCCTCCTTGAGCAGGGTCGCCATCGTGGCCGAGAAGGAGGCCCAGGTCTTGGCCGAGGTGGCGTACATCTGCCTGCCGACGTCGTTGAGCCCGTAGTACTTGCGGTGCGGCCCCTCGTCGGAGGCCACCACGTATGAGGTCAGGGCGCCCGCCTTGAACAGGCGGCGCAGCGTGCCGTAGACCGAGGCGTCGCCCACCTCGTCGAGCCCGGCCTCCCTGAGCCGGCGCACGACGTCGTAGCCGTAGCCGTCACGTTCTTTGAGCACGGCCAGCACGGCCAGGTCGAGCACGCCTTTGAGCAGTTGGCTGCTGTCCACGCGAAGCACACTACTGTGCAAAGCGCGGTAGTGGCAACCAGAAAACCGGGTGGCGCCCGAGGGTGCCACCCGGTTCGTCGTGCTGGAGGCGCCGTCCCACTCGCCTACGGCGCCCCAGTGTCGGATCCGGCGTCGGATCCGGCGTCAGATCCGGTATCAGATCCGACGTCAGACCAGGTGTCAGATCCCGTGTCAGATCCCTACGACGCCGCGGGAGCCGTCGGCTCCGGAGTCTTCGTCGGCGTCGGGGTCGGCGTCGGCGCCGGGGCCGAGGCCTCGCACGCGCTGTAGGACTTGACGACGTGGTCGCGGTTGTTCGGGCCGCTGATCGACAGCGTCACCGTGCCGCCCTTGCGGGCGTCGCCGCTCAGCGGGGAGGAGAAGCCGGAGATCGACTTCGACCCGCCGTTACGACCGAAGTAGGTGTCGCCGCTGGTCACCACGCTGCCGTTCAGCTTCCACACGTAGCCGACCCGGCCGGCGCCGGTCGAGGTGACGACCGCGGAGGCGTTGACCGCGCAGTTGAGGCTGACCACGGTGGCACTGGCGGAGACCTTGGTCACCGGCCTGGGGATCTCGGGAGCCGAGTCCTTGCACCAGACCTTGTAGTAGGCCCGGTTGGAGTAGGCGCCGTCGCGACCCAGGACCTGCAGCTGGGCATAACCCTCGCCGCTGTGGCGCGGGGAGATGCCGAAGCCGACCCGGCGCGAGTCGCGGACCCTGATCTTGCCGTAGTCGACCACGTCACCGTTGAGCACCCAGCGGTAACGCACCCAGGTCGGGCGGCTGGTCTCGATGCGGCCGACGAAGTCGATCTTGTCGCCGGGGGTGCAGGGGCCGACGTACCTGCTCGGGCTCGCCCACGCGGTGGCCTCGACCGTCCGGTCGAGGTGCGTGCGCACCTTGTCGTCGTCCCGCGGCTGCTCGCACGAGACGGAGAAGCGGCCCTTCTTCGAGGTGAACTTCTTCGGACCGAGGACCTGTACGGCCTCCCAGCCCTTCACGTCCTCCTTGAAGGTGATGGACTGCTTGACCGTCACCGTCTTGGTGCCCTTGCCCGTGAGCCGGACCACCTTGACCTTGCTCTTGGACCCGTCACCGTGCAGCCAGCGGTAGGCCAGCACGGTCTTGCCCTTGACCGGCACCCTGATCTTGGCCGAGAAGTCGACCTTGACCGGGCAGGAGCCGTCGTGAGCACGGGGCGAGGCCTTCGGCGTGGAGACCGAGGCCCTTGACTTGGACGCGGGCTTGGCCGCCGCCTTGCCGGCGGCCGAGGCCGTGGCGGCGGTGGCGGCCTGGGCCGGACTCGCGACGAGCCCCGCGGCCAAGCCGGCCAGCATCGCGGCCGAAGCGCCGAACGCGGCGGCCTTACGTGCTAACCCGACAGACATCATGTGAGAGTGCTCCATTCCTTTGGGGGAAGAGACGCGCTCGGGAACGGTCGTCACGCCGGCGCCTTCCGCGCACAGCGATATGACAAAGCCCCCGTAATGCCCCTTTACTGAAGCACAATACTGATCACACTCTCAACAGTGACTGTGAATAAGAAATGTCCGGATTTCTTCAGCTATGTCGCTAGAGACCAGGCGATTCCATCCAAGATGTCGTGTTCACTGACGACGACCTGCGAAAACGCGAAACGACGGACGATTCGGTCAAGAATGAGCGCTCCGGCACCAATCACGTCCACCCTTCCCGGATGCATCACCGGGATCTCCGCGCGCTCACCATGGGTCATCGCGAGCAGCCGCCGCGTCACCTCGTGCACCTGCTCCGCCGAAACGCGCGAGTGGTGGATGCGCTCGGAGTCGTACACCGGCAGCCCGAGCGCGATGCCCGCCACCGTCGTCACCGAGCCGGCCAGGCCCACGAGCGTGTGCGCCTGCCTGACCGGCACCTGCGCCTCCACCCGGTCGAGCGCGGCCTCGATGTCGGCCACCACGGCCTCCAGGGCCGGCGCGGCGGGCGGGTCGCCGGCGTCGCGCAGGTGACGCTCGGTCAGGCGGACGCAGCCGATGTCCACCGACAGCGCCGACTCGGCGTGGCCGGAGCCGACCACGAACTCCGTGGAGCCGCCGCCGATGTCCACCACGAGGTAGGGAGGCAGCGGGCCCTGCGGCACCTCGGTCTCGGGCGACAGGCGCAGCAGCCCTCTCGTCGCTCCCGTGAACGACAGCTCGGCCTCCTCCGACCCCGTCACCACCTCGGGCTCCACCCCGAAGATCTTCCGTACGCCGTCGACGAACTCCTGCCGGTTGGCCGCGTCGCGCGTCGCGCTCGTCGCCACCACGCGCGTGGCGGTGGCGCCGTGGCGCCGGATCAGCTCCTGGTAGCCGCGCATGGCCGCGAACGTGCGCTCCAGCGCCTCGGGCGCCAGCCGGCCGGTCCTGTCCACGCCCTGGCCCAGGCGGACGATCTCCATCAGCCGCTCGACGTCGCCCAGCTCGCCGTCGCCGACGTCGGCGATGAGCAGGCGTACGGAGTTGGTGCCGCAGTCGACGGCGGCTACACGCATGGTCCGTCACTCCACCAGTCGGGGAGTGCGTCCAGCGCCTCCCTGCCGAACGGGTTGGCCCCGGGCACCGCCAGCTCGTGCGCCACCAGCGCGTGCAGGCACTTGACCCGCTCCGGCATCCCGCCCGTGCTCTGCATGTCGCGGGGAAGCGGGGCCAGGCCCTCCGCCTCGGCCGCCTGGTCGCGCCTGGCCACGTAGTCGTCGTGCGCCGCCCGGTAGGCCTCGGCCAGCTCGGGCTCGGTGGCCAGCCTGGCCTGCATCTCGCGCATCAGGCCTGAGCCCTCCAGCGTGCCGATGGCCGAGGCGGCCTTGGGGCAGGTCAGGTAGTAGAGGGTCGGGAAGGGCGAGCCGTCGGGCAGCCGCGGCGCGGTCTCCACCACGTCGGGGTTGCCGCACGGGCAGCGGTGCGCGACCTCGCGCAGCCCTCTCGGCGGGCGCCCGAGCTGCTTCTCGACGACCTCGACGTCCTTACTGTCCAACGCGTTCCTTCCGTGTCGCGGGCTCGCCCGGCGGGCTCGTAAAGCGGCCGCCCCGCCGGGGGGGGCCGCCGGGGCGCTCCGGCGGGCGCACCCGAACGGCGTGTTGGTGGGGTGTCCGAATGCGCGCGCGCTGGGGGGGGCAGTGGGTTGTTTTGTGG
>NZ_JBEZFZ010000013.1:0-273220 GCF_040649735.1 Nonomuraea sp. NPDC048892 | reverse complement strand
TCCCAGCACAGCAGACCCCACCGACCGGCGGTAACGCTACAAATCCATACGATCACATAGCGACATCACAGGCATATGCTCGCGGAACGCACTCTGAGATGCGCGTACGGGCGGGGCCGTGAGGATGGAAGGCCTCGTCAACAGGTGTAGCCGCGCGTGGTGGCGCCGTGAGAACGAACGGCGTCATCAACGGTGGTAGCCACACGCGCGGCGAGGCCGTAGGAGTGAACGGCCTCGGGGAAGGTGTGGCCGTGCGTGTGCCAGGGCCGGCCGTGAGTCGGTGGCGGCTCAGGCCCTCGGCCCTCCCCGGCTCAGGCCCCCGGCCCCCAACTCAGGCCCTCAGCCCTCCATTCGCCCCCTACCCCGAGAACCCCTCCTTGGGCATCTCCAGGTCGGCCTTCGCGAGTTCCTCCACGTTCACGTCCTTGAACGTCACGACCCGCACGTTCTTGACGAACCGCGCCGGCCGGTACATGTCCCACACCCAGGCGTCCTGCATCTTCACGTCGAAGAAGACGTCGCCGTTCTCCGCGGTACGGACGTCGAGATCCACCGAGTTGGTCAGATAGAAGCGCCGTTCAGTCTCCACCACGTACGTGAACAAACCGACGACATCACGGTATTCGCGGTAAAGCTGCAGCTCCATCTCGGTCTCGTACTTTTCGAGATCCTCTGCGCTCATCGCGGTCCTCCTGTCGTACCGGTCCCCCGGTTCGCCTGGTCAGGCAACCCCGGCCCCCATTTCATTTTCACCCATCCCCCTCGCCACCGTGACGAAGGAGAAGCGGTGGTCAGGACACGGACCATGCGTTTCCAGCGCCAGCCGGTGTCCTGGAGTGACATACCCCTTGTGTTCGGCGAAGCCGTACAGCGGGTAGCGCTCGTCGAGCGTGACCATGAGGCGATCCCTGGTCACCTTGGCCACGATCGACGCCGCCGCCACGCATGCGGCCACCTGGTCCCCCTTCCACACGGCCAGAGACGGCGCCGGTAGCCCCGGGACCGGGAAGCCGTCCGTGAGGATGTACTCCGGGTCACAGGGCAACTGTGCGACAGCTCGCCGCATTCCTGAAACGTTGCACTTGTGAAGACCTTTGGCGTCGATCTCCCCCGACGGGATGATCACTATGCCTACATGAGAGACGCGGATGATCTGCTCGTAGAGACGTTCGCGCACCTGGGGGGTGAGAAGTTTGGAGTCTGCCAGGCCGTCGACCTGCTTGCGCAGGATGACGGCCGCGACCACGAGCGGCCCGGCGCACGCGCCGCGGCCGGCCTCGTCCACGCCCGCGATCGGGCTGAGGCCGCGGCGAGCGAGCGCCCGCTCATAGGCGTAGAGTCCGGAATCTCGCCGGACGACGCTCGGTCGAGGGCGGAACGCAACTGTCATGACACAGGCAGCGTACGCCCCATTCGCCGCAATCCGCGACCGGAAGTGGCCCCTACTTGACCTTGTCGAAGATGTCGGGACGGGAGAAAAGATAGCCTCGCGACAGCGGCCAGTAGCGGACCACGGCCGTGCCGATCACCGCGTCCACCGAGATGAAACCGCCTCCGGGCTCCTCTATGTGGGACCGGGAGTCGGCCGAGGCGCTGCGGTGGTCGCCCATCAGCCAGAGCTTTCCCGCGGGCACGGTGACGTCGAACTTATCGCCGGAAGCGAAATCGCCGGGATAGAGGTAGGAGGACTCGTCGAGGGCCGTACCGTTGACCGTGATGCGCTTCTGCTTGTCGCAGCACACCACCTTGTCGCCGCCGACTCCGATGACCCGCTTGATCGTGTCCTCGCCGTTCCATCCCTTGAAGACGATGATGTCACCGCGTTCGGGCGCGCCCGCGAGCTTGTTGACGAAGACGCGATCGTTGATCAGCAGCGTGTTCTCCATCGACTCCGACGGAATGTAGAACGAGCCGACCACGAATGCCTGCAGCAGCAGCGCGATGCCCACGCCCATGACGAGCAGCAGAACAGTCTCGCGGAAACTGCCCTTCTTCTTCTCTTTGCCCACGCCCTCCGCCTTCTTGGTGACGGCCATCAGCGCCTCTTCCGCAGGCGCCGACGGACCAGCACCAAGGGTACGGCCAGCCCGAACCCCGCGACCAGCGGCACCTGTGTGCCGAGGGCGTTGAGAGCGGGCTGGGCGAAGGTGTCAGGGATGTCTATCGAGGAGAACCGGTCGAACGGCCAGACGATCACGAACGCCCTGCCGATGACCTGACCCACGGGAATGGAGCCCCCGCCGGGGTCGCCGGTGTGCGAGCGGGAGTCGAGCGAGACCGAACGGTGGTCACCCATCACCCACAGCCGGTTCTGCGGCACGGTGATGTCGAAGAACCTGTCGGACGGCACGTCACCCGGATAGAGATAGCTCTCTTCCTCGATGGGCGTGCCGTTGACCGTGATGCGCCCCTTGGAGTCGCAACACTTGACATGATCACCGCCGACGCCGATGACCCGCTTGATGTAGTCCTTCTCGCCGGGCACGATGCCGAACGCCGTGCCGACCCAGCGGAAGAACGCCGCGACGGGGTTGGACGGCTCCTCCAGCTGGAACTCACCGTCCCAGGAATCGACTCCCGAAAACACCACCACGTCGCCGCGCTCGATGTCACGAGTGTGGTAGACGAGCTTGTTGACCAGGACCCTGTCATTTGTCAGCAGGGTGTTCTCCATCGATTCCGACGGGATATAGAAGGCCTGGACCACAAACGTCTTGATGATCAGGGCCAGCACCAAGGCGACTACCACGAGAACAGGAAGTTCTTTCCAGAACGACCCCTTCTTCTCATTCTTCTCGCCCTTGGCAGGCTGCTGAGTCTCTTCGGCGACCACGTCCACCTCGTCCTCGACAGGGCGGCGCACAGCGCCGTGCTCCTGGCTCTCGCTAGTCATCGCTGACGAGCCTAGATGATGACTTGGCTCGACAAGCCTCGACCGACGTTACACCCACGCACGAGTCGCTCCACATAAAGGAAACGGCCCTGTAAAGCCGAATGGCCCGCGCGATGCGCGGGCCATCGGTAAACGCCATGGTTACTTGGCGGCCGTCGTCTCACGCTTCTCGCGGATACGGGCGGCCTTACCGCGCAGGTCACGCATGTAGTAGAGCTTGGCGCGGCGGACGTCGCCACGGGTCACGAGCACGATCTTCTCGATGACCGGGCTGTGCACCGGGAAGGTGCGCTCGACACCGACGCCGTAGCTGACCTTGCGGACCGTGAAGGTCTCGCGGGCGCCGCTGCCCTGCCTGCGCAGCACGAAGCCCTTGAACACCTGGACGCGGGACCGGTTGCCTTCGACGACGCGTACGTGAACCTCGAGGGTGTCACCGGGGCGGAAAGCCGGCACGTCGCCGCGCAGGGTCGCCTTCTCGAGCTCCTGGATCTTCGTGTGCATGAGAGTCTATTCCTCAAAGTTTGGCGGGCACGCGGAGGTCCACCCGGCCACACCCGAGTCGGGCACGGCGACGGAAGCGGACACGCTTGCTGTCTCCTGGGGCCCGGGCTCGCTCATTCCCGGGCACGCAACACCGACCGCAGGATGGTCGGCAGCGATTCAGTTTGCCACATCTTTCCGGCGGACGCGAAACGACAGCTCGTCGAGGAGCTTCCTGTCGTGCTTGTCCAGCTTCTCGGGGTCGAGCTCCGCCGCGAGTTCGGGCCGGTTTCGTACGGTACGCCGGATCGCTTCGTCCCGTCGCCAGCGGGCGACATTTCCGTGATGTCCGGACAGCAGGACGGCCGGAACCGCGTGGCCCCGCCACACCGGCGGCTTGGTGTAGACCGGGCCTTCGACCAGGTTCTCCATGGAACCGGGCGCGAAGGAGTCGTCGACGACGGACTGGGCGTTGCCGAGCACGCCGGGCAGCAGCCTGCCGATGGCCTCCACCATGACCAGCACCGCCACCTCGCCGCCGGCCAGCACGTAGTCACCGATGCTGACCTCGTCCACGCGCAGCCGCCCGGAGTACTCCTCCATGACGCGCGAGTCGATGCCCTCGTAGCGACCGCACGCGAACAGCAACCACGGCTCCTGGGCCAGCTCCTGCGCCAGTTCCTGGGTGAACGGGCGCCCGCTCGGCGTCGGCACGATCAACCGCGGCAGGGCCGCTGCTTGCGGTGCGGCCGTCGCCGACTCGACCGTCTGCGGCGTGGCGCGACCCTCATCCTCCGCACTCGCGCCGATGGCCGCGTCGATGGCCTCGCCCCACACCTCCGGCTTCATGACCATGCCCGGCCCCCCGCCGTACGGCGTGTCGTCCACGGTCCTGTGCACGTCATGAGCCCAGTCACGCAACTGGTGCACGCGTACGTCCAGCGTGCCCCGCTCCCGCGCCTTGCCGATCAGCGAGACGTCGAGCGGCGCGAAGTACTCGGGAAAGATCGAGATGATGTCGAGCCGCATCACAGCAGCCCTTCAGGCGGATCCACGACCAGCCTGCCCGCCTCCACGTCGACCTCGGGCACCAGCGCCAGGACGAAGGGGATGAGGGCGTCCTCCTGGCCCTTGCGGCGTACCACGAGCAGATCCTGGCCGTGGTGCAGGACGTCCTCCACCTGCCCGACCGGCTCGCCTGCGACGGTCACCACCTCAAGCCCGATGAGCTGGTGGTCGTGAAACTCGTCGGGGTCGTCGGACGGCGTCACCTCGGCCGAGTCGATGACCAGCATGGTGCCGCGCAGCGCCTCGGCGGCGTCGCGGTCGGTGACCCCTTCCAGGGACAGCAGCAGCATGCCCTTGTGCCAGCGGCGGGCGGCGACGACGAGCGGCCCCCGCTCCGGCGGATCGGTCCGGATCGCCGTACCGGCGGCGAAGCGCAGCTCCGGTTCGTCGGTGCGCACCTCCACGGTCACGTCACCGCGGACCCCGTGCGGGCGGCCTATCCGGCCGACGACCAGCTGCACCTGAACCTGCTTTCTGTATCAACGCGGAGCGCCCCCATCGGAACGAGACCGATGAGGGCGCGAAAACCTGACGCTAACGGACTGCTTCGTGCAGATCGAGCAGATCGACCCGTACGTACTTCCCGTCGGCCAGGGCGTTCACGACCGTGCGCAGCGCCTTGGCGGTGCGCCCGCCGCGTCCGATGACCTTGCCCAGGTCCTCGGGGTGCACCCGGACCTCCAGGACGCGCCCGCTGCGAATGCGGCGTGCGCGGACCCGGACATCGTCAGGATGTTCGACGATGCCCTTCACGAGGTGCTCGAGAGCCTCCTCGAGCACGTCAGGCCTCGCCCTCGGCCGGGGTCTCGGCGGGGGCCTCAGCCTCGTCCTTCTTCTTGGCCTTCTTCGCCGTGGTGGCGGCCGTGCCGGTGTCGCCACCGGACAGCGCCTCCTTGGCCGCGGCCTCGTAGAGGGCGTGACGGTCGGGCGCGGGCTCGGCGACCTTGAGCGGCGCAGGGGCGGGCTCGCCCTTGAACTTCTGCCAGTCACCGGTGAGCTTCAGCAGCTTGAGCACCGGCTCGGTCGGCTGCGCGCCGACACTCAGCCAGTAAGCGGCACGCTCAGCGTCGATCTCGATGCGCGAAGGGTCGTTCTTCGGGTGGTACAGGCCGATCTCTTCGATCGCACGGCCGTCACGCTTGGTGCGGCTGTCGGCGACGACGATGCGGTACTGAGCGTTGCGGATCATGCCGAGCCGCTTGAGCTTGATCTTGACTGCCACGGGTGTGGTCTCTCCTGCATTCGAGCGTGGGTGAACGGCACCTCGCCGAGTGGGGCACGACGGGATGACGCTCCAGGGACAGGCGTGACCTGCGGGAGGTGAGAGGGCACCCGCCTGGTCACGATGTTCCAACATGTCATTGTGCCAGATCGACGGCACTGCCCACGACTTGTCGGTGACAGTGCATCGCAAAAGTCCGACAATCCGAGCGCCCCAGGCAGAAGAGCCGCCCAGGGCGCCGCGGGTGGTTACTTCTGGCCGGGGAGGCGGAGTTTCGAGGGGTCGAAGCCCGGCGGCAGCTCCATCCCCGGCGGCAGCTTCCCACCGAGGTTGCCGAGCACCCCGCCCGGCTTGGGCTCCTCCTCGGCGGGACGCTCCGCGGGGGCCTTGCCGAGGGCGGCCTTGCGCGGGTCACCGCTGACGCGCCGCCCCTTCTTGGCCTTCTTCTGGGCCTTGCCGGCCTTGCCCCGGCCGCCCGGCATGCCGGGGATGCCCATGCCACCCGCCATCCGCTTCATCATCTTCTGGGCTTCGAAGAAGCGGGTGATCAGGTTGCTCACCGCGCTGACGGTGACGCCGGAGCCGGCGGCGATGCGGGCGCGGCGCGAGCCGTTGATCATCTTGGGGTCTTGACGCTCGCCGGGGGTCATCGAGCGGATGATGGCCGCGATGCGGTCAAGGTCACGGTCGTCGATGGAGTTGATCTGGTCGCGCATCTGCCCCATGCCGGGCATCATGCCGAGCAGGTTTTTGATCGGCCCCATCTTCTGGACCATCATCATCTGCTCGAGGAAGTCCTCGAGCGTGAAGTTTTCGCCCGACGTGAGCTTGCCGGCCATCTTGGCGGCCTGCTCCTCGTCGAACGTCTTCTGGGCCTGCTCGATCAGGGTGAGGATGTCACCCATGTCGAGGATGCGCGAGGCCATCCGGTCGGGGTGGAAGGCGTCGAAGTCTTCGAGCTTCTCGCCCGTGGAGGCGAACATGATCGGCCGGCCGGTGATGTGGCGGACCGACAGGGCGGCGCCGCCGCGGGCGTCGCCGTCGAGCTTGGTCAGCACGACGCCGTCGAAGCCGACGCCCTCCATGAACGCCTGCGCCGTCGTGACGGCGTCCTGGCCGATCATGGCGTCGACCACGAACAGGACCTCGTCGGGCGAGACCGCGTCGCGGATGTCGGCGGCCTGCTTCATCATCTCCTGGTCGATGCCCAGGCGGCCGGCGGTGTCGATGATGACGACGTCGTGCTGCAGGCGGCGGGCCTCGTCGATGGAGCGGCGGGCCACCTCGATCGGGTCGCCGACGCCGCTGCCCGGCTCGGGCGCGTAGACGGCGACCTGGGCGCGCTCGCCCACGACCTGGAGTTGCTGGACGGCGTTGGGCCGCTGGAGGTCGGCGGCGACCAGCATGGGCGCGTGGCCCTGCTCGCGCAGCCACCGGGCGAGCTTGCCCGCGAGGGTTGTCTTGCCCGCGCCCTGGAGGCCCGCCAGCATGACGACGGTGGGCGGGGTCTTGGCGAAGCGGAGCCTGCGGGTCTCACCGCCGAGGATCCCGATCAGCTCGTCATTGACGATCTTGACGACCTGCTGCGCCGGATTCAGCGCCTGGGAGACCTCGGAACCGCGGGCGCGCTCCTTGACCTGGGCGACGAACGCCTTGACCACCGGCAACGCGACATCGGCCTCTAGCAGGGCGATGCGGATCTCGCGGGTGGTGGCGTCGATGTCGGCGTCGGACAGCCGCCCCTTGGATCGGAGGGAGGAGAAGACCGATGTCAGCCGGTCGGAAAGCGTCTCGAACACGTGGTTGGCCAGTCCTCGAAGCGAAAGTACGTCTAAGGCTCCAGCCTATCCGCTCCGCTAGCCGCTCCAGCCTGGCACGGCCATCCTGACGGTGAGAGCGTGCTCGACCAGGTTGATCAGAGCGCTCTTGACCGAGTCCTTGGAGCGGGCGTCGAGCCGCACCATCGGGATGTGCGGCGCCAGCGTCAGGGCGTCGCGCACCTCGGAGTCGCTGTGCGGGTAGGAGCCGTCCCACCCGTTCACCCCCACGATGAACGGGAGCTGCGCCTCTTCGAAATAGTCGATGGCCGGGAAGCTGTCGGCGAGCCGGCGCGTGTCGACGAGCACGACCGCGCCGATCGCGCCGCGGACGAGGTCGTCCCACATGAACCAGAACCGGTGCTGCCCGGGGGTGCCGAACAGGTAGAGGATCAGGTCACGATCCAGGGAGACGCGGCCGAAGTCCATGGCGACGGTTGTGGTCGACTTCAGCGGCGTCATGCCCAGATCGTCGATCCCGGCGGAGGCATCGGTCATGACGGCCTCCGTGGTCAACGGCATGATCTCCGACACCGCGCCGACGAACGTCGTCTTGCCCACTCCGAAACCGCCGGCGACCACGATCTTGGTCGAGGTCAAACCGGGGCTAGAGCCTGCGAAGTCCACTTAGCACCCTTTCCAGCAGGTTGACGTCCGGCCTACCCGCTTCCAGCTGCGGTTGATGCACCCGAACCAGACCCTCGGCCGCCATGTCGGCGATCAGCACCCGCACCACCCCGAGCGGGATCCGCAGCAGGGCCGACACCTCGGCCACGGATCTCACCTGGAGGCAGAGCTGGCTGATCGCTTTGTACTCGGGCGTGATGTGCGAGAACTCCCGGTGCTCGGCCGTCGCCGAGGACACCAGGGCCTCCATCGCCAGTTTGACCCGGGGCGCCGTCCGTCCGCCGGTCACGGCATAAGGCCGTACCGGGGAGGCCGGGTCGGAGCTCGACGGCGGTGGAGGCGGCGGCTCCCAGCCGCCGCTGTTCCATCCGCCGCTGTTCCACGTGGGATTCGACACCTACATCACCTGGTCTGGCTGGCGCGCAACTCCGCGCGCACAGCCGGAGTAAGCACCTGTCCGGCGCGGTCGACCATCAGCGTCATCTGGTACGCGACCAGACCCATGTCGCAGTCGGGAGCGGCCAGGACGGCCAGGCAGGAGCCGTCGCTGATCGACATGATCAGCATCAGCCCGCGCTGCATCTCCACGATCGTCTGATTGACCGCACCACCCTCGAACACCCGCGCCGCACCCTGCGTCAAAGACACCAATCCCGACGCGATGGCGGCCAGCTGATCGGCACGATCAGCCGGAAAACCCGCCGACGCCGCCAACGGCAGACCATCGGACGACACCACCACCGCGTGCGCTACCCCCGGCACCGTGCTGACGAAGTCCGTGATTAACCAATCGACGCCACGTGCTGACTGGCTCAGGTCGTTCATGCGCGCTCATCCCTGCTCTCAACGCTTCTCGGACCGGAGGGATACGTTCTTCCCTCGCTGATGTCGTCCCGTGCTGCCCTGAAGCCTTGCTGGAAGCTCGACAGACGACTACGTACCCGTTCTGGCGAGACCGAAGGCATGGGCGCCACACCCTTGGGCGCCGACACGGTGTCCGCCGAGCCGGGCACCAGGTTGGCCTTGGGCACCCGCTTGGGCAGTCCCGCCGCCGTGGCACCGTCACGTACGGGCTCCACGACCGCCTTCGCGGCGCTCCAGCCGGCGTCGGCGTTGGCCGAACCCCAGGTGGCCTCGCCTTCGGCGCTCTGCTCGAACCAGGCGGATTCGACAGAGGCGAAGATCGGCAGGTACTCGTCCCCCGAGGAGGCGGGCTTGACGACGGGTATGGGTCCGGTGGCCGCAGACTCGGCCTCGGGCAGGTCGAAGCGTGAGCGCCGCGGGCCGAGATCGGACGGTGCCGGTTCGGCCCAGCCCATGTCCTGGCGCTCGTCGGCGGCCGGGCGCTGGGGCAGCGAGGCGCCGTTCCCCCAGCTGCCCATCGGGCTGGAGGGGGTACGCGAGGGCACCCACACGTCCCTGCTCTCGTATCCGCCGCCGCCGTTGCCGCGCGGCTCGGACGGCCAGCCCATGTCCACGCTCGGCTGGGAGGGAAAGGACGGGTGTCCGGGTCCCGGCCGGTAGTCGCCCCCGCCGCCCCACTGGGGTACGGGAGGAGGCGGCGGGGTGGGCTGCTGGCCGCCGAAGCCGAAGCCGAAGCTGTCGTCGCGCGAGTCCATCGACGGCATCGAAGGCATGGACGGCATCGAAGGCATGCCCTGGTTCCCGCCCGCCGGGTAGGCGGGGGACTGCGAGCCCAGGAGGGTTTCGGGGATCAGCACCATCGCGGTCAGGCCGCCGGAGCCGTGCGGGCGCAGCTGCACCCGGATGCCGTGGCGGTGGGCCAGGCGGGCGACCACGAACAGGCCCATGCGGCGCGACACCGAGACGTCCACGCTGGGCGCGTCGATGAGGCGTTCGTTGGCCTGGGTCAGTTCGTCGGCGGTCATGCCGATGCCGGAGTCGGTGATCGACAGCATCACGCCGCCGCCGTCGATCCGGCTGCCGGAGACGGTGACCCTGGTCTCGCGGGGCGAGAACGACAGCGCGTTCTCGACCAGCTCGGCGAGCAGGTGGATGACGTCGTTGACGGCCTGTCCGGCGACGGCCACGCCGTCGGGGACCTGGAGCACGACGCGTTCGTAGTTCTCGACCTCGGACAGCGAGGCGCGGGCCACGTCGACCAGCTTGACGGGCTTGCTCCAGCGGCGAGGGGGCTCCTGGCCGGCGAGGACCAGCAGGTTCTCGCTGTTACGCCGCATACGGGTGGCCAGGTGATCCAGCTTGAACAGGTTGCCCAGCCGGTTCTCGTCCTGCTCGCCCTGCTCCAGACCGTCGATCAGGGTGATCTGGCGTTCGACCAGCGTCTGACTGCGGCGGGAGAGGTTGACGAACATCGCGTTGACGTTGCTGCGCAGCCGGGCCTCCTCGCCCGCCAGCCGCACCGCCTCACGGTGCACCTCGTCGAACGCCCGCGCGACTTCACCGATCTCGTCGTTGGAGGCGACTCCGATGGGTTCGACGTCCGAGCTGTCGACGGCCGTCTCCGTCTCGCGCATCTGGCGGACGGTGTCGGGCAGCCGGCGGCCGGCGATGAACAGGGCTTCCCTGCGCAGCCTGCGCAGGGGGCCGCTGAGCGAGCGGGCCATGATCACGGTGACCAGCAGGACCAGGATGAGCAGGAGGACGATCGCGCCCGCCGCGATGATGGCACTCTGCTGCTCCGCGCCCTCCAGGGTGCGGCTGCGCAGCACGATGCTGTCGGCGGCCTGCTGCTCGACCTCGCGCATCCCGTCGACGGTCTCGGTGATGGCGTCGTACCAGGCCTTGCCGTCTCGGGTGAGCCCGATCTGACGGTCGGTCAGCAACAGGCCGGCGTTCTGGAGCACCAGGGCGCGCTGCGAGAGGATCTCCGCGCGGTCGACGGCCTTGCCGCTGACGGTGTCGTCGTACAGCTGGCGAAGTTTCAGCGAGACCTGCGACCTGAAGGTGCTGAGCTCACTGTTCTTCTGGGCACGCGCGGCGATGAAGTCGTCGAGCGCCGTCTTGCCGAAGGACCTGGTCGCCAGCGCGGCCACGAGCAGGGCGCGCTGGGTGGAGACGTACTGCTTGGCTCGGGACAGCGCGCCGAAGCCGGCCACGCTGGCGGACAGCTCCTCGTCGACCGCGCCTCGGTCGATCTTGTCGTTCAGCGACAACAGGTCCGAGATGGTCCGGTCGTAGAGGGTGATGACCGAGTTCACGTCGAGCTGGGAGTCCATGGCGGTCTCTCGCGACGTGGCCAGCTCGTCGAGCCGGTTCTTGATGATCAGGGCCTCGGCCGCATGGGGGCTGTCCTCGGTGCTCAAGGTATCGACGTCGCCTCGGACGTCGGTGACGAGCTTGTCGACCCGTTCGTACTGGGTCTTCACGTTCGAGGGGGTGCCGCCTCTGCGTCCCTGCGCGACGTACATCGCGCTCAGGTCGCGCTCGCTCTCCACTTCGTGGGCGAGGCCCGTCAGCTGGCTGGCCAGCACCGCGACCTCGTTGACCTGTGCGTACTCGTTGGCCGTGGCGATCGAGGTGGCAGCCCTCAGGCCGCCCAGCGTCAGTGCGGCGATGGTCGGGATGACGACCAGAACCACCAGCTTGGAGCGCACGCGCCAGTTACGCAGAGAGAAGCGGGCCCCCGCCTTCCGGCTGCCGCCTGCGGCCTTGCCCGGAGCCTGCGTCTGTGGTTTATGGGATGCCATTTGGGGGGCTCCATCAGTTAAGCCCTGATCCCCGCCCACAGAGGGGACAACACTCTTCACTTGCCTCCGCAACCTCTCCTCGGATGGTTTGGTGCACGAAGATCACGTCATGCCGGTGTTTGCAGTGTGACGCCGACGCACCCTTGGGGCGAGAGCTAATTGGAGCACATCAACAGGAGATCGGCCAATACCGCAAAGATCTCAGTTGCCACGCAATCCGACAATCTTCTCATAAGTCAACACCTGTCGCCCAGCCCCCCAGGCCAAGGCGGGCACTCCAGATAATCGGACAAAACGGGCAATATCACTCTATATGTGTATATATCTCGTTAATTTCCGGTGGACTGGATGCGGTAAGAAGCCCTGGCTGCGCTAGGGTGCCACCGTCGTTGAACACTCCCGTTCGCACTCACCCCCCTCGGTTCAAAGGAGACCCGCAATGCGGTTCGGTGCATTAGGGCGCACTGCTCTGATTGGGCTCGTCGCTTCCCTCGTCATCACGGGGTGTTCCAGCTCGGGCGAAGGAGGCGGCACCACCAGCGCCTCCTCGGAAATGAAGACCGACCTGCTGATCGGCCAGTACCCCGGTGCGGACTCCGCCCCTCTCTTCATTGCCATGGAGCGCGGTTTCTTCAAGGAAGAGGGCCTCAACGTCAAGCAGGAGCCGATCCAGGCTCCGCAGGCGGTGCTGCCCAAGCTCTCCAACGGAACCATGGACGTCGTCCTCGGCAGCTACGCCACCATCCTGACGATCCAGGAGGCGGGCACCGAGAAGTTCAAGTACATCGCCGACTCCTACCAGGGTGCGGCCGGTGCGTTCGGCATCATGGTCAAGAAGGGCTCGACCATCAAGGACGTCGCCGGCCTCAAGGGCAAGAAGGTCGGCGTCAACGCCCTGGCCGGTCTGGGCGTCCTCACGATGAACCCGCACTTCAAGATCGCCGGTCTGGACCCCAAGACCGACATCCAGTACGTCGAGGTTCCCACCACCAACTGGCTCAGCTCGCTCGACAAGGGCGACGTCGACGCGGTGTGGATGACCGACCCGTACGTCAGCGAGGCCAAGAAGACGCTCGGCGCCACCATGCTGCTGGACACCATGTCCGGCCCGACCGACGGTCTGCCGATCACCGGCTGGGCCGCCACGGAGAAGTGGGTGTCGGAGAACCCGAAGACGCTCGCCGCCTTCCAGCGCGCCATGGCCAAGGCCCAGAACATCGCCGCCACTGACCGTAGTGCGGTGACCAAGGTGCTGCCGACCTTCACCAAGATCCCGGCGGAGACGGCCGCGACCATCAACCTGGGCAACTACCCGACCACGCTGAGCGCCGACCGCATCCAGCGGGTCGCCGACCTCATGCTCGACGCGGGCATGCTCAAGAAGCAGATTGACGTCAAGTCAATGATTTACACCGCCCCTCAGGGATGATGAGCACGATCACCGCAGTGCGGCGCGAGCGGACTCCGCTCGCCCGCGCGAAACTCATCAAGGTCACCCGCCACGCCGTCGGCGTGGCGGGTTTTCTGCTCGCCTGGCAGTTGCTCGGGATGTCCGGCATGGTGAAGTGGCTGCCACCGGCGATCGACACCCTGATCAGAGCCGTCGGGCTGGCCGTCGACCCGGTCTTCCTCGACGATCTGCGGGGCACGCTGGTCGCCGCGATCATCGGGCTGCCGCTGGCCGTGGTGATCGCCGTGCCGATCGGGCTGCTGCTGGGAACGGTCCCGGCCGTCGAGGAGATGACCCGGGTGTTCGTGGAGTTCCTGCGGCCCATCCCCTCGGTGGCGCTGATCCCGCTGGGGCTGTTCTTCTTCCAGCCGGAGATCAACGCCAAGGTGGCGCTCATCGTCTTCGCCGCCTCCTGGCCGATCCTCATCAACACGCTGTACGGCGTGCGTGACGTGGACCCGCTGGGCAAGGAGACGCTGCGCTCGTTCGGCTTCGGCAAGGGCGCGGTCATCTGGCGGGTGTCCCTGCCGAGCGCGGCCCCGTTCATCGCCACCGGTGTGCGGCTGGCCGCGAGCATCACGCTCATCCTGGCCGTCAGCTTCGAGTACATCGTGGGCGGGTCGAGCGGCATCGGCAGCTTCCTCATCGAGGCGAGCACGGGCATCGGCGCCGATGCCATGATCGACGTGATCGCGGCGCTCATCTGGGCCGGAGTGATCGGTCTCGTCGTCAACACCCTGCTCCTGCGCGCCGAGCGGCGCCTGTTCAAGTGGCGGACGGCATGATCCGTACCCTGGTCAAACGGCTCTGGCTGGTTCCCGTCGTGCTGATCGCGTGGGAGCTGACCGCGCTCTCGGCCGAGAGCCCGTACCTGCCGGGCCCGGTCAAGATCCTGTCCCGCATGTACGAGATGTGGTTCTCCGGGCCGTACATCCTCACCGACGAGGCCATCGACAACTTCGTCCCCAGCCTGGTCCGCGTGACCGGGTCCTGGTGCCTGGCCGTGATCGTGGGCGTGGCACTGGGAGTGGCGATCGGCCGCAGCTCCTGGCTGGCCGACTACGTCTCGCCGCTGATCGAGTTCGGCCGGGCGGTGCCGCCGCCCGCGATGCTGCCGGTCTTCCTCGTGCTGTTCACGATGGGCACCCAGGTGCAGGTGGCGACCATCGTCTTCGGCATCGTCTGGCCGATTCTGCTCAACTCCATCGACGGCGCGCGCAGCGTCGACCATCTGAAGATCGAGACGGCGACGGTCTTCGGGGTGCCGGCTCACCTGCGGTTCAGCCGGATCATCCTGCCGTCGGCCGCGCCGAAGATCTTCGCCGGGCTGCGGCTGAGCGTGTCGCTGGCGCTGATCCTGATGATCATCTCGGAGCTGAAGGGCAGCACCGAGGGGATCGGCTACCTCCTCAACCTGGCCAGCAACAACGCCGACATGCCGGCCATCTGGGCCGGAGTCCTGCTGCTCGGCGTGCTCGGCTACGTACTCAACACCCTGTTTCTCATGGTGGAGCGGCGCGTGCTCGCCTGGCACCGCGACGCCCACCGCATCGCATAGGAGAGTTCACGCCCGTGAGCGAGCTGCTGCTGAAGAACGTGAAGGTCGTCACCCACGACCGCGACGAGCCCATCGACGCGGACGTCGCCATCGAGGACGGCCGGATCGTCCGGGTCGAGCCGGGGCTGTCCACGGCGGGCGAGGTGATCGACGGGGGCGGCCGGCTGGCCTTCCCCGGAGTCGTGGACGCCCACCAGCACTGGGGCATCTACAACCCGCTGCCGGAGGACGCCGAGTCGGAGAGCCGGGCCAGCGCCCAGGGCGGCGTCACCACCGCGCTCACCTACATGCGGACCGGTCAGTACTACCTCAACAAGGGCGGGCCCTACGCCGAGTTCTACCCCGAGGTGCTGCGGCAGGCCGAGGGCAGGGCCTACGTCGACTACGGGTTCCACCTGGCGCCCATGTCGAGCGGGCACATCGGCGAGTTGCCCGACCTGGTCGAGCGGTTCGGCGTGCCGTCGTTCAAGATCTTCATGTTCTACGGCGGTCACGGGCTGCACGGGCGCTCGGACGACCAGAGCTCGTTCCTCATGCTGCCCGAGGGCGAGCGTTACGACTACGCGCACTTCGAGTTCGTGATGCGCGGCGTGCAGGCGGCCCGCGAGCGGCTGCCCGAGCTGGCGAGCGAGATCTCGCTGTCACTGCATTGTGAGACAGCCGAGATCATGACGGCTTACACCAAGCTCGTGGAGGAGGCCGGGGAGCTGAGCGGGCTGGCCGCCTACAGCGCCTCACGTCCTCCGCACTCCGAGGGGCTGGCGGTCTTCATCGCCTCCTACCTCGCCCACGAGACGGGGCTGGGCAACGTCAACCTGCTGCACCTTTCGTCGCGCAAGGCCATGGACGCCGCCGTACGCATGGCGGCGACGTTCCCGCACATCGACTTCCGCCGCGAGGTCACGATCGGCCACCTGCTCGCCGATGTGGACACCGCCAACGGCATCGGCTCCAAGGTGAACCCGCCGATCAGGCCGCGCGAGGACGTCGAGGCCCTGTGGGAGTACGTGCTCGACGGCACCGTGGACTGGGTCGTCAGCGACCACGCCTGCTGCCGCGACGAGGTCAAGTTCGGTGAGCCGCGCGACAACGTCTTCCTGGCGAAGTCCGGGTTCGGCGGGGCCGAGTACCTGCTGCCCGGCCTGGTCACCGAGGGCCGCCGCCGGGGGCTGCCGTACGGCCGCATCGCCGCGCTGACCTCGTGGAACCCGGCCAAGCGGTTCGGCCTGCGTACCAAGGGCACGATCGCACCCGGTTTCGACGCCGACATCTGCCTGGTCGACCCCGCGCAGACGTGGACGGTGCGGGCGCAGGACTCGGAGTCGACGCAGGAGTACACGCCGTTCGAGGGGTTCGAGCTGACCGCCAGGGTGACGGACACGTTCGTGCGCGGCCACCGGGTGCTGGACTCCGGCAAGATCGTGGGCGCTCCGGCGGGCAGGTACGTGTCCCGGCCCGCCTGATCACCGGCAGCACACGACGCCGCCGCCGTACGGACGAGCAACCGTCTCATCCGTACGGCGGCGGCGTTTTGTCGTCTTTCACAGGAGCGATTCTCCGCAGAGCCGGTTCCGTACGGGAGCGGCCCTGCCCCGCACGTTGCTCCACAGGAACGATTCTCCGCCGGGCCGTTCGCACGGTGCCCAATTGATCATCATTCGGGTACGCTCCGGGCCAGTGACGTCAGTCGCTCTCCATGACGCGATAACCCCCCCGGTAGGAGAACGCATGAGATCACGAATCCCGGCCGTCGTCCTCGGACTGGCCCTGGCCCTTTCCGGGTGTAGCGGCGGCGGCGACTCCCCCACTCCCACGGCCGCCGGCGGCACCGGTTTAGAGAAGACCACCATCAAGGTCGGCGCCCTGCCCATCCCCGACCCGGCCGCCCTCTACATCGCCCAGGCCAAGGGCTTCTTCAAGGCGGAGGGCCTGACCGTGGAGCCGGTGACGATCACCGGCGGCGCGGTGGCGCTGCCCCAGATCGAGAGCGGCGCCCTGGATATCTCGCAGACCAACTACGTCTCGACGATCCTGGCCGCGGGCCAGGGCAAGAAGATCAAGCTGGTCGCCGACATGTACCAGGCGGCGCCCAACACCTTCACCATCATGGTGCCCAAGGACTCCCCCATCCAGTCGGTGGCCGACCTCAAGGGCAAGGTCGTGCTGGTCAACAACCTCCAGAACATCGCCACCCTGGCGGTGACGTCTCAGATCAAGGCCGCCGGCCTGAGCACGGACGACATCAAGTTCATCGAGAAGCCGTTCCCCGAGATGGGCAACGCGCTCAACTCCGGTCAGGGGGACGCGGCCTGGATCACCGAGCCGTTCATCACGGCCAACAAGAACGCGCTCGGCTTCCGCACGATCGCCGACACGATGACGGGCCCCACTGCGGAGTTTCCGATCGCGGGCTGGATGGCCAGTGAGGACTGGGCCGCGAAGAACCCCAGGACGCTGGCGGCCTTCCAGCGGGCGATCGCCAAGGCGCAGCAGCTCGCGTCGTCCGACAGGAAGGAGGTCGAGGCGGTCCTGCCGACGTACACGAAGATCGACGCCAAGACGGCGGCGGCCATCGCCCTGGGCACCTTCCCGACCTCGCTCGACGCGGCCCGGCTGCAGAAGGTCGCCGACCTCATGCTCGAATACGGGTACCTCAAGAGTCCCGTGGACGTGAAGTCGATGATCGTGCCGACCACCGGATGATCGCCGCGCGCCCGCTCCGCGGCGCCGCCGGCGTCGCGGGGTTCCTCGTGGCCGCGGAACTGTTCATCCGGTTCGGGCTGGGCGAGGGGCTGGTCTTCCCCGCGCCGTCCGCGATCCTGCTCGGGGCATGGGAGCTGCTCGCGGACGGCGTCTTCCTGGAAGGGGCGCTCGCGACGCTGACGAACTGGGTGCTCGGCCTGCTCGCCGCCACCGTGGTGGCCGTGCCCGCGGGCGTGCTGCTCGGCGCGCTGCCTCCGGCCGAGCGCGCCATCAGGCCGGTGCTGGAGTTCCTGCGGCCGATCCCGTCCGTGGCGATCATCCCGCTGGCGATCCTGCTGATCCCGGTGGACGAGCTGATGAAGGTCTCGGTCATCGTGTACGCCTCCATCTGGCCGATCCTGATCAACACCCTGTACGGCATGCGCGACGTGGACCCGATGGCCAAGGACACCCTGCGGGCCTTCGGGTTCGGGCCGCTGGCCGTACTCGTCCGGGTGAGCCTGCCGAGCGCCGCCCCGTTCGTCGCCACGGGCGTCAGGATCGCGGCCGGGATCGCGCTCGTGCTGGCGGTCAGCGCCGAGCTGGTGGCGGGCGGCGTGGCCGGCATCGGCGTCTACGTGAACGTGGCCGGGAGCGGCAACCGGATGGACCTCATGATGGCGGCCACGTTCTGGGCCGGGGTGCTGGGGGTGGCGGCGAACCTGGTGCTGCTGGCCGGGGAGCGCCGCCTGTTCCACTGGCATCGGGCGCGGACGGGAGAGGCGGAGTCGTGAAGGCCCTCATCAGGCTCTGGGTGATCCCGCTCGTCCTCGTGTTGTGGGAGCTCGCCGCCCGCGCCCTGGCGGACACGGACTTCCCGCCGCCGACGACGATCATCGCCCGCATGCACGCGCTGTGGTTCTCCGGCCCGGCCGGACGGCTGTTCCTCACCGAGGACGCCGTCGGCAACCTGCTGCCGAGCCTCGGCCGCATGTTCGGCGGCTGGGTGCTGGCCGCGGTGATCGGGGTGCTGCTGGGGACGGCGCTCGGGCGGTCCCGTACCGCGACCGACTACGTGGACCCGCTGATGGAGTTCGGGCGTTCCATCCCGCCGCCGCTGCTGCTGCCGGTGTTCGTGCTGCTGTTCAAGGTGGAGCTGACCACGCAGCTGGCCACGATCGTGTTCGGGGTGATCTGGCCGGTCCTGCTCAACTCCGTGGACGGCGCCAGGTCGGTCGACCGCGGCTACACGGAGACCGCGACGGTCTTCGGTCTGACCAGGGCGCAGCGCCTGCGCCTGGTCGTCCTGCCCGCCGCCGCGCCGAAGATCTTCGCCGGGCTGCGGCTGAGCCTGTCGCTGGCGCTGATCCTCATGGTGATCACCGAGCTCATCGGCGGCTCCAACGGCATCGGGTACCAGCTGCTGCAGGCCCAGCGCAGCTTCGACGGGGCGGGGGTGTGGGCGGCGATCGCGCTGCTCGGCGTGCTCGGCTACCTGGTGAACTCGCTGTTCGTGCTGGCCGAGCGGCGCGTCCTGGTCTGGCACCGCCAGTCGGGCCGGGGCTGAGGGCTCACGGCTCCAGGTCCGGGCCCGAGTCCGAGTCCGAATCCGGGTCGAACGCGGCCACCAGCCGGAGCAGCTCACCCACGTCATCGGCCTGCTCCAGGCGGCCCGCGAGCCCGGCCACAGCGTCGGCGGTGGCGGCGGAGAGCCGGCCGGCGGCGTTGTCGCGGAACTTCAGCGCCAGCTCCTCCGCCGACAGCGGCCGATCAGGGCCGCCGCGGTTGGCCAGCACCTCCTGCCGCCACTCGCGGCCGTCGGCGTCACGGGCACGCAGCACGGCGGGGAACTGGTGCGGGAAGATCTCCGTCGCGCGCTCGTCCGGCACCACGTCCACCTTGGCCATGAGCTCGCGCCGCAGCGGGTCCCTGGCCAGCTCGTCGGTGAAGTCGGCCAGGCCCAGGCCGAGCCCGCCGCCGCCGAGCAGCCCGGCCGCCACCGCGTACGGGCCGCTGAACTGCGCCTGGTAACCCGTCTCCGGGGTGCGCTTGGCCTCGATCGGTTGCCCGATGGTCCTGATCACGGGTGCGGGGACGCCCAGCGTCAGGCTCTCCACCCGGTGCGGGTCGAGCCCCTGCGCGCGCAGGCCCATCGCCGCGTCGATGGCGGCATGGGTGAAGTGGTTGGCCGGGTAGGGCTTGAAGAAGATGCCGGGGACGGCCCACTCCGAGCCGAGACCTCTGGTGATCTCGCCGGCCTCGTAGTGGCCGTGCAGGAACGCCTCGAAGAAGCCGAAACGTCCCTCGATCACGGTCGGAGGGCCGGTGAAGCCGCGCCGGACCAGGTCGGCCGAGGTCACCGCCGCGTGCGCGGCCCATCCGCAGTGCAGCCGCTTGACCGTGCCGCCGGTCCTGTTGCCCTCGATGATGCCCGAGGCGGTGGAGGCGGCCAGGCCGAGCGAGTCGAGCACGCCTTCGGCCGGCAGGCCGAGCAGCAGTGCCGCCGCGACGGCGCCGCCCATGGTGCCGCAGATGGAGGTGGCGTGCTGGCCGTGCTCGAAGAAGGTCGAATTGCCGACTTCGGGGTCGTATCCGGCCATGCCGAGGCGGACGCAGACCTCCAGACCCACCGCGATGGCGCGGATCGTGTCCCGGCCCGAGGCGGCGGCCAGCTCGGCGGCGGCCAGCGCGGCCGGGATGACGGGGGCGCTGGGGTGCAGCACGGAGGGCAGATGGGTGTCGTCGTAGTCGAGCGAGTGCGCGAGCACGCCGTTGGCGAGCGCGGCCAGCGCGGCGGGCACCTTCGCACCGCCGCCCACGACGTGCGCCTGCGGGGCGCCGCCCTGGTCGCGGACATAGGAGACGATGGCGGCGCTGGTCGGCAGCCGGTGCGCGGCCACGCAGAGCCCGATCACGTCGAGCACCCGCTTGCGCACGCTGTCGGCGACCGCCTCCGGCAGCGTGTCGTAGGTGGTGCCGGCCGCGAACTCCGCCAGCAGCCGGCCCAGGGTCGGCTCAGCCACGGAACGCCTCCTGGCTCGCCGGTGCGCCCGCCACCAGCGCCAGCGGGCGCACCGGCGAGCCGGTCGCGCCCAGGAAGGCCAGCGGCGACAGGACGAACGTGAACTCGTGCACGCCGTCGCGGGCCAGCCCGTCCAGGTCCATGGCCTCGACGATGTAGACGCCGGACTCCACCAGCAGCACCCGGTGCGCGGGCAGCACGCTGTGCCCCTCCCCCGGGGCCAGGCGCTCGAACGCGATGGTGTCGGCGCCCACCGCGTGCGGGGACCTGGCGGTCAGCCAGCGGGCTCCCGCCTCGCCCACGCCGGGCACGCCCGACTTCGCGCCGATGTAGACCTCACGGTCGGGGTCGGTGAAGTGGCGTCCCCATCCGCTGCGGACCAGGACGACGTCTCCGGGTGCGGGTTCGACGCCCTGGCGGCGTACGGTCTCGTCGAGATCGGCCGGGGTGATCTCGTATCCCGGCGCGCAGGACTCCAGCCCGAGCGCGGCCGGCACGTCCAGCAGCACGCCGCGGCGGACGATCGGCGCGATCGTGTGCACGCCGTGCTCGGGGTAGCGGCCCCCGACGCACGCTTCCGCCGCGTCGGCCCCGCCGTGCAACCTGCCGTCCTGGGACACGTGCGCCAGCGCGTCGATGTGGGTGCCGACGTGAGTGCCCATGAAGATCAGGTCGTTGGCGGCCGACCCCCCGTCGGGACGCACCTTGTCGCCGTGCCGGCGCGGGAGCGTGTGGGTGTAGGCGGGGTGGTTGGGCGACTGGGGCATGCCGGCGAAGAGCGGCCTGCCCAGGTCGTAGATCCTCACACCGCCGCGCACCGCGTCGAGCAAGGGGTCGGTGTTCGCGGTCGTGCTCATGTTCTCCGTCTCTTCTCACCGACGTCTCTTCTCACAGACGTCTCTCTTACCGGGCGCCTGCCCTGGAGGAACCCCCAGGACAGGCGCCTCGCTCACAGGCGTCCCGTGGCGTAGCGCACGGTGCGTTCCAGGAGAAAGCCGTCCTGGGGCAGCGACGCCTCCAAGGCGGCTCTCGCCTCGGCGCGCGACGACTCCGGGATGCTCTCCAGCGCGGCCCTGCGAGCGGCCGACCAGAGCCAGTCCCACACCTGCCCGGCCTGGATGGGCACCTCGAACACCACGTCCGCGCAGGAGGCGTCGCGCAGGCCGCCCGCCTCGAACAGCTCGATCATCTCCTCGGGCCCGCCCAGCTTGTGGGTGAACGGGGCGCTGCCCGCTCCCGTCGTGTACGGCTCAAGCGCCCGCGCCACCAGCCCGAGCAGCTCGGCCTCGGCCGGGCTCGACCGGACCAGCAGGCTGGCCGCCAGCCGCCCGCCCGGCTTCAGCAGCCCGGCCATGGACCGCACGGCGGCGAGCGGGTCGGGCAGGAAGTACAGCATCATCCCGGCCAGCACGACGTCGAACCGCTCCCCCGGCAGCAGCTCCTCGGCCTGCTCCGCGTCACCGAGCAGCACGGTCGCCTGGCGCAGGCCCTGGCGCTCGACCTCGGCGGTGGCGGCCGCCACCATCCCGGGCGCGAGGTCCAGCCCGACGACCCGGCCGGTGGGACCGACCGCGTGCGCGGCCGGCACGAGCGAGGCGCCGGTTCCGCAGCCGGCGTCGAGGACGTGGTCCCCTGGTCCTGGGGCGGCGCGCCGGACGAGCTCGGCGGCGACGGGCGCGAAGAAGGACACGCCGACGCGCTCGTACGTGCCGGCCGCGCGGTCGAACAGGCCAGCCATGTACTCCTTGGCGTTCATCAGATTTCCTCCACAGTCAGCTTGCGGACGCCGGGCGTCGGGGGGTGGACCGATGATCAGATGAGCTCGAAGCTGAGCCTGCCACGAAAGGCGGACAATCGCCACAAGCACCCCATTCGCCCCGCCGATTCGGAAGAGGCGGGGCGCGGCAACGCCAGGGAAGTCGCAAGGAAGGCTGCGGAAGACGTGGGTGCGGCTGACGGGCAGCCGGATGGGCCTCGGGGGCGGGCGCGCTCGAAAGGCCCGGCCCTAGTACGGCACGGCAGGACGGCCGCGCGAGCCAGGCCCGGTGGAGCCGGGCTCGGTGGGGTCAGCCGCCCCAGCCCGGCACGGCCATCCTGACCGTGAGAGCGTGCTCGACCAGGTTGATCAGAGCGCTCTTGACCGAGTCCTTGGAGCGGGCGTCGAGCCGGACCAAGGGAATGTGCGGCGCCAGCGTCAGGGCGTCGCGCACCTCGCTGTCACTGTGGGGGTATTGGCCGTCCCATCCGTTCACGCCCACCACGAACGGGAGCTGCGCCTCTTCGAAATAGTCGATCGCGGGAAAACTGTCGGCGAGCCGGCGCGTGTCGACCAGCACGACCGCGCCGATGGCGCCCCGCACCAGGTCGTCCCACATGAACCAGAACCGGTGCTGCCCGGGCGTGCCGAACAGGTAGAGGATCAGGTCACGATCCAGGGAGACCCGGCCGAAGTCCATGGCGACGGTCGTGGTCGACTTCAGCGGCGTCATGCCCAGATCGTCGATCCCGGCGGAGGCATCGGTCATGACGGCCTCCGTGGTCAACGGCATGATCTCCGACACCGCGCCGACGAACGTCGTCTTGCCCACCCCGAAACCTCCCGCCACCACGATCTTGGTCGAGGTGAGCCCGGGGCTAGAGCCTGCGAAGTCCACTTAGCACCCTTTCGAGCAGATTTACGTCCGGCCGGCCGGCGTCCAGTTGCGGCTGATGCACGCGCACCAGACCCTCGGCGGCCATGTCAGCGATCAGCACCCGCACCACCCCGAGCGGGATCCGCAGCAGGGCCGACACCTCGGCCACGGACCGGACCTGCCGGCACAGCTGACTGATCGCCTGGTACTCCGGCGTGATGTGCGAGAACTCCCGGTGCTCGGCCGTCGCCGAGGACACCAGGGCCTCCATCGCCAGTTTGACCCGCGGCGCCGTCCGTCCACCTGTCACCGCGTAGGGACGGACGGGCGATGCGGGGTCGTGATTCAGCTGCGGCTGGGACTGGGGTTGAGGCGGAGGGGCCCAACCGCTGCTGTTCCATCGGGGGTCTGACACCTACATCACCTGGTCTGACTGGCACGCAGTTCGGCACGCACAGCCGGAGTCAGCACCTGACCGGCACGATCGACCATCAGCGTCATCTGGTACGCGACCAGACCCATGTCGCAGTCCGGAGCCGCCAGCACCGCCAGACACGAGCCGTCACTGATCGACATGATCAGCATCAGCCCGCGCTGCATCTCCACGATCGTCTGATTGACCGCACCACCCTCGAACACCCGCGCCGCACCCTGCGTCAAAGACACCAATCCCGACGCGATGGCGGCCAGCTGATCGGCACGATCAGCCGGAAAACCCGCCGACGCCGCCAACGGCAGACCATCGGACGACACCACCACCGCGTGCGCGACCCCCGGCACCGTGCTGACGAAGTCCGTGATCAGCCAGTCGACACCGCGCGCCGCGTGGCTGAGGTCGTTCATAGGCCCTCCTCCCTTTCGTTGTTCTTCGGGCCAGAGGGGAACGCTTTGCCGTCGGTGATGTCATCGCGTGCCGCCCTGAAGCCTTGCTGGAAGCTGGATAGCCGGTTGCGGATCCGATCCGGTGACACCGACGGCATCGGTGTCACGCCCTTGGGTGAGGCCCCCGTGTCCGCCGATCCCGGGACCAGGTTGGCCTTGGGCACCCGTTTGGGCAGGCCCGCCGCCGTCGATCCGTCTCGTACCGGCTCCACTACCGCCTCCGCCGCGCTCCAGCCCGCGTCCGCCTTCGAGGAACCCCAGCTCGCGCCGTTCGTGTCGCGCCCGAACCAGGCGGACTCGACGGCGGCGAAGATCGGCAGGTAGTCGTCGCCGGCGGACGCGGGCGGTGCCGCCGGCATGGGGCCTGTGACGCCGGAGTCGGACGGGGGGAAGTCGAACCCCGGCCGCTGCGACGGATTGGTGTCCTGGTTCCAGCCACCAGGGGGCGCTTCAGGAACGGGTCGTTTGGGCAGGCCCCGGTCGCCGTTCCAGGTGGAGCCGCGGGGCGGCGTCCAGATGTCGCCGCCGTCGGGGGCGCTGCCGCGCGGTTCCTGGGGCCAGGCCGAGGGGTCGGGCTGCCAGGGCGGCGCCCCCCAGTTGCCGCCGCTGCCGCCGCCGTCCGGGTTGGACGGGAAGGACGGGTGTCCCGGCCCCATCTGGAACGTCGGTTGCGGCCAGTCGGTGGCCGGTGGCGCGGGATGCGGCCCCGAGTAGGGCTCGCCGCCAGGTGCTCCGGGGCCGGCCGGCCCGCCGCTCCCCGCGCCGGCGAAGGCCGTCGGCTGGTTGCCGGAGAACTGGGGCGGCTGGTTGCCGGAGAAGGACGGCATGCCGGCGAAGTTGGGCGCCTGGGAGCCGAGCATGTTCTCGGGGATCAGCACCATCGCGGTCAGGCCGCCCGAGGCGTGCGGGCGCAGCTGCACCCGGATGCCGTGGCGGTGCGCCAGCCTGGCGACCACGAACAGGCCCATCCGGCGCGACACCGACACGTCCACGCTCGGCGCGTCCGTCAGCCGCTCGTTGGCCTGGACCAGCTCCTCCTGGGTCATGCCGATACCGGAGTCGGTGATCGACAGCATCACGCCGCCACCGTCGATCCGGCTGCCGGAGACGGTGACCCTGGTCTCGCGCGGCGAGAACGACAGCGCGTTCTCCACCAGCTCGGCCAGCAGGTGGATGACGTCGTTGACCGC
The DNA here is from genome assembly GCF_040649735.1 of Nonomuraea sp. NPDC048892. Taxonomy (NCBI): domain Bacteria; kingdom Bacillati; phylum Actinomycetota; class Actinomycetes; order Streptosporangiales; family Streptosporangiaceae; genus Nonomuraea; species Nonomuraea sp. NPDC048892. The sequence continues at coordinate 248,022 of NZ_JBEZFZ010000013.1, read as the reverse complement.
CTGCCCGGCGACCGACACGCCGTCGGGGACCTGGAGCACCACGCGCTCGTAGTTCTCCACCTCCGACAGCGACGCGCGGGCCACGTCGACCAGCTTCACCGGCTGGCTCCAGCGGCGCGGCGGGTCCTGGCCGGCGAGGACCAGCAGGTTCTCGCTGTTACGCCGCATACGGGTGGCCAGGTGATCCAGCTTGAACAGGTTGCCCAGCCGATTCTCGTCCTGCTCGCCCTGCTCCAGACCGTCGATCAGGGTGATCTGCCGCTCCACCAGCGTCTGACTGCGGCGCGACAGGTTCACGAACATCGCGTTGACGTTGCTGCGCAGCCGGGCCTCCTCGCCCGCCAGCCGCACCGCCTCACGGTGCACCTCGTCGAACGCCCGCGCCACCTCGCCGATCTCGTCGTGCGTGTCCACGCCGATCGGCAGCACGGGGCCGACCGTGCCGTCACCGCTGTCGCGCAGGCCCTGGACGGTCTCCGGCAGTCGCTGCCCGGCGATGTCGAGTGCCTCCCTGCGCAGCCTGCGCAGCGGCCTGATGAGCGAGCGGGCGATGAGCGAGATGATCGCGATCACCACGATCAGCAGCAGCAGGATGAGCCCGCCGGAGATCATCGCCGACCGGTTGGCCCCCTCCACCAGGCCACGCGCGCGCAGGATGACGGAGGAGGACAGCTCCTTCTCCACGGCGCGCAGCGCGTCGATCTTGCCGGTGCTGACCTCGAACCAGGTGGCCACGTCCCGGTCGGGCCGCAGGCCGATGCTCAGCTCCTTGCCCTCGGCCGACTGAGCCATGGCGCGCAGCCTGAACAGGTCGGTCTGGTCGACGTCGCGGCCGACGACGGTGTTGCGGTAGAGCTCAAGCTGGTCGAGGTTCGACAGCGTGGCGAACAGCGTCTCCTCGCTCTCCTCACGCGACTTGGCGTCGGTGAGCGCGTCGAGCTCGCCGCTGTCGAAGCCCTTCTTGTCCAGCGCGCTGGCCAGGATGCCGCGCTGCTTGGACGCCTGTTCCTTGGCCCTGGCGATGGCGGCCATCGAGCTGGCGCTGTCGGCGACCTGGTCGTCCACCGCCACCTGGCCGACCTGGTCGTGGAACTGCAGCAGGGCCGCGATGATCTCGGAGTATTTCCTGATCATCGGCAGCGGCTGGATCTTGCCGTTGACGGCGGTCTCCCGCAGGGTCGGGATCTCCTCCAGGCGGCGCAGCACCGGCCGCACGGCCTCGCCATGAGTGTCGCTGAGCGCGATCGCCCGCTGCTTGGCCTCATTGATGAGGCCGTTCACCCCGCTGTAGGTCGTGCGGAGCTGGGCCTCGCGGTTGTCCGGCCGGCCCTGGGCGATGTAGAGAGCGGTCTCGTCGCGTTCGAAGGAGAGGTCGTGCGTGACCGCGCCGAGCTGCTGGCTCAGCTCGGCGACCTCTCTGAGGGTCTCGTACGTGTTGGCGTCGCTGAGGGAGGTGACGACGTTCAGCCCGCCCAGGCCCACGGCGACGGCGGTAGGTACGACGATCAGCGCGATCAGGCGCGACCGCACGTGCCAGTTGCCCAATCCGAACCTCTTTGAAGAGGAAGTGGGTTTGGACAGCCTGCGCTTCTGATGGCCGTGCGACTCGCGGTCAGCGGAAGCTTCAGCGCTCTGCGTTCTCACTGCCTTCGCTACCTCTCGCCCGTGAGGGAATTCCCGGTTATTGCAGGTCTTGCGCGTGGGGCAATATGCACATCGAGATAAGCGCCATTTGAGCACAGGGCTCGAACGGGGCCAACCACCCTTAATGCCCCGATGAGGTGTTCGTCCCTAAATGTCCGGAAAAAGCGGCGGAATCATACCAGCACGTTCTAGCTGGTGAAACAGGCAATGGGAGATCGTTCCACGAGCCGCCGCCTGACTCGCGGAAAAGATCGAATGACGGGCCTCACGGGCACCCGATGTCCCGCTGGTTACCTCCAATCCCAAACCGGACAAACATCAGGATTCTTGCGGGTCGTCAAATTTTCACGATATAGCGGTAAACAGACATTGCAACCACAAGTGTTATCTTCACGATAATGACCACACATTTGGTGCTACCGTCGATCCCTGTTGTGCGTCAGGCACACAGCCCCCGGGAGCAGAAGCCACCCGGTCCCCCCCTGGCTCCATCTGAAGGGAGTCCCTGACATGAGGCTTGGCCGTTCCGCCAGGGCCGCCATCATCGGGTTCGCTTTGACACTCGGCGCCGTGGCGTGCAGCACCGGCGGCGCATCCACCGCCAGCGCCCCGCCGTCGGCACCCGCCAACGGCGGCCTGGAGAAGACCCAGCTCAAGATCGCAACCCTGCCCGCCATCGACAGTGCCGCCCTCTACGTGGCCATCGACCAGGGGCTCTTCGAGAAGGAGGGACTGGAGGTCACCCCGCAGATCGTCCAGGCCGCGCCTGAGGCGATCCCCATGCTGGTCAAGGGCGAGATCGACGCGATGTTCGGGAACTACGTGTCGATGTTCGCCGCCCACGACAAGAACGCGCTGAAGCTGCGCATCCTGGCCGAGGGCTCTCGCGCAGCCCCCGACTCGCTCAGCATCATGGCGCTGCCCAACTCGCCCATCAAGACGCCGAAGGACCTGGAAGGCAAGACGATCAACGTCAACGTCCTGCACAACTTCCAGGAGCTGGCACTCACCCAGGTGCTCAAGGCCAACAACGTCGACCCGGCCACCATCAAGTACGTCCAGGTGACGTTCCAGAACATCATGCCGTCGTGGAAGGACGGCCAGATCGACGCCGCCTACCTGGGCGAGCCGATGGTCACCGCGGCCACGTCCAGCATGGGCGCGCGCAAGATCCTCGACCCCGCCTCGGGGCCGGCCGCCGAGTTCCCCATCTCGGGCTACGTCAGCACCCAGGACTGGTACGACGACAACCCGAAGGTGTCGGCCGCCTTCCAGCGGGCCATCCACAACGCGGCCAAGCTGATGGAGAACAACCGTGAGGTGGTGGCCAAGGTGCTGCCCACCTTCACCCAGATCGACGCCGGCACCGCCGCCACCGTGACCTTCCCCTACTTCTCCAGCAACGACAACCCGGTCCGCCTCCAGCGGGTGGCCGACTGGATGCTGGAAGCCAAGTGGCTGACCAAGCCGATCGAAGTCAAGTCCCTCATGTCGCCCACCACGTCGGGGTGAGCGCTCAAACCCTGTCCCGCGTCGGCCCGGCGTCCGCCACCACCCGGTGGCGGCGCCGGGCGACCGGGGCTCTCGGCTTCGCCGCGCTCATCGAGCTGCTCAGCAGGACCGGGATCGCCGATCCCGCGTTCCTGCCGCCTGCCACGGAGATCCTGGGCCGGGCGGCCACGCTGCTCCTCGACACGCGGTTCCACGCGCACGCCCTGACCAGCGCGCTGGCCTGGGCCATCGGGCTCGGCCTCGCGGCCGTGATCGCGGTGCCGCTCGGCCTGCTGCTCGGCAGCGTGCCGATCATCGACGCCGCCACCCGCTCGGTCGTGGAGTTCCTGCGGCCGATCCCGTCCGTGGCGCTGATCCCGCTGGTGGCCCTGCTCATCGGCACGGGGCTGCAGCACCGCGTGGCACTGGTCGTCTACGCCTCGCTCTGGCCCATCCTCTACAACACGATGTACGGCCTGCGCGGCGTCGACCCGCTGGCCAAGGAGTCGCTGCGCGCCTACGGCTTCGGCCCACCGGCCGTGCTGCTGCGCGTGTCGCTGCCCTCCGCGGCCCCCTTCATCGCCACCGGCGTCCGCCTGGCGGCCGGGGTGGCGCTCATCCTGACCGTCAGCACCGAGATCGTGGCCGGGCGGGGCGAGGGCATCGGCGTGTTCATCTTCTTCGCCGGGATCGCCGTGCCCGCGCGGATGGCCGACATCCTGGCCGGGGTGTTCTGGGTGGGAATGTTCGGCGTCCTGGTCAACGCGCTGCTGGTGGCCGCCGAGCGGCGGGCCTTCCGCTGGCACCACGCGCAGTTGGGAGCGCCGGAATGAGGATGAGGGGCAGGGGCATGCGGACGGCCGTCTTCCGGCTGCCGGTCCTCCTCGGGCTCGTCGCGGTCTGGGAGGCGGGCACGCGGGCGGCCGGCGACCCGTTCTTCCCCCCGCCCAGCACGATCGTGGCGCGGATGTACGAGCTGTGGTTCTCCGGGCCGCCCACTACGTTGTTCCTGACCGAGGGGGCCGTCGCGGATGTCCTGCCCAGCCTGGGCCGGATGGCGCTCGGGTTCGCCGGGGGCGCGCTGATCGGGGTCGTGCTCGGGCTGGCGGTGGGACTGTCGGAGCGGGTCTACGACTATCTCGACGGCGTGCTGCAGTTCCTGCGCGCGATCCCGCCGCCCGCGCTGGTGACCGTCTTCCTGGTGCTGTTCGGGTTCGGGCTGCGCATGCAGCTGGCGTTCATCCTGTTCAGCATCGTCTGGCCGGTGCTGCTCAACACCGCCGACGGGGCCCGCTCGGTGGAGCCGCTACACCTGCAGACCTGCCAGGCGTTCCGGCTGTCGCGGGCCGAGCGGTTGTTCCAGGTGATCCTGCCCTCGGCGCTGCCCAAGATGTTCGCCGGGCTGCGGCTGGCCCTGTCGCTCTCGCTCATCGTGATGGTCTTCTCCGAGCTGCTGCCCGGCACCACGAACGGGATCGGCTTCCAGCTCACCTTCGCCTACCAGAGTTTCGACCTGCCCGCCATGTGGGCCGGAATCGTGCTGCTCGGGGTGATCGGCTATCTGCTCAACGAGCTGTTCCTGATCGTCGAACGCCGGGTGCTCGCCTGGCACCACGCCGCCCAGCGGCTGGTCGGATAGGGGGCGCCTATGAGGCTGTCACTCCCATGGCGATGCCAAACGTGCGAGAGTAAGATCACGCCCTGAATAGGTTTACCTGACTGACATGTCCAGCTTTTCCCCCTCCGCTAGAGTCGTTGCGACTCCTCAAGAGTCACCGCGCTGTCCGCGGTCTCGCCCCTAGGACATCCATTGCTCGAGATAGACAACCTTTCCCATGTGTACGGCGGCGGCACCCCCAACGAGCACCACGCCATCGACGGGCTCAACCTGAGCGTCGCCGAGGGCGAACTGCTCTGCATCGTCGGTCCCTCGGGATGCGGGAAGTCGACGCTGCTGCGCTCCATCGCCGGTCTGATCACGCCGACGGGCGGCCAGGTCAAGGTCGAGGGCAACCTGGTGCGCCAGACGCCCGACAACCTGGCCGTCGTCTTCCAGGACTACAGCCGCTCGCTGTTCCCGTGGATGTCGGTCGCCGACAACGTGGCCCTGCCGCTGCGCCGCAAGAACATGGACAAGCGCCAGCGCCGCGAGGCCGCCCAGGAGGCTCTGGAGTCGGTGGGCCTGGAGGCAGCGGGTCGCAAATACCCGTTCCAGCTGTCGGGCGGCATGCAGCAGCGGGTGGCGATCGCCAGGGCGCTGGCCTACCGGCCGACGCTGATGCTGATGGACGAGCCGTTCGGCTCGGTGGACGCGCAGACCAGGGAGGACCTGGAGGACCTGGTGCTCAAGGTCCGCGGCCACCATCAGATGACGATCGTGCTCATCACGCACGACATCGACGAAAGCGTCTACGTGGGCGACCGCGTGGTGGTGCTGTCCAAGGCGCCCGCGCACGTGGTCGGCGACCTGAAGGTCGACCTGCCCGGGCCGCGCGACCAGATCACGACGCGCGAACACCCCGACTTCGTGCACCTGCGGGCCGAGGTGGGGCGGCTCGTCCGCGGCCACGCCACGGTCTAGACGGCTCCTTCCTTCCGCGTCCGGCGCCGGGCCTCCGTCGAGGGGCCCTCTCGCCGTGCCTGTCCGCCCAAGAGCATTAAGCTGAAAAGGGTGGAGGACGTCTTAGCCGGCCGGGGATGCAGTTGGACCTTCGGCCCTGAATCGCTGACCATCACTCCGGGGCCGGGCAAGGCTCCGAAACTCCTGGCCGAACTCGGCGAGCGCGTCGTGCCGTACGCGGCCATCTCCGACGTCACGCTGACGCGGGGCAAGCGCGGCACCGTGGCGCTGCGGGCGATCCCCAGGTGGAGCGCCGATCCCGTGCTGGCGGCCGCGGCCGGGCAGCTCAAGGAGCGCGAGGACCCGTACCTGCTGGTGCTGCCCGAGGACAAGGAGACGCTCGCCGACTACTACGCGCAGGAGCTGCGCTCGGCCGTCACCGACCGGGGTCCTGCCGATCGTTTCCTCGTCGCCCCGCCTCCGACGCCCCGGGCCTTCAAGGCGTGGGACGGCGCCGCGGCCTTCGACGGCGAGATCGTCACCTTCACCTGGTTCTGGTCGGGAGCCTCGTCGGCCAAGTACGCCACAGGCGACCAGCGCTACCACCTGACCGAGCTGGAGGGCGTCGAGTGGCACGCCCCCGAGGGGGCCAGCGGGTCGCTGCGGCTCAAGGCGCGCGGCCGGCGGACGCCGCTCGATCCCAACAAGGATCCGGCCTCCGTCGTCTTCTCGCTCGGCTACGGCGCCACACACCAGTCGTTGCCCTTCGCCGCCGCTGTGCTGGCCGCTCTCTCCTCCTCAAATGAGTCCGGGACTCCTGAGGCGGACGAGGCGCCCAGGCCGCCAGAGGCGCTCACGGCGGCGCCCCACTGGAGCGAGGTGACCGAGCTGATCGCCAGACTGGGCGAGCTGCGCGACAGCGGGGTGCTGTCGGAGGAGGAGTTCCAGGCCAAGAAGACCGAGCTGCTGTCACGCCTCTGACCCCGCCGGACGAGCGCGGGCGGGCAGGTGAGTGGGTTCGGGTGAGTTCGGGCGGGCGGGCCCTGATGAGCCCGCCCGCGCCGAGCCGTTTACACCGGCGTGTGCATGTGGCGGGTCAGGGCGTGCTCCACCAGCGTGATCAGGGTGGATTTCACCGATTCGCGCTGCCGGGCGTCGAGCCGCACGATCGGGATGTGGCCGCCGATCGACAGCGCCTCCCTGAGCTCGTCCTCCTGGTGCGCGAACTGACCGTCCCAGCCGTTGATGCCGATGACGAAGGGCAGTTTCGCCTCTTCGAAGTAGTCGATGGCCGGGAAGCTGTCGGCCAGGCGGCGGGTGTCCACGAGGACGACCGCGCCGATGGCCCCGCGTACGAGGTCGTCCCACATGAACCAGAACCGGTGCTGTCCGGGCGTGCCGAACAGGTACAGGATCAGGTCACGGTCGAGCGAGACCCGGCCGAAGTCCATGGCGACGGTCGTGGTGGTCTTGTTCGGAGTGAGGGAGACGTCGTCCACGTGAGCGGAAGCATCTGTCATGACCGCTTCCGTGGTGAGCGGCAGAATCTCCGAGACCGCCCCCACGAACGTCGTCTTCCCCACGCCGAAGCCCCCGGCCACGACGATCTTCGTCGAGGTTAGGCCGGGGCTAGAGCCTGCGAAGTCCACTGAGCACCCTTTCGAGCAAGTTGAGGTCCGGCTTTCCCGCGTCCAGCGCAGGCTGGTGCACGCGGATCAGGCCTTCCGACGCCATGTCGGCGATCAGCACCCGGACCACACCAAGAGGCTGGCGTAAAAGGGCGGAGATCTCGGCAACCGACCGGACGTTCCGGGTCAGCTGAATGATCGCCTGATACTCCGGACTTAGTAGGGAAATGTCTTGGTATTCAGACGTCATGGAGGACACGAGTGCCTCCATGGCGAACTTCATCCGCGGCGCGGTGCGCCCTCCGGTCACGGCATAGGGCCGCACCAGAGAACTCGGCTTCTGCGGACGGGGAGCCGCCGGATGCGGCGGAGTGCTATCACCAGCCCAACCCTGCTGACCTGACACCATATCTCCTGTCACCGCCCAAACTAGCGGGGGCGGGCCGCTTGCAGCTCAGCGCGTACGGCCGGGGTCAGCACCTGGCCGGCCCGCTCGACCAGCAAGGTCATCTGGTACGCGACCAGCCCCATGTCACAGTCGGGAGCAGCCAGGACCGCCAAGCAGGAGCCATCGCTGATCGACATGATCATCAAGAGCCCGCGCTGCATCTCGATAACGGTCTGGGTCACCATACCGCCCTCGAAAACCCGCGCGGCGCCCTGGGTGAGACTGATCACACCGGAGGCGACCGCGGCGAGCTGGTCGGCCCGGTCCTTGGGAAAACCCTCGGAGAAGGCCAGCGGCAACCCGTCGGACGACACCACGACCGTGTGAGCGACGCCTGGCACGTTGTTCACGAAGTCCGTGATCAGCCAGCTTATACCGCGCGCTCCCTGGCTCATTTCTCTCATTTGTCCTCCTCATTCTCGTCTCCGCGGGTGAACGCCCGGCCTTGCCGGACACCCTGCTGGAAGCTGGAGAGCCGGCTGCGCAACCGCTCCGGGGAGATCTGGGGTGCCGGTGACGTGGCCTGGGGCTCGGCGAGACTGGCCGTGCCCGGCACCAGGTTGGCCTTGGGAACACGACGGGGCAGGCCCGACTGCGTCGTACCGGCCTGCTGGGGCTGGGCCGCCGCCTGCGCGGCCTGGAAGCCGGAGTCCGCGGGCGACGACCAGGTCGAGCCGGCGCCGGAGGCGCCGGGCGTGCGCTGCGGCAGCCCGGACCTGCTCAGCGTGTGCTGCGGCTGGTTCTGCTGCTGGGGCGCCGGCGGCGCCGCGGGCGGCGGCGGGTCGGCCGGGATGGCCGGGTGCACAGCCGTGATCTCCGGCTCGCTCTCCGGCTCCGGGTAGCGCAGCATGTCCGGCTCGGGCTGGCGCAGCACCTCGGGGTCCGGGCGGCGGAACCAGTCCGAGCCGACCGACGAGAAGATCGGCAGGAACTCCTCGCCCTGCTCCTCCATGGGAGAGTTGCGGACCGCGGGCAGCGGGCCCGTCATGTCCTGCGAGGAGTAGTCGCCGGGGCCGAAGCGGCTGTACTGCCCGTTGCCGTTCTGCTCGAACTGGTCGGCGGGCTTGGGCTCGTCGACGAACGGCGAGTGGTAGTTGTCGCCGAACACCGGCTTCGGCCGTTCCTCCGCCTCGAACAGCGACCTGCGCGGCGCCGGGTCGGCGAACGACGTCCAGCGCGGCTCCTCCTGGGGCTGCTGCTGCGGCGGCTCGGTCGCGAAGGACGGCCAGCGCGGCTCGTCGTCCTGCATGGGCGGCGGCTGCTCGGCGAACGACGGCCACCGGTTCTCGGCGAACGGCTGCGGGTCGGCGGCCGGCGGGGCCTCCTCCGCGAACGAGGGCCAGCGCTGCTCGCCGAACGGCTGCGGCTGCTGCGGCACGGCCGGGGGCTCCTCTGAACCGAACGGCGGCCAGCGGGGCTCGTCGGCGGCCGGCTGCGGCTGCTCGTACGACGGCTGCTCGTAGGAGGGCGGCTGCTCGCCGAAGGCGGCGGGCTGCTGCTCGCCGAACGAGGGCCAGTTATCACCGCCTGGCACCGGCAGCGAGCCCGGCCACTGGGTGTCGACGACCTGGCCGGGAGCGTCGTCGAAGGAGGGGTGGCCCTGCATGCCGTTCGGCGACTGCGGCCCGAACTGGCTCGGGTCGAACGTGGTGAACGCCTCGTACTGGCCGCCCTGCTGCGGCATGCCCGCCCCGTTGCTGATGAGCATGTCGGGCATCATCACGAGCGCGCTCAGGCCGCCGGTCTCGCGCATGCTCAGCTGGACGCGGACGCCGTGGCGCAGGGCCAGGCGGCCGACCACGAACAGGCCCATGCGCCGCGAGACGGAGACGTCGACCACGGGCGGGTTGGCCAGGCGCCAGTTGGCCTCGGCCAGCTCCTCCTGGCTCATGCCGATGCCGAGGTCGTTGATGGAGACCATCACGCCGCCCTCGACGGGCGTGCTGGTGACGGTGACCTTGCTCTCGCGCGGGGAGAAGGAGATGGCGTTCTCGATCAGCTCGGCGAGCAGGTGGACGGCGTCGGTGACGGCGGGGCCGACGATGAGGGTGCCGGACGGGATCTGGATCTGCACCCGTTCGTAGTTCTCGACCTCCGACAGCGAGGCGCGGGCGATGTCGACCAGCGGCACCGGCTCGCTCCACTTGCGCGCGGCCTCCTGGCCGGCGAGGACCAGGAGGTTCTCGCTGTTGCGGCGCATGCGGGTGGCCAGGTGGTCGAGGCGGAACAGGTTCGCGAGCCGGTTCTCGTCCTCCTCGCCCTGCTCCAGGCCTTCGATGAGCTGCAGCTGCCGTTCGACCAGCGTCTGGCTGCGGCGGGAGAGGTTGACGAACATCGCGTTGACGTTGGCGCGCAGCTTGGCCTCGTCGCCGGCCAGCCGGATCGCCTCGCGGTGGACCTCGTCGAACGCCCGGGCCACTTCCCCGATCTCGTCGCGGGTGTTGACGCCGACCGACGGCACCTCGGGAATGTTGGCGCCCTCGCCGGACTCGCGCAGCACGCGGACGGTGTCGGGCAGCCGGGTCGTGGCGACCTGGAGCGCCTCGGCGCGCAGCCGGCGCAGCGGCCGGACCAGCGAACCGGCCACGCGGGTGGTGATCACCAGGACGAGGAGCAGCAGGACGAGGATCAGCGCGCCGGAGATGATGGCGTTGCGCTGCTCGGTGTCGCTCAGCTCGCGGGTGCTGGCCACGATCTTGGTGGCCAGGCCGTTCTCGACCTTGCGCATCGCGTCGGTGGTGAAGTCGGTGCTCTTGTACCAGTTGTCGAGGTCGCGGACGAGGGTGGGGGTGGTGACGTCGAGTTCCCTGATCCGGTTGCTGTCGCTCACCTGGGCCAGCGCGCGCTGGCGCATGGCGTCGGCGAGGTCGACGTCCTGGCCCCTGACCCCCTGCTGGTAGGCCTTGAGCTCCTCGGGGCCGGCCTCCTGCTCGAACGCGGCCAGCTCGGCCTGCTGGTTGTTCCACGAGCCGAGGAAGTCCGACCAGTCGGCGCGGTCGATCCTGCGCTGCACGAGGGTGACGATGAGGATGATCTGCTGCCGCGAGACCTCCTCCTTGACCTTCTGCAGCGAGTTGAGCGCGGCGACGTCACCCTGGAGGGCGTCGTCGCTGACGCCGTCGCCCAGGTCTCCCTGGATGGAGGAGAACACGTCGATCATCGTGCTGTACGTGCCGATGGAGGCGCGCGCGGGCACGTTGCCGACCATGGAGGCGCGAAGGCTGTTGAGACCGTCGAGCCAGCGGCGCATGTTCTGGACGCCCTCGCGCACGCGGACCGAGTGCGCGGCGTCGATGGCGGTGGAGGCGGACAGCACTTCCGTCTTGGCCTCGTCGGTGGCCTGCCGCTGCGTCTTCAGCTTGACGAAGCGCTGCCCCTTGCGGCGGTCGGCGACGTACCACGCGGTGAGCGTGCGCTCCTTGGCGAGCTCGTGGTTGAGCGCGCCGATGCGCTGGACCAGCTCCGCCACCTGGCTGAGCCGGCGGTATTCGGCACTGGTGCCGATGGAGTTCGCCAGCTGGACGCCGGCGAGCAGCACGCCCACGACCGTGGGGATGAGGATGAGCGCGACCAGCCTTGACCGCACACGCCAGTTCGCCAGCCGGAACCGTCCGCCTGTGTACTCCCCTGACCTGGTGTGCCTGGGGTCTTTCGTCCTCACTGAGTCTCGCAACCTCTCGCCGGTACGTGCTCGAAGAAAATCAGACACGCGTGGGGCGCATGGGATTCTGTCCGGCTGGGTAATTGGAACACAACCCGTACCAGATCGGCCAACCGAACATATCCCACCACACATGCCCAAAGAGGCACTTTGGGCACCATAGCGCCTACACGTTTTCAGGCTGGCCGGAACGAATCCCGTTCGGCGGGCGCCGCGTGCTTCACCATCAGGTGCCGCGTCACCGAATACTCCTGCACCGCCTCCTGGCTCATGTCCTTGCCGAACCCGCTGCCCTTCACCCCGCCGTGCGGAGCCTCGCTGGCGATGGGCAGATGGTCGTTGACCCAGGTCACGCCCACGTCGAGCCGGTGCGAGACCCGCATCGCCCTGGCCACGTCACGCGACCAGACCGAAGAGGCCAAACCGTATCTAGTGTCGTTGGCCAGTCTCACCGCTTCGTCCTCACCGTCGAACGGCAGAACCACCAGGACCGGTCCAAAGAGCTCACCCTGGACGATCTCGCTGGTCTGCGCGACGTCGGCCACCAAAGTGGGCGGATAGAAAAAGCCGGGGCCCCCGATCGGGGAGCCGCCGTGCACCACGCGCCCGCCGGCCCGCGAGACGAAGCCGTGCACCCTGTCCCGGTGCGCCGCGGAGATCAGCGGGCCGATGTCCGTCTTGGGGTCCCAGGGGTCGCCCACGGTGATGCCCGCCAGCCGCTCCCTGATCGCCTCCACGGCGTCGCCGTAGACGCTCCTGTCGACGTAGACGCGGGTGGCCGCGGTGCAGTCCTGCCCCGTGTTGTACGTCGCCCCCATGGCCACGCCGTGGGCCATCTCCGCCAGGTCGGCGTCCTCGAACACCAGCGCCGGCGCCTTGCCCCCGAGTTCGAGGTGGACCCGCTTGAGCGTGGCCGCGGCGCCGCTCATGACGGCCCTGCCGGTCTCGGTGGAGCCGGTGACGCTCACCATGTCCACGCCCGGGTCGGTGACCAGCGCCTGGCCCACCTCCGCGTCGCCCGTGACGGCCCGTACGAGCCCGGCCGGGGCGCCCGCCTCGGCGAACAGCCCGGCCAGCCGCAGCGTCGTACGGGGCGTCTGGGGCGCCGGCTTGATGACCACGGCGTTGCCCGCCGCGACCGCGGGCCCGAGCTTCCAGACCGCCATCACGAACGGGAAGTTCCACGGCGCGATCGACCCCACCACCCCGACCGGGCGGCGCAGCATGACCGAGGTGTAGCCGGAGCTGAACACCCCGGCCCCCGTGCCCTCAAGCGAGCGGGCGGCCCCGGCGAAGAAGCGCAGGTTGTCGGCGGCGAAGGGCAGCTCGCCGTCGCGGAACACCGCGGCCGGCTTGCCCGTCTCCTCCACCTCCAGCCTGGTCAGCTCTTCGGCGTCGGCCTCCACCAGGTCGGCCAGCCGCAGCAGGACCCGCGCCCGCTCGCCCGGGGTGGCCTGCGACCACTCCTCGAACGCGGCGCGGGCCCCGCGGACGGCCGCCGCCACCTCCTCGACCGGCGTATCCGGAATCTCGGCACAAGGAAGGCCGGTGGCGGGGTTGATCAATTCGCGCATCAGGAAGACTTCATCTCTCCGGGTCGGGCTACTTGCCGAGCTGCTCGATCAGGTCGGCGGCCTTGCGCAGGCCGTCGCGACGCCGGATCTCCTCGCCCGCGGCGGCGATCCTCGCCCGCAGGTCACTGTCGCCGAGCAGGCGCTCGACCGCCCCCGTCAGCTCCTCGTCGGTGAAGGTGTAGGTCGAGAGCCTGACACCATAGCCGAGCTCGTCGATCCGCTGGGCGTTGTCGTACTGGTCCCAGAAGAGCGGCAGCAGGATCATCGGCTTGCCGAAGTGCAGCGCCTCGGTGGTCGTGTTGTTGCCGCCGTGGGTGATGACCAGGTCGCACAGTGGGATGATCTTAGTCTGCGGAACGAACTCCGCACCCCACATGTTGTCGGCGAGCTTGATCTCCTCGTGCAGCGGACCCTTGGAGACGATGTACTGGTGCGAGGTGGTGGCCAGCACGTCGATCACGCGCTGCATCAGCTCCACGTCGGAGGATCCCAGCGAGCCGAGCGAGAAGTAGACCAGGGAGCCCTCGCCGCGCTGGAACGGCAGCGTGAAGTCCTCCTCGGTCTCGCGGACGGAGGAGTCGAGACGGTGCCACGACGGGCCGAGCGGGCGGTCACCGACGTAGTCGGCGATCTCCGGGTAGACGTAGAGGTTCAGGTCGCCCTCGTGGATGAAGTCGAGGTCGGGCAGGGGCGCGGTGCCCTGCTCGACGCACCACTCGTTGAAGGCGGTCCAGAGCTCGCGGTGGGTGCGGTCGTACTCGGCGCGGAAGCCGTCCCACTCGGAGCGGTCGGCGGCGGGCAGGCCGGAGAAGACCGGCGCGACGTTCTCGCCGCGCACCTCCAGCGGGTTGCAGGAGACGATGCGGACGAACTTGCGGCCCGCCGTGAGCAGCGCCGGGAACGTGATCACGTTGTCCTCGACGATCACGTCGGGGTTCACCCGCTCGATGATCGCCTTGAGCTGCGGCTCGCAGTATTTCGCGCCCTCGACGAGCTCGGCCCAGATCGGCTTGGTGACCGTCTCGAGCTGCTCGCGCGTGCTCTTGCGGTACTCGGGCGCGGTCTCGCGGATGAAGTCCTTCCAGAACTGGCCGGCGTCCTGCTCCTCCTCGGCCGGCGGGGCCAGGTCGACCAGGTCCTCCTCGAAGCCGAGCGCTTCGAGCTTGCCCTTCCAGGACGCCTCGGCGGCGAAGACGACCCGGTGACCGCGCCGGCGAAGGATGTCGCCGATGCCGATGCAGTTGTTGGTCGGTCCGTACGCGCTTTCCGGCATGAACAGGAACGTGAGAGACATCGAGACTCCGGGAGAACTCGTCATTTTGAAGGTGAATTCAAAAATGGATCTGGCGTGAGGGTCGAGTTACGTGCACTATGGTCACGGCTAACTGAACATCATGCGAAGAGTGAGGGTGGTGAGGGTGGCGCAGCGTAAGAGCCGCAGCGATCGGCGCATCGACTTGATCGAGGCCGCGCGCAGGGCCATCATCCGCCACGGCATAGACGGTGTACAGCTCTCGCACGTCGCCGAGGAGGCGGGCCTGACCTCGGGCGCCGTGCTCTACCACTACCCCGACCTCAGCGAGCTCCTGGTCGAGGCGCAGCACGCGGGCATGGAGCGCTTCTACGAGCAGCGCATGCGTCAGCTCGCCACGCTCACCGACCCCGTCGAGAAGCTGGTGGTCACGATCAGGACGGGGCTGCCGACCGGCTCGCTCGACCCCGACGTGCGCCTGCTCAACGAGCTCGGCGGCGCCGCGGGCCGCAACCGGGTCTACGGCGTGCTGCTCACCTCCCTCTACGACCGTCAGGTGTCGATGTACCAGGCGATCCTGGACACGGGGGCGGCGCTCGGCGTGTTCCGGCTGAGCGCCGACTCGCTGACGATCGCGCGCAACCTCGTGGCCCTGGAGGACGCCTACGGCTACCGCATCACGGCCAGGCATCCGGTGATCGGCCCCGACGAGGCGAACGAGCTGATCCTGTCCTACGCCCGCGCGGCCACGGGCAACGACCTGGCTCACTGACCGGCCGCCATGATGACCGCGTCCTCGGCGTCCCAGCGCACCTTGACCTTGGCGCCCGCGCTCACCGTGGCGGCGCCCTGCACGGCGGCGAGGACCGGCTTGGCCCGGCCTGGGACGTCCACGGAGACGTGTGAGACGCCGCCGTAGAAGCTCACGTCGAGGACGCTGCCAGGAAGGCCCCTGGCCGCGTTCTCATCGGCCAGCTCGATGCTCTCCGGCCGGACGGCCAGCAGCGCCGCCGCGCCCGGCTCCATCTCCGTCAGCGGCGTGCCGGCCAGGGTGCCGAACGTCTCGCTCTCGATCCCGCCGGACCCTGCCACGCCGGCGAAGAGGTTGTTGGCCCCGACGAAGTCGGCCACGAAGGGTGAGCGGGGGCGCTCGTACAGGGCGATCGGCTCGTCCACCTGGCAGACCCTGCCGTTGTCGAAGACGGCGATGCGGTCGGCCAGCGACATGGCCTCCTCCTGGTCGTGCGTGACGACCACGAACGTGATGCCCACCTCGTGCTGCAGGCGCTTGAGCTCCAGCTGCATGTCCGCGCGGACCTTCTTGTCCAGGGCCGACAGCGGCTCGTCGAGCAGCAGCAGCCGGGGCCGCTTGACGATGGAACGCGCCAGCGCGACGCGCTGCCGCTGACCGCCGGAGAGCTGGGCGGGCTTGCGGGAGGCGTGCGCGGACAGGCCGACCGTCTCCAGCACCTCGCCGACGCGCTGCCTGACCTCCTGCCGGGGCAGCCGCTCGCGCTCCAAGCCGTAGGCCACGTTCTTGGCCACGGTCATGTGCGGGAACAGCGCGTACGACTGGAACATGAGGCTGATCGGCCGCCGGTTCGGCTGCAGGGACAGCAGGTCGTCGCCGTCGAGTGTCACCGCGCCCGCGTCCGGCGTCTCGAAGCCGGCGATGATGCGCAGCAGCGTGGTCTTGCCGCAGCCGGAGGGGCCGAGCAGGGCGAAGAACTCCCCCTGGCCGATCTCCAGTGACACACCGTCCAGCGCGGTGACGTCCCCGAACCTGCGGGAGACACCGTCAATCTTGAGCACGAGACTCCCCGATCTTGGTCAGTCGCTGCCCGGCGATCACCGCCGTGAAGCTCACGAGCAGCAGGATCGCGGCCAGGGCGTTGATCTTCGGGGTGACCCCGAAACGGATCATTGAGTAGATGACGATCGGCAGCGTCGGCTCGGCGTTGCCGATCGTGAAGAAGGCGATCACGAACTCGTCCAGCGACAGCGTGAACGCCAGCAGCGCCCCGGCCACGATCCCCGGCGCGAGCTGCGGCAGCGTGATCTTGATGAACGTCACCACCGGCCCTGCGCCCAGGTCGCGCGAGGCCTCCTCCAGCGAGGTGTCCGCGCCGGACAGCCTGGTCCGCACCACCGCCGCCACGAACGCCATCGCGAACACGCCGTGGGCCAGGATCACCGAGTACAGGCCGAGCGTGAGCTGGATCATCCCGTAGAAGACCAGCAGCCCGATGGCCAGCACCAGGTCGGGCAGCACGGCGGGCATCAGCGAGACCGCGTCGAGCAGCTTGGACCTGGTGTACCTGGCCAGGCCGACGGCCAGCAGCGTGCCGAGCACCGTGGCGATCACGGTCGATCCGACGGCCACGATCAGCGTGTTGACCACGCCGTTCATGATCCGGTCGTCGCCGGCCAGCTCGCCGTACCACTTGAGGCTGAAGCCCTCGTAGGTGTACGCGGACTCGCCGGCGTTGAACGACATGACGACGAGCACGACGATCGGCGCGTAGAGGAAGACGTACGTGGCCCAGAAGGGGACGTACAGGAGCCTGGACCTACGCACGGCGCGCCACCCATGCCTGCGCGACCAGCAGCACGAGCAGCACCGCGATGAGCGCCAGCGCCAGCGCCGAGCCGAACGGCCAGTCGCGCGCCGACAGGAACTGCTGCCTGATCAGGTTGCCCACCATCAGCGACTTGCTGCCTCCGAGCAGCTCGGGGATGACGAAGTTGCCGAAGCTGGGCACGAACACGAACAGGCTCCCGGTCAGCACGCCCGGCACCGTGAGCGGCAGCGTGACCTTTCTGAAGGTGGTCAGGCCGGAGGCCCCCAGGTTGGCCGAGGCCTCTCTGAGCTGCGGGTCGAGCTTTTCGATCGCGGCGAACAGCGGCAGCACCATCAGCGGCAGGTACGAGTACACCAGCCCCGCCACGATCGCGCCCTCGTTGTAGAGCAGTTCGAGCGGCTCGATCCCGAACACCTTCAGCCCGCTGTTGACCAGCCCGGGCCCGCTCAGCAGGATGATCCAGGCGTAGACGCGGATGATGAAGTTCGTCCAGAACGGCAGCACGATCGCGACCAGCGCGATCGTCTTCCACTTCCGCGGAAGCTGGGCGATCAGGTACGCCGTCGGATAGCCGAACAGCAGCGCGATCACGGTCGTCACCGCCGCGATCTTCAGCGAGCCGATGACCACGTCCAGGTAGAGCGGGTCGACCAGCCGTTCGAAGTTCTCGGCCGTGAACTCGTAGACCACCCCGCCGAAGCGCCCGCGCTGGAAGACCGTGTAGCTCAGCACCAGCGCCAGCGGCACCAGCAGCAGCACGACCAGGTACGTCAGCCCCGGCGTCAGGAACACGAACGCGCCCAGCCGGCGTCCTCTCGAACGGGACACCGGCCGGGCCTTGACCTCTGACTTCACTACAACGACAACTACTTCGCCTGAACGTCGGCCGACAGGCGCGTGTACTTGGTCGAGGCGGCGCCCAGGTCGATGATCGACTCACCGTCCAGCAGCTGGGACGGCGGGATGTCGAGCAGCGAGCCCTTGGCGATCTTCACCTTGTCCATGGCCGCCTTGTTGGGGACCTTGTAGTTGATGTTCTCGGCCGCCCAGCTGTGGATCGCGGGGTCGAGGATGTAGTTGATCAGGGCGTGCGCGGCCTCCTTGTTCTTGGAGGACTTCATGATCACCATGGTGTCCACCCAGAGGTCGCTGCCCTCCTTCGGCACCGCGAACGCGATGTTGCCCTTGGGGTCGGTGGTCGGGCACCAGCCGTCCCACGCCTCGACCATCACGGCCTCGCCGCTGACCAGCTTGTCACCGAACGTGGTGTCGTCGTAGGTGAGCAGGTGGGGCTTCTGGGCCATGAGCAGCTCGCGGGCCTTGGCGATCTCCTCGTCCTTGTCGGTGTTGACCGAGTAGCCGAGCGACTTGAGCGCGGGCAGCGCCAGCCAGCGCTCGGTGGTCATCATCGTGACCTTCTTCTCGGCCCAGGCCGGGGGCTTGAGGAGATCGTTCCAACTGGTCGGCTTGCTCTTCACCAGGTCGGTGCGGTAGCAGATGCCGGTGGTGCCCCAGGTGTAGGGGACGGAGTACTTGTTGCCCTTGTCGTAGGAGAGCTGGGTGGCCTCGGGGTAGAGGTTGGCCAGGTTGGGGATCAGCTCGGGGTGGATCGGCTCCAGCAGGCCCTGGGCGTTGAGCGCCTGGGCGTACTGGCCGGACACGAAGGCCACGTCGATGCCGCTGTCGCCCTGGGCGGTGAGCTTGTTCATCGCCTCTTCGTTGGTGGCGTGCAGCGCGACCTTCATGTCCTGGACCTTGAGCTTCTCCTTCACCCGCTGGGGCAGCTCCTTGGGCGTGTAACCGTCCCATACGGTGATCTGCAGGGACTGCTTCGACAGGTCCGCGTCGGGCTTGAGCTGGTCGGCCGCCGCTACCGTCGTGCCATCTGAGCTTGACGACGACTCACCGCCGCACGCCGCGACGGCAAGCGCGAGACCGGCCACCGCGACGGCGGCCGGGAGACGACGGGTGAACCGGGTACGGGACACGGCCGCTACTCCTTCTGCAATTTGTATGGGAAGAGGGGTCGCGCGACCTTACCGGACACAGCCGACCAGACCAGGAGTGTTGCAGCAGAAATCAACATGGGCAAGACTTTTGATGACATTGCTACCTGGAAGTTTGGTCTACCAGTTGAATTGGGATTCAATACGCCATCGCTTGATCTCTCTCGGTGAGAGGCCACTCACCACCCGAGATCGCGGGCTCACCGCCGCGCTCCTTCTGCGGCTGGAGGGAGAGGTGCCGCCGCCGTTCGCCGTGCGGCGCTTCCTCCCGCTCCCCAGCCTCTCGTACGGTCCTGAAGATCTCCACACTGGGGCCCCAGGTGAGCGTGATTTCGGTGACCACGTGGACCAGACGAACTACTCGGTGGTGGTGGACGAGCGGGTCGTGGTGAAGTGGCTGACCCCTCCCGCGCCGCTGCCCCACCCGACGCCGGAGATCCTCGCGCACCTCGTTGAGGCGGGATTCAACGACACAGCTCCCCCTTACGCGGCTCTGACAGGTGTAGTAGACGGACGCGAGCACCTGCTGGCGTTGGTGACCGGCTATCTGCCCGAGGCCAGGGACGGCTGGGAGTGGTGCGTGGACGAGGCGGAGCACGGCCGGACCGGCTTCGCCACCGAGCTCGGCCGGCTCGCGGCCGGCCTGCATCTCGCCCTGTCCACTCTCCCCGCGTCCACCCTCCCCGGACCGGTTAAGGGGGAGGATCTGGCTGTCAGGGCTGAGAGCGCGCTGACCGAGGCGCTCGACCTGACCGATGGCGCTGACGGCGCGTGGCTGGCCGCCAGGGCCGGCGCCATGAGACGGGAGCTGGCCGCGCTGGAGCCGGTCCCCGCCGGCTCCCCGCCGATCAGGATCCACGGCGACCTGCACGTGGGCCAGATCCTGCGCTGGCGCGACGGGTACGCGGTGATCGACTTCGACGGCAACCCGACCGTCGCCGACGCCGCGACGTACCAGCCGGCCGCCAGGGACGTGGCCCAGCTGACCACGAGCCTCGACCACGTGGCGCAGGTGGCGATCAAGAGAAGGTCCACGCCGCCCGCCCGCGCCGCCGCCTGGGCGGAGCGGGCCCGCGCCACCCTGCTCACCGCCTACCGGCGCCGGCTGGCCGAGGAGGGCAGGGCAGACTTGCTCGACGAGAGCCTGATCCGCCCGTTCGAGGTGGAGCAGGAGTGCCGCGAGCTGATCTACGCCGCCCGGCACCTTCCCCGCTGGCGCTACGCCCCGATGGGCGTCCTGCGCACCTGGTACCCCGAGGAGAACACCGCGTGAACGCCGAGCTCTACCTGTCCGACCTGGAGTCCAAGCCGGAGGCGCTGACGGAGCTGGCCGGCCGGCTGCGCGCCGAGGACCCGTTCGCGGGCCTGCCGGCGGGCATCGACCGGGTGCTGTTCCTCGGCATGGGCAGCTCACGCTACGCCGCCGGCGTCGCCGCGCTGCGGCTTCGCGCCGCCGGCGTGTTCGCCCACGCCGAGTACGCCTCGGCCGCGGCGAGCCTGCCGCCGGCCGAGGGCACCCTGGTCGTGCCCATCTCGGCCACGGGCGCCAGCAGGGAGACCCTCGACGCCGTCGCCGCGTACGCGGGCGGTCAGGCCCGGCTGGCCGCGTTCACCAACTCCCCCGGCTCGCCCCTCGCCGCCGCCGCCGACCTGGTGGTCGACCTGCACGCCGGGGAGGAGCGCGGCGGCGTCGCCTGCCGCACGTTCCAGCACACGCTGGCCCTGCTGCTGGCGCTGGAGTCCAGGCTCACCGGCCGCGACCGCGACCTGCCCGCCCTGCTCGAACGGGCGGCGCAGGCGTCGGCCGACCTGCTGGAGCGCAGGGACGAGTGGCTGCCCCTGACCATGGAGCTGCTGGACGGCCCGCACGGCGTCTACACGATCGCCCCGGCCGAGCGGCTGTCGTCGGCGGAGCAGTCGGCGCTGATGTTCCGCGAGGGCCCGCGCCGCCCTGCCGACGCCTGCGAGAGCGGCGACTGGTCGCACGTGGACGTCTACCTCACCAAGACGCTCGACTACCGCGCCCTGCTCTTCCCCGGCTCCCGCTACGACGGGCAGGCCATGGACTGGGTGCGCGAGCGCGGGTCCACGGTGATCGCCGTCGGCGGCGAGGTGAAGGACGCCGCGGCGGCGATCAGGTACGTCCACGACGACGACCCGGACGTCGCCCTGCTCACGGAGACGCTGGTGGCCGAACTGGTGGCCGCCTACTGGTGGTCGGCCCAATAGATCCACCGGGTGGGTGCCTGACCAGGCCGCTCAGCCCGTGCGTACGGTCAGCGCGTGTTCGACCAGCGTGATCAGCGTCTGCTTGACCGCCGGCCGGACCCGCGCGTCCGTGCGCACGATCGGCACGTGGGCCGAGAGCGTGAGCGCCTCCCGCACCTCGCTCTCGATGTGCGGGAACTCTCCGTTCCAGCCGTTGAGCCCGATGACGAACGGGATCCCGGAGTTCTCGAAGTAGTCGACCGCGGGGAAGCTGTCGGCCAGCCGCCGCGAGTCGACCAGCACCACGGCCCCGATGGCCCCGCGGACGAGGTCGTCCCACATGAACCAGAACCGGTGCTGGCCCGGGGTGCCGAAGAGATAGAGGATCAGGTCCTGGTCGAGCGAGAGCCGCCCGAAGTCCATGGCCACGGTTGTGGTGGTCTTGCCCGGAGTGTGCCCGAGGTCGTCGATGCCCTCCGACGCGTCCGTCATGACCGCCTCCGTCGTGAGCGGCATGATCTCGGACACGGAGCCCACGAACGTGGTCTTGCCCACGCCGAACCCGCCGGCCACGACGATCTTCGTGGAAGTGAGCCGGCTAGAGCCTGCGAAGTCCACTTAATACCCTTTCGAGCAGGCCCCTGTCGGGCAAACCTGCCTCTAGCTGCGGCTGGTACACCTTGACCAGCCCATCCGCCTCCATGTCGGCGACGAGCACCCGAGCCACTCCGAGGGGCACGCTGAGCAGCGCGGAGATCTCCGCCACGGACCGCACCTGCCGGCACAGCTCACTGATCGCGCGATATTCGCGCGTGTAGGTCGTGCCGAGCTGCGCCGAGGTCGCCGACGATACCAGTGCCTCCATGGCCAGCGCCGTGCGCGGAGCGGTCCGGCCTCCGGTCACGGCGTACATCCGGACGAGCGAACTTCGCTCGGGCTCCGGCTCCCCGTTGTGCCACGATGCCACGGTTCACTCCCATCACCACGGACGCGCTGCGGAGAGCTCCGCCCTCACGGCAGGCGTCAGCACCTGCCCCGCACGCTCGACCAGGATCGTCATCTGGTAGGCGACCAAGCCCATGTCGCAGTCGGGTGCGGCCAGCACCGCCAGACAGGAACCGTCGCTGATCGACATCACCAGCAGCAGGCCGCGTTCCATCTCGACGAGGGTCTGGGTGACCCCTCCGCCCTCGAACACGCGGGCCGACCCCTGGGTGAGGCTCACCAGCCCGGCCGCGATGGCGGCGAGCTGGTCTGCACGGTCTTTCGGAAACCCCCGGGAGAAGGCCATCGGCAGGCCGTCCGCGGAGACCACGACGGCGTGCGCCACGCCCGGGACCTCTTCGACGAAGCGGCTGACCAGCCAGTTGATGTCTCTGGCGGCCTGACTCAACTCCTTCATGAGTCCTCCTGGAGCTCGGCGCGTCCTTTGCGCACGCCCTGCTGGTAGCTGGCCAGCCTGCTGCGCAACCGGTCAGGGGACACCGGAGCGACGGGTACGGGCGGCGGCTGCGGGCTGGCGGTGCCCGGTACCAGATTCGCTCGTGGCGTGCGCTTCGGCAAGCCGGAGTTCGTGGTGCCGCTCTGCACGGGCTCCGCGGCCGCTCCCGCGGCCTGCCACCCCTGGTCGGCGGGTGAGGACCAGGACTCCTCGCGGCGGTCTGCCGTCGGCGCCGACCTGCTGAACCAGCTGCTCTCCTCGACGGAGGCGAAGATCGGCAGGTACTCGTCCTTGGCCGGCGCAGGGGGCGGCGGGAACGACGTCGCCGGCGTGGCCTGGTCGGGGTAGGACGGGGCGGGCGGCGCCGGCCCGGCGAACGACGACCGCGGCGCGCCCGGGCCGCCCGGGCTGAACGTCGAGTCGAACCCCGAATCGAACGCAGCCGAATCAAAGGAGGCCGCGTCGAAGGACGCCGAGTCGAAGGAGAGCGATCCGCTCATGGACGTGCGCGAGGAGGTGAACCAGGACGACGGCTCGGGCGCGCCGCCGGTGTCGAACGACGGATGCCCAGACGAATGACTCGATGAACGACCCGACGAATGACCCGACGAATGGCCCGATGGCGGCCCGGCGGGCGAGGAGGAGTACGGCGGGGCGTACGACGGCGTGGGCCGGTTGACCTGCCTGGGCGCCTGAAGACGCTGCCCCGCGCCGGGCACCGGACCGGGCACGGCGGTGAGCAACCGGGGCGGGACCAGCACCATCGCGGTCAGGCCGCCGATGTCCTGGCGGCGCAGCTGCACCCGGATCTGGTGCCGCAGCGCCAGCCGGCCGACCACGAACAGGCCCATGCGCCGCGAGACGGAGACGTCGACCACGGGCGGGTTGGCCAGGCGCCAGTTGACCTCGGCCAGCTCCTCCTGGCTCATGCCGATGCCCTGGTCGGTGACCGACAACATCAGGCTGCCGCCGTCGATGCGGCTGCTGGAGATGATGACCTTGGTGTCGCGCGAGGAGAACGAGACCGCGTTCTCGACCAGCTCGGCGAGCAGGTGGACCACGTCGGTGACGGCCTGCCCGGCGATGGCGACGTCCGACTCGACCTGGATGCTGACCCGGTCGTAGCTCTCGACCTCGCCCAGCGCCGCCCGCACGATGTCCATCAGCTCGACCGGCTCGCTCCACTTCCGCGCGGCCTCCTGGCCGGCCAGGACGAGCAGGTTCTCGCTGTTGCGGCGCATGCGGGTGGCCAGGTGGTCGAGCTTGAACAGGTCGCCGAGCCTGGTGTCGTCGCGCTCGCCGCGCTCCAGCTTCTCGATCAGCGTGAGCTGCCGCTCGACCAGCGTCTGGCTGCGCCTGGACAGGTTGACGAACATGGCGTTGACGTTGGAGCGCAGCTTGGCCTCGTCGCCCGCCAGCCGGACGGCCTCGCGGTGCACCTCGTCGAAGGCGCGCGCGACCTCGCCGACCTCGTCCTTGGAGAAGATGCCGATGGGCGGCACCTCGGCGGTGACCACGCCGTCGCGCGACTCGCGCAGGTGCTGGACGAAGTCGGGCAGCCGCTTGCCGGCGATCTCCAGGGCCTCGCCGCGCAGGCGGCGCAGGGGGCGTACCAGGGATCGGGCCACGCCGGTGGTGATGAGCAGCACGATCACGAGCAGGGCGAGCACGGCGACGGCGGTCACGATGGCCTGCTGCCGCTCGTCGGCGCTCAGCGCCTCGCTGCGCCGGACGATGCCCTCCGCCTGGCGCTCCTCGACCTGGCGCATGGCGTCGACGACCACGTTGGTCGCGTCGAACCACTCCTTGGCGTCGTCGGGCGCGGACTGGTCGAGCCCGCGCAGCGGCAGGCCCCTGGTGGCTCTGATCAGCACCAGCTCGCGCAGGAAGAGCATGCGGTCGGCGGGCCTGCCGTTGACGTTCTCGTCGAAGAAGCGGCGCTCCTCGGCGGTGGCCTCGGCGGCGAATCCTCTGCGCTCGTTCTGCTCCCTGGACTGCTCGCCCAGGAAGCGCTTGAGCTGCTCCTGGTCGAACGCGCCCTCGGCCAGCACGACGGTGACCAGCGCCTGCTGGTAGGACAGGCTCTCCTTCGCGCGGGCGAGCCCGTCGAGCATGCGCGTCTGGCGGAAGAGCTCGTCGTCCACGCTGCCCTTGACCAGCTCGTTGTGCACGGAGAGCAGGTCGTTGACGACCGTGGTGTAGAGCTCGACGGCCGGGCCGGGCAGCAGGTTGGCCTCCAGCGCCTGCGCGCGCAGGGAGGTCAGGTCGTTCAGCCGGTTGAGCAGGCTCTCCAGCTGGTCGGCGGTGCGGCCGGTGGAGTCGGCCAGGAGCTGCTGGGCGATGCCGCGCACCTGCCCGGCCTCCAGGTCCACCTGGTCCATCTGCGCCTTGACCTCGGCCAGGCCGTCGGCCGGCCGGTTACGCGCGATGTACCAGGAGGTCCGCGCCCGCTCGCCGGAGATGAGGTGGGTGAGGCCGCCGAGTTCGGCGGAGAGCCGGGCGAACTGGTTCGTGCGCGCGTAGTCGCCGGCCGCGGCGGTCGAGGAGAGCACCTGGACGCCGCCGAGCAGCACGGCCGCGGCGGTGGGCACCATGATGAGGGCCACGAGACGTGCTCGGACGCGCCAATTGCCCAGCCGCCAGCCGCCCTCGCCGGCGTGCTTGACGCCCCGCTCTGTAGTCACCGAACGCACCTCGCCCGAATCGGCGTATATGAGGAGTGTGTGCCGTGGGAGAAATCAAGTTGCCGGTTATTGCAACACATCCTAAGGCTCGTGGCCAAGGCAACATAACGCGACAAAAGTTGGCTCGCGTGACTGATGAGGATAGAACCTGGCACTCCATGATGGAAGCGTCTGCAGCACGAAATAAACCTTTAACAGAATAAATGTCCACTTCTGGGCGATTGGTCCGTTCCAGCGAGTAACGTGCGAGGCGCACGAAGATCTCCAGAAGGTCACAGCGTTGAGAATCTCGCTATTCCCGACATATGTTGAGCGACGTCATAACGAGGAGGCGAGTGTGGGAGATTCTCCCGACAACGCGGCTATCACCGTTGCGGGTCTTTGGAAGATCTTCGGACCCAGGGCGGAGAAAGTCCTGGACAGCGAGGACAAGCATCTCGAACCCGCCGCGCTGAGGGAGAAGACCGGCTGCACCGCCGCCGTCAGGGACGTGGGCTTCGAGGTCCGCCCCGGCGAGGTCTTCGTGGTCATGGGCCTGTCGGGCAGCGGCAAGTCCACCCTGGTGCGCTGCCTGACCCGGCTCATCGAGCCGACCGCGGGCCGGATCACGATCGGTGGCGAGGACATCCGCGCCGCCTCGCCCACCCGGCTCCGTGAGATCCGCCGGCACCAGGTCAGCATGGTCTTCCAGCACTTCGGCCTGCTGCCGCACCGCAAGGTGATCGACAACGTCGCCTACGGGCTGGAGATCCAGGGCACCGCCAAGGCCGCCAGGCACGCGCGGGCCGGGGAGATCCTCTCGCTGGTCGGCCTCGACGGCTACGCCGACGCCTATCCCGACCAGCTCTCCGGCGGCATGCAGCAGCGGGTGGGCCTGGCCCGCGCGCTGGCCGTGGAGCCGCAGGTGATGCTGTTCGACGAGCCGTTCAGCGCGCTCGACCCGCTGATCAGGCGCGACATGCAGGCCGAGGTGATCCGGCTGCACCGCGAGGTCGGCAAGACGATGCTCTTCATCACGCACGACCTGTCCGAGGCGCTCAAGCTGGGCGAGCGGATCGCGATCATGCGGGCCGGCTCGATCGTGCAGCTCGGCACGGCCGAGGAGCTGGTGGGCGCGCCGGCCGACGACTACGTGGCCGACTTCGTCCGCGACGTGCCCAGGAGTCACGTGCTGACCCTGCGCTGGATCTGCCGCCCTCCCGAGCGCGGCGAGCCGCTGGACGGGCCGGTGCTGCCGGTGACCACGGTGATCAAGGACGCGATCGGCGTGTCGTCGTCCTCGGCCCAGCCGATCAGGGTGGTGGACGGCGACGAGCTGGTCGGCGTGGTGGACCAGGTGGACCTGCTCGGCTTCCTGGCCGGCCAGGACTTAGGCGCGAACGCCGGCGCCGGTGCCGGTGTCAGCGCGGGTGCGAGCGCGGGTGCGGGCGACGGCGGCGACAGCACGGGCGCGAAGGCGGGGGCATGAGCTCCACGGCCGTCCCCACGCCCTCCACCAGGCTCGGCCTGCCGAAGTGGGCGGCGCCGGCGGGCGTGGCGCTGCTGTTCGTGGTGGCGTACCTGGTCTTCCAGGGCACGGGCACGCTGCCGCACGACAAGGAGGCGCCGCAGTTCCTGGCCGTCACCGAGCTGCGCGAGTGGATCGACGACCACCGCAACGACAACCCGCTCTTCCTGTACTTCCTCAACTACATCCGGCTCTTCGTAGGCCTGCTCTACGGCGTGTTCCAGACCACCCTGTACGCCCTCGGCTGGCCCGGCATCACCGGGGTCATGGGCGCGCTGGCGTGGCTGGCGGGCGGCTGGCGGATCGCGCTGGTCGCGGTCGCGGGCGTGAGCGCGTTCGGCGTGCTGGGGCTGTGGGAGTCGAGCGTTGACACGCTGGCCCTGGTCGCGGTGGCGGTGCTGCTGTCGCTGGCGATCGGCGTCCCGATCGGCGTCTGGGCCGGGCTCTCCGCCCGCGTCCGGCGGGCGATCACCCCGGTGCTGGACGTCATGCAGATCATGCCGACGTTCGCGTACCTGGCGCCGCTGGCGCTGTTCTTCCACATCGGCGCGCCGGCCGGGGCCATCGCCACGATGATCTACTCGATCCCGCCCGCGATCCGCATCACCGCCCTGGCCATCTCGGGGGTCTCCCCCACCGCCGTCGAGGCGTCCACCTCGCTGGGCGCCACGCGCGCGCAGACGCTGTTCAAGGTCTACCTGCCGCTGGCCAGGTCCACGATGGCGCTGGCGGTCAACCAGACGGTCATGATGGCGCTGTCCATGGTCGTCATCGCCAACCTGATCTCGGCCCCCGGGCTGGGCGGCGACATCATCCGCGGCCTGTCGCGCGCGCAGGTCGGCATCATGCTCCCGGCCGGCGTCGCCGTCGTGATCATGGCGGTGGTGCTGGACCGGATGCTGATGGCGGTGGCCCGCCGCGACCCGCACGCCAGGATCGGCCGCGCCGGCCTGGCCGGGGCGGGCGTGCTGGCCGCCGCCGGGCTCGCGCTCATCCCCGTGCTGCCCGCGACGTGGCCGGAGAACCTGACCGTCAACGTCGTCTCCGAGGTCAACGACATCGTCCGCTGGGCCGAGACGAACTGGTTCGGCGTGACGACGTGGATCAAGGACGTCACCTCCGCCGTCCTGCTCAACCCGCTGGAGTCGCTGCTCACCTCGGCCCCCTGGTGGCTGATCGCGCTCGCGGTGCTGCTGGTGGCCTGGCGGGTGAGCGGCGCCGGCCCCGCGCTGACGGCGCTGGGCTGCCTGCTCGCCATCGCGCTGCTCGGCGTCTGGGAGCACGCCATGCAGACGATGACCACGGTCGCCGTCGCGGTGCTGGTCACCCTGCTCATCGGCCTCGTGCTCGGGGTGGCCGCGGCCCGCTCGCCGCGCTACTCGGCCGTTCAGCGGCCCGTGCTGGACGCCGCCCAGACCATGCCGGCGTTCGTGTACCTGCTGCCGGCGCTGGCGCTGTTCGAGACCACCCGCTTCACCGCCATCTTCGCCTCGATCATCTACGCCGTTCCCCCCGTGGTGCGCCTGGTCGAGGACGGGATCAAGGCCGTGCCCCCGACCGTCGTGGAGGCCGCGGCCTCCGCCGGCTCGACCTCGGCCCAGCTCCTGTGGAAGGTGCAGCTCCCGATGGCCAGGCGGGCGATCCTGCTCGCGGCCAACCAGGGCATCGTGATGACGCTCGCCATGGTCGTCGTCGGTGGCCTGGTCGGGGCGGGGGCGCTCGGTTACGACGTGGTCGTCGGTTTCTCCCAGCGGAGCGACTTCGGCATGGGCTTCGTGGCCGGCGTCGCGACCGTCCTGCTCGGAGTCATGCTCGACCGCATCACGCAGGGCGCCGACAGACGCCCTTCCCCCCGAAAGAGGAAGCTCACATGAAGATTCGCCTGTTCGCAGGCCTGATGGCCGTTGCGTTCGCCGCCGCGGGCTGCGGCGGAGCAACGGTGGACAGCAGTTCGACCAGCACCGCCGCCCCGCAGGCCGGCGCCAGCAGCGCCGCCTCCGCGGGCACCGTGAAGATCGCGATCAACCCCTGGGTGGGGTACGAGGCCAGCGCGAACGTCGTCGCGTACCTGCTGAAGAACGAGCTCAACTACAACGTCGAGCTGCCCGAGATCAAGGAGCAGCTGGCCTGGGAGGGCTTCGAGACCGGCGACGTCGACGTCATCATCGAGAACTGGGGTCACCCCGACCTGAAGAAGCAGTTCATCGAGGAGAAGAAGACGGCGCAGGAGGCCGGCTCGACCGGCAACAAGGGCATCATCGGCTGGTACGTGCCCAAGTGGATGGCCGACAAGTACCCGGACATCACCGACTACAAGAACCTGAACAAGTACGCCGACCTGTTCAAGACCTCGGAGTCGGGCGGCAAGGGCCAGCTCCTCGACGGCGACCCCAGCTACGTCACCAACGACGAGGCCCTGGTCAAGAACCTCAAGCTGAACTTCAAGGTGGTCACGGGCGGCAGCGAGGCGGCCCTGCTGAAGTCGGCCACGCAGGCGCAGGAGCAGAAGAAGGCGCTGCTGTTCTACTTCTGGACGCCGCACTGGATCTTCGACAAGGTCGACCTGGTCCGCGTCAACCTGCCGGCCTGGACCGAGGGCTGCGACGCGGACCCCAAGAAGGTCGCCTGCGACTACCCGGAGATGGACCTCGACAAGATCGTCAGCACGAAGTTCGCGCAGACCGGCGGGAAGGCGTACGAGCTGGTCAAGAACTTCAGCTGGACCAACGAGGACCAGAACGCCGTGGCCAACGACATGACCAACAACGGCATGACCGGCGAGGAAGCCGCCAAGAAGTGGATCGAGGCCAACCCCGCGAAGTGGCAGGCCTGGATCCCCAAGTGACCCCGTCATGACCGCGCGGCCCCGCCCCTGGGGCCGCGCGTTCCCGGAGACCTCTGATGATGCGAACCAAGAAGCTCGCCGCCCTGCCCTTCACTGGGCCCCTCGCGGGGATCCTGCTCCTGACGGCCTGCTCGGGCGCCGAACCCGAGACCGCCGCCCAGGCCAAGGGGACGGTCAACATCGACATCCACGCCTGGGCGGGCTACGAGGCCCAGGCCGCCGTCATGGCGCACCTGCTGGAGCGGGAGCTGGGCTACAAGGTCAACAAGCGCCCAGTGAAAGAGGACCAGTCCTGGAAGGATTTCGAATCCGGCAAGGTCGACGTGATCGTGGAGAGCTGGGGTCACAACGACTTGAAGAAGACCTACATCGAGCAGAAGAAGGTCGCACTGTCGGCGGGCCTCACGGGGAACAAAGGGGTCATCGGCTGGTACATCCCCGAGTGGATGGCCAAAAGGTATCCCGGCATTACGGACTACCGAAACCTCAATAAATACTCTAGCCTTTTCCGGACCGAGAAAACTGGCACCGCCGGACAGGTTCTGGACGGCGATCCGACCTTCGTGACGAATGACGAGGCCATCATCAAGAACCTCGGACTGAATTACAAGGTCGTCTACTCCGGGAGCGAGGCCGCGTTGATCAAGGCCGCGCAGGAGGCGACGAAGAACCGGACGCCGCTGCTCATGTATTTCTACGAACCGCAATGGCTGTTCACCAAGATCCGGCTCGTCAAGGTCTCACTGCCTCCCTACGCGGTGGGCTGCGACGACACGGCGGCGAAGGTGGCCTGCGACTATCCGCCGTACCTGCTGGACAAGATCGTCAGCAGGCGGTTCGCCGAGACCGGCGGGAAGGCGTACGAGTTCGTCCGCAACTTCAACTGGACCAACGACGACCAGAACGCCGTGGCCAGCGACATGATCAACGAGAAGATGAGCGCCGAAGAGGCCGCTGAGCGGTGGGTCGACGAGAACAAGATCGTGTGGAAGGACTGGATTCCCCGTTGAGGTTCGACTTCGTCATCGTGGGCGGCGGCTCGGCCGGCTGCGCCCTGGCCAACCGGCTCAGCGCCGATCCTTCGACCTCGGTGCTGGTGCTGGAGGCCGGCCGGGCCGACCACCTGTGGGACGTGTTCATCCACATGCCGGCCGCGCTGATGTTCCCCATCGGCAGCCGCTTCTACGACTGGAAGTACGAGTCCGAGCCCGAGCCCCACATGAACGGCCGGCGCGTCTACCACGCCCGCGGCAAGGTGCTGGGCGGTTCGAGCAGCATCAACGGGATGATCTTCCAGCGCGGCAACCCGCTCGACTACGAGCGCTGGGCCGGCGATCCCGGCATGAAGGACTGGGACTACG
Organism: Nonomuraea sp. NPDC048892; assembly: GCF_040649735.1. Classification (NCBI taxonomy): domain Bacteria; kingdom Bacillati; phylum Actinomycetota; class Actinomycetes; order Streptosporangiales; family Streptosporangiaceae; genus Nonomuraea; species Nonomuraea sp. NPDC048892. The sequence goes on along the minus strand of NZ_JBEZFZ010000013.1, from coordinate 217,130 downwards.
CCCACTGCCTGCCGTACTTCAAGAAGATGGAGAACTGCCTGGCCGACCCCGGCACCGAGTTCCGCGGCGGTGAGGGCCCGCTCAAGCTGGAGCGCGGCCCGGCGCGCGGGCCGCTGTTCGAGGCGTTCTTCGAGGCGGTCCAGCAGGCCGGGCACCCCCTGACCGACGACGTGAACGGCTACCGCCAGGAGGGCTTCGCCGCCTTCGACCGCAACATCCACCGCGGCCGCCGGCTCAGCGCCGCCCGCGCCTACCTCCACCCGGTGCGCCGCCGCCCCAACCTGACCGTCAGGACCCGCGCCTTCGTGGAGAAGGTGCTCTTCGACGGCACCCGCGCCACCGGTGTCCTGTGCGACGGCGAGCGCATCGAGGCCGGGGAGGTCATCCTGTGCGGCGGGGCGATCAACACCCCGCAGCTCCTCCAGCTCTCCGGGGTCGGCCCGCGCGCCCTGCTGGAGCCCCTGGGCATCGAGATGGTGCACGACCTGCCCGGCGTCGGGGAGAACCTCCAGGACCACCTGGAGGTCTACATCCAGCACGCGTGTACGCAGCCGGTCTCGCAGCAGCCCTCGCTGGCCATGTGGCGCCGCCCGTTCATCGGTGCCGACTGGCTCTTCCGCAGACGCGGCCCAGGGGCCACCAACCACTTCGAGGCCGGCGGCTTCATCCGCTCCAACGACGACGTCGCCTACCCCAACCTGATGTTCCACTTCCTGCCGATCGCCGTCCGCTACGACGGCTCGGCCCCGGCCGGCGGACACGGCTACCAGGTGCACATCGGCCCGATGTACTCCGACGCGCGCGGCTCGGTGCGCGTCGTCTCCGCCGATCCCCGCCGCAAGCCGGCCCTGCGCTTCAACTACCTGTCCACCGAGCAGGACCGGCGCGAGTGGGTGGAGGCGATCAGGCACGCCAGGGCCATCCTGTCCCAGCCCGCCTGGGCGGACCTGGACGGGGGCGAGCTGTCACCCGGGCCCGACGTGCGTACGGACGAGGAGATCCTGGCCTGGGTGGCCAAGGACGGCGAGACCGCGCTGCACCCGTCGTGCACCTGCCGGATGGGCACCGACGAGATGTCGGTGCTCGATCCCCAGAGCATGCGGGTGCACGGCCTGGACGGGCTGCGGGTGGTGGACGCCTCGGCCATGCCGTACGTGACCAACGGCAACATCTACGCGCCGGTGATGATGCTGGCCGAGAAGTCCGCCGACCTCATCCTCGGCAACACGCCCCTGCCGCCGGAGCCGGTCGCCTTCTACCGCCACGGGCAGGCGTAGTTCACCGGTCGAGACGCTGGTACCGGCGGACGGACAGGGTGAAGAACAGCGCCGTGATGACGAGCGGCCACACCACGGCCATCGGCACCGCGTGCTGCGCCACCCAGGAGTCGCCGCCCCAGCCCGGGTTGCCGAACAGCTGCCTGGCCGCCGCCACCGTGGACGACAGCGGGTTCCACTCCGCGACCGCCCCCAGCCAGCCCGGCATCGTGTCCGGGGCGACGAAGGCGTTGGACAGGAAGCCGATCGGGAACTCCAGGGTCTGCACCGCCACCGCCGCGCCTGGATCCCTGGTGAGCAGCCCCAGGTACATCCCGGCCCACAGCAGCGAGAAACGCAGGAGCAGCAGCAGGCCCACCGCGCCGAGCGCGCCGGAGAACGTGGCCGGACGCCAGCCGACCGCCAGGCCGCAGGCCAGCAGGCCGGCCAGGACGAGGACCGAGTTGAGCAGGTCGGCGACGGCCCGGCCGATCAGGACGGCCGAAGGCGCCATGGGCATGGAGCGGAAGCGGTCGGTGACGCCCTTCGAGACGTCCGTGGCGACGGCGATCATGGTGGCGCTCAGGCCGAAGAGCATCGTCATGCCGTACATGCCGGGCATGAGGAAGGCGAAGTAGTCGGCCCCTTCGGGCACCTTCACCGCGCCGCCGAACAGGTAGCCGAAGGCCAGCGTGATGACCACGGGGAAGACCACCCCGAACACCACCGTCATGGGCTGGTTCGCCCAGTGGATCAGGTCCCTGCGGGCCACCGACCAGCCGTCCACCAGGGCCCAGCGCAGCGAGCTCGCGCTCATGCGCCACCGCCCGCCGTCGAGATCGTCCTCATCCGCCGCTCCCCTTCCGAGCGAGACCGTGTTCATCTGCCGTCACCTCCGGCGGTCAGGCTCAGGAAGACCTCGTCGAGGGTCGGGCGGCGCACCGCCACGTCCTCGGCCTCGATCCCGGCCGCCGACAGCGCCACCAGGACCTCCGTGAGCGCCTGGACGCGCTCGCGCACCGGCACGCTCACGTGCCGCGTGTCCTGATCGGCCTCCACCGCCCCTGCTACAGCCCCTGACGCCGCGCGGCCGACGATCTCGGCGGCCTGGGCCAGCCGTTCCGGGTCGCGGATCACCACGTCGAGCCGGTCGCCGCCGAGCCTGGCCTTGAGCTCGTCCGGCGTGCCCTCGGCCGCCACCCGGCCCGCGTCGATCACGGAGATCCGGTCGGCGAGGTGATCGGCCTCCTCCAGGTACTGGGTGGTCAGCAGCACCGTGGTGCCGCCGGCGACCAGGTCGCGCACGGCCCGCCAGATCTCCGCGCGGCTGCGCGGGTCGAGGCCCGTGGTGGGCTCGTCGAGGAACAGCACGGGCGGCGCCAGGATCATGCCTGCCGCGAGGTCGAGCCGGCGCCGCATGCCGCCTGAATACTCCTTGGCCGGCCCCTCGTGCTCCAGCCCGAAGCGTTCCAGCAGTTCCTCCGCCCTGGCCCGCGCCTCGGCGGGGCCCAGGTGGTAGAGGCGGCCGAACAACTCCAGGTTCTGCCGGCCGGTCAGGATCTCGTCCACCGCGGCGTGCTGGCCGACCAGGCCGATGCTGCGGCGTACCTGGCGGGGCTGCCGGACCACGTCGAAGCCGGCCACCTCGGCGCGCCCGCCGGTGGGGCGCAGGAGCGTGGTGAGGACGCGGACGGTCGTGGTCTTGCCCGCGCCGTTGGGACCGAGCAGGCCGTGCACCGTGCCCTGGCCCACGTCGAGGTCGATGCCGTCCAGCGCCGCCTGCTCGCCGTACGTCTTGCGCAGGTCGCGCGCCCATACCGCTGACAATGCCGCCTCCCGTCGATAGCGTACGATGTACCGTACGCCATACGGTGGAGAACGGCAACCGTACGGTGTACCGTACGAAGATGACAGTCGAGTACTCCGGAAAAGGCGACCCGGCGCGCAGCCTGGCGCTGCTCTGGCGCACCAGCGAGCGGGCCAGCCGCAAGGGCAGGCCGGAGCTGAACGTCGATCGCATCGTGCGCGCCGCCATCGAGGTGGCCGACGCCGAGGGCCTCCAGGCGCTGTCCATGCGCCGCGTGGCCGAGCGGCTGGGCGTGGGGACGATGTCGCTCTACACGTACGTGCCGGGCAAGCCGGAGCTGTTCGACGTCATGCTCGACACGGTGTACGGCGAGACGGCCAGGCCGGAGCACGTGCCCGGCGACTGGCGGGGCGCGCTCGACCGGATCGCCAGGGAGAACTGGGCCCTCTACCTGCGCCATCCGTGGCTGCTCCAGGTGGCGGCCAGCCGCCCGCCGCTCGGGCCCAACGTGACGGCCAAGTACGACTACGAGTTGCGCGCCGTGGACGGCATCGGCCTGACGGACGTGGAGATGGACTCGGTGATCACGCTGATCACCGGCTTCGTGCACGGGGCGGCCAGGGGCGCGGTGGAGGCCGCGCAGGCGGAGAGCGTGACCGGGCTGACCGACGAGCAGTGGTGGGCCGCGCACGCGCCCTTCCTCAGCCGCATCGCCGACGCCGGCCGCTATTCCGTGGCCTCCAGGGTCGGGCAGTCGGCGGGCGAGGCGTTCAACGCCGCCTACAGCCCCGAGCACGCCTTCGAGTTCGGGCTGGAGCGCGTGCTCGACGGCATCGAGGCCCTGATCAACCGCCGCGCGACCTCATCCTGACGCCGACACCGCGGGCCGGCGTCCACGCCCCGGCGCGGTGCGGCGGGCTAGCGTACGGGGGCCGCGCGCAGGCGTACGACGTGCTCCACCAGGGAGATCAGCGTCGCCTTGACCGACTCGCGGCTGCGCGCGTCGGTGCGCACGATCGGCACGTGCGGCGAGAGCGCGAGTGCCTCCCTGACCTCGCCGTCGGAGTGCGGGAACTGCCCGTCCCAGCCGTTGACCCCGATGACGAACGGCAGTTTGGCCTCTTCGAAGTAGTCGATGGCGGGAAAACTGTCGGCCAGGCGGCGCGTGTCGAGCAGCACCACCGCGCCGATCGCGCCGCGGACGAGGTCGTCCCACATGAACCAGAACCGGTGCTGACCCGGGGTGCCGAACAGGTAGAGGATCAGGTCACGGTCGAGCGACAGGCGGCCGAAGTCCATCGCCACGGTCGTGGTCTGCTTGTTCGGCGTCATGCCCAGGTCGTCGATGCCCGCGGACGCGTCGGTCATCACGGCTTCCGTGGTGAGCGGGAGGATCTCCGACACCGCCCCCACGAACGTCGTCTTCCCGACGCCGAACCCGCCCGCGACGACGATCTTCGTCGACGTGAGGCCGGGGCTAGAGCCTGCGTAGTCCACTGAGCACCCTTTCGAGCATGTTGAGATCTGGCTGTCCCTGGCTGAGGCGTGGCTGGTGCAGGCGGACAAGCCCTTCGTCGGACATGTCCGCCACGAGCACCCGGGCCACGCCCAGCGGGACGCGGAGCAGGGCCGAGATCTCGGCGACCGACCGGAACGACCTGCACAGCTGCATGATGGCCTCCTGCTCGGGGGTGAGCATGGCCATCTCGTCGTCCGGGATCGACATGGACGAGATCAACGTCTCCATGGCGAGGTGATAACGCGGCTCGGAACGGCCGCCGGTCACCGCGTAAGGACGGAACAGGGGCTCTTCGTCCCCGGTGCCGTCAGTGCCGTACACGGCCCTCTCCCATCAGTTCCATCACATCACCGGGACCTGGCGGCCTGAAGCTCCGCACGAAGGGCCGGTGTCAGCGCTTGTCCCGCTCTGTCTACCAGCAACGTCATCTGGTATGCCACGAGGCCCATGTCACAATCCGGACCCGCCAGCACCGTCAGAACCGAGCCGTCGCTGATCGCCATCACCAGCAGCAGGCCACGCTGCATCTCGACGACGGTCTGCGTCACCGCGCCGCCCTCGAACACCCTGGACGCACCCACGGTCAGGCTCAGCAGACCCGCGGAGACCGCGGCGAGCTGGTCGGCCCGGTCGGGCGGGAAGCCCTCCGAGGCGGCCAGGCAGAGCCCGTCGGCCGAGACGACGACGGCGTGCGCGACACCTGGGGTGTTACGCACGAAGTCGGTGATCAGCCAGTCGAACTTGTGCGCCTCATGGCTAAGGGTTGTCACGCATCCTCCCCGGCGGGACGCTTACTCACTCTGTTCCTCCTGTCCGTGTACTTCCTGACGGGCCCGTCGCACACCCTGCTGGTAGCCGGCCATCCTGGAGCGCATCCGGTCGGCTGAGACCGGGGGCGCGGGAGCCTGCCGCTGGGGCTGCTGCGCCTGTGCGGGCCGGCTCGCCGTGCCCGGCACCAGGTTGGCTTTCGGGGTCCGTTTGGGGAGCCCGGCGGCGGTGACGCCGCCGAGACTCGGTTCGCTGGCCGCGGCCGCCGCACGCCATCCGGCGTCCGCGGCCGTACGCCACGCTTCCTCCCCAGAGGGTACGGCTTGCGCCGGTGTGGCCTCACCGGTGCCCGCCGGTTGGGGCGGCGTCTCCGCGGGCGGCCGGCGGAACCAGGCCGACTCCACCGAGGCGAAGATCGGCAGGTACTCCTCCTGCTCCTGCTCCATCGGCGACATGTCGACCGACGGAGTCCGGCCCGGCCCGCGCACGTCGTTCGTCGAGTACGACGGCGCCGGCGGCGGCGTCTGGAACGCGCCACTACCAGATCGCGGAGAACCCGCGCCGGGGTACGAAGGGTAGCTTCCTGAGTCGAACGTGCCCTGCTGCCTGCGGTAAGAGCCGCCGTCGGTGTCGGCGGTGAAGCCGCCCGCCCCCGGGCGGCCCGGGTCGGAGCCGAACGTGCCGAACGCGGGCCCTGGCGTCCCCTGCGCGTTGTCGTCCTGGCGCGGGCCCGGCCGCCGGGCGGGGCCGGTGTCGAACGTGCCGGGGCCCGTCCTGCCGGGGCCGCTGTCGTACGGGCCGCTGTCGATCGAGCCGCTGCCGAAGGAGCTGCTGTCGAAAGAACCGGGCCCCTGGCCGGAGGGCGGGGCCGCGTGCCGGGGCCGCCCGTTGTCGGCGGAGCCGGGGCGCGGCGCGGGCCCCGCCTCGAAGGCGCCACGACGCGGCTGGCCGCCGTCGAAGCCGCCCGGCCTGGGCTGCCCGTTGTCGAGCCCGCCCGTCCTGGGCTGCCCGTTGTCGTAGCCGCCAGGCCGCGGCACCTGCCCGATCTCGAAGGAGTCGAAGCTGGCGAACGACCGGAACGTCCCGTTCTGCGCACCCAGCCCGTTCGGCCCCGAAGCCCCCGTGCCGGAAGCGGCGGGCTGGCCGGGCACGGTGCCGCCGCCGAACGCCGGCCGCTGCGGCAGCGGCTGCTGCTGCGTCCCGTCGGCGATCAGCGTCGGAGGCAGCAGCACCATGGCGATCAGACCGCTGCCGTCGCCCTTGCGCAGCTGCACCCTGATGCCGTGGCGCAGCGCCAGGCGGCCGACCACGAACAGGCCCATGCGGCGGGAGACCGACACGTCCACCACGGGCGGCTCGGCCAGACGGCGGTTGGCCTCGGCCAGCTCGTCCTCGGTCATGCTGATGCCGGAGTCGGTGACGGACAGCAGCGCGCCGCCGCCTTCGATGAGGCTGCTGGTGACCGTGACCTGGGAGTTGCTCGGGGAGAACTGGATGGCGTTCTCGACCAGCTCGGCGACGAGGTGGACCAGGTCGTTGGCGCAGCTGCCGAGCACGGAGGTGGCCCGGTGCACCTTGACCTGGACGCGCTCGTAGCCCTCGACCTCCGACAGCGCGGCGCGGACGACGTCGACCAGTTTGGCCGGCTGGCTGCGCCTGCGGGTGGCCTCGTGCCCGGCCAGGACCAGGAGGTTCTCGGAGTTGCGGCGCATGCGGGTGGCCAGGTGGTCGAGCTTGAACAGGTCGGCCAGCCGGCCGCCGTCCTGCTCGCCCTTCTCCAGGCCGTCGATCAGCGAGATCTGCCGCTCGACCAGCGTCTGCGTGCGGCGCGAGAGGTTGACGAACATCGAGCTGATGTTGCTGCGCAGCTCGGCCTCCTCGCCCGCCAGGCGTACGGCCTGCCGGTGCACCTGGTCGAAGGCCCTGGCCACCTCACCGATCTCGTCGTTGCCCTCGACCTCGATCGGCTGCACGTCGCGTACGGCCGAGTCACCGCTGACGCGCAGCTGGTGCACCACGTCGGGCAGCCGGAAGCCGGCCACCTCCAGCGCCTCGGTGCGCAGCCGGCGCAGCGGGCCGACCATGGAGCGGGCGATGGCGACGGTGAGCAGCAGGACGAGCAGCAGCAGCCCGAGGATCAGGGCGCCCGCGACGATCGCGCTGCGGATCTCGGACTGGCGCAGTTCCTGGCTGCGCAGGTTCACCTTGTCCGCCATCTGCTTCTCGATGCCGTGCAGCACCTCGATGGCGTTGGTGTTCTGCTTGAACCACTGGTCGCGCTCGGCGTTGGCGGAGATCAGGTTGTCGGTGATCGTGGCGCCCGGCTGCCGGCCGCTGACCAGCGTGACCGCGCGCGACTTGGTGAGCTGGACGTTGACGTAGTCGTTGTTCGAGGTGAGCGCCTTGGACAGCTCAAGGCCGACCTCGACGCCTGCTTCGGCGCCGACGGTGGCGATGTCGCGCTGCTGGCGGGCGTTGGAGGCGATGAACTCCTCGACGTCCTTGGCGCCGACCCGCCTGGTCTCGTAGGAGGCCTGCAGCAGCTTCACCCGCTGCTTGGACATCTCCTCCTTGGCCGAGGCGAGCGCGCTCAGGGCACGGAACTGGCCGACGATCTGGGAGTCGTCGGACATCAGGGCCAGCTCGTCGTGCAGCTTGAGCAGGGTGTCGGTGAGGAAGTCGTACCGGATGGTGTTGACCTGACCCTCGGTCCTGATCTTGGGGAGCCGGCCCAGGTCGTACTTCGCCTGTTCGACCGCCTTGACCACACGGGGTCCATAAGAGTCGTCCATCGTGTTAAGGTCGGCTCTGACGGTCTTGATCAAGGTGTCGACGGACGCCTTGCGCTGTGCGTACGGGTTGGCCAGGGCCTTGCGCACCGAGCGGCTCGCGCCGATCCAGCCGCCCGTGTCGCGCTCGAGTCCGATGGCCTGCACCAGGTCACGGATGCGTCCGGCCTGCTCGGCCGCGGTGGCCGTGCGGTCGTAGACGCCGATGCTCTGGACCGACCCGACGACGCGCGCTCCCCCGAGCACGACGCCGGCGATGGTGGGCACCAGGATCAGGGCGGTCAGCCGCCATCTCACGCGCCAATTCCGCAGCCCCAGCCGTGGCAGAGACCGCTGCCCGCGGTCCCTTCGTGTGGCTGGGTCGCTTCCCGCACTCCCCGTTGTCACCGCTCCCGCTACCCCTCAATCGTCCCGTCCGCCACGGGCCATAAGCCGTCCACAAGGTATCCGCAGCAACTGACTTAACAGTCATATCGGACACAATCGTTACAAACGTGACCGTAGTCGATGTGTTGTTGGTTATCGCAGTGCGGCCAGGACTTGATCGCGGACTTGAGCCCTCTGCGCGTCGTCGCTGAGGGGGCGACCAGCGCGGTCCACAACGTAGAAGACGTCCACCGCCTCCGCGCCGAGAGTCTCCACGCGAGCGGCCCTCACGTCAAGACCACACTCACCGAACGCACGTCCAATGCGCCACAGCAGTCCCGGCCTGTCATGGGCCCTGACTTCCACCACGGTAGCGGTCGCGGAGGCGTCGTCGACCAGTGTCACCCGAGGTGGGGCCACAGGTACGCGGGGCGGCCTGAGCGCGCGGGTGCGGCGGGCCAGCCGCTGCTCGATGTCAAGACGGCCGGCAAGGACGAGCCGGAGATCGGCCTCCAGCGTCGCGGGGTCGGGCGGAGAGCCGTACTCGGGGATGACGGAGAACTCGATCACCGCCGTGGAGCCCGCGGACGCCGACGAGGCCGAGCGCACGACCAGCCGGTGGGCCGACAGCACCCCGGCGGCGCTCCACAGCAGCCCGACCCGGTCGGGGGCGACGACCGTGACCGCTCCCCCGTTGACCCGGACGGCGCCGCCGCCGTGGCGGGCCAGCCCGGCCTGCTCGGGCGAGAGGGTGGGCGGCTGGGGCGGCGGCGAGCCCGACAGCACCGACCTGACCCGGCGGACCAGGTCGGCGACGAGCCCCGCCTTCCAGGCGTTCCAGGCGGCGGGACCGGTCGCGTTGCCGTCGGCGACCGCCAGCGCGGCCAGCAGGTCGAGCACCTCGCGGGTGCCGACCGTGGCGGCGACCTTCTCGATCGTCACGGGATCGTCGAGGTCCCTGCGGGTGGCGGTCTCGGGCAGCAGCAGGTGGTGGCGGACGACGACGGCGAGCGTGTCGATGTCGTGGGCGGGCAGGCCGATCCGGGTCGCGATGTCGCGGACCACGACCTCGCCGGTCGCCGAGTGGTCACCGGGCCAGCCCTTGCCGATGTCGTGCAGCAGCGCGGAGATCAGCAGCAGGTCGGGGCGGGAGACCTCACGGGTGTGGCCGGCCGCGTTCGCGGCGGCCTCGATCAGGTGCCGGTCGACCGTGAAGCGATGGATCGGGTTGCGCTGGGGGCGGTGGCGTACGCGCTCCCAGTCAGGAAGCAGTTTGACAAGAATGCCCGCCTGGTCGAGCTCCTCCCACACGGGCACGGCGGCGCGGCCCGCGCCGAGGATCGACACCAGCGCGTCGCGGGCCTCCTCGGGCCACGGCACCGGCATCGGAGCCGACTGAGCTGCGAGTACGGACACCGTCGCGGGCGCCATCGGCAGCCCGGAGTCGGCCGCTGCGGCGGCGGCGCGCAGCACCAGGACGGGGTCCTTGCGCGGGTCGGCGCCCCTGGCCAGCACCACCTCGCCGCCGTGCTCGACCACGCCGTCGGCCAGCGGGCGGCGGCCACGGGGCGCCGGTCCTGACAGCAGCCTGTCAACGGTGCGCCAGGTGGCGTCGAAGGCGTGGGAGACAGTGCGGCCGGCCTCGGCCAGGCGGCGCATCAGCGCCTCGGCGTCCAGCAGCCCGAGCAGCCCGGCCACCGCGTCCTGCTCCTGGAGAACCAGCCGGTCGGTGCCGCGGGCGGTGACGACGTGCAGCGCGTGCCGCACGTCGAGGATGAACTCGTACGCCTCCCGCGCCCGCGGGCCCGGCGCCGAGGCGACCCAGGCGGCGGCCACGGCCTGCATCGCCTGGACGTCGCGCAACCCGCCGCGTCCGTCCTTGATGTCGGGCTCCAGCAGGAAGGCGAGCTCGCCGCTGGCCTGGGCCCGCTTGTCGGCCGCCTCGCGCAGCTCGCCGAGCCTGCGCCTGGAGTCGGCGCGCCATTCGGCCAGCACCGACTCCCTGGCCTTCCTGGTCAGGTCGGGGTCGCCGGCCACGTGTCTGGCCTGGATGAGGCCGAGCACGGCCTTGAGGTCCTGCCTGGCCACCGACACGGCCTCGTCCACCGTGCGTACGGAGTGGTCGAGGTTGACCGCGGAGTCCCAGATCGGATACCAGATCCGGTCGGCGATCCTGGCCACGTCGGCCCGGCCGTTGTGCAGCAGCACGAGGTCGAGGTCGCTGCCGGGTGCCAGCTCACCCCTTCCCAGGCTGCCGACGGCGACGAGCGAGACGTGCTCGCCGTCGCTCGCCGTGCGGAAGAGATCCTTCAGCCAGCGGTCGGTGTCCGCGCCCCGCTCCTTGCGGGCCGCGGCGTACGAACGGGCCTCTCCCCTCACTGCTGTGCCCCCTTGCCGAGCTCCGCCCGGACCCCCTTGTCCGGGCATCGCCGCGGATCCGTCGTGGAACCCCTGTCGTGCTCCGCCCTGACGCCGTTGTCAGGGCTTCGCGTCTCCGACGTCACAGGGCTTCCGGACCCCGTTCTCCCGTGCGCACACGGATGACGGTGTCGACCGGCACGGACCAGACCTTGCCGTCGCCGATCTTGCCGGTGTGGGCCGCCTTGACGATGACGTCGATCACGTCCTCGGTGTCGTCCTCTTCCGCGAGGACCTCGAGGCGCACCTTCGGCACCAGGTCCACCTGGTACTCGGCGCCGCGGTAGACCTCGGTGTGGCCGCGCTGGCGGCCGTAGCCGCTGGCCTCGCTGACGGTCATTCCCTTGATGCCGAACTGTTCGAGCGCGGCCTTCACGTCGTCGAGCTTGAAGGGCTTGATGATGGCGGTGATGAGCCTCATGCGTCCACCTTCTTCGTGGCGGGAGCGGTGACGGGGCCGTTGGGGGAGCTCACGCCGGAGGCGTGAACGGTGCCGAGGTCATACCCGGTCTCGGCGTGCGAGGTGATGTCGATGCCGGTGACCTCGTCCTCGGTGGAGATGCGGAAGCCCATCGTCTTGTCGATGATCTTGCCGATCACCCATGTGAGGATGAACGAGTAACCGCCGACCGCGACGGGGCCGAGCACCTGAAGGCCGAGCTGGCCGAAGCCGCCGCCGTAGAACAGGCCCTCGCTCTGCTGGTCGAGGAAGGGGTAGGCGGCCAGGAAGCCAAGGGAGACGGCACCAACAACGCCGCCGACCAGGTGCACGCCGACCACGTCGAGGGAGTCGTCGTAGCCGAGCTTGTACTTCAGGCCCACGGCGTAGGCGCAGATCGCGCCGGCCAGCAGGCCGATGACCATCGCGGCCCAGGGGTCGACGAAACCACAGGCGGGGGTGATGGCGACCAGACCGGCCACCGCGCCGGAGGCGGCACCGAGGCTGGTGGCGTGGCCGTCACGCAGCTTCTCCACCACGAGCCATGCGCCGACGGCGACCGCGGTGGCGACCTGGGTGTTGAGGAAGGCCAGGCCCGCCGTGCCGTCCACGGCCAGCTCGGAGCCGGCGTTGAAGCCGAACCAGCCGAACCACAGCAGCGCCGCGCCGAGCAGCACCAGGGTCAGGTTGTGCGGCCGCATCGGCTCCTTGCGCCAGCCCTGCCGCTTGCCCAGCACCAGGGCCAGGGCGAGCGCCGCGGCGCCGGCGTTGATGTGGACGACCGTGCCGCCCGCGAAGTCCTCGATGCCCATGGTGTTGAGCCAGCCGGTGCCCCACACCCAGTGGGCGACGGGGAAGTAGACGACCGTGGCCCAGATCACGCTGAACAGCATCCACGCGCCGAACTTCGCCCGGTCGGCGATGGCACCGCTGATCAGGGCGACCGTGATGATGGCGAACGTCATCTGGAAGGCCGAGAAGACGAGACTCGGCATGCCGGTGCCGTCGTCCTTCGTCGCGGTCTCCACCAGGCTCTGCAGGCCGAGCGCGTCGAAGCCGCCGACGAAGTTGTTGAGTGCTGAGCTGGGGTTGTCGGTGAAGGCCAGGGAGTGCCCGAAGAGCATCCAGGTGATGGTTACGGTGACGATGGCGCCGAACGACATCATCATCATGTTCAGGACACTCTTGGCCCTGGTCATGCCCCCGTAGAAGAACGCGAGGCCCGGAGTCATCAACAGCACCAACGCGGTGGCCGCGAGCATCCAGGCAGTCGTGCCGCTATCGATCTTCACGACGCGACCCTCCTTACATGTGACGTGTGGCCACAGCGTGTTCGGCCGGGGTTTCGTGGCTCGACCAGGCGTGTTTCACATCTGTGAATCTCGCCACACGGGTGTTTCGACTAGGTTTCGGACATCTCACTCCGCGCATTTGGGTAACACTGAATCGGACATGTCATACTTAGGATTGCCTAACCTAACGATCAAGGAATGCCCATGCGCCTTCGCCTGGCCGTCGCTGCCATGCTGCCCGTGTTAGTCCTCACCGCATGCGGGAGCGGCACCACCGCGTCCCAGGAAGCGGGGCCCACCCGGACCGTCAAGCACGCCATGGGTGAGACCAAGGTGCCCATGACGCCGAAACGGGTCATCGTCCTCGATACCGACAAGCTCGACACGATGGTCTCGCTCGGTCTCTCCCCCGTCGGCGCGGCGCAGGCCCAGGAGAACCAGACCTGGCCCGAATACCTCGGCCCGGCGCTGGCGGACACCAAGCCCGTGGGCACGCTGCAGCAGCTCAACATCGAGGCCATCATGGCGCTCAAGCCGGACCTCATCCTGGGCAGCAAGTTCCGCCAGGCCGCCTTCTACGACAAGCTCGCCAAGATCGCCCCCACCGTGTTCACCGAGCGGGTCGGCATCACCTGGAAGGACAACTTCCTGCTCGACGCCGAGGCGCTGGGCAAGAAGGAGCAGGCCCAGCAGTTGCTGTCCGCGTACGAGACGCGGGCCAAGGAGGTGGGCGCCAAGTTCTCGAAGCTGAAGGTCAGCATCGTGCGGTTCATGCCGACCGAGATCCGCATGTACGGCCCCGAGTCGTTCAGCGGCATCGTGGTGGGCGACGCCGGCATCCCGAGGCCCGAGGCGCAGCAGCTGGCCGACCAGGACGACAAGCGCTTCGGCAAGCTGAGCCAGGAGAACATCGCCAAGGCCGATGCCGACGCGGTCTTCTACACCGCGTACGGGGAGGCGGCGGCCAAGTCGCAGGCCACCGTCACCGCGGGGCCGCTGTGGAAGAACCTGGAGGCGGTCAAGTCGGGCAACGCGCACAACGTGGACGACGAGATCTGGATGACCGGGATCGGCGTCACGGCCGCCGGCAAGATCCTGGACGACCTGGACAAGTACCTGGCGCCGCTCGCGAAGTGACGCCGGTCACGCGAGACGTACCGGATCGCCCTTCCTGATCAGGCCGGGGCGGAGCACTCGCGCGTAGACGCCCGCGCAGGCCTGGTTCTCCAGGTCGAAGACCGTGACCCGGTTGTGCCTGGCCACGGTGCGCAGGGCGTCGGCGTCGCGCTCCAGCGACCCGTGCGCCAGCGTCGGCACGGCGCAGCGCGGGCTGGCCACGATCACGTGCAGCACCACCTCCGCGCCGACGTGCAGCTCGCGCCCGGCCCAGTCGTTCTCCACGAAGCCGTCCGGCTCCGTCGCGATCACCAGGTTGGGCCGGTAGCGCAGCGCCTCGACGCGCCCGCGCGGGCCGAGCGCGCCGATCCGCTCGACGGTGGAGGTGGTGATCAGATGGATCGGCGCGAAGTCGAAGAACGTGCCCTCGGGCGAGCCCGAGCCGAGCACGGTCGTGGTGTAGGGCACCTCGGCCTCGATGCCGTCGGCGAGCACCCGTTCGGGCACCGACCGTTCGAGGTGAGCGCCCTCCGGGGGCACGTCGATCAGCCTGACCTCGCGCCCGAGCAGCTCCGACAGCTCCGCGTCACCCGGCGCCCGCGCGCCCTCGATCGCCAGCAGCCCGCGCCAGAGGCGGGGGTTCTTGGCGCTGGCGATCTTCCCCGTGGCGACGTCGAGCACCGCCCGAGCCCGGTCTCCCGCGAACCCCCGCTCGCTCACCGCGCTCTCGGCGAGCTCTTCCCCCAGCATCGACTTGACCGGATAGCGGCGCAACGTCTCGACATGCATGCCCGAGAGCTTACGACCCGCCCGGAAAGTCGCGGATCACCCGCAAAACCTGACCCACCCCGAACCTGACGCCCCGAACCTGACGCCCCCGGGCCCTGGCGGCCCACCCCCCGAACCTCCGCACGGCTCCCCCCGGAACCGCGAGCGGTCTAGGCGGCCGCGGTGGCCATCTTGCGCAGCCGGGCCAGGGCGTCGCGTTCGATGCGGCGGGCGCGGTCACGGCCGATGCCGTAACGCTCACCCACCTCGGTCAGCGTGTGCTCGCGCCCGTCGACCAGCCCGTAACGCCAGCGCAGCATCTCGCTGGTGACACCTTCGAGCCCGGTGAGCCACTGGTCCAGCCGCTCCCGCTCCAGGATGTCGATGGCCTGCTGCTCGGGATCGGCCCAGGTCTCGTCGGCGATCATGTCGCCGAGCTCGGTCTCGTCCTCGTCGCCGACGCCGAGTTGCAGCGAGACCGGGTCGGAAGCCCAGCGCCGCAGCTCACGCACCCGCTCGATGGGCAGGTCGAGGATCTCGGCGAGATCGTCGTCGGTCGGCTCGGCGTCGAACTCCGCCAGGATGTCGCGCCGCACCCGCATCAGCCGGGTCATCTGCTCGCCGGCGTGGGTCGGCAGGCGTACGGGACGGGCCTGCTCGTGAATGGCCCGGCCCACCGACTGCCTGATCCACCACGTGGCGTAGGTGGAGAACTTGTATCCCCGCCGGTAGTCGAACTTCTCCACCGCCCGGACCAGCCCCAGGTTTCCCTCCTGGACCAGGTCGATCAGCGGCATCCCCCGGCCGGAGTATTTCCTGGCCACCGCCACGACCAGGCGCAGGTTGGCCTGGATGAACTCGTCTTTCGCCCGCTGGCCCGAGATGGCCAGCCGCTCCAGCTCCTCGTCGGCCGCGTCCCCGATGCGCGGCTCCGTGCCCCCGCTGTCGAGCAGCTGTTCGGCGAACAGGCCCGCCTCGATCCGCTTGGCGAGCTCCACCTCTTCCTCAGCCGTGAGCAGCGGGACCCGGCCGATCTCGGCCAGATATGTCCCCAGCAGATCGCGATCAGCGACGTGCTGCTCCTGCGTGCGACTCCCCGTAGGCCTTGCCATCCCCAGGCACCTCGTTCCGCAGCTGCATACTTACCCGGCCAACGTCCGGGCAGGGGCAAAGATTCCCTAAAGCACTACGTCTGCGGGATGGTTCTGGATGTCCTCCTCAAGGAGGAGACCACGGTGAAACACCTGGTGAACGAGGGGAACGCCGGGCCGGTAGGCCAGGTGCACGTAGGAGGGAGCGTCGAGGACGACGAGGTCCGCACGGGCCCCGCGCCGCAACCAGCCTACGTCCCTACGGCGCAGCGCGCGTGCCCCGCCGTACGTCGCCGCCCTGATCGCCTCCAGCGGCGTCATCCGCATCTCGCGCACGGCCAGCGCCACGCAGAACGCCATCGACGAGGTGAACGACGAGCCGGGGTTGCAGTCGGTCGCCAGCGCCACGGTCGCGCCCGCGTCGATGAGCCGCCGCGCGTCGGGGTACGGCGAGCGGGTGGAGAACTCGGCCCCCGGCAGCAGCGTCGCCACCGTCCCCGAGGAGGCCAGCGCGTCCACGTCGGCCGTTGTCAGGTGGGTGCAGTGGTCGGCGGAGGCCGCCCCCAACTCGCAGGCCAGCCGCACCCCAGGCCCTTCCGTCAGCTGGTTGGCGTGCACGCGCACCCCGAGCCCGGCCTTGCGCCCGGCCGTGAGGATCTCGCGCGTCTGGTCCCCGTCGAAGGCCCCGCGCTCGCAGAACACGTCCACCCACTTCGCGTAGGGCGCGCACGCTTCGAGCATCTCCCCGGCCACGAGCCGCACGTAGGAGTCGGTGTCCATGCCGGCCGGCACCACGTGGGCCCCGAGGAAGGTGGTCTCGTCGGTCAGCCCGGTGGCGATCTCCAGCGAGCGCCGCTCGTGCTCGACGGACAGCCCGTAGCCGCTCTTGATCTCCACGGTGGTGGTGCCCTGGGCGAGCATCTCGCCGACCAGGGCCCGCGCGCGGGTGGCCAGCTCGGCCTCGCTCGCCCGGCGGGTGGCCGCGACCGTGGTCCTGATGCCGCCCCCCGTGTACGCCTCCCCCGACATGCGCGCCTGGAACTCGGCCGTCCGGTCACCGGCGAAGACGAGGTGCGCGTGGCTGTCGACGAACCCGGGGATGACGGCCCGCCCACCGGCGTCCACCCGCACGTCGGCGTCGGGAGCCTCGGCGGCGGGGCCGGTCCAGGCGACCAGGCCGTCCTCGACGACGAGCGCGGCGCCGGGGATCTCCTCGCGCTCGGGGTCGCCGGTGTAGAGCAGCCCGATCCCGTCGATCAGCGTCGTGGTCATCGCCGCTCTCCCATCGCCGCGCCTGTCTCCGCCCCTGACGCCGTCCCCGTCGTCGTTCCCGTCGTCGTTCCCGTCGTCGTTCCTGTCACAGGCCCTGTCGCGGCCCCCGTCTCGGGTCCTGTCACCGCCCCGATCGCCCGGATCAGCATGCGGCCCACGTCGCCGAGCACGTGGCGGCCGTCGGTCACCACGCGGCGCCCGCCGGAGACCACCGAGTGCACGTCGGCCGCCGTGGCCGCGAACACCACGGCCTCCAGGTCGGGAGCGCCGGCCGTGCGTACGGAGTCGAGCCGCAGCGTCACCAGGTCCGCCCACGCGCCGGGCACGAGCAGGCCCGCGTCGGGGAAGCCGAGCGAGGTGTGCCCCTCGACCGTGGCGGAGCGCAGCAGGTCGGCGGCGCGCCAGTGCCCGCGTCGCTCGCTGGCCAGCCGCTCGTTCAGCTCGACCGCCCTGGCCTCCTCGAACAGGTCGATCACGGCGTGGCTGTCGGAGCCGAGCGTGATGCGCGCGCCCCGGTCGGCCGCCGTCCTGGCCGGGCCGATGCCGTCGGCGAGGTCGCGTTCGGTGGTGGGGCACATGCAGATGTAGGTGCCCGACTGCGCGAGCAGCTCGATGTCCACGTCGGTCAGGTGGGTGGCGTGCACCGCGGTCGAGCGCGGCCCCAGCGCCCCCCGTTCGTGCAGGACCTGGACGGGCGTGGCGGCGTAGCGCTCGACGCAGGCGGCGTTCTCGGCCCGCTGCTCGGAGACGTGCATGTGCAGGGGCGCGGCATGGCGGTGGGAGAACTCGGCCACGACCTGCATCTGCTCGGGCGGCACCGCCCGCACGGAGTGGATGGCGGCGCCGATCTCGACGTCGGGCTGCCCGCCGTAGGCGGCCTCCAGCCGTTCGGCCCTGACCGCCCAGTGCTCGGCGTCGCCGTCGCTGAAGCGCAGTTGCGGGCCGGCCAGCGGGGCGCCGATGCCGCCCGACACGTAGCAGGTGTCGAGCAGCGCGATGCGCAGCCCGGCGGCGCGGGCGGCGCGCACGAGGGCGTGGCCCATCGCGTTGTCGTCGTCCTCGTACGGCCGCCCGTCACGGTCGTGGTGCAGATAGTGGAACTCGCCCACGCACGTCACTCCGGAAAGGGCCATCTCGGCGTAGACCGCGGTGGCCAGGCGCAGGTAGGACTCGGGGTCGAGCCGGGCGGCCACCTCGTACATCCGCTCGCGCCAGGTCCAGAAGTCTCCCTTGCCCTCCTGGGTGACGCCGCGCAGCGCGCGGTGGAAGGCGTGGGAGTGGGCGTTGGCCAGGCCGGGGACGGTCAGCCCAGGCAGCCGCTCGGCGTCGCCGGGCGGGCCCTGCTCGATGCGGGTGATCCTGGCGCCGTCGATCTCCACGAGCACGTCGCCGGCGACCCCATCGGGCAGCCAGGCCCGCTCGCACCAGTAGGTCAGCGACACAGATCCTCCAGCACCTCCGCGAGTGCCACCACTCCCGCCTCGCAGTCTGCCCGCTCGGCGTGCTCTCCGGGTGAGTGGGACACGCCGGTGGGGTTCCTGACGAACAACATGGCGCTCGGGACACCCGCCGCCGCGAGGATTCCGGCGTCGTGCCCGGCGCCGGTGGGCAGGATGGGCGCGGGCGTGTCGCCCCCGGCCACCCGGGCCAGCCGGTCGCGCAGCGCCTCGGCGAAGACCACCTCGGGCGTCCAGGACTCCTCGCGCACCTCGCTCGCCTCGCCGCTCACCTCGCCGACCAGCTCGCGCACGGCCGCGGCGTCGGCCCCGCGCGCGTCGAGCCAGGCGCTGACCAGGCCCGGGATGGCGTTGGCGCTGCCGGGCGAGACGCGTACCTTGCCGACGGTGGCCACCACGCCGAGCCGCTGAGCCGACTGCCTGGCGGCCAGCGTCATGCGGGCGAAGGGCAGCATCGGGTCGTCGCGGTCGGCCAGCCGGGTGGTGCCGGCGTGGTCGGCCCGGCCGCGGAAGTCGAGCCGCCAGCGGCCGTGCGGCCAGATCGCCCCGGCCACGCCCACGGGGCGGCCCTCGGTCACGAGCCCGCGGCCCTGCTCGACGTGGAGCTCCACGAAGGTGCCGACGGTGGCCAGCGTCTCGTCGTCGCGGCCGGTCTCGTGGGGTTCGCGCCCGGCCCGGCGCAGCACATCTGCCAGGGTGTCGCCGTCGTCGTCGGTGAGCCCGAGCGCGCGGTCGGGGGAGAGCGCGCCGGTGAGCAGCCGCGAGCCCATGCACGGCACGCCGAACCTGGCGCCCTCCTCGTCGGTGAAGCAGGCCACGCCCACGGGCACCGAGGGCGTCACGGCCCGCTCCTTCAGCAGGTCGAGCGCGGCGAAGGCGGACACGACGCCGAGCGGCCCGTCATAGGCGCCGCCCTGGCGGACGGAGTCGAGGTGGCTGCCCGTCACCACGCCGGGGCGCTCGCGCGACGGGCTCCCCCACCACGCCCACAGGTTGCCGTTGCGGTCTTCGCGCAGGTCGAGCCCCCTGCTGGTGGCCTCGCCCGCGAACCACTCGCGTAGCTCCAGGTCGGCGTCCGACCAGGCGTCGCGCAGGTAGCCGCCGGTCTCGGGATCTCTGCCAATGGGGGCGAGTCGTTCAAGCATGGACCCCACCATAGTGAATGGATCCATTCACTTCAGTTGACGGGACCCCCTCGGGGCCGCAGGGTCAGCTCGGTAAGGTGGGCGTCGGGTCCGGCCATGACGGCCGCGAGCAGCGCCCGCGCCACGGTCTCCGGTTCGAGATACTTCTCCGGCTCGAACGCGCCGCCCTCGTACGCCCGCACCTCCCGCTGCATGTCGGTGGCCGTCCGCCCCGGATAGACGGTGGTGACCCGCAGCTCCGGCTCCTCCAGCCGCAACGCGTCGGCGAACGCCTTCAGCGCGAACTTGCTGGCCGCGTAGGACGCCCAGTGGGGGTTGGCCCGCTGACCGGAGCCGGAGTTGACGCAGACGACGTGGCCGCCGGCCCGCCGCAGCGCGGGCAGCAGCAGCCTGGTCAGCTCGGCGACCGCGATCACGTTCACCTCCATGGTCTGCCGCCAGACGTCGGCGTCCTGGTCGGCGATCCGGCCGAGCCGGCTCATCCCGGCGCTGTGCACCAGCACGTCGAGCCGCTCGATGCCGGCCACGTCGGCCGCGGTGACCCGGGTCAGCTCCACCGGCCAGGGGCGCGCTCCCGGCAGTCCGGCCGCCAGCGCGGCCAGCGCCCGCTCGTCGCGCCCGCCCAGGATGACGTCGTGGGTCGGGGCCAGCGCCCTGGCGACGGCGGCGCCGACACCCCTGGAGGCGCCTGTGACCAGCGCCGTCGGTCGTTCACTCATGGAGGCAGCTTATTGACCTTGACGACTATTCAAGTTTGCATACAAACTTGAATACATGTCATCGACCCGGATCCTGATCCTCGGCGCATTGCTGGACGGCCCCATGAACGGCTACGGGGTCCGCCGCCGCCTGGAGGTCATGGGCATCGAATCCTGGACCAACGTGGCGTTCGGCTCGATCTACCACGGCCTGAGCAAGATGGCCGACGAGGGCCTGCTGGAGGTCGTCGAGGCGGGCAAGGGCGGCAAGGTCGTCTACGCCCTCACCGACCTCGGCCGCGAGGAGTTCCACCGGATGCTGCTCAAGGCGTGGCACGAGCTCAAGCCCATCGTCGACCCGTTCCAGGTGGCCATGACGTTCATGGACCGGCTGGAAAAGCAGGAGATATTGACGGCGCTGCGTGGCAGGATGTCCCAGCTTCGGATGTACGTCGACACCATGGGACACATGAGCGGCGTGAAAGTCGCCCACGGCGCCCCTGAGCACGTCAACGAGAACCTCGGCCTGCAGCGGGCCATGCTCCAGGCCCAGCTCGACTGGGTGGAGAAGGCGATCCCGAGGATCGAGGCCGACGAGTTGCCATGAAGGAGCTGACCGCCCCGATGATCATTCAGGCAGAGGGCCTGCGCAAGACGTTCACCACGAGAAGCAGAAAGGGCGCCCAGACCGTCGAGGCCGTGCGCGGCGTGGACCTCGACGTGGCCAAGGGCGAGATCTTCGGCGTGCTCGGGCCCAACGGCGCGGGCAAGACCACCACGATCAGGATCTTGTCCACGCTGATCGCCCCCGACGCGGGCACCGCCACGATCGCGGGCCACGACCTGCTCAAGGAGCCCGCGCAGGTCCGGCGCAACCTCGGTTACGTGAGCCAGGCCGGCGGGGTGGAGGACACCACGAGCGCCAGGGCGCAGATCATGATGGCCGCCAGGATCCACGCCATGGCCGATCCGGCGCGGGCCACCGCCGAGGTGCTCGACCGTTTCGAGCTGACCGAGCTGGCCGACCGCCCCGGCCGTACGTTGTCGGGCGGCCAGAAGCGGCGGGTGGCCATCGCGATCGGGCTCGTGCACAACCCGCCGCTGCTCTTCCTCGACGAGCCCACCACGGGCCTCGACCCTCAAAACCGGGCCAACCTCTGGGACCGGATCAGGCAGTTGCGCGAGGCGGGCACGAGCGTGCTGCTCAGCACCCACTACCTCGACGAGGCCGACGCGCTGTGCGACCGGCTAATGATCGTGGACCACGGCACGGTCGTGGCCGAGGGCACGCCGTCCGCGCTCAAGCGGGAGGTCTCCGGCGACGTGATCACGCTCAGGGTGAGCGAGCCGGAACGCGCGGCGGAGACGCTCAAGCCGCTGGCCCGCGAGACCCGCGTGGACGACGACCTGCTGCGCGTCTACGTGGACGACGGCGAGCACACGCTGCCCGCCCTGCTGCGGGCGCTGGAGGAGCGGGGCCTGGGCCTGACCTCGATCGCGCTCGACCGCTCCACCCTCGATGACGTCTTCCTGGCCAAGACCGGCCGATCCCTTCGTGACGCGGGAGCCGCCGTATGATCCGCCACACCGCCTTGTTCACCGGCTACGAGCTGAAGAAGTCCTTCAGCAACCCGATCTGGCCGCTGTTCGGCCTCATGCAGCCGGTGCTCTACCTGCTCATGTTCGCGCCGCTGCTGAAGTCGCTGACGCCGGGCGGCACCACGGTGGACGCGCTGCGCATGTTCACCCCGGCGTCCATGATGATGATCGCCGTGTTCGGCTCGCTCTTCTCCGGGTTCGGGCTGATCGCCGAGCTGCGCAACGGCTCGCTCGAACGTTACGCCGTCAGCCCCGCCTGGCGGCCGGCGATCGTGCTCGGGCGGGTGGCCAAGGACATGGTCGTGCTGGTCCTCCAGGCCGTCCTGGTGCTGATCGTGGCCATCGCCATGGGGGTGCGCATCGGAGCCGTCGAGCTGGTGCTGGTGCTGCTGCTCATGGCCGCGACCGGGCTGTTCGCCTCGGGGCTGTCGCAGGGGCTGGCGCTGACCGTGCGCGACGAGAACGGCATGTCGCAGACGCTCAACCTGTTCATGTTGCCGATCATGCTGCTGGCCGGGCTGTTCGTGCCGATCTCGTTCGCGCCCGACTGGATGAAGTTCCTGGCCCCGGTCAACCCGCTCTACCACGCCGTCGAGGCGGGGCGGGCGCTGTTCGACGGGCGGCTGGGTGATGCGTCGATCCCGATCGCGTTCGGGCTGTTCATCGCGCTGGCGGTGCTCACGACGATGTGGTCGATGCGGTCGCTAGGCAAGATCGCCGGTTAGGAACGTGCCGGTCTCGTCGGCCATCCGCTCATATTCTTCGAGCCTGGCCCGCGTACGCAGCGGCGCGGCGTCGGCCATGGCCTCCACCAGGGCCATGGCCAGGGCCAGCGGCGCGGCGTGCGAGTCGAACACGAGCCGGTCGCCCACGGGCGCGTCGAGCACGATCTCGGCCGGGAAGTCGGGCCTGTCGGTGATGGCGGCCACGCGCAGGCCCAGCTTCTCCGCGTATTCCAGCGCCCGCAGCGCTTCCGCCGGATAGCGCGGCAGCACCACGGCCACCACCCACTCGGCTCCGGCCCGCCGGGCCGCGTGCAGCCCCTCGGCCAGCTCGGAGCCGCCGTGGGTGAGCAGCCGCACGTCGGGATGGATGCGGCGGGCGTAGTAGGCGAAGGTGGTGGCGAGGCCGCACGAGACCCGCAGCCCCAGCACGGGCAGCGGCTCGGTCGCGGCCAGGTGTTCGCCCAGCTCCTTCAGCGGCAACGCCGCCAGCCGCTCCCTGACCAGGGCCAGGTTGCGGATCTCGCAGTCGATGGCGCCGCGCAGCAGGCTCTCCTGCGGCGCCTCCACGCCGCCGCCCAGCACCAGCGGCCGCAGCGCCTGGCGCAGTTCGGGATATCCGGCGAACCCCAGCACCATGGCGAACCTGGTCACCGAGGGCTGGCTGACCCCGGCCCGGTCGGCCAGCTCCACGCTGGACAGGAAGATGGCCTCGTCCAGGTTTTCGCTCAGGTAGTGGGCGATCCTGCGCTGCACGGGCGACAGCCTCCGGCCGTCGAGGAGCACGCTCAGCCCGCCGTGATATCCGTCCGCCACGTCACCTCCAACACCGCCGACCCGGCATTCTCATCCCTCACACCGGTGACGACCGGAAGCGGTCTCTGCTGTGAATGAACCCATTCACAGCAGAGACTAACCCGGCGGCGGACCCGCGCCGCTCAGCCGACCAGGAACTGGGTGGCGGCCAGCTCCCGGTAGAGCTCGTCCGCGCCCACCAGCTCCTCGTGCGTGCCGACCGCGCGCACGCCGCCGCCCTCCATCACCACGATGCGGTCGGCGTTGGTCACCGTGGACAGGCGGTGTGCGATGACCAGCACCGTGGTCTCCCTCGCGACCTCGGCGATCACCTCGCGCAGCCGCAGCTCGTTGACCGCGTCGAGCTGCGAGGTGGCCTCGTCGAGCAGCAGCAGCCTGGGCTTGCGCAGCAGCGCCCTGGCGATGGCCACCCGCTGGCGCTCGCCGCCCGACAGCAGCACACCGCGGTGCCCGACCGGGGTGTCGATCCCGTCGGGGAGCCGGGCCACCAGGTCGTCGAGCCTCGTCCGCGCGATGGCCCGGTGCAGCTCCTCCTCCGTGGCGTCACTGGCGGCGAAGAGCAGGTTCTCCCTGAGCGTGCCGGCCAGCACGGGAGCGTCCTGCTCGACGTAGCCGAGCGCGCCGCGCAGCTCACCGAGCGGCCAGTCGCGGATGTCCCGCCCGTCGACGGCGATCGAGCCTGACTGGTGGTCGTAGAAGCGTTCGAGCAGCGCGAACACCGTCGACTTGCCCGCCCCCGACGGCCCGACCAGCGCCGTCAGCCCGCCGGGCGCCACCTCGAAGCTCACGCCGTCGTGCACGAGCGGCCGGTCGTCGCCGTAGCGGAAGACCACGTCCTCGAACCGCACGCCGGCCGGGCGTGCCGCCTGCGGCTCCGCGACGCCGACCGGCTCGGCGGGCAGGTCCTCGATCTCCTTGATCCGCTTCATCGCGGCGAGCCCCTGCTGCAGCTGCACGCCGCCCTGGACCAGCTGCCCGATCGGCGGCACCAGGTAGAACAGGTAGAGCAGGAACGCGATCAGCGACGACACCTCCAGCGTGCCGGAGGAGACCCGCGCGCCGCCGACGCCCAGCACGGCCAGGAACGCGATCTGCACCGCCATCCACGTCGCCACTCCCGCCAGCGACGTCCATCCGGCGACCTGCAGCCCCCGGTCGCGGGCCCGCACGGCCGCGTCGCCGACCACGGCGATCTCCCGCTCCTCCGCGCCGCTGGCCTTGACGGTCCTGTACGCCTGCAGCGCCCGGTCCAGCACCGCGCCCATCTCGCCCACGGCCTCCTGGGCCTGGGTCTGCGCCCGCTGGATCCGCGGCATGATCAGCGCCACCATGCCGCCGATCACCACCACCACGAGCAGCGTCACGAGCAGCAGCACGCCGTCCATGGTCGCCATCAGGACGATGGCCCCCACCAGCATGAACGCCGAGCTGACCGAGTCGACGATGCCGTTGGTCAGCACGGCCCGCAGCAGCGTCGTGTCACCGGTCACCCGCGACAGCAGGTCGCCGGGCTTGAGCCGGTCCACGTCCGCGACCTTGAGGCGCAACATCCGGTCCACCAGGTTCCGGCGGGCGCCGAGCACGATGCCCTCGCCCGTGCGTTCCATCAGGTAACTTCCCCCGGCCGAGACGACCGCCCCGACGAGCACCGCCGCGGTCAGCCCGAGTAACGGCGCCGCCATCGACCCGGTCTGTCCGAAGGCGTCCACCACGTACTTGGCCAGCAACGGCATCGCCAGACCCGCCGCCGAGCCGATCAGGCCCAGCAGCCCGCCCACGAGCAGGATCTTCCGGTGCGGGCGCACATAAGCCAGCAGTTCCCTGAGCACCACAGCTCCTCTCACGACATTTCTCGATTCACTCCAACGAACGGAACCCCGGGATCCGCACCGCCAGGACAACGTCAACTTAGATTGACGACTTAAGTATGTCAACTTTGGTTGACACTCATTCTCAAGGAGGAGACCGACATCCGCGGGCGGGCCACGGACGAATAGGGCGTCGAGGAATCCCGGCCGGAACCTCGCAAGTCACGAACAGCCCTTCCCGAAAGGACCGAACATGGAGCTCCGGACCAACCGGCGCGCTCTTGTCGGAATCGGCCTGGCCGCAGCCGTCGCTGTGTCGTCCCTAGCCGTGCTCCGCACAGACTCCGGCATCGCTTCCTCGCACCGCGAGGCCCCGATGATCTCGGGCGACCCGCAGCATGACAACACCGACGTGTACGCCTTCGTGAGTCCCGACAAAGCGGACTCCGTGACCTTGATCGCCAACTGGATCCCGTTCGAGGAGCCCAACGGCGGCCCGAACTTCTACCCGTTCGCAGTCAAGTCACGGCACAACATAAAGATCGACAACGATGGTGACGCCAAGACCGACATCACCTACGAGTGGACGTTCCGCAACGAGGACAAGCGCGGCAACGACACGTTCCTCTACAACAACGGCCCCGTCACCTCGCTGAACGACCCCAACCTGCTCTTCCGCCAGCGCTACACGCTCAAGCGGATCACCCCGGGCGGCTCCAGGACGCTGGTCGACGACGGCATCGTCGCGCCGAGCAACGTCGGACGCGCCTCCATGCCCGACTACGGCACCCTGCGCAACCAGTCGATCAAGAGCCTGCCGAACGGCGGCAAGACGTTCGCCGGGCAGTCGGACGAGGCGTTCTTCCTCGACCTGCGCGTCTTCGACCTCCTCTACGGCGGCGACCTGTCCGAGGTCGGTCAGGACACCACCAAGGGCTACAACGTCAACACCGTGGCCCTCCAGGTGCCCGCCAAGGACCTCGCGCTCAAGGGCGACCCCAAGCGCAACCCCGTGATCGGCGTCTGCTCGACCACCGACAAGTTCAACGGCAACTCCTTCGTGCAGGTCTCCCGCCTGTGCAACCCGCTGGTGAACGAGGTCGTCGCCCCCGCCGGGCTGAAGGACGCCTTCAACGCCCTCGACCCGTCGAAGGACGCCGACGTGCAGCCCCTGGTCGACCGGGTCACCGACCCCGAGGTGGCCAGGCTGCTGCAGAAGATCTACGGGATCAAGGCTCCGGCGACCCCGCGCAACGACCTGGTCGAGATCTTCCTGACCGGCATCGCCAAGCAGAACGGCCCCATCAAGGCCGACCTGAACTCGCAGGTGCTCAACAAGGACGCGGGCAAGCTGCGCCCCTCGGAGATGCTGCGGCTGAACATGGCGGTCCCGCCGTCCAAGTCCCCCAACCGGCTCGGCGTCCTCGGCGGCGACCTCGCGGGCTTCCCGAACGGCCGCCGGCTCGCCGACGACGTCGTGGACATCGAGCTGCAGGCCGTGGCCGGCGCCGCGCTGACCGGCAAGCTCGTGCCCGGGCTGACGGACAAGGTGGACAGGAACGACAAGCCGTTCGGGCAGACGTTCCCGTACATCCCGCTGCCGAGCAACGTGGCAGTGAACCAGCGCTGACCCGCCTGACCGGCCGGTTCCTCTCCAGACCGGCCGGTTGCCCCGGCGGCAGGCCCCGTCTCCCATCGCCTGCCGCCAGCAGAAAGGGCCGACCGGCCGCGCCCCCCGTCACGGCCGGTCGGCCCCACCTTCCGACCCCGGAGCCCGACCCGGGAGCCCGACCCTGGAGCCTTGGACATGCGTGCCTTCGCGATATTCGCCGGTCTCGCCCTCGTCGGGGCGATGCTGTTCACGATCTTCACCTTCACGGCCTCGCCCGAGCCACTGCCGGTGGCGGACGCGCAGCGCCGCGAGACGTTGCAGGAGCGGCTCAAGCGGCTGCCCGGTGACTTCCGCGGCTGGGCGCAACTCGCCTCCCAGTACGTGGACCAGGCCCGGGTCACCGGCGACCCGGCGTACTACAGCAAGGCGGAAGGCGCGCTCGCCACGGCCGCCCGGCTGAACGACCGCGACGACGCCGTCCTCACCGCCCAGGCGGCGCTGGCCGCCGGCCGGCACGAGTTCACCGACGCGGTACGGCTGGCCGAACGCGCCATCGCGGCCAACCCGTACGGCGTGGCGGCGTACGGCGTGCTGGCCGACGCGAAGACCCAGCTCGGCGACCTGCGCGGGGCACAGCGGGCCGTGGACCGGATGATGGACCTGCACCCCGGCGTCCCCGCCTTCACCCGCGCCTCCTACGCGGCCGAGCTGCGCGGCGACCTCGACAAAGCCCGCAAATATCTCGAATACGCGCACAACGACGCCTGGACGCCCGCCGACGTCGCCTACGCCCGCTACTACCTGGGCGAACTGGCCCTGCACTCGGGCGACCTCAAGACCGCGGCCGACTGGTACGGCAAGGCCCTCACGGCCTACCCCGCCTACACGCCCGCCCTCGCCGGCCAGGCCAGGGCGACGGCGCTCGGCGGCCGGCTCACCGAGGCACTCGGCCTGTACGAGCGCGTGGTCGAACGGCTCCCCCTCCCCCAGTACCTCATCGAGCAGGGCGAGACCCGGATCAAGGCCGGTCAGCGGGCCGACTGGACGCTGCTCGAAGCCCAGCGCAAGCTCTTCGCGGCGGCGGGCGTGCGCGACGACCTGACGTGGGCCGAGTTCGAGGCCGACCACGGCGACCCGGCCAAGGCCGTACGGCACGCCAGGGCCGAATACGCGCGCAACCCCAACCTCGTCGCCGCCGACGCCCTGGCCTGGGCCCTGTTCAAGGCGGGCGAGCCGGCCGAGGCGCTCGAATACGCCGAGCGGGCCACCGCGACCGGCTGGCACAACCCGCTGCTCGCCTACCACCGCGCCGTGATCGAGCGGGCTCTCGGCCGCTCGGCGCGGGTGGATCCGGCCTTCGACCCGACGCTTTCCGCACTGGCGAGGTTCTCATGAGAGCGGTCCTGCTCGCTCTGCTGTCCGTCGCGACGGGCCTGCTGCTGTCCCTCGGCGCGACCCTCCTGCCCGCCTCCGCCCACGCGCAGACGCCCGTCTCGGCCGCCCATGCGGAGACGCTGGCTCATCCGCTCGGCCGGTTCACCGTCAACCACTACAACGGCCTGCGGGTCTCGGCTACGGCCGTGCGCAACCTCGCCGTCGTGGACCTGGCCGAGCTGCCGACCCTCCAGGCCGAGCCGGACGTGGACGCCGCCTACCCGGCCCGCCGCTGCGCCGCCCTGGCCGCCGCCCAGCGGCTTGAGGTGGCCGGGCGGACGGTGCCGTGGCGCGTGGAGGGCTCCTCCTTCACCTACGCCCCCGGCGAGGGCGGCCTGCGGACCAGCCGCCTGTCCTGCCGGCTCGTGGGCGACGTCCGCGCCTCGGGGGCCGTGACGTTCACCGACGGGTTCGAGCAGGACAGGATCGGCTGGCGCGAGATCACCGCCGCCGGCGACGGGGTGGCCCTGACCGGCTCCTCCGTGCCCGCCCGCAGCATCAGCCAGGAGCTGCGGTCCTACCCCGACGACCTGCTCACGGCCCCGCTCGACCAGCGGACGGCCACCTTCACGGTCTCCGGCCCCCTCTCCAGTCTCGGCTTTCCCCGCACCGCTGCCCCCGGCCAGTCCGGTACTTCCGGCGGCGGCGCAGTGCCCGGCGGGGTCGAGATCGGCGGGCCGATCGGGGACGCCCTGGCCGCGCTGGACCGGACGTTCACCGGCCTGATCGGCTCGGAGACGCTGACCGTGCCGCTGGGCCTGCTGGCGGTGGCGCTGGCCGTGGTGCTCGGGGCCGGGCACGCCCTCATCCCCGGGCACGGCAAGACGATCATGGCCGCGTACCTGGCGGGCCGGCGCGGGCGCCCGCGCGACGCGCTCGTGGTGGGCGCGACGGTGACGGCCACGCACACGGCGGGCGTGCTGGTGGTGGGGCTGCTGCTGACCGTGTTCACGGCGCTGGCCGGGGAGTCGGTGCTGGCCTGGCTGGGGGTGGCCAGCGGCGTGCTGATCGCCGTCATCGGCCTGCGCCTCCTCCAGAACACCCGCCACGGCCGTACGTACGGTCATGGGCATGGGCATGGGCATGGGCACCGTCACGGTCACGGACATGCGCACGGGCACGGACACGGACACGGACACGGACACGGCCATGGTCATAGCGACGACAGCACCCAGCAGCACGACCACGACCAGGGCGAGCACGGACACAGCCACGACCACGACCACGACCACGAACAGCATCGCTCCAAGCGCCGCGGCCTGATCGGGCTCGGGGTGGCGGGTGGTCTCGTGCCCAGCCCTTCGGCCCTGATCGTCCTGCTCGGCGCCATCGCCCTCGGCCGGACCTGGTTCGGCGTCGCGCTGGTCACCGCGTACGGCGTCGGCATGGCCGCCACCCTCACGATCACCGGCCTGCTCCTGGTCAAACTCGTGGACCGGCTGGAGCGGCGCGCCTCGGCCGGTCGCCGCCTGGCCGCCAGGCTGTCGGGCCTCGCCCCGATGGGCACGGCCGCCATGGTCGTCCTCCTCGGCGCGGGCCTGGCCCTGCGCTCCGTGGTCGCTCTGTAGCCCCGTCCAACCCCCGTCCAACCCCCGCCTGACCCCCGCCTGGCACCCGCGGGCGCCCACCGCTTATGGTGCCTGCGTACCGCGCGGACGCCGGAGGAGCGCTCGGCCGGGGCACGCGAGCGCATCGGGAAGGGGCCCTCATGACCGCCTACACGCGTTACGTCGCGCTCGGGGACAGCCAGACCGAGGGCCTGGGCGACGGCGACGACGTCAACGGCCACCGCGGCTGGGCCGACCGCCTGGCCGAGCACCTGGCCCGCGCCGACCCGGAGCTCCGCTACGCCAACCTGGCCGTCCGCGGCCGGGTGGCCGCGCAGATCAGGGCCGAGCAGCTGGACGCCGCGCTGGCGCTGCGGCCCGACCTGGTCACGGTCATGGCGGGGATGAACGACATCATCCGTCCCGGCTTCGACGCCGCCGCGGTGGCGGGGGTGGTGGAGGAGATGTTCGCCGCGCTGACCGGGGCGGGCGCGCACGTGGTCAGCGTGACGTTCCCCGACATCGGCAAGATCGCCCCGATGGCCCGGCCACTAGTGCCCCGGGTGCTCGACCTCAACGAGCGCATCCGCGCCGCCGCCGCCAGGCACGGGGTCACGCTGGTGGACACGTTCGCGATGGAGTTCGTCACGGACGCGCGGATGTGGGGCGTGGACCGCCTGCACGCGAGCCCGGCCGGTCACGCCCGCATCGCCGCCGCCATGGCGCACGCGCTGGGGCTGGCCGGCAGCGACGACTCGTGGATGCTGCCCTTCCCGCCGCTGCCTCCGGCGGCGCGGTGGCGGGTGGCGGCGGGCGAGGTGCGCTGGCTGGCCACGTTCGCGGGGCCGTGGATGGCGCGCCGCCTGCGCGGCCGCTCCTCGGGCGACGGCCGCACGGCCAAACGCCCGGACCTCATCCCATGGGTTCAGCCGGTCTCCGGCACACAGGGATAGCCGCTGCGGGACGGCCGCTACGGGATGGCCGCTTCGTGTGCCCGCGCCCGCCGGGACAGCCGCTACGGGACAGCCGCTACGTGTGCCGGCGCCCGCGCCGGGTGGACGGCAGATCGTGCCGCCCGGAGAGGAACTCCTGGAACGCGATCTTCGCTTTGATCACCGGCCGCCGTAACCTCTCCTCCCGGCGCACCGCCCTGGCCACCTTGCGCGGCGAGCCCTTGCCGAAGAACCAGTGGGCCCACGGCGAGCCCGGCCGCGCCAGCCGGATCGCGCCGACCAGCAGCATGGGCGGCACGAAGAGCCCCGCCATGCCGGTCCAGATCTTGCCCTTGAGCAGCGTGACGACGGCGAGCACCAGGTTGGCCACGATCAGCATGGCCGGGTTGACCGGGGTGCCGTAGTTCCAGGTGAGAGGGCGCAGGCCGATGAGGAGCAGGCCGGTGACGGCGACCGCGATGAAGACGGCGTCCACCGAGGTGCGGCCCTCCTCCTCCCAGTAGACGTCGTGCAGGTGCAGGATCAGCGCGAACTCGTCCAGCACCAGCGCCGACCCGACGCCGAACACGGAGGCCGCGGCGGCGGTGCCGATCTGCGAGCCGGGCGAGACGATGAGGGCGACGCCGCCGATCAGCATGAGCACCACGCCGAAGACCACGTGGTGGATGTGCATCTCGCCCACGTTGACGTTGCGGAACCAGCCGATCTTCGCCCTGATCAGGCGCACGTTGATGCGGGTGGCGATGAAGGCGACGATGAGCATGACGAAGTAACAGAACAGCGGCAGCCGTCCTGTGGAGATGATGCTCTGCTGAAACCAGTTCTGCATGGCCTTGGGTTCGATGGTACGAGCCGCGCGCCCCTTCCAGGCCCCATTGCCCGATCATGGCCGGTCAGGAGAGGAATGCCCGCAGCAGCGCGGCCGTCCCGTCCAGGTGTTCGGTGACGGCTCTCCTGGCCGCGTCGGGGTCGGCGGCGAGGATGGCGTCCACGATGGCCTGGTGCTGGACGGCGGCGTGGTCGAGGTTGACCTGGAGCATCGGGATGGCGTTGAGCAGGTCGCTGATCCTGGAGCGGGCGTCGGCGCACGTGGTGGCGAGCAGGGCCGAGCCGGTGAGCTCCGCGATGGACAGGTGGAAGGCGGTGTCGAGGCGGCGGTAGTCGTCCAGCCCGGCCTGGTTGAGCTCGGCGAGCCGGCGGACGAGGACGGCCTTCCTGTCGTCGGTGAGCTCGCAGGTGGCCAGGACCTGCGCCGCCCCGCACTCCACCGCCAGCCGGAACGTGAGCGCGTCCGACAGCTCGTCCTGGCCCATCTTCCTGAGGGCCTGGCGCAGGTCGCCGGCGTCGGGCTTGGGCGGGACGTAGGTGACGAACGCGCCGCCGTAGCGGCCCCTGCGTACGTCGAGATAGCCCGCGTCGGACAGGGCGCGGATCGCCTCGCGCAGCGTCACCCTGCTGATGCCGAGCCGCGCGGCCAGCTCGCGCTCGGCGGGAAGTTTGTCGCCCGGAGCGACCACGCCGAGTTTGATCGCCTGGAGCAGCCGTTCCACGGTCTCCTCGAAGGCGTTGCCGGCCCTGACCGGCCGCAACACCGTCATCAAGCGCGCCGACTCGTCCAACGTGTCCTCAGGTCTTGACAAGCGATCGTGGCATGCACATCAATGGTCTGAGACTAGCCCAATCAACGGGTGAGCGCGTCAGGCCAGATCGGAGCGACGTAGCGTGAGCGGACGAGCGAGCACCGGGTTCCTTTCCGTCGCCGAGCTGCGCGACGAGGTGGCGGACGGGCGGATCGACACCGTGCTCCTCGCGATCGCCGACATGCAGGGCAGGTTGCAGGGCAAGCGGCTGTCGGCGCGGTATTTTCTCGAAGAGGTGCTGCACCACGGCTCCGAGGGCTGCAACTACCTGCTCGCGGTCGACGTGGACATGAACACCGTGCAGGGATACTCGATGTCGTCCTGGGAGCGCGGTTACGGCGACTTCGTGATGAAGCCCGACCTCGCGACGCTGCGCCGGGTGCCGTGGCACGAGGGGACCGCGATGCTGATGGCCGACCTGACCTGGGAGGACGGCGCCGAGGTGACCGCCTCGCCGCGCCAGATCCTGCGCCGGCAGCTCGCCCGCCTGGGCGACCGGGGGCTGGCCGCGTACGTGGGCACCGAGCTGGAGTTCGTCGTCTACGACGACAGCTACGAGGACGCCTGGCGCCGGGGATATCGGGATCTTTCGCCCGCCAACCTCTACAACGTGGACTACTCGCTGCTCGGCACGGCCCGCGTCGAGCCGCTGCTGCGCCGGATCAGGCGCGACATGGAGGGCGCGGGCCTGTACGTCGAGTCCGCCAAGGGCGAGTGCAACCTCGGCCAGCACGAGATCGCCTTCCGCTACGCCGAGGCGCTGGCCACCTGCGACAACCACGCCATCTACAAGAACGGCGCCAAGGAGATCGCGGCCCAGGAGGGCCGTTCGATCACCTTCATGGCCAAGCCGAACCAGCGTGAGGGCAACTCCTGCCACGTGCACATCTCCCTCCGCGGTGAGGACGGCGAGCTCGTCATGGCGGGCGAGGGACCCTACGGGCTCTCACCGCTCGGCGCCCGCTTCATCGCCGGGCAACTGGCGTGCATGCGGGAGCTGACCCTCTTGTACGCCCCCAACGTCAACTCCTACAAGCGCTTCGTCCCCGGCAGCTTCGCCCCCACGGCGGTCAAGTGGGGCGTGGACAACCGCACCTGCTCGCTCAGGCTCGTCGGCCACGGCCCGTCGCTGCGGGTGGAGAACCGGGTGCCGGGCGGCGACGTGAACCCGTACCTGGCGGTGGCGGCGCTGATCGCGGCCGGCCTGCACGGCATCGACGCCGAGCTGCCGCTGGAGGACCCGTGCCCCGGCAACGCCTACGTCAGCGGGGCCGAGACCGTGCCCCACACGCTGCGCGACGCGCTGGCCCTGTTCGAGGGGTCGAAGCTGGCCAAGGAGGCGTTCGGGGAGGACGTGGTCGACCACTACGCGAACAACGCGCGGGTGGAGCTGGCCGCGTACGACGCGGCGGTGACGGACTGGGAACTGTTCCGTGGTTTCGAGCGGATGTGACGGGGGCGCATGAAGATCGTAAATCCGGCCACCGAGGACGTCCTGGCCGACGTCGAGCTCTGCGACGCGGCCGAGGTCGACCGGGCCGTGGAGCGTGCCAGGAAGGCGTACGCGACGTGGCGTGAGGTGGCCCCGGGCGACCGGGCGCGGCTGCTGCGCCGCTTCGCCGACCTGGTGGACGCGCACGGCGAGGAGCTGGCGGGGCTTGAGCTGGCCAACGCCGGCCACACCGTCGCCAACGCCCGCTGGGAGGCCGGCAACGTCCGCGACGTACTGCACTTCTACGCCGGGGCGCCTGAGCGCGACCACGGCAAGCAGATCCCGGTGCCCGGTGGGGTGAACCTGACGTTCCAGGAGCCGATGGGCGTCGTGGGGATCATCGTGCCGTGGAACTTCCCGATGGTGATCATGACGTGGGGCATGGCCCCGGCTCTGGCGGCGGGCAACACCGTGATCGTCAAGCCGGCCGAGTGGACTCCGCTGACCGCGCTGAGGCTGGCCGAGCTGGCCCTGGCGGCGGGCCTCCCCGAGGGGGTGCTCCAGGTGCTGCCTGGGGCAGGGGAGGTCGCGGGAGCCCGCCTGGTCGAGCACCCCGACGTGGCGAAGATCGTGTTCACCGGCTCGACCGAGGTGGGCAAGGAGATCGCGGCCAAGGCGGCGCGCCAGGTCAAGCGGGTCACGCTGGAGCTGGGCGGCAAGTCGGCGAACATCGTCTTCGCCGACGCCGACCTGGACAAGGCCGCCCGCACCGCCCCCTGCGCCGTCTTCGACAACGCCGGCCAGGACTGCTGTGCCCGGTCGAGGATCCTCGTCCAGTCGTCCGTGTACGACGCATTCATGGCCCTGCTCGCCCCGGCCGTCCAGGACGTCAAGGTCGGCGACCCGCGTGACGAGAGCACCGAGATGGGCCCGCTGATCAGCGCCGAGCACCTCGACCGGGTCCGCGGCTTCGTCGAGGGCACCCCCTGGCTGCAGGGCTCCTGCCCCCAGGGCAAGGGCTTCTGGTTCCCGCCGACGGTGCTGACCCCCGAGCTGACGGACCGCGCGTTCACCGAGGAGATCTTCGGCCCGGTCGTGTCGGTGGTCAGGTTCGAGGACGAGGCGCAGGCCGTGCGGATCGCCAACGACACCCCCTACGGCCTGAGCGGCTCGATCTGGACCCGCGACGTCGGCCGGGCGCTGCGCGTGGCCAGGGCGGTCGAGTCGGGCGCGCTGTCGGTCAACTCCCACTCCTCCGTCCGCTACTGGACCCCGTTCGGCGGCTTCAAGCAGTCCGGCCTCGGCAGGGAGCTCGGCCCGGACGCCCTGGCCGCCTTCACCGAGACCAAGAACGTCTTCATCTCATCGGAGTGACACACATGCAGCGGTTGCAGGATCGGGTGGCGGTCATCACCGGCGCGGGCGGCGGCATCGGGCTGGCCACGGCCCGCCGCTTCGCCGAGGAGGGCGCCAAGGTGGTCTGCGCGGACATCGACGAGGAGGCGGGGGTCAAGGCCGCGACCGAGGTCGGCGGCCTGTTCGTACGGGCCGACGTGACCAGCGAGGACGACGTCGTGCGGATGTTCGCCACGGCGCACGACACCTACGGCAGCGTGGACATCGCCTTCAACAACGCCGGCATCTCGCCGCCCGACGACGACTCGATCCTGGAGACCGGCATCGACGCCTGGCGCCGCGTCCAGGAGGTGAACCTGACCAGCGTCTACCTGTGCTGCAAGCACGCGATCCCGTACATGCGCCGCCAGGGCAAGGGCTCGATCATCAACACCGCGTCCTTCGTGGCGGTGATGGGCTCGGCCACCTCGCAGATCTCCTACACCGCGTCCAAGGGCGGGGTGCTGGCGATGTCGCGGGAGCTGGGCGTGCAGTTCGCCAGGGAGGGCATCAGGGTCAACGCCCTGTGCCCGGGACCGGTGAACACGCCGTTGCTGCGGGAGTTGTTCGCCAAGGATCCCGAGCGGGCGGCGCGGCGGCTGGTGCACGTCCCCGTGGGCCGCTTCGCGGAGGCGTCGGAGATCGCGGCGGCGGTGGCGTTCCTGGCCAGCGACGACGCCTCGTTCATCACCGGCAGCGAGTTCCTGGTGGACGGCGGCATCTCCGGTGCCTACGTCACACCGCTCTAAGGGGGTCATGGTGCGTCGTCCCGTCATCGGCATCACCTGTTACGTCGAGCCCGCCTCGTTCACGGTGTGGCAGGACACGACGGCCGCGCTGCTGCCGTACGCGTACGTGGAGCAGGTCGTGCGGGCCGGCGGCCAGCCGGTCGTGCTGCCTCCGGCCGGCGCGCCCGCCTCCGTCGTGCGCGGCCTGGACGGGCTGATCCTGGCCGGGGGCGGCGACATCGACCCGGCCAGGTACGGCGCCGCCCCGCACGAGCGGATCGGCTACGTCAGGCGGTTCCGCGACGAGGCGGAGTTCGCCCTGCTCGCCGCGGCCCTGGACGCCGGGCTGCCCTACCTGGGCATCTGCCGCGGCCTCCAGGTGCTCAACGTGGCCCTGGGCGGCAGCCTGCACCAGCACCTGCCCGACGTGGTCGGCCACACGGACCACTGCCCAGGGCCCGGCCGGTTCGGCGACCTGCCGGTGAACGTCGTGCCGGGCACCCGGCTGGCGAAGGCATTGGGCGAGGAGCCGGTGGCGGTCCCGCACTACCATCACCAGGCCGTCGATCGCCTGGCCCCCGGCCTGGCGGTCACGGCCACGAGCGCCGACGGCACGATCGAGGCCGTCGAGCTGGACGCGGCTTTCGTGGTGGCCGTGCAGTGGCACGCGGAGATGGCGGAGGGCCACGCGTTGTTCGACGCGCTGGTGTCCGCCTGCTGAGACGCGTGCGCCGGCGGCGGGTCACGACTGCCCTGGACGCGACAACGACCCCCGGACGGCACTAGGCTGGCGGCAATCACCGACGCATCGTGCGGGAGAGCACCCTGACAGCCGGTCAGGGTCCCTGAAGGAGCAAGCCCTCCCCGCAAACCTCTCAAGGCAAAGGACCGCACGGCTAAGGGTGACCTCTGGAAAGCAGGCCCATGGGCCTCGCCGAAGGTGAAAGTCCGGCAAAAGTCGGGCGAAGCTCTCAGGCATCGATGACAGAGGGGGAGGATCCTGGCATCCAACCCTGTCCTGAGGTGCGACCAATGTCCCGACCGACACCGCTACGAGACGTTCACGAGAGCCTCGGCGCCACGCTCACCGACTTCGCGGGCTGGCTCATGCCGCTCCGGTACGGCAGCGAGTCCGCGGAGCACAAGGCCGTGCGCGAGGCGGCCGGGCTGTTCGACCTGTCCCACATGGGAGAGATCTTCCTGACCGGGCCGCAGGCCGGCCAGGCGCTGGACCACGCGCTGGTCGGGCATCTGTCGGCGCTGGCGCCCGGGCGGGCGCGCTACACCATGATCGTGGACGAGCGCGGCGGGGTGCTCGACGACCTCATCGTCTACCGGCTCGGGGACGAGGAGTTCATGGTCGTGGCCAACGCCTCGAACTATGAAAAAGTCGGAAATGAGCTGACAATTCGCTCTAAAGCGTTCGATGTGGTCGTCGAGGATCGGTCCGACCAGTACGCGCTGATCGCCGTCCAGGGGCCCCGCTCGCAGGAGATCCTGGCCACGCTCACCGACGCCGACCTCGCCGGGCTCAAGTACTACGCCGGGCTGCCCGGCGTGGTGGACGGCCGGCAGGCCCTCATCGCCCGTACCGGCTACACCGGCGAGGACGGGTTCGAGCTGTTCGTCGCCAACGACGACGCGGTGCCGCTGTGGCACGCCCTCACGGCGGCCGGGGAGCCGTACGGGCTCAAGCCCGCCGGCCTGTCCAGCCGCGACACGCTCAGGCTCGAAGCCGGCATGCCCCTGTACGGCAACGAGCTGCACGCCGGGCTCACCCCGTTCGACGCGGGGCTGGGCCGGGTGGTGAAATTCGACAAGCCCGGTGACTTCGTCGGCAGGGCGGCGCTCGAGGCGGTCAAGGACGACACGCCGCGACGCCGGCTCGTCGGCCTGGTCGCGCGGGGCCGCCGGGTGCCGCGCCACGGTTACCCGGTCACGAAAGACGGCGCCGTCGTCGGCGTGGTCACCAGCGGCGCGCCTTCCCAGACCCTGGGCAAGCCGATCGCGATGGCCTACGTGGACACCGGCGCGGAAACAGGCCTGGCCGTGGACATCCGGGGCAGCCATGAACCTATGGACGTGGTCGAGCTGCCCTTCTACAGGAGGAACAAGTGAGCAACATCCCTGACGACCTGAGCTACACCAAGGAGCACGAGTGGGTGGCCGGCCTCGAAGACGGCCTCACCGTGACCGTCGGCATCACGGCCTTCGCCGCCGAGGCCCTTGGTGATGTCGTCTACGTGCAGCTCCCCGAGGTCGGCTCGACCATCGAGCGGGGCGACTCCGTCGGCGAGGTGGAGTCGACCAAGTCCGTCAACGAGATCTACGCGCCGGTCGGCGGCGAGATCGTGGAGGTCAACCAGGCCGTCGTGGACGACCCCGGCCTGGTGAACAGCGACTCCTACGGCGAGGGCTGGATGTTCAAGGTGCGCGTGGAAGGCGACACCGAAGAGCTGCTGACGCCCGAGGAGTACACAGCGCTCACCAAGGGCAGCGAGTCCTGACCCACCGCCGGGGCCCGCACGGCCGGGCCCCGGCCCCTAAGAAGGGCGCACATCAATGGCGATCAGCGTCTTCGACCTGTTCAAGATCGGTATCGGACCGTCCAGCTCCCACACCGGCGGCCCGATGGCCGCCGCGCACAAATTCGCCCGCGGCCTGCACGAGGACGGCCTGCTCGACCGGGTGGCCCGGGTCGAGACCATCCTGTACGGCTCGCTCGGCCTGACCGGCAAGGGCCACGGCAGCGACAAGGCGGTCCTGCTCGGCCTGTCCGGCGAGAAGCCCGAACTGGTGGACGTGGACAGCGTCGAGGCCCGCATCGCCGCGATGCGCGAGTCCGGCACGCTCAAGCTCTACGGCACGCACGAGATCCCGTTCGTCGTCGGCGAGCACCTCGTCTTCGAACGCAAGATCTCGCTGCCGGAACATCCCAACGGCATGCGCTTCACCGCCTACACCGCCTCCGGCGAGCCGATCAGGGAGAAGGTCTACTTCTCGGTCGGCGGCGGCTTCGTGGTGGACGAGAAGGCCACCGGCGCCGACCGCATCAAGCCCGACGACACCGTGCTGCCCTTCCCGTTCACCACCGGCGAGGAGCTGCTCAAGCACTGCTCCAACACGGGCCTGTCGATCTCCGCCCTCATGCTGGAGAACGAGCAGGCGT
Organism: Nonomuraea sp. NPDC048892; assembly: GCF_040649735.1. NCBI lineage: Bacteria > Bacillati > Actinomycetota > Actinomycetes > Streptosporangiales > Streptosporangiaceae > Nonomuraea > Nonomuraea sp. NPDC048892. The sequence goes on along the minus strand of NZ_JBEZFZ010000013.1, from coordinate 178,074 downwards.
TCGGCCGCACCGAGGAGCAGATCCGGGAGGGCCTGCTCAACCTGTGGCGGGTGATGTCCGAGTGCGTGCGCCGCGGCATCTCCAAGGAGGGCGTCCTGCCCGGCGGCCTGAAGGTCAAGCGCCGCGCCAACCAGCTGCACCGCCGCCTGCAGTCGGAGCCGGCCGAGAAGGACCCGCTCCAGGCCATGGACTGGGTGACGCTCTTCGCCCTCGCCGTCAACGAGGAGAACGCCGCCGGCGGCCGCATCGTCACCGCCCCCACCAACGGCGCCGCCGGCATCATCCCCGCCGTCCTGACCTACTACACCCGCTTCGTCCCCCACGCCGACGACGAGGGCGTGGTCCGCTTCCTGCTGACGGCCGGCGCGATCGGCGTGCTGTTCAAGGAGAACGCCTCGATCTCCGGCGCGGAGGTGGGCTGCCAGGGCGAGGTGGGCTCGGCCTGCTCCATGGCCTCCGCCGGCCTCACCGAGGTGCTCGGCGGCACCCCCGAGCAGGTGGAGAACGCCGCCGAGATCGGCATCGAGCACAACCTGGGGCTGACCTGCGACCCGATCGGCGGCCTGGTCCAGATCCCGTGCATCGAGCGCAACGCGGTCGCCTCCAACAAGGCCATCACCGCCGCCAGGATCGCCCTGCGCGGCGACGGAAAGCACTACGTGGCGCTCGACAAGGCCATCAAGACGATGCGCATCACCGGGCAGGACATGCTGGACAAGTACAAGGAGACCTCACGCGGCGGCCTGGCCGTCAACGTGATCGAGTGCTGACCGGGCGGCGACCCGGCCTTTCAACGTGATCGGGCACCGGCCGGGCGGCGGACGTGCAGCCGTACGACGGCGGGGGCCTCGTCATCGCGGACCTCCCGCCGGATCCGGCCGACGATGTCGCCGTCCAGCTTGCCCACCACCGCGCCCACGTCGGCCGCCGCCGGGCAGGTCAGGGAGATGCGCAGCCCGTCCTCGGCGACCCTGACCCCCGCCCGGCCCAGCCCCTCCACGCCCTTGAGGCCCACGAAGAGCATGGCCGTGCCCGTGCCGTTGGGTGTGCCCCTGCGGCCCCAGCCCAGGCACAGCAGCAGCCAGCGCAGGCAGACCAGGGTCAGCAGCAACAGGCCCAGGGCCAGGAACCACAGCGGCCACGGCTCCTCCGCCAGCGTCCGGTACGCCTGCGCGGGCAGCACCCTGGCGCCCGGCGGCAGGCCGAGGAAACGGTCCTCGCCGCGCAGCCACGCGTACGCGCCGAGGCCCAGCAGCGTCGCCCCGACGATCGCCAGCCCGACCCGATTCCCGGTGTACTGACGCATCAGACGTACCTCCCACTGTCCCGGCAGATCACACGGCGCCCCCGCCGTACCGGAGAGCCCATCACGCGGACCTCCTGCGCAGACGCACCACGACCTCGCCCGTCCCTAGGGTGCCCACGCCCGCCAGACGGTCCCCCACCGCGACCCCGACCTGCCGCAACATCTGGCCCGAGCTCTCCGCGCTCGTCACGACCGTGACCTCGATGGTGCGCCGGCGCAGGCGTACCCGGGCCTTGTCCACCCCCGCCACCTGCTGGGCGGCGGCGCGGAGCGTGCGGCGCAGTCCTGAGCGGGTGATCCCGATGACGATCAGTGGGTCGGACGTCTCCACCGGCACCGTCCTCGACCGGCCCGGCACGACCGCGAGCAGCAGCATCAGCACGCCCGCCCCCGACATGACCAGGGACGGCGTGGCGAGCTCCGGCCACGTGCTCTTCGTGGCGAGATCGACCGCCTCGTTCACCGGCACCCAGCCGAGCGGCGCGCCGAGCAGCCCCGAGACCACCTCGGCCGCGGTCACCCCCAGCCCGGCGGCCAGCGTCAGCGCGACCAGGGCCCCCGGAACGGTACGCGCCGGCCGCAACGCCCTGTTCGCCCGGCGCAGCCCGGTGTGCCGCGGGGTGACGGCGGCACCGGGCAGTATCTGCTGAAGCGTGGTCATCACAACGACAGACGTACATGGATCCCGCATGACCTGAACCGCGCCCTCGCCGCCCATTTGCCCGATCATTACGGGGACGGCGATCAACACGAACAAGCCTCATATTCATTTGCCCGATATGTCGTTACGCTGCTGGTATGGATGACCGCCAGCGCTACGACAGAGCCACAGCGGCCCTGGAAGCGCCGTTCGCGATCCTCGACCTGGCGGCCATGCGCGCCAACGCCGCCGACCTCGTCCGCCGCGCCGCCGGCAAGCCCATTCGGGTCGCCAGCAAATCCATCCGCAGCCGGGCGGTCCTCGAACGTGTCCTGGCCATGGACGGCTTCCGCGGCATCATGGCCTTCACCCTGCCCGAAGCGCTCTGGCTGGCCGGCCACGGCTTCACCGACATCCTCGTCGCCTACCCCACCGCCGACCGGCACGCCCTCGCCACCCTGGCCGCCGACCAGGACGCCGCCCGGCGGATCACCGTCACCATCGACTCGGCCACCCACCTCGACTTCATCGACGCCGCCGTGGCCCACGTGCACCCGCGCGCCGAGCTCAGGACCTGCCTCGACATCGACGCCGGCTACCTCGCCCTCGGCGGACGGTTCAGGGCCGGCGCGCTGCGCTCCCCCGTCCGCGAGCCCGACCAGGCCGCCGACCTGGCCGCCGGCATCGCCAAGCGGCCCGGGTTCCGGCTGGCCGGGCTGATGGCGTACGAGTCGCAGATCGCCGGCCTCGGCGACGACCCGCCAGGCAACGCCGTCTACACCCGCCTCATCCGGCTCATGCAGGCCCGCTCCGCCAGGGAGCTCATCGTCCGGCGCGGCCGCGTCGTGAACGCCGTACGCCAGTACACCGACCTCGAATTCGTCAACGGCGGCGGCACCGGCTCCGTGGAACGCACCGTACGCGAGAAGGCCATCACCGAGGTGGCGGCCGGCTCAGGGCTCTTCCACCCCAGGCTGTTCGACTTCTACCGCCGCTTCACCGGCCGGCCGGCCGCCCTCTTCGCCCTGCCCGTGGTCCGCCGGCCCGACATGGAGACGGTGACCGTACTCGGCGGCGGCTACCCGGCCTCCGGCTCGGCCGGGCCCAGCCGGCTGCCCCAGCCGTACCTGCCCGCCGGCCTGCGCTACGCGCCCGACGAGGGCGCGGGCGAGGTGCAGACCCCGCTCATCGGCCAGGCCGCCGCGGAGCTGCGGATCGGGGATCGGGTGTGGTTCAGGCACGCCAAGGCGGGCGAGCTGTGCGAACGCTTCGACGCCCTCCACCTCGTGGACGGCGACACCCTGGTCGAGACCGTGCCGACGTACCGAGGCGAGGGCCAGACCTTCCTCTGACCCCCGGAGCACGTCAACTGGCCCCCGGAGCACGTCACCCGCTCAACGACCGACCCCAGGAACGCGTGAACCGCTCAACGACGAGTCAACGACGATTGCGCCTGCGCCGCCACAGCACGACGGCCGCCCCCACGACCAGCACCGCGCCCACCGCGATCAGCACAGGACCCATGTCGGGCCGCTCGTCCTCCCAGACCCGATCCGGCTCCTCCCCGTCGTACGGCACCGGCCGAGGCGTCACCCCCAGCGCGTCACCCACGGACGCCACGAAGTTCCCCGCCCTGATCTTGACGTCCGCCACCGTACGCTCGGCGACCCGCTTGGGGCTCACCCGGTCGGCAATGGCGTCGACCGTCTGCGCCAACTCCGCGCGCGTCCGCGCGATCCGCCGCTCCAGCTCGTCGGGATCGGTGTCAGCCATGGCTCTCCTTTCGACCGTACGCGTGCCCGGCGCCGCGTGCCGTGCTGGGCTTCGTCCGTTCTGGGTGATCAGTCTGTCAGGTCGGCACGCCGTACGGCACGGCGGCCAGGCCGGTAGGTTGGCGGGGAGAACTCAGGAGGGCCAATTGACCGAAACCAAGCTCGCGCCCGGCGACGCCGCGCCCGAGTTCACGCTACCCACCGCCGACGGCGGCACCGTCTCCCTGGAGACCTACCGCGGCAAGCGGGTGATCCTCTATTTCTACCCCGCCGCGATGACCCCCGGCTGCACCAAGCAGGCCTGCGATTTCCGCGACAGCCTCGACCAGCTCACCGCCGAGGGTTTCGTCGTCCTCGGCGTGTCGAAGGACAAGCCGGCCAAGCTGACCAAGTTCGCCGAGCGCGACGCGCTGACCTTCCCCCTGCTGTCCGACCCCGACCTCACCATCCACCAGGCCTACGGCGCGTACGGCACGAAGAAGCTGTACGGCAAGGAGGTCGTGGGCGTCATCCGCTCGACGTTCGTCATCGACGGGGACGGAAAGGTGGAGCAGGCCCTCTACAACGTGAAGGCGACGGGCCACGTGGCCTCACTCAAGAAGAAGCTCGGCCTCCTCTGACCCGACGGGCCCTCCATTCCCGGAGGGCCCGCAAAGGCGACATTCTCCGCATGCTCGCAGCGATTTCCCGGCCGCGGGAAAACGTCGGAGTCGTTCTCTAGGCTCGCGTCGTGGCCGCGTACATCAAGTATTCCCGCGAGTCGCTCGCCGAGGCCGCCGCGGAGTCGCGTAGCGTCGCCGACGTGCTCAGGCGCCTCGGGATCAAGTGGACCGGGGGCAGCCACGCCCACATCAGCCGGCGGCTCAAGCACTTCGGCATAGACACTTCTCACTTCGTCGGCCAGGCCCACGGCAAAGGGCGGCGTTCCGCGACCGCGCGCTCCTACCAGGAAGTTCTGGTGACGCGCCCGCCCGGTTCCATTCGCGAGAAGGCGCCGATTCTCCGCCGCGCTCAGGCCGAAGCAGGGGTCCCGTACACGTGCGCAGGCTGTAAGATTGGCGGCACGTGGCAGGGAAGGCCGCTGACGCTCCATGTCGACCACATCAGTGGCGACTGGCTCGACAATCGAATGGAGAATCTCCGCTTCCTGTGCCCGAATTGCCATTCCCAGACCGAAAATTTCGCGGGCAAGGGAAAGGTGAAAAGGGGTCGTAGCCCAATGGCAGAGGCGCAGTCTTTAGGTGGCTGTTAGTGTGGGTTCGAATCCCACCGGCCCTACATTTCTTCTTTCATGACGTCCTGGCGGGGGCCGGGGCCGTGGTTTTGAGAGGCTAGTCGTCGTCCTCGTCGAAAGAGTCGGGGTCGTCGACGCGGGGTGGTGGGGCGACGCAGGAGAACGCGTCGTCCGTGCGGTAGCAGCCCCGGTTCATGCGTTCCGGCATGCGCAGGCCGTCCGGGGCGCGCCAGCGGTTCTCGTGTTCGAGCCACCCGTCGAACCGGTCGTGGTCGTGGTCGGTGGCCGAGGCGACGGTGAGGCCGCCGAGGAGGCCGCCGGCGATCAGGCCGGCGACGGCCGCGGCCGTGATCTGGGTTCGTCGGCGGCGGAAGAAGCCACCGGAAGAAGAGGGAGGCGGTTCTTCCCAGCTGGAGGCGATCGGCTGGGTGGGTGGGAGGTCGGCGTACGGGCGGTCCGCCTGTTCCCCGTATCTGAGCTGGGCCGGCTCGCGCGGCTCCTGGGTCGGGTCGCGCGGCGCTTCCTCTTCGCCGCGCGACCCGGCGTCTCGATCATGATCCGCCATCACGATCTCCCTTTACTCGCCCACGAAGGGCGCTCCCGGTAATGAAGGATGCCAAACTCACCGTAAGCCCCGCGTAAGGGCAAAGCCATGTAAGACCTGGGTCGTACCCGGACTTCACCCTCCAGGCGGACCAAGGCCGCGCCGGGCCTACATATCGTGATGATGTGTTCGGGAGCGTACGGGCGTGGTCCAGGCGCCACGAGAAGCTGGCGGCCGCCGCCAGTGTGGCCCCTCTGGCGCTGTTGTGCGCCCTGCTGGCGGTGCCGTACGCGCTGAACGGGCCTCCACCAGGCGCCGCTCAGGACGGGAGCCCCTATCTCGGCGCGGCCGGTTACCTGGCCCTGTCGGCGGCGCTGCTGGCGCCGCTGGCGTGGCGGAGCCGGCCGCTGGGCTGCTTCGCCACCGTCTCGCTGATCAGCTTCGGCCAGTGGCTGGCGGGGGTGAACCCGCTGCCCGCCAACCTGGCGGTGCTGGTGGCGCTCTGGGCGGTGGCCTACCGGTGCTCGTTCCGCTGGGCGCTGGCGGCGGGGCTGGTGGCGGAGGTGGGGGTGTTCCTGGCGCTGGTCCACTGGTCGGATCCGACGTTCGGGATGTTCTTCAGCGGTTCGGTCTTCGTGGTGACGGTCTGGCTGACCGGCCTGTACGCCAACACCCGCAGGCGTTACCTGGAGAGCCTGGAGGAGCGGGCCGAACGGGCGGAGCGCGAGCGCGACCAGCAGGCCAGGATGGCCGCCGCGGCCGAGCGGGCCAGGATCGCCAGGGAGCTGCACGACGTCGTGGCCCACAACGTGAGCGTGATCGTGGTGCAGGCCGACGGCGCGGGTTTCGCCATGGACCGCGACATCGAGCAGGCCAGGCTGGCGGTCAAGACCATCTCCAAGACCGGCCGCGCGGCCCTGGCCGAGATGCGCAGGCTGGTGGGGGTGCTGCGGGAGAACGAGATCGCGAGCACCGACTACACCCCGCAGCCGGGTCTGGGCCAGTTGGAGGAGCTCGTCCGCGGCTCGGCCGTGCCCGCCCGGCTGAGCGTCGACGGGGTGCCGGCCGAGCTGCCCGAGGGCCAGCAGCTGGCCGTCTACCGCATCGTCCAGGAGGCCCTGACGAACGCGCTCAAGCACGGCGGCCCCGGCGTCCGGGCCAGCGTGGAGATCGACTACAGCGGCCCCGAGCTGGTCGTGCGGGTGGTGGACGACGGCCGGGGCGCGGCGGCTCCGGTGAGCTCCGACGGGCACGGCCTGATCGGGATGCGCGAGCGGGTCGGCATGTATGGCGGCGCCGTGTCGGCGGGCCCCCGGCAGGGTGGCGGGTTCGAGGTGCTGGCCAGGTTGCCGATGACGAAGGAGGCGGCGTGATCCGGGTGATGCTGGTCGACGACCAGGAGCTGTTGCGGGCCGGGTTCAGGATGGTGCTGGGCGCGCAGCCGGACATCGAGGTGGTGGCCGAGGCCGCCGACGGCGCCACGGCGCTGGAGATCCTGCGCGGCACCGAGGTGGACGTGGTGCTCATGGACGTACGCATGCCGTCCATGGACGGGCTGGAGGCCACCCGGCGCATCGACGGGCCCAAGGTGCTGATCCTGACCACGTTCGACCTGGACGAGTACGCCTTCGCCGCGGTCAAGGCGGGCGCGGCCGGGTTCCTGCTGAAGGACGTGCCGCCGGACGACCTGGTCAGCGCCATCAGGACGGTGCACGCGGGCGAGTCGGTGGTCTCGCCCAGCACGCTGCGGCGGCTGCTCGACCGCTTCGCCGCGCAACTGCCCGCCGAGGAGCCGGTGCGTTCGGCGGCCGAGCTGACGCCGCGCGAGCGCGAGGTGCTGCTGATGGTGGCGCGCGGCCTGTCCAACATGGAGATCGCGGGCCGCCTGGAGGTGGCGGAGGCGACGGTGAAGACGCATCTGGGGCGGGTGCTGGCCAAGCTGGGGCTGCGGGACCGGGCGCAGGTGGTGGTGTACGCGTACGAGGCCGGTCTGATCGTGCCCTCTCCTCGGCCGAAAGTCTGACCGGGGTCATCTGCCGGCGCAGCTGAAGTCCCTCCTCAGGGCCCATGAATCACGAAATTTCCACTCCTAGCGTGGGGCGCGTTGAAATTTCGCGTACGAGGAGTGAACGTGACGCTCACCGAGACCCGCCGCCAGGCCCCGCCCGCCGTCGTGGCCACCGATCTGTCCAAGGTGTACGGCTCCGGCGACGCCCGGGTGCACGCCCTGCGCGGCGTGACCGTGTCCTTCGCCACGGGGGCGTTCACCGCCATCATGGGGCCGTCCGGCTCGGGCAAGTCGACGCTGATGCACTGTCTGGCCGGCCTCGACGCCGCCACGTCCGGCACCGTGCGCATCGGCGACGCGGAGCTCACGGGGCTGACCGACCGGCAGCTCACGCTGCTGCGCCGGGAGCGGATCGGCTTCGTCTTCCAGGCGTTCAACCTGCTGCCCACGCTGACGGCCGAGCAGAACATCCGCCTGCCGCTGGACATCTCCGCCCGCCTGGCCGACCAGGCGCTGTTCGACCGGGTCATCGAGACCGTCGGGCTGAAGGACCGGCTCGGGCACCGGCCGGGCGAGCTGTCCGGCGGCCAACAACAGCGGGTGGCGGTGGCCAGGGCGCTGATCAGCAAGCCCGCGGTCATCTTCGCCGACGAGCCCACCGGGAACCTGGACTCGCGCAGCGGCGCCGAGGTGCTGTCGTTCCTGCGCGCGTCCGTGCGCGAGCTGGGCCAGACCATCGTCATGGTCACGCACGACCCGGTGGCGGCCGCGTACGCCGACCGGGTGGTGTTCCTGCGTGACGGCGAGCTCGTCACCGAGGTCAGCGCTCCGACGCCGCAGTCCGTTCTGGACACCCTCGTCCGGCTGGAGGCGTGACGTGCTGAGCCGTGAGATGCGGACGCGTGACGTGCGGACGATCGCGCTCGCCGGAGGTGTGCGGTGCTGAGGGCCGCGCTGGCCGGGTTGCGTGCGCACCGGCTCAGGCTGCTGCTCACATCACTGGCGATCATGCTCGGGGTGGGCTTCATCGCGGGCACGTTCGTGCTGAACGACACCGCCCAGGCCGGCTTCGCGCAGCGGGTGACGGCCGACGCGGACAAGGTGGACGTGGCCGTGCTGCCAGGACCGGCCGGAGGCAGGCTGCCGGAGCAGGCGCTGGACCGGATCAGGGCGCTGCCCGGGGTGACGCGGGCCGAGGGCCTGATCCGCGGCAGCGCGCCCGTGCTGGGCAAGGACGGCAAGACGGTGGGCGACGTCCCGACCACCGCCCTGTCGATCGTCACAGGCCCGCTCGACCGCACGAACGTCGTCGCCGGCACCGGCCCGGGCACCGATGATCAGGCCGCCGTGCTGGACGAGAACACCGCCAAGGCCCAGGGCTTCCGGCTCGGCGACACGATCACGGTGCTGGACGGCAAGGAGACCGGGCACCGGTTCCGGCTGGTCGGCCTGATCGACACCGGCGTGGACCAGACGCTGGCCTACACCGGCGCGGTCGGCTTCACCCCGGACGTGGCCCGGCGCATGACCGGCGCGAAGGGGTACGCCGAGATCGACGTCGCGGGCGGCGGGCCCGGGCTGAAGGAGGCGGTGAAGGAGGCGGTGGCGGCGGCCGCCGGCGGCTCGTACCAGGTCAAGACGGGCACGGAGCTGGCCGACGACCTGGCCAGGGCGGCCGGGACGGAGACCGCCATGCTCACGACGGGGCTGCTGCTGTTCGGCGTCGTGGCGATGCTGGTGGCCGCGCTGGTCATCTACAACACCTTCGCCATCCTCGTCGCCCAGCGGACGCGGGAGATGGCGCTGCTGCGCTGCGTCGGGGCCACGCGCGGGCAGGTGTTCGGCTCGATCGTGCTGGAGTCGGCCGTCGTGGGCGCGCTGGCCTCCGCACTGGGCCTGCTCATCGGGTACGGCCTGGCCGCGGCCACCCTGGCCGTGCTGCGCGCGGTCGACTCCCCGCTGCCCTCGAACGCGGGCATCGCGCTCACGCCGGCCACGATCGCGACCGGTCTGGCCGTCGGCCTGCTGGTCACGGTCGGCGCGGCGCTGCTGCCGGCCAGGTCGGCCACGCGGGTGCCGCCGATCGCCGCGCTGCGCGGCCAGAGCGAGGAGCCGGCGTTCCGCGCCGGTCCGGCCCGCGCCGTGGTGGCCGCGATCCTGCTGCTGGCGGGGCTCGGCACGACCGGAGCGGGCGCGTTCGTCCTCGTTCCCGGGCAGCAGGTCACGCTGCTCGTCGTCATGGCCGGGGGCGCGCTGACGTTCCTGGCGGTGCTCGTGCTGGGCCCGGTGCTGGTCAGGCCGCTGAGCGCGCTGGTGGGCTGGATCCCGCGCAGGCTGTTCGGGGTGCCGGGCCGCCTGGCGGTGGACAATTCTGGCCGCAACCCGAAGCGGGCCGCGACCACCACGGTGGCGCTCACGATCGGGGTGACGTTGATGACGCTGATCTCGGTGGTGACCGCCTCCACCCGGCTGACGATGACGGCCAAGCTGGACGAGCAGTTCCCCATCGACTACCTGCTGGCCGGCCAGAAGCGCGACGCGGTCATCCCGCGCTCGGTGGCGGAGGGGCTGCGCGGCAGGCCGGAGCTGGCGTCCGTGACGCAGATCCGTCAGGCCGACGCGACGGTGGCGGGCCGGCGCACGATCGCGGGGACCTTCACGGGGCCCGTCGAGCCGCACGTCGTCTCCGGCTCCCTGAACGGTCTCGGCCCGGGCCGGGCCGCGCTGGAGGACACCTCGGCCGCCCGGCTCGGCGTGCGGGTGGGCGACACGGTGGAGCTGCGGACCGAGCGGGCCGGGACGGTGTCGCTGGAGGTGGTCGCGCTGCTCGACGGCGACCAGTCGTCGCTGCCGCCGGTCACGCTCGCTGAGCCCTCCTTCGACGCGTACTTCGGCGCGGTGCCCGACTCGCTGGTGATGATCGGCATCAGGGACGGGGTGGCGGCCGAGCGGGCCCGCGCGGTGGTGGACGCCGCCGTCGCCGCCTATCCGGCCGTGCGGGTGAGCAGTTCGACGGAGGTACGCGGGCAGTTCGACGAGACCCTCGACATGTTGCTCATGATCATCACGGGGCTGCTCGGGCTGGCGGTCCTGATCTCGCTGCTGGGGATCGCGAACACGCTCTCGCTGTCGGTCCACGAGCGGACGAGGGAGTCGGCCATGCTGCGGGCCCTGGGCCTGACCCGGCCGCAGCTGCGCCGCATGTTGTCCATCGAGGCGCTGGTGCTCGGGGTCGTGGGGGCGTTGGTAGGCGTCGTGCTCGGGGTCGTCTTCGGCTGGGCCGCGATTCGGGCGATGCTGGACGGAGCCCTGCTGGATGTGCCGTTCGCGTCGATCGTGCTGCTCGTGGCGCTGTCGGGGGTGGCGGGCGTGCTGGCGGCGGTGCTTCCCGGCCGGCGCGCGGCGCGGGCGTCGATCGTCGCGTCGCTCGCGGCGGGGTGAGCCGGACGAAAGCCCCTTAGTCGAATAAAGCAGAAATATCCGGATAGAAGGCACAGAGGAGGCCGGGCGTCTCATGGGGGCGGCGCCCGGCCTCGACGTCACGCAGCGTGATGACGCGACCCCGCAAAACAGTCGCAAAACAGTCAGGGCCTCCGGTGAGGCCGCGACGTCGGGAAGCGGTCAGGGCCCACGGTTAGCGGGCCCTCTGGTGAGGGTCAGCGGGGGGTGCGGCCCGGCCAGAGTTCGGCCACGGTCTCCGGGTCGAGCAGCGGCCTGGCCACCACCTCGCCCGTCACCCGGTCGATGACCACGCATCCGCCCCCTGCCGTCTCCGGCAGCCTGGCGGGGTCGTCGGGCTCCAGGTCCCGGATCCAGGCCACGTAACCGCCGTCGAACGCGTACACGCCCACCGGCAGCGGCTCATCCCCCACGCGGGCCCCGTTGAAGTACTCCTCGGCCAGCGCCCTGGCCTCCTCCATGTTCATCGTCTCCATGGCCATCGCCTCCGTGGTCATCGCCTCCGTGGTCATCGCGGCCGCCCCCCGCGGTCGAGTATCACGCAGAACACCCCCGTCACCGTCCGGTACGGCGGCTCGACCGACATGTGGCCCCGCTGCGCGTCGATCCAGATCACTTCGCCGTCGAAGTTGACCGCGTTCCAGGCGTGCGAGCCGCCCCCTGGCCAGCGCACCACGATGACCGCCGCGGCTCCGTGGCCCGCGTCCAGCAGCCGCCGTTCGATCATCGGGTACGCGTGCCGCCCCTGGCCCGCGTACTGCAGCCGGTGCCCGACCCAGCGCTCGATCCTGGCCACGCTGCCCCGCTCCCCGGTCAGCGCGGGCCGGCCGATCCGGTCGTACTCGGGCAGCCGTGGCGCGGCCGTCGCGGGCTCGCCGTGCCAGGTGGACAGCACGGCCAGCGCGCAGTCGGCGGCGTTGGAGGCGCGGAACGGGTCGTCGGCGGGCCCTGAGCCGTTGACCAGCCGCACCCAGGTGCCGCGCGGGTCGGGAAAGCGGGCCCCCGGCCGCAGCGCGTCGGCCAGGTCCCGCTCCACCTGCGGGTCGGGCTCGGCGAGCCCTCCTGACACCCCGTACGGGCGGCTGCGGGCCAGGCTGGGCGGGCGGTGCGGCAGGTCGAACCAGTCGTACTCCGGCAACTCCAGGACGTGCGGGCCCTCGCCCCCCTCGGGGCGGCACTCGTGAGACCCGGGCCGGCACTCGTGGGGCTCGGAGCGGCACTCAGTGGCCCCGGAACGGCACTCGCGGGCCCCGGAGCGGCGATACTCGGGCCCGGAATGGTGGTCGCCGGATGCGGGGTCATGGTCGTCGGGGACGGGCTCGGCGGCCCGCTCGTAGTCGAGCCACCGCACCCCGTCCGCCACGATCGGGTTGTAGGCCACCCCCGGAAGGGCGCGCGGGACACTCGGCTTGCGCTCGCGGAACACGGCCTGCCTCCTGTCATGCTCGACGAACGATCGTAGAGCCGACACGAGGGCCACGAGGCGAAGTCGGCGAAATCCTCCGCCCCGATCATCCCACTTACCTGGGCAAACGCGGCAAACCTCAGCCCACCCGGACGGTGACGGCGTGCCAGCCGGTCGCCCCGTCGGGCGCGGGCGGCGCCAGCCGGTCGGTCTGCGTACGCCCGTGGGCGTCGGTCGCCCGTACCTCCAGCGTGTGCTCCCCCGCCGTCGCGTCCCAGTCGATCGACCACTGCCGCCACGTGTCGGGCCCCGGCACGGCGGCCAGCTTCGCCTGCCGCCACTCCCCCCGGTCCACCCGCACCTCGACGGCGTCCACGCCGGTGTGCTGGGCCCAGGCCACGCCGGCGATCGTGGTACGACCGGGCTTCATGGAGTCGCCGTAGGCCGGCAGGTCGATGCGCGACTGCGTCTTGATGGGGCCCTTCTCGGACCAGCCCCTGGGCGTCCAGTACGCCTCGTCGGCGTCGAACCTGGTCACCTTGATGTCCACGACCCACTTGGTGGCCGAGACGTATCCGTACAGGCCGGGCACCACCTGGCGCACGGGGAATCCGTGGTCCACCGGCAGCACCTCGCCGTTCATCGCGACCGCGAACAGCGCGTCGCGGCCGTCCATCACCACGTCGACCGGGGTGCCGCAGGTGAAGCCGTCGGCCGAGGTGGACAGCAGCATGTCGGCGTCGGAACGCAGCCCCGCCTGACGCAGCACGTCGGCCATCCGAACGCCGAGCCAGCGGGCGTTGCCCACATAGGGGCCGCCGACCTCGTTGGAGACGCAGGTCAGGGTGACGTCGGCCTCGGTGAGCGGCATCTTCAGCAGGTCGGCGTAGGTGAGCTCGACCGGGCGGTCCACCAGCCCGTGGATGCGCAGGCTCCAGTCGTTCGGATCGACCTGGGGGACGACGAGCGCGGTGTCGACGCGGTAGAAGTCGCTGTTGGGGGTGACGAACGGCGACAGGCCGCGGATGCGCAGGTCCGTGCCCGCGGGGAGGGGCTTGGCGGGGGTGGCCGGCTTGGGCAGCGCCACGCCCACCCGGGCGGCGTCCAGGGCCTGGCGCCCGCCGAACTGCCGTCCGAGCAGGGCCGCCGCCCCGGCGACCACCACGCCGCCGGCGGCGCCGGTGATCAGCCGCCGCCGGTCGAAGGCGCGCAGCTCGTCACCTGCCCGCATCACGGCGGGCCGCTCGGCGTCCGGCCCGATGTCCGGCTCGGCGTCCGGCTCATCCTCCGGCCGCCCGTCACCGGCCGCGGGCCTCGCCGCCGGCGCCGCCACCGTGGCGGCGGGGGCGAAGGCGGGGTCCGGGGCGAAAGCGGAGTCCGGGACGCGCGCGGGGATCCGGCCGCCGGACGCGCGGCGTATCAGCCAGGACAGCGCCCAGCAGCCGACGGCCACGCCGATCACGGTCGGCACGGCGTCGAGGGGCCCGGCGTCCGGCCGGGTCAGCACCGCGAGGAGCCCGATCACCCCGAACGCGGCCAGCCCCGCGAAGCCGTAGGTGAGCCGGCGGCGGGCCAGCGCCCCGATGAGCGCGGCCACCGCGGCGAGCACGACCAGCACCCCGCCGATGAGCACGGCCTTGTCGTTCTCGCCGAACGTCCTGATCGCGAAGTCCTTGAGGGGGGCGGGCGTCAGGTCGACGGCCGCGTCGCCGACGGCCACCACGGGAAACGTCTGCGGCCCGACGAGCCCGGCCGCGAGCTGCGCGATCCCGAGGGCCACGCCTCCGGACACCAGTCCCGCCAGGGCTCCCGCCCAGGCCGGCACCATTACATTCCTCTGCACACTTCCGAAGGTACGTCTCCGGCGGCGACGGACTTCTTACGCGATGGTTACGAGCCGAGCACCTCGGCGATGGTCACGAGCCGAGCAGCTCGCGCACGATCGGCGCCAGCCCGCGGAAGGCCCGGCCCCGATGGCTGATCGCGTCCTTCTCCTCGGCCGTCATCTCGGCCGTCGTGCGCTCGTCGCCGTCGGGCACGAAGATCGGGTCGTAGCCGAACCCGTTGGACCCCCGCGGCGTCATGACGAGGCGGCCCGGCAGCGTGCCCTCCACCACCCGGTATTCGCCCGACGGCAGCGCGAGCGCGGCGGCGCAGGCGAAGTGGGCGCTCAGCCGCTCGGCGGGCACGTCGGAGATCTGGGCCAGCAGCAGGTCGAGGTTGGCGCGGTCGTCGCCGTGGTTTCCGGCCCAGCGGGCGGAGAAGACGCCCGGCATGCCGTTGAGCACGTCGACGCAGAGCCCCGAGTCGTCGGCCACCGCGGGCAGGCCGGAGCCCTTGGCGACGGCGTGCGCCTTGAGCAGGGCGTTCTCCTCGAACGTGACGCCGGTCTCGGCGACCTCGCCGATCGAGGGGAACTCCTCCAGCCCGACGACGTCGAACCCGGACAGGATGCGGCGCAGCTCCGCGATCTTGCCCGTGTTGCGGGTGGCCAGCACGATCCTCATGACCGCTCCCCTGCGCGCAGGGCCTCCTGCTGGATCGAGGTCAGCTCCGCGCAGCCGGCCACGGCCAGGTCGAGGAGGCGGTCGAGGGCCCCGCGGTCGAAGGGCGCGCCCTCGGCGGTGCCCTGCACCTCGACGAAGCTGCCCTCGCCGGTCATCACCACGTTCATGTCGGTCTCTGCCGCGACGTCCTCGGTGTAGCAGAGGTCGAGCATCGGGACCGTGCCGACCACGCCGACGGACACGGCCGCGACCGAGCCGATGAGCGGGTCTCCCGGGCACATGCGCCGCTCGCGCATCCACGCGACCGCGTCGGCGAGCGCGACGTAGGCGCCGGTGATCGCCGCCGTCCTGGTGCCGCCGTCGGCCTGAAGGACGTCGCAGTCGAGCAGAATGGAGTTTTCTCCCAACGCCTTGTAATCGACGCAGGCACGCAGCGAACGCCCGATCAACCGGGAAATCTCGTGGGTCCGGCCGCCGATTTTGCCGCGGACCGATTCGCGATCGTTACGAGTATTGGTCGCTCGCGGCAACATCGCGTATTCGGCCGTAACCCAGCCCTGGCCGCTGCCTCTGCGCCAGCGCGGCACGCTGTCCTGGACCGACGCCGCGCACAACACCCGGGTCCCGCCGAATTCGACCAGCACCGAGCCTTCGGCATGGGTCAGCCATTGCCTGGTGATGGTAATGGGGCGAAGCTGGTCAGGGTTGCGGCCATCCTGTCTGGACATGCAGATCACCCTATCTCCGCGACGCGACACCCTTGACCAAATGTGTCCGTCACATGGATCCTTACGCAATGACAACGGGGGTGTTGCGAAACCCTGACTTCCTCCGATTCCTCAGTTCGCACGTCGCGAACGAACTCGGAGCGAATATTTCCCGCGTGGCGCTTCCGCTGGTGGCCGTGCTTGCTCTGCATGCCGGTCCGGCGGAAGTGGGGGTGCTGTCGTCGTTACAGACGCTGGCGTTCCTTCTGCTCGGGCTGCCCGCGGGCGTGTGGGTCGGCCGGATGCGCAAACGCCGGGTGATGATGGTGTCCGACCTGACGAAGTTCGTGCTGCTCGGCAGCATTCCCGTGGCGTCCGCGCTGGGACTGCTGACGATCGAGATGATGTTCGTGGTCGCGCTGCTGGCCGGCGTGTCCCAGGTGTTCAACGACGTGGCCGACCAGACGTACCTGCCCGATCTGATCAGCGCCGGGCAGCTGACCGACGGCAACGCCAAGCTGGAGGTGGTCCGCGCGGGGGCGTTCCTGGCGGGGCCCGGCGTGGGCGGCACGCTCGTGCAGCTGCTGAGCGCACCACGCACGATGATGGCCACCGCGCTCGGCGCGCTCGCCTCGGTGCTGCTGCTGGCCACGATCAAGGCGCCGGACAAACCGCCCGCCGACGTCGAGCGCACGCCGCTGCTGCGGGGCATCGGCGAGGGGCTCTCCTATTTGTGGCACCACCGCCTGTTACGGGCATTCGTGGCCTCGTCGGCGATCGGCAACATGTGCGTGAGCGGCGTGCTGGCCCTGTCGGTGCTGTTCCTGGCCGAGACCGTCCGGCTGAGCCCCGGCGCGGTCGGGGCGCTGCTCATGTCGGGCGGCATCGGCGGCCTGCTGGGCGGCCTGACCGGAGGTTGGCTGGCGCGGCGGGTCGGCAGCGCCAGGATGACCTGGCTGGCCGTCACCATCGGCGCGCCGTTCGGCCTGCTCCTGCCGATGACGCAGCCCGACTGGCGGGTGGTGTGCTTCGCGATCACCTCGATCATGATCTCGTGGAGCGCGACGCTGATGAACGTGGGCCAGACCACCTACCGCCAGCTCGTCACCCCCGAACATCTGCTCGGCCGGGTCAACGCCTCGGTGCGCTTCATGACCTGGGGCATCATGCCGCTGGGTGCGCTGATGGGCGGGCTGGTCGCCCAGCAGGTAGGGGTGCGGCAGACCCTGTGGGTGCTCATGGCCGGCCGGCTGCTGGCGTTCGTGCCGCTGCTGTTCTCGCCGCTGCCGCGGATGCGCGAGTTCTCCGAGGTCGAAGCCAGGTCATAGCAGGCTGCTCCGCGCTCACCTCAGCGGCTCAGTTCAGGTGGTAGCAGGCCGCTCCGGCGGCTCGCCGCGGCGGCTCAGCTCAGGTCGTAGACGACCCCGCTGCGGGCCAGCTCGACCGGGCCGTCGTAGCCGCCGCCGCACGCCTCCTCCAGGACCGTGGCCTGGTCGTTCCAGGGGACCAGGTGGGTGAGCACGAGCTGGCCGACGTCGGCCTTGGCGGCGTGCGCGGCCGCCTGGCGGCCGGTCAGGTGCAGGCCGGTGGGCAGGTCGGGGCCCTCCACGAACGACGCCTCGCACAGCAGCAGGTCGGCGCCGGCCGCCAGCTTGACCAGCTCGTCGGTCTCGCCCGTGTCGCCGGAGTAGGCGATGCTCCTGGTGCCGTTGGCGACGCGGAAGCCGTACGCCTCGACGGGGTGGTTGACCAGGCCGGCGGTGAGCGTGAACGGCCCGATCTCGTACACGCCCGGCGTCAGCGTACGGAACTCGAAGGCGGTCTCCAGACCCGGCTCGTCCGGCATGCCGTACGCCGCCCCCAGCCGCCGGGGCGCGTCGGCGGGCGCGTAGACGGGGACGAGGGGATAGGGGGCCCCGGGCCCGTAGGTGCGGGCCACGTGATAGCCGCAGATGTCGAGACAGTGGTCGGCGTGCAGGTGTGACAGGCAGATGGCGTCCACGTCGTAGATGCCGACGTGACGTTGCAACGCGCCCAGCGACCCGCTGCCGAGGTCGAGCAGCATCCTGAACCCGTCCGTTTCGAGGAGGTAGCAGGATGCTGGGCTGTCGGGGCCGGGGTAGCTCCCGGAACAACCGACGATGGTCACCTTCATGTGGGCCTCCCGTTATAGGTAGTACCCCCCACTGGTGCGACTTCGACCACGTCGATCTCCGGGCCCAGGAAACGTCGCCCGAGCCGGGCGAAGAGCAGGGAGTCGCCGGTGGCGCGGAAACGGTGCCGGGGGGTGGCTCCGTTGCCGGCCGCCAGGTCGCGGTCGTGCAGGATGCGGTAGACGTCCTTCGCCGTCTCATCGGCGCTGGAGATCAGCGTGACCCCCTCACCGGCGACGTACGAGATCGCGCCGGTGAGCAGCGGATAATGGGTGCAGCCGAGGATGATCGTGTCGCATCCGGCGGCCCTGACGGGCTCGAGATATTCGCGGACGACCTCGATGAGCTCGTCGCTCATCGTCTCTCCCCGCTCGACGTAGTCCACCAGGCGTGGGGCGGCCACGCCGGTGAGCTGTACGTCGGGCGCCGCGGTGAAGGCGTCGTGATAGGCCATCGAGGCGATGGTGGCCCTGGTGGCGATCACGCCGACCTTGCCGTTGCGGGTGGCTCGCACCGCGCGCCTGGTGGCCGGCATGATCACCTCGACGACGGGCATGTCGTAGCGCTCGCGGGCGTCGCGCAGCACGGCGGCACTGGCGCTGTTGCACGCGATCACGAGCATCTTGACGTTCTGCTCGACCAGGTGGTCCATGACCTCCAGCGCGTACGCGCGAAGCTCGGCGATCGGCTTCGGCCCGTACGGCTGGCGGGCCGTGTCGGCCACGTAGGTGATGGACTCGTGAGGCAACTGGTCGATGATCGCCCGGGCGACCGTCAGGCCGCCGACCCCGCTGTCGAAGATCCCAATACTCGCGTCCGGCACGCTTAGAGGGTAGGCGACCTGCACGATCAACACTGCGTAAGAATGCTCACAGGTACGACATCTGAGCGTGACGCGGTGTTGTCTTGGTCACATCATGGCCGGTCAGCCTCGGCCCACCCGGGCGAGCTGGCGGGCCTGGGCGACGAGGCGGCCGGTGGAGTCGCGCACCTCGACCTCCTCGTCGAACCAGCCGTCGGAGACCAGCCGGCCGCTGCCGAGCAGGGTGAGCCAGCCGGGCGCGGGCAGGGCGCGCAGGTGCCAGGTGAGGTCCACGGTGGGCGCCCAGCCGCGCGCGCCGGCGGAGAAGACGACAGGTGGGAGGGCATCGACGGCCAGGGCCAGCACGTACGGGTCGGGGTCCTGGGGCTCGGCCAGCCTGAAGTAGGCCCGCGACTCCGGCCTGCCGGAGGGCTCGCCCTTGAGCCAGCCGATCGTGGGCGGGTCGAAGAGCAGCTCCATCTGGGCGTTGAGCGTCATCCCCGACTCGGGCTTCGGTTCGGGCAGTTTGGCGCACTCGTCAATGTGAGGCATCTCATAAGTGGCTTTATCGCTATAAATCGGCTCGGCGTCGTTCAGCGTGGCCGTGGTGATCAACGCCTCGATCCGCGCGACGCCGTCCTGCACGAGCGTCGCCCTGGCGAACGCGACCGTCCGGCCCGCCTTGAGCGGCTCGATCCTGACCTGCGCCGGGCCCGCGGCCGGCACCTTGAGGAACTGCGCCGTGGTGCTCACCGGATGCTCGAACGGCGAGGCGTCCACCGCCGCACGCAGGATCACGGCCATCAGGTAACCGCCGTTGAGCGGCCCGCCGATCGCGTATCCCGGGTCGAGGCACACGTCGTAGGTGTTCTCGTCGGCCCTGATCGCCTGGGTGGCCTCGTCGAACTTCGTCATTCCCGCCCGCCTCCAGTCTGGAACCATGTTCTAGAGACTCTAGAGCATTCGCCCATCAGCGCGCCTACCTGCGAAAACATGATTCGACTGACAACGTTTGATCATGGCAAGTGTCACCGAACTCCTGGGTCAGTCCGTTTGGGACTCCAACGGGGTGTGGGTCGGATTCGTGGTGGACATCCGGGTCGTCAAGCACAGGGGCGAGCTGCAGCAGAGCCACACCGTCTACGGCCTGGTCGTCTCGATGCGGCGGGCGCCGCTGCTGCTCGGCCTCACGCGCGATCGCCAGGGCCGATCGGCCTGGCTCTCCCGGACGCTGGCCCGCATCGTGTACGTGGGATGCACGTTCGTTCCGTGGGAGAACGTCCTGGATTACGGGGGCGGCGAGGTCCACATCGACGTGCTGAGGAAAGAACTCAACCGGGTCTAATTTCGACTTCAGCACATTGCAAGCGCCCGTATAGCAACATCAGCTACCTTCTCTGTGGTCAAAAGTCCACATTGTGAGTTGAGTGATGTCTGCGAACAATCCCCCCTATGGCCAGGATCCTGACCGGACCACGGCGTACAACTGGAACCAGGGGCAGCAGCCGGAGAGCGCGCCGACGGCGCAGTATCCGGGGCAGCCGTACCCGCCGCAGCAGCAGTATGGCCAGCAGCAGGGGCAGGGTGCCTACGGGCAGCAGGCGTCCTACGGCCAGCAGCCCTCTTCCGGCAACCAGTACGGCCAGCAGCAGCCCCCGTATGACGCGCAGTACGGCCAGCAGGGCCAGCAGTACGGTCAGCAGGACCAGTACGGCGGCCAGCAGGCCCAGGGCGGCTGGCAACAGCAACCGCAGCAAGGCTGGCAGCAGGAGCAAGGTGGCTGGCAGCAGCAACAGCAGGGACAGCCGGGACAGCAGGGTGGCTGGCAGCAGCAGCCCCAGCAGGGTGGCTGGCAGCAGGAGCAGGGCTGGCAGCAGCAGGACCAGTACGCCCAGGGCGGCTGGCAGCAGCAGGGCCCCGAGGGCTTCGGCCCGCCCGAGCCCGCCAAGAAGGGCCGCAAGAACTGGGTGATCGCCATCGCCGCGGCACTCGCGGTGGTGCTCCTGGGCGGCGGCGCGGTGTGGGCCGTGGGCGCCTTCGGCGGCGGCGGCACGCAGCCGAACGACGTCCTGCCCGGCAACTCCATCGCCTACGCCCGCCTCGACCTCGACCCGGCGGCGAACCAGAAGCTGGCGCTGTTCCAGCTGGCCAGGAAGTTCACCGTCACCAAGGACAAGTTCACCGGCGAGGACCCGCGCAAGGCGCTGTTCGAGACGCTCAACGACGGCGAGGACAGCAAGGTCGACTTCGCCAAGGACGTCGACCCATGGCTGGGCAGCCGGGTCGGCTTCGCGGCCGTGCCCTCCGGCAAGGAGGAGCCCGACTTCGCGGTGGCCATCCAGATCAAGGACCAGGAGCTGGCCAAGAACGGCATCGCCAAGCTCATGAAGGGCGAGGAGTACGGCATCGCCTTCCGTGAGGACTACGCGCTGCTGAGCACCACGCAGGCGCTGGCCGACAAGTACGCGCAGGGCGAGGACAGCCTGTCCGACAACGCCGAGTTCAGCGACGACATGGGCGCCGTCGGCGAGCAGGGCGTGCTGTCGTTCTGGGCCGACATGGGCGGCCTGCTCGACCTGGCCAAGAAGGAGGTCGGCACCGACCAGCAGGCGGCGCTCGACATGATCAAGGACGCCAGGTTCGCCGGCGCCCTGCGCTTCGACAGCGCCTACGTCGAGCTGGCCGGGCTCGTCAGGGGCGCGAAGGGCATGACCCCCGAGGGCGACCTGCCCAAGGCCGCTCTGGGCACCCTGCCCGCCACCACGGCCGGCGCGCTGTCGATCTCCGGCCTGGACCAGGTCGTCAAGAAGCAGTGGGCCGAGATCGAGAAGCAGGCCGCGGCGGCCGGCGGGGCGCAGATCAAGCAGCTGCTCCAGCAGGCCGAGACCTCGCTGGGGTTGAAGCTGCCCGACGACCTGGCCACGTTCGTGGGCCAGAACTTCACCGTCGCCGTGGACAGCGAGGGCCTCGACAGCGACCAGATCAAGGGCGGCGTGCGCATCGTCACCGACCCGGCCAAGGCGCAGGCGGTCCTCGACAAGGTCACGCAGGCGCTGAGCCAGAACGGCCAGGCCGCTCCCCAGATCGCCAAGGTCGCCGGTGACGGCGTCCTCGCGGTGGCGACGACGGACGAGTACGCCAAGAAGCTGGCCGGTGAGGGCACGCTGGGCGACTCGGAGACGTTCCAGACGGCGATCCCGAACGCGGACGACGTGAACTACGCGCTCTTCGTGGACCTGGACAAGGTGGAGAAGTTGTACCTGGCGTCCATGCAGGGCGACGACAAGGCCAACGCGCAGGTGCTGCGGGCGGTCGGCCTGAGCGGCACGCAGAGCGACACCGAGGCGACGTTCTCGCTGCGACTGCTGTTCAACTGACCCGCTCGTCCGCTGGACGACGAGAGGCGGCCGGTCCGATCGGACCGGCCGCCTCTTCACGTGCCCTGAGGATCAGGCCCGGAACCGGCCCCCAACCTCGTGACGCAGCCTCGTGACGCAGCCCCTCAGGCCCAGAGCTGGCCTTCGAGACGCTCCTCAGCCTCTTCCAGCGTGCCCTCGTACGCCCCCGTGGACAGGTATTTCCAGCCCCCGTCGGCCACCACGAACGCGATGTCGGCCCGTTCGCCCTCCTTGACCGCCTTCGCGGCCACGCCCAGCGCCGCGTGCAGCGCGGCCCCGGTGGAGACGCCGGCGAAGATGCCCTCGGTGGCCAGCAGCTCGCGGGTGCGCCGCAGCGCGTCGGCCGAGCCCACCGAGAACCGGGTGGTCAGCACGGACTCGTCGTAGAGCTCGGGGATGAAGCCCTCGTCCACGTTGCGCAGCCCGTAGACAAGCTCGCCGTAACGCGGCTCGGCCGCGACGATGCGCACGCCGGGCACCCGCTCGCGCAGGAACCGCCCGACCCCCATCAGGGTCCCCGTCGTGCCAAGCCCGGCCACGAAGTGGGTGATGGTGGGCAGGTCCTCCAGCAGCTCGGGGCCGGTGCCCTCGTAGTGGGAGCGCCAGTTGGCCGGGTTGCCGTACTGGTAGAGCATCACCCAGGACGGGTTCTCGGCCGCCAGGCCCTTGGCCACGCGTACGGCCTCGTTGGAGCCGCCCGCCGCGGGCGAGGAGATGATCTCCGCTCCCCACATCCGCAGCAGCTGGCGGCGTTCCTCCGAGGTGTTCTCCGGCATCACGCAGATGAGCTTGTAGCCCTTGAGCTTGGCCGACATGGCCAGCGAGATGCCGGTGTTGCCGCTGGTGGGCTCCAGGATCGTGCAGCCCGGCGTGAGCCGGCCTTCCTTCTCGGCCTCCTGGATCATCCACAGGGCCGGTCTGTCCTTGATCGACCCGGTCGGGTTGCGGTCTTCGAGCTTGGCCCAGATCCGTACGTCGGCGGAGGGCGACAACCTCGGCAGCCCGACCAGGGGCGTGCGGCCGACCGAGTCGATCAGCGAGTCGAACCGCATGTCATCCGCCGGCGACGGCGGGAAGGACGGTCACCGTGTCGCCGTCGGACACCGGCGTGCCGAGGCCGCCGAGGAAGCGCACGTCCTCGTCGTTCAGGTAGACGTTGACGAAGCGGCGCAGGGCGCCCTGGTCGACCAGGCGGTCCTTGATGCCGGGGTGGGCCGACTCGAGGTTGCTGATCAGCTCCTCAAGGGTGGCGCCCTCGGCGTTCACGGCCTTGGCCCCGTCGGTGTAGTTACGCAGGATGGTCGGAATGCGAACCTCGATGGCCATCGCGGTCAGTCTCCTCAGAAAGGTCGTCGTCCCATCGGCATGCAACGCCGACGGCTGGATGCGGATTCCAGCTCAGGAACAGTCGTAGAGGACGACAACCGGAGTGTGTGCGAACAGGAAGCTCTGCACAGGTCTGGCCATCATGGGAGAAACCTTACCTCTTCCTCCGTGATCACACCTTCGAGGATGCGGTACGAGCGGAACTCCACCTCGTCCTCGTCCCGCGTGGAGACCAGGACGTAGTGGGCGCCGGGCTCGGAGGCGTAGGAGACGTCGGTGCGCGACGGGTACGCCTCGGTGGCGGTGTGGGAATGGTAGATGACGACGGGCTCCTCGTCCCGGTCGTCCATCTCGCGCCAGACCCTGAACTGCTCCATCGAGTCGAAGCGGTAGAACGTGGGCGAGCGCTCGGCGTTCTCCATGGGGATGAACCGCTCGGGCACCCCGTTCTTGCCCGCGATGACGCCGCACGCCTCGTCGGGATGGTCGGCCCGCGCATGCGCGACGATCTTGTCCACCAATTCCTGCGAGATCGACAGCATGCCCGGAAGCTACCAGAGGGCTCGGACCAGGCTGTCCTGGAGGTAGGTCAGCCAGTCGTAGGTGACGTAAGCCGGGTAACGGGGGTCGTCCTCGGACATCACGGCGACCTCGTCATGGACCTCCTCCGTCACGTCGAGCTTGGTGCCGAGCGTCAGGCGCAGGTCGTTGAGCGCGCGCAGCCACGCCTGGGCCTCCTCAGACGTCAGCTCGGCCCGCCCCGCCCTGGCCGTCTCGTGGACGGTCCGCGCGTCGGCCCGCTTGCCGTCGCGCAGCGTGGCCTCGGTGTAGCGGCGGAACTCGGCCGCCTCCTTGTCGTCCTGGTACGCCGACGGGAAGAGCCTGGCCAGCACCGGATCGGACGGCGCCGCGCTGTCGCCGATGCCCAGCGCCCGCTCCAGCGGGTCTTCACTGGTCTGCCCCGGCGAGACGATGCCGAGCATCATGGAGACGAGCGAGCGCAGCAGCGAGACCTCCGCCGGCTCGAACACGGTGACGACCGCGCCGTCCTTGCCGCGCGAGAATCCGGAAGTCACCAGTGCCACCTCGCTGACCCCGATGCCGGCCCCAACTCGTGCCTCATTTGTTCGAATCCTGCTGGACCGTCGCCCACAGGCCGTAGGAGTGGAGAATCTGCACATCCCTTTCCATCTCCTCGCGCGTGCCGCTGGACACGACCGCCTTGCCTTTGTGGTGCACGTCCAGCATCAGCTTCTCGGCCTTCTCCTTCGGATAACCGAAGACCGTTTGGAAGACATAGGTCACGTAGGACATGAGGTTGACCGGGTCGTTCCAGACGATGGTCACCCACGGCAGATCGGGCCGGACGTCCGATGACGGACGCTCGACGGTGATTGGAGCGGTGCTACCCACATCCCCGAGTCTGCCCTATCTGGGCCGTAGTCTTCGAGTCGTGAGAATGACCATGAGCACTGCGTTGCTCACAGATCACTATGAGCTGACGATGCTGCAGGCCGCCCTGCGCAGCGGCGCGGCCCAAAGACGCGCGGTTTTCGAGGTGTTCGCCCGCCATCTGCCAGGTGGGCGCCGCTACGGCGTCGTCGCAGGAACGGGACGGGTCCTCGACCAGCTCGAACGCTTCCGTTTCGGTGACGAGGAACTCACCTATCTGCGTGAGCATCATGTCGTCGACGACAGCACTCTGGCGTTTCTCGCCGATTACCGGTTTTCCGGGAACGTCTACGGCTACCGCGAGGGCGACGTCTACTTCCCCGCCTCCCCGATCATGGTGGTGGAGGGCACGTTCGCCGAGGCCGTGCTGCTGGAGACGGTCACGCTGTCGATACTCAACCACGACTGCGCCATCGCCTCGGCCGCGTCCCGCATGACGAACGCGGCCGGCAAACGGCCGATCATCGAGATGGGCTCGCGGCGCACCCACGAGGTCGCCGCCGTGGCCGCCGCCAGGGCCGCGTACATCGCCGGGTTCGCCTCCACCTCCAACCTGATGGCCGGGCACCTGTACGGCGTGCCCACGGCCGGCACGGCGGCGCACGCGTTCACCCTGCTGCACGACTCGGAGCGGGCCGCGTTCGAGGCCCAGATCGCCACGCTCGGGCCCGAGACGACCCTGCTGGTCGACACCTACGACGTGGCGGAGGCGGTACGCACGGCCGTGGCGCTGGCCGGTCCGAAGCTGGGCGCGGTCCGCATCGACTCGGGCGACCTCGCGGCGGCGGCGCAGGAGGTGCGAGAGCAGCTCGACGCGCTCGGCGCCTTCGACACCCGCATCCTGGTCACCTCCGACCTCGACGAGTACGCCATCGCCGCCCTGGCCGCCGCCCCCGTGGACGGCTACGGCGTGGGCACCTCCCTGGTGACCGGCTCGGGCGTGCCGACGGCGGCGCTGGTCTACAAGCTGGTGGCCAGGGAGACGGCCGGCGGCAAGCTGCAGCCCGTGGCCAAGCGCTCGGTGGGCAAGCCGTCGCGCGGGGGTCGCAAGGAGGCATACCGGCTGCTCGACGAGTCGGGCCGTCTTGAGACCGAGCTGATCACCACCGGCGGCCGCGTCCCCGAAGGCGGCATCCCCCTCCTGCACGAGCTCGTCCGCGACGGCGAGGTCGTCGGCCGCGAACCCCTGGACGCCGCCCGCGAACGCCACGCCGCCACCGTCGCCGCCCTCCCCCAGGAGGCCCTCCACCTCGGCCGGGGGTACGCGGCCATCTCCACGGAATTCGTCTGACGTATCGTTCTGCCCATGGGCAGTGCGCTGATCATCGTGGACGTGCAGAACGACTTCTGCGAAGGCGGGAGCCTGGCCGTGGCCGGGGGCTCCGAGGTGGCGGCGGCGATCACCCGCCACGTGACCGACCACGGCTACGACCACGTCGTGGCGACCCGTGACCACCACGTCTCCCCCGGCGACCACTTCGCCTCCGAGCCCGACTACGCCTCCACCTGGCCCGCCCATTGCGTGGCCGGCACGCCCGGCGCAGACTTCCATCCCTCGCTCGACGTGTCCGAGGTCGAGGAGGTCTTCAGCAAGGGGGCCTACAGCGCGGCCTACAGCGGGTTCGAGGCCACGTCGAGCGACGGGGAGCCGCTGGCCGACTGGCTGCGCGAGCGCGGGGTGGACGAGGTGGACGTGGTGGGCATCGCCACCGACCACTGCGTACGCGCCACCGCGCTCGACGCCGTGCGGCACGGGCTCAAGGTCAGGGTCCTGCTCGACCTGACGGCCGGGGTGGCGCCGGAGACCACGGAGGCGGCGGTGGAGGAGCTGCGGGCGGCGGGCGCGGTCCTGCGCGGCACGCCGCACGTGGGCTGAGAGCTAGGACGAGGCGGCGGTCACCCGCAACGCGTCGTCCAGCCTGGCGAACACCTCGAAGGCATGCCGCAACCCGGTGATCGCCAGCACCCGCGCCATGACCCCCTGCACCCCGCCGAGCAGCAGCCTGGTGCCCCTGGACTCGCAGCGCTGCATGATGTCGACGAGCTCGTTCAGCCCCATGGAGTCGCAGAACGAGACCTCGCTCAGATCCAGGACCAGAAAGGCCTTGGGAGGAAGATCCCAGATGCGCTGCAGGTGCTCCTTGAAGATCGGCAGCGCGCCGACGTCCAGCTCGCCTTCGAGCCTGACGATGATGGCGTTTCTGGAGAGGCCGGACACGACGGTGAGGGTCGACCTTCCGGTGGCCTCAGACGACATGGGAGAAAGTCCTTCTGTTTGTCGTGAAAACGGCTCTCAGAACGCCCAAGGTGGTTGTTGCCGCTTCCACCGAGCTTCTAACAGCAGGCCACTGCTCTGTGTCCAAAAGCACAGAGTCACGCATCGTGACCATCGGCCCGGCGCCGGCCGTACACCCCCTGAGCTGGGGCTTTCGGGTCGCCGGGCCCGCGGCGGGTCAGGCCGTTCCAAGGGTGACCAGATAGGCGACGGCCAGGACGGCGATGATCGTCAGCATGACGCTCGCGCCGCCCACCACGACGATCACCTGCGTACGCCGGAGGAGGGCCCGCAGGGCCCCCACCGCCAGCGTGATCAGTACGGTGAGCATGAGAAGGGACAGGTGCCGGGTCTCAAGGGAGGCGGACGTCGCCGCCGAGACATGGAGGATTGTTGTGAACATGGTGTTCCCTGCTGCGGAGACGCGCTCTGACGCGCTTCTGACAGAAACCTTGCCGTGCCGGGCACCCGCGCCGATGGCGCGTCTCGGGGGTGCCCGCGGTCTTTCCGCTGGGGATGCCGCTCCTCGGGTGAACGTGGTTCATCGCATGTCTGTCGCGAACCACCTCCACCATATTCAGTAGACTTCAGAAGTATTAACTGAAGTTTCCCTCGTTTTCTATTTACCCCCTACACCGGCCTCCCATTCGCGCACGCAGCGAGCGAACTGCTGGTTAGACTGATGCTTTCGCTCCAAAGATTCGTCTGCGTCATTTGCGACATGGCGGCCTAGCTGCGATTTCACCCGAAGATTCGACAGCTGGACCGATGTTCACTAGAAATCACTGAAGTTCACACGAATGAGATCACGGCATGAGCGGCGATGATTCCGCGCAGGCCGCGCTGGCGCTCCGCCTGCGCGAGCTCCGCGAGAAGCACTGGCCCGGCCTGCGGATCACCCAGGCCCAGCTTCGCCAGGCGCTCGAGGTCAGCGTGCCGCTGATCTCATCGTGGGAGTCCACCCACGCGATCAAGGTCCCGCCGCTGCACCGGCTGGAGAAGTACGCCACCTTCTTCGCGACGAGACGCTCGATCGCCAACGGCCGCGCCCGCGTGCTGCCGCTCACCGATCTGACGCCGCGTGAGCTGGACGAGCAGCGCGAGCTCCTCGCGGAGCTGACCCGGCTGCGCCAGCTGGCGCTCAAGGCCCTGGCCTCGGGCGGAAGCACCGAGCCCTCATCCGGCCATGACGTCTACCGGGACAACCCGTGGCGCTTCCCCGACGGGGAGCCCATCACGATCATCTGCTCGCAGCTCCCCCAGGAGGAGCGCGCCAAGATCCCGTACACCTCGCCGGACAGCCCCGACTACATCGAGCACTACAAGTACTCCGACCTCGACTCGCTGTTCGAGCTGCACGGCCACCTCAGGGCCGCGAACCCGCGCAACCTGGTCACGCTGCGCGCCCCCGAGGACTTACGCTCCGACGACTTCACCACGCACCTGGCGCTCCTCGGCGGCGTCGACTACAACCAGGTCACCGCGTCCATGCTGACCCGGATCGAGCTCCCGGTACGGCAGGTGCCCGACTGGAACGGCGAGCTCGGCCCGTACTTCGAGGTCAACGAGGGCGGCGACACGCCGTCCAGGCATCATCCGCGCCACATCGGGTCTGGCGCTAATGTGCGACTACTGGAGGACGTCGCGTTCTTCTACCGCGGGGTCAATCCCGACAACGTCAAACGCACCCTGACCATCTGCAACGGGATGTACGGCAGAGGCGTGTACGGAGTGGTGCGGGCGCTGACCGACGAGCGCTTCCGCGACAGGAACGCGGCCTACCTGCGCGAGCGCTTCGGCGACGCCACCTCCTACAGCATGCTCACCCGGGTCCGGATCGAGGGCCGGGCCGTCGTCACCCCCGACTGGACCCTGGACTCCGTACGGCTCCACGAATGGTCGGAGCCCTCTAGTGGAGACTGAGGAGCATCATCACGGTTCCCACCGGGACCTCGCCGACACCCCGGTCACCGATGCGGAAGGCGCCATACCGGACGCCATCATCGTCCCAACCATCCGGCATCCGCAGTGGCTGTCGCACGCGATCCGGCTGGCGAGCACGCTCGGCTGCCCGCTGGTGACCCTGCACAGCCGCGACTGGAGCAAGGCGGGCATCGCCGCCGCCCAGATGCCGCCCGGCGTGCGCTACGTCGCGATCGACCTCGGCCCGGTGGAGCGGCTGAACCTGCCGGACTTCGAGACGACGACGATCGTGAAGGACACCAGGTTCAGGCGGCTGACCGACCTCAGCGCCAAACGCAACATCGGGCTGCTGCTGGCCCATCTCGCGGGCTGGGAACGTGTCGTCTTCCTCGACGACGACATCGAGGTCGGCGGGCACGAGCAGGTCATGCGGGCCGCCGCGCTACTCGACCGTTACGACGCCGTGGGCATGCACATCGGCGGCTATCCGGACAACTCCGTGGTGTGCCACGCGCACCGGCTCACGGGCGGGCGCCAGGAGTCGTTCGTGGGCGGCGGCGCGCTGGCCGTCGAGACGTTCCGCAACCCCTCGTTCTTCCCGAACGTCTACAACGAGGACTGGTTCTATCTGCTGGACGAGGGCTCGCTGCGCCCGCTGGCGGTGACCGGGGAAGTGCGGCAGCGGGTGTACGACCCCTTCGACCAGCCGATCAGGGCACGTGACCAGGAGTTCGGCGACGTGCTGGCCGAAGGCGTCTACTGGCTGCTCGATCGCAGAGAGGGGCTGGGAGGCGCGGTCGACGTACGGCACTGGGAGGACTTCCTGGCCCGGCGGCGGGCGTTCATCACGGACGTGCTGGGGCGGGTCAGACGGCTGGGCGCCCGGCAGGACGCGACCGCCATGGAGAACTCGTTGCTGGCAGCGCTGGGCAGGCTCAACAGCATCGAGCCGGAGTTCTGCGTACGTTATCTCAAAGGCTGGAACGAAGATCGTTACCAGTGGGTCCAGCACCTGAGAAAACATTCACGGCTCACAGCGAATGTCAGCGACGCGCTGAAATGGCTGGTCAAGGATGGCGCGCCGGCGCTGAATCACAAACTACGCATTTGATTCATACCGGCACCAACCGGGAATCTTGACGTCCGTGGAGGCACCTGACATACGCCAAGCCGTCCATGCCGATCTTCCTGCCGTGATCAGCTCGCTCGGCCAGGAGACCTACTTCGCCGACCGCCTGAGCCTCCAAGGGGCCGGGCACGGGTTCCTCCTGATCGCCTGGGAGCGGCGGATCGCCCTGGGAGACGTCTACGTCTGGCTCGCGCCCGCCGAGGAGCCCGAACTGCGCACCCACCTGCCGGGGGTCGCGCTGCTCACGCACCTGGAGGTCACGCCGATCAGGCGCAACCAGGGAATCGGCACGGAGCTGCTGCGGGCCGCGGAGGAACGGCTGTCCGCGATGGGGCACGACCAGGTGGCACTCGGTGTGGGCCTGGACAACCC
Organism: Nonomuraea sp. NPDC048892; assembly: GCF_040649735.1. Lineage (NCBI taxonomy): Bacteria > Bacillati > Actinomycetota > Actinomycetes > Streptosporangiales > Streptosporangiaceae > Nonomuraea > Nonomuraea sp. NPDC048892. The sequence goes on along the minus strand of NZ_JBEZFZ010000013.1, from coordinate 147,662 downwards.
CGCGGCGCTGCGGCTGTACCGGCGCCGCGGGTACGAGGAATGGCCGCACGGCAACGTGAACACCACCCGGATCGAGTACGGCGCGAACGGCGAACGCGAGATGCTGCCGGAGAAGTGCCGCATCATGGTCAGGCAACTCGACCGCCACCACGACCAGCCCTGCGCCCGCCATCCGGCCTGACCGCGTCAGACCCCGACCCGGCCGCGCCGGACTCTGACCCGACCCGTCTGAGCTCCGACCCGCCCCGACGACGCCAGGCCGGGCCTGGTCGTCACCGGGGCACCGCCTAGCGGCGTTGGGTGGCCCAGCGGCGGATCATGGCGATGCGTTCCTGGATCTGCTCCGCCGTCGCCTGAGCGATCGGCGGGCCGCCGCAGGCGCGGCGCAGCTCCGAGTGGATCACCCCGTGCGGTTGCCCCGTGCGGTGGTTCCACGCCCCCACCAGGCCGTTGAGCTCGCGCCGCAGCTCCGCCATCTGCTCGTGCGGGGCCAGCGGCGGCGGGGCCTCCTCGGCCGACTGCTTGCGGCGGGCGGCCTGCTGGTCCGACTGCCGTTTGCGCAGCAGGGTCGCCACCTGGTCGGGCTCCAGCAGGCCGGGCAGGCCGATGAAGTCCTCTTCCTCGGCCGAGCCGACCTCCGCGCCGGTGCCGAACTCGCCGCCGTCGAAGAGCACGCGGTCGAAGGTGGCCGTGGTCTCCATCGTCTCGAACGGCAGCTCGTCACCCAGGACGTCGGGATTGTCCTTCTGGCGGTTGGCCTGTTCGAGGAGGGTGTCGTCGAGTCCGTCCTCCGGCGGTCGCTTGTTGAGCACGTGGTCGCGCTCGACCTCCATCTCGTTGGCCAGCCCCATGAGGGTGGGCACCGAGGGGAGGAAGACCGAGGCGGTCTCACCGCGCTTGCGGGCCCGCACGAAGCGGCCCACGGCCTGGGCGAAGAAGAGCGGGGTCGAGGTGGAGGTGGCGTAGACGCCCACGCACAGGCGGGGGATGTCGACGCCTTCCGACACCATGCGCACGGCCACCAGCCAGCGGTCCTCGGAGGACGCGAACTGCTTGATCTTCTTGGACGCGCCGGGATCGTCGGACAGGACGACCGTGGCGCCCTCGCCGGTGATGTTGCGCAGGTGGCGGGCGTAGGCCCGGGCGGTCTCGTGGTCGGTGGCGATCACCAGGCCGCCGGCGTCGGGCACGCCCCTGCGCACCTCGGTGAGGCGGCGGTCGGCGGCCTGCATGACCTGGCGGATCCAGTCGCCCTTGGGGTCGAGCGCGGCCCGCCACGCCTGGGAGAGCTGGTCCTTGGTGAGCGGCGTGCCGAGCGTCGCGGCGATCTCGTCGCCGGCGCGGGTGCGCCACTTCATCTCGCCCGAGTACGCCAGGAAGATGACCGGACGCACGACGCCGTCGTCGAGGGCGGGGCCGTAGCCGTAGGAGTAGTCGGCGATGCTGCGCTTGAAGCCCTCCGCGTCCTCCTCGTAGGCGACGAACGGGATCGGGTTGTCGTCGGACCGGAACGGCGTGCCGGTCAGCTGCAGCCGGCGCGCGGCGGGCTCGAACGCCTCGCGCACGCCGTCGCCCCACGACTTGGCGTCGCCCGCGTGGTGGATCTCGTCGAAGATGACCAGGGTCTTGCGGTTTTCTGTGCGCGCCCTGTGCAGGGCAGGGTGCATGGCGACCTGCGCGTAGGTGACCGCCACCCCGATGTAGTCGCGCGAGGTCGCGCCCTGGCTGTTCTTGAACTCGGGGTCGATGCCGATGCCCACCTTCCCGGCGGCGTCGGCCCACTGGCGCTTGAGGTGCTCGGTGGGGGTCACGATCGTGATCGCCTTGATCACCCCGTTGGCGAGCAGCTCGCTGGCGATGCGCAGGGCGTAGGTCGTCTTGCCCGCGCCCGGCGTCGCCACGGTGAGGAAGTCACGCGGCTCACGCCTGGAGTAGAGGTCGAACGCCTCCTGCTGCCAGGCACGCAACTTCGGGGCGGTGCCCCACGCGGCCCGGTCGGGATAGGAAGGCGAAAGGTGGGACGCGGCGAAGGTGCTCACCGCATCACCTCTGGGGTTGGTGTGCTTCGCTCTCTCACAGTGACCCAAGGGTAATCGGGCTCACCGACAAGACGTGCCGTGAGCCGGGGATTCTGGCCAAGGTCTTCCTCACGTGCTATGCGGCTTATCGGACGCTCGTCATGACCTCGTCCAACGCCTGCCTGCGGCTGTCGTCCTCGGGTTGCAGCAGCCCGACCAGCAGGACGGAGCGGTCCGTACGAGTGACCAGCATCACTCTGAGGAACGCCGGCCGGTTCACCACGTCCTTGTACTCGGCGCGCAGGGCACGAGTGTGGCCGTCAGCTGTCTTCCTGTCGTCGACGACGCTCACGCGGTCGCCGTTGAGCAGCAGCCGGGAGTACAGCTCGGCCGCCTCCGCCGTGGCCTTCCTGACGTCGGTCACCGGGCCCGGCACCGGCCTGGCCATCACGAGCGCGCCCCGCTCGTCGCGTACGACCGAGGTGAACCCCGTGACGGGAGCCACCGAGCCCGTGCTCCAGCCCTGCGGCAACGTCGCCGTCACCCCGGCCAGCGCGTCGCGCAGCAGCCCCGTCCGCTCCGGCGGCGCGGTGAGCCGCAGCGCCGCCACCGCGGCGCCCGCCACCAGGCCCGTCCCCGCGATCAGCGCGGCCAGCACGACCGCCACGCGCCGCCACAACCCTCCGCCGGCCGGAACGGTCGGGCCGGCCGGGCGTCTTCTGCGCAGCCCAGGGTCGGCGGGAGAGCCGTGCAGGCGGGCGGAGGGGGGCAGATCCTCCCACGCCTCCCCTCGCCCGTGGTTCGGCTCTCTGGGGGCGGCTCCGCGGATCCTGGGGCCCCACGCGGGCTCCTCAGGCTCCCCCCGGTCCAGATCCAGCGGATGCCCCCGCCTCCCCCAAGGGGAATCAAGGTCCGCGGGATCGTCCCGTCCCCAGCGAGTGTCATGATCCGCGGGATCCGCTCGTCCCCGGCGAGTGTCAAGATCCGCTCGTCCCCAACGGGGTTCTTGCTCATCGGGATCGTCCAGCCCCCAGCCCGGGTCCGGGTCGGGGTCCGGGTCCGCCGGGGGCTCGTGCCGCCGGCCGAACTGCTCGTACGGCCGCTCGCGCCGGCCGAAGGCCGGTGGCGGGTCGGGTGGGCGGACCCAACCGGCCTCGTCCCGCCGTTCCGGCGGTTCGGGCGGTTCTGGCGGTTCCGGCTGTTCCGGTACGTACGGCGCGGAGGCGTGCCTAGGGGTCTCCCGCGAGACCCCTTCGTCCCGATGTGCGCCGCCCCGCGCGGGCGCCGAGTCCTCTGGAGGCGTACGGCGATGCCCTGGCCCCGGTTCAGGGGGCCAGACACGGTGATCGTCCTCCATGGCACCTCCTTGCCCGCTGTCCTATCACTCCTGGCGACGGCGCTCAGGCGAACTGTGATCGGTGTGACGGGAGGTGCGGAATTCAGCGGGTGCGACCGGCGAGCACGCTGCCGCTCACCGCGATGACCGCCATGAGGCAGGAGATGACCAGGAACCCGGTGGCGATCTGGGACGAGGAGTGCCCGATGACGTTCACCAGCGCTCCGCCGATGCCGATCGACAGCGCGGATCCGAGCTGGTCGGACACCGACAGCGCGGCCGAGTTGGCCCCCTGCTCGTGGAGCGGCGACTGCTTCATCGCCGTGACGCTGACCGTGGTCAGGCCGAAGCCCATCCCGAAGCCGGCCACGATCCAGGCGGGCACCGCGATCCATCCGGTGACCCCGGGAAGCACGGAGAGCAGGCACAGCACGATCCCCGTGGCCACGCCCGCGGCGCCCAGCCTGATCCGCTGGTCCGCGCGGCCGGAGCCCTTGCTCTGGATGTACGCCCCCGCCGACCAGCCCAGGGCCCCGGTCGTGAGCGCGATCCCCGAGGACGTGGTGTCGAAGGACTTCACCTCCTGCAGCGCCAGGGGGATGAAGGCGTTCACGCCGAAGAAGGAGGCCGAGAAGAACCCGCGCATGACGATCGTCGTGGGCAGCCCCCGCGCGAAGCGCAGCGCCCTGGGCGGCAGCAGCCGGTACAGGCCCCAGAGCAGCAGCACCAGCCCGGCGGCCGTCTCCAGGCTCCCCGGCACGACCTCCCTGTGCAGCCGGTCCACGCCGTGCAGCAGCAGCCCGGCGCCGCCGGCGGTGCAGGTGGCGGCCAGCGTCATCGCCACCGGCCTGGACCGGGGCCCGGTGCCGGGCTGGGGCGCGTCGGCCTCCCCCGCCGAGCCCTTGCGCAACGCCGGTACGAGCATCACGAGCGCGGGGATGACCAGCGGGATGATCCCGTAAAAAACGTAACGCCAGCCCCAGTGCTGCCCGACGAACCCGGCCACGGACGGGCCCACCATGGCGGGCACCACCCAGGCGGCGGAGACGGAGGCGAACGCCTTCGGCCGCACGTCCACCGCGTACACGCGGGCGATCATCACGTACAGCGCCACGATGGAGGCGCCGGCGCCCAGCCCCTGCACGGCCCTGGCCGCCAGGAACATGCCGGCGGAGGTCGCCGCCCCGGCCAGGGCCATGCCGATCACGAACAGCACCACGCCGGCCAGGAACGGCATCGAATAGCCGCGCCGGTCCGACCACAGCCCGGCCACCACGTTCATGAACAGGCTGGCGATGAGGAAGGCGGAGAAGCTGAGCCCGTAGAGGTCGAGGGCGTCCAGTTCGCCGGCGATGGCCGGCATGACGACCCCGACCGACATGCCCTCGAACGCGATCAGTGTGACGACCAGCAGGATGCCGAGGGTGGCCGTGCGGTACTCGGGGCCGAGGATGCCGGCGGATCTGTGGGGAGCGTCGAGTGCCTTTGGTGCTGTCACCTGCACATCGTAATTTGTCGGAAATACTAGGCGTCGGCGGTGTCGCGGTAGGCCGCCCACATCTCGTGCATCCGGTTCGCCTGTCCCTGGGTGAACTCCCACATGCACCGGTCGTGGGCGTAGTCCATGTAGTTGTGGGCCGGATCCTTGCCCTTGTGGGCGGTGCAGGAGTCCTTGTCCAGCGGGCACGCCTCGGTCGGGCGGGCCTCTCGGGGCGTGTCGTCGATGCCGTCGCCCGGCTCCTTGCAGCCGTTCTCGAAAGTGTGGAAGAGCCCGAGCCAGTGGCCGATCTCGTGGACGCCGGTGAAGCCCCGGTTGTAGTCGGCCATCGCGCCGCCGGGCAGGCTGCGCCAGTCGATCACGACGCCGTCGAGGCGGGGAGAGCCGGCGTACCAGTAGGGGTAGCTGGCGAAGCCCAGCATGAGCTCGCTGAGCTGGGCGATGTAGAGGTTGAGCGTGCCCGCCCCGCCTTCGTGCAGCGCCTGCTTCATGGCCTTCTCGTGGCCGATGGGGTCGGTGAACCAGGGGCCGTTCTCCCTGACCGAGATGACGTCGAGGCGGAAGCGCACGCCGGTGTCCACGCCGCCGAACTTGCCGGCGTACGCGGAGTTGAGCGTGTCGATCTGGGCCCTGACGGCCTCGTCGGACACCTTCCGTTCAGGACCCTTGGTGAGGACGTGCACCCGGGTGGGCACGGTGATCTGGCTCGGCGGCGTGACGCCCGCGAGCCGTTCGCCGAGCTCGGCGAGCACCTTGGCCACGTCTTCCGGCTTGGGCGAACGCGGCCCGGGCGAGCTGCGCGACGCGTGCGCGCGCTCGGCACAGCCGTCGTCGGCCATGGGTACGGCCGCCGGACCGGTCACGGCGGCGATCCCAGGGGAGCCCGGCCATGGCGGCCGGATGGACCCGGCTACGAGCAGGCATGCCGAGACGACAGCGGTCGCGCGCCGGGCCATGCGAACCCCCTACGATTTGAGCCGGTCTGGCTACAGACCGTAACTCTCCGTAAGGGATTTACCACTCAGCAACACTCACTGCTTGTCGTCGCCGCCCTCGCCGCCACCCGGCGGCAGGCCCTCGTAGATCTCCTTGCATTCCGGACAGACCGGATATTTCTTGGGATCGCGGCTGGGCACCCAGACCTTGCCGCACAGGGCGCGGATCGGCGTGCCGGTCACCATGCTTTCGGTGATCTTGTTCCTGTCCGCGTAGTGGGCGAACCGCTCGTGATCGCCGTCGCCGTGCGACGTCCGCGGAGTGGTCTCCTGCTCTGGGAGGATCTTCGTGCTCACCCCACGAGTTTATGCCCGCCCGCGACCCCGGAACACGGAACGGCCCCCGCCACAGGGGCGGGGGCCGCGACGACGAGCCCAGGCCGGGCACGGTTCCGTACGCTGGTCAGCCCACGTGCACCGGGGCGCCCTCGGCGCTCTTCCTGCCGGCCTTGACGAAGAGCGCCAGCAGCGCGGTCAGCACCGCGATGCCGGTGCTCACCAGGAAGGCGAGGTGCATGCCGTCCATGAACGAGCTGTGCAGCGCGTCGGCGACCTGCTGCGGCACCCCGGGAGGCGCCTGGCCGAACGCGGCGATCTTCTCCAGCGCCGTCATCTGCTCGCCCGGGATCGCCTGCGCCGCCGGGCCGAGGTAGCCGGGCAGGCTGCGGGAGATCTCGCCGGCCATCACGGCGCCCAGGATCGCGGTGCCGAGCGCGCCGCCGACCTGCATGGCCGACTGCTGCACGCCACCCGCGACCCCGCTCAGCTCCACCGGCGCGTTGCCCACGATGATCTCCGTGGCGCCCACGAAGACCGGCGAGAGGCCGAAGGCGAGCAGCACGAACGGGATGGCGCTGGCCATGAACGAGGCGTCGATGCTGAGCTGCGACATGAGGAACATCGAGAACGCGGTGATCAGCAGACCCGCGGCCATCGTGATCTTCGGCCCGAGCTTGCCGAGCAGCATGCCCGCCAGTGGCGAGGCGACGATCATGCCGGCGCTCATCGGCAACATGCGCAGGCCGGCGTCCAGCGGGCTGAGCCCGTGGACCCCCTGGAAGAAGAAGCCCAGGAAGAACATCGCGCCGAACATGGCGAACGCCACCATCATCATCAGGAACGTGCCGATGGAGATGGACGGGTTGGCGAACAGCGACAGCGGCACCAGCGGCTGCCTGGCCCGGCTCTGCCAGAAGATGAATCCGGCCATGAGCACCACGAAGGCGCCGATGAAGGTCAGGGTCGTGCTGTCGCCCCAGCCCCACTCGGGAGCCTTGATGATCGTCCAGACCAGCGAGAACATCGCGCCGGACAGCAGGAGCACGCCGAGCCAGTCGATGCGCGCCAGCGTCTGCGAGCGGTTCTCCTTGATCAGGAAGATGCCGAGGACGAGCGCGACCACACCGACGGGCGCGTTGATGAAGAAGACCGACTCCCAGCCCCTGCTCTCGACCAGCAGCCCGCCCACGATCGGGCCGGCGGCGCTGGACAGGCCGATGATCGCACCCCAGGCCCCCATGGCCTGGTTCAGCCTCTCGCCCGGGAACGCTCCACGCAGCAGCGCCAGGGCGGCGGGCTGCAGCAGGGCGCCGAACAGGCCCTGCAGCACGCGCAGGCCGATCAGGGCGCCGGCCGGCGTCGCGCCGGGAATGATGTCGGCCAGTTCGGCGCTGAGCCCGATGCCCACCGAGGAGAGGGCGAAGCCGCCCACACCGATGAGAAACACGCGCTTGTGGCCGAACAGGTCGCCGAGCTTGCCCGCGGTGATCAGGAAGACCGCCAGCGCCAGCAGGTAACCGCTGGTCACCCACTGCAGATCGGAGAGCGTGGCCTTCAGGTCCACCTGAATGACCGGGTTGGCGATGCCCACCACGGTCCCGTCGAGCATCACCATGATGACGCCCAGGCTGACCGCCAGCAGCACCAGCCACGGGTTGCCGCCGGTCCCCGTCTTCGCCGGGCCTGGCGATGACGGCGCGTCGACCGCCTTCGCTTGAGCCATGAGTCCCCCTCAAAACATGCCGCCCCGCACCGGGGCATAAGTCTCGTAAGCCTCCGGTAATCTATGGCAGAGCATGACACATGACAAACGACTTTCAACAGTCGCCCTATGACTTATGGCACACTGTGACAGGACGGTTTCGAGGGAGTGACGGTGGGTCTACGGGAACGCAAGAAGGAGAAGACGCGCCTGGCGATCCTGGACGCGGCGCTCGACCTCTTCCTCGAACAAGGATACGAGTCGACCACCGTGGAGCAGATCGCGGGGGCGGTCGAGATCTCCCCTCGCACGTTCTTCCGCTACTTCACCAACAAGGATCACCTGGCGATGTGGTTCCACGACCACGGCGAGGAGATCATGCTGGAGACGCTCGCGGAGCGCCCGGCGGACGAGCCGCCGTTCACGGCCCTGATGCACGCGCTGCGCTCGGTCCTGGCCGACGTCGAGGGTTCAACGCCGGACGACGCGCTCAGGTTCCTGAAGTTGCGCAGGTTGCTGGACGGCAATCCGCACCTGGTCGGCAAGTCGGTGGCCAGGGGCGCGCAGACCGAGCGGCGCCTGGCCGAGGTGATCGCCGCGCGCCGGGGCGTGGATCCCGACGAGGACCAGCTCACGCACCTGATCGTGGCGTTCGCCATGTCCACCATGCGCGTCGGCTTCGAGTGCCCGCGGCGCGACTGCACGATCGAGGAGATCCAGCGGCGGATGGCCGAGAGCATCGAGCTCGCCGAGCGCTGCCTGCGGCCCGGCTGGGACCTGCAGCACTGAACCGCCCCCGGGACCGGCGGCCGTCCACCTGAGCGCCGGTCGTCTCAGTCGAGTGTCTGTCGTCTCAGTTGAGTGTCGGGTCGTCCGGGCAGGTCGCCACGAAGGCCAGCTCGCCGCGCTGGCGCCGCAGCACGTGACGCCACAACGAGGCCGGGTTGGCGTGGAAGGTGTCGCCGACCTCGGAGTCGACGACATACCAGGCGCCCTCGGCTATCTCGCTCTCCAGCTGCCCCGACGTCCATCCCGCGTACCCCGCGAAGATGCGCATCTGCGCGATCTCCCCTTGCAGGATCTCCGGCGGCGCGTCCAGGTCGACCGTCCCCAGGCGGGCCACCGCGTCGGTGCCCGCGTGCAGCCGGCGCCAGCCGAGCGGCTCCTCGCCGCTCGGGACGGCGGCGAGCGCGAGCGCGCTGTCGGTCTGCACGGGACCGCCCTCGAACAGCACCGGCGGCCCGGTGATCAGCGGGTCCCACACGGGCAGCACCTGCGTCACCGATATGTCGCTCGGCCTGTTGAGGACGACGCCGAGGGTGCCGCCGTCGTGGTCGTGTTCGAGGATCAGCACGACGCTACGCCGGAAGTTGGGGTCGTCGAGGAGTGGCGTCGCCACCAGCAACCCGCCGACGTAGATCGCTTCCGCCATACATCCATCATGAAGTACCTGCGGGGGTGCGCGCTCCCCCCGGTAGCGGATGTTACTTTTCGTGCCCACTTGGGAACTTTATGTAGCGAAGATCATGTCCGGGGGAAGCACCATGCGCATCGGTTTCCGTCTCGTCCTGGCCGCCCTGCCGGTGGGCGCCGTCCTGCTGCTTCCGGCCGCGGCCGAGGCGTGGCCGCTGCCGGACGCCGGCGACCCGTTCACGATGACGGTCGACGACGTGGGCTGCCGCTCGGGCCGGGCGTCCGTCAGGCTGCACAACCAGACCCGCCAGCTCGTACGCTTCGACCTCAAGGCCGACGGCGTCAGCATGGCCACCGGATCCATCCCGGCCAGGAAGACCATCGTCAGGCAGGTCTCGGTGGACAAGGGCAGCAGATCCGAGGTCGAGGCGTACTCGGTCAGCGAGGGCCAGCCGGACACACTGATCGACTCCAGCCACGTCGAGAACGACTGCCCCTGGGGTCACCACCGGCACGGAGGCCGGCTGCCCTACACAGGACCGCCGACCGACCTTATGGGCAAACTCGCCACAGCGGGCGGGCTCGTGGTCATGGGCGGGATCTTGTGGTGGTACGGCTCGATCTGGCCGCGTTCATCCATGTGAGCCCCCGTATGTGCTCATCCCGGTGCGCCGCCCGTCACCAGGGCGCCCGTCACGAAGGCGCCCGCCCTGGCGGCGGCCAGCGTGCGCGCCACCGACCATTCGGCGGCCTCGGCCGTCACCGCCTCCCTGGTGATCATCAGCCGGTAGTAGAGCGGGGCCGCGATCGCCCGGATCACCTCGCCCCCGTCGGTGCCCGCCGGCAGCTCCCCCCGAGCCACGGCCAGGTCCACGACGCTGGTCCACTCCTCGATGCGGCGCAGGTAGAACGTGCGCAGCGCGAGGGATGCCTGCTCGTCACAGGTGGCGGCGGCGATGACCGCCTGGAACGTGGCCCCGAGACGCCCGTCGTTGAGCGCCTCGACCACGGCGAGCGCGTTGACCCGTAAGTCGCTTTCGATGCCGCCCGTGTCGGCGTGGGGCGAGGACTGGTTGGCCAGCTCGGTCATGAGATCGGCCACCAGGCCGGGGGTGCTCCCCCAGCGCCGGTAGACCGTCGTCTTGCCGACGCCGGCCCTGGCCGCCACCTGGTCCATGGTCAGCCCATGGAACCCGTGCTCGACCAGCTCGTCCTGGGTGGCCTCCAGGACGGCCGCGCGTACTCTCGCGGTGCGGCCTCCAGGCCGCACGGTTCCCGCAATACGGGAAGGTTGTTCCATTTAGTCCCCTCTTTGCCGACAATCCATGGGAAACAGGTGCCTTAAGCGGGAAGTCCTCGATCAAGAGACGCACCCGGTGCCGGTGCGGTTCCCGCGCGGCACGGCCTTCCCCAGCGCACGCCTGGCGGCTCCCGGGCCGGCGTACGGCATCAAGCAGCGGCGTTCAGCAGGTGTTCGGCAATCCCGAACGATTCGCGCTAGTGTCGTCGGCGTGGGAGACACGATTCAATCGGTGGAGCGGGCCGCCGCCATCCTGCGGCTGCTCGCCTCCGGTCCCCGGCAGCTCGGCGTCGCCGAGCTGGCCAGGGCGCTGGGCCTGCCGAAGGGGACGCTGCACGGCATCCTGCGCACGCTGGTCCACGTCGGCTTCGTCGAGCAGGACGACGCCACGGGCAAGTACCGGCTCGGCGCCACGCTGCTCCACCTCGGCAGCAGCTACCTCGACGTCAACGAGCTGCGCACCCGCTCCATCAACTGGGCCGACGCGCTGGCCGGGCGCAGCAGGGAGAGCGCCTGGATCGGCACCCTGCACGAGGGCCACGTCCTGGTGATCCACCACGTGTTCCGCCCCGACGACAGCATGCAGACGCTGCAGGTCGGCACCTACCTGCCGATCCACGCCAGCGCGCTGGGCAAGGTGCTGCTCGCCTACGACCCGTACGGCGAGTCGATCACCCCGCCGCTGCAGCCCCACACCAAGCGCACGCTCACCGACCCCGCGCGACTGGAGGCGGAGCTCGCCCAGGTCCGAGCGCGCGGCTGGGCCGCCGAGATGGAGGAGCTGACGGAGGGCGAGGTGGCCATCGCCGCCCCGATCAGGGACGCGCGCGGCCTGGCGGTGGGCGCCATCGGCATCCGCGGCGCCGTCGAGCGGCTCGCCCCCGGCGGTGACCTGCACATGGAGTTCGTCTCCTATGTACGCGACGCCGCCCGCGCCATCACCCGCGACCTCGCCCGATGACACTTGAACACCTACCCCCTTCCACATACGATTCGTTCGGCATTGTCGAACTACGAGCACTAGCGAGGAACCCAGTGCCTCGACCGCACTACGTCGCAGCCATCGACCAGGGCACCACGTCCAGCCGGTGCATCGTCTTCGACCAGGCCGGCAACATCATCAGCGTCGCCCAGCGCGAGCACCGCCAGATCTTCCCCAAGCCGGGCTGGGTCGAGCACGACGCCGACGAGATCTGGCAGAACGTCGAGGCCGTGCTGGCCGAGGCGGTGAGCGGCGCCGGCCTGGAGGACGGCCAGATCGCCGCGCTGGGCATCACCAACCAGCGCGAGACCACGGTGCTGTGGGACCGCGCCACCGGCCGCCCGGTCTGCCCGGCCGTGGTCTGGCAGGACACCCGCACCGACGCGCTCACGCACGCGCTGGCCGAGCACGCGAGCCTGTTCAGGGAGAAGGCCGGACTGCCGCTGGCCACCTACTTCTCCGGGCCCAAGATCCGCTGGCTGCTCGACGCGTACGGCCTGCGCGAGCGGGCCGAGCGCGGCGAGGTGCTGTTCGGCACGATGGACAGCTGGCTGCTGTGGAACCTCACCGGGCGTCACCTGACCGACGTGACCAACGCCAGCCGCACGATGCTCATGAACATCCACACGCTCGCCTGGGACGACGACCTCCTGGCCGCGATGGGCGTGCCGCGCGCCATGCTGCCCGAGATCCGCCCCTCCGCCGAGGTCTACGGCCACACGTCGGCCGGCGTCCCCGTGGCCTCCGCGCTCGGTGACCAGCAGGCGGCGCTGTTCGGGCAGACCTGCTTCGCGCCGGGCGAGGTCAAGAGCACCTACGGCTCGGGCAGCTTCCTGCTGATGAACACCGGTCAGGAGCCGGTCGTGTCCAAGCACGGCCTGCTGACCACGGTCGGCTACCGGATCGGCGACGGCCCGGCCACGTACGCGCTGGAGGGCGCCATCGCGGTCACCGGCTCCCTGGTGCAGTGGCTGCGCGACAACCTCGGCCTGATCTCCAGCGCGGCCGAGATCGAGACCCTGGCCAAGACGGTCGACGACAACGGCGGCTGCTACTTCGTACCGGCGTTCTCGGGGTTGTTCGCGCCGCACTGGCGCTCGGACGCGCGCGGAGTGATCGCCGGGCTGACCGGGTTCGTGAACAAGGGGCACATCGCGCGCGCCGTGCTGGAGGCCACCGCGTGGCAGACCCGCGAGGTCGTCGACGCGATGAACGCCGACTCCGGGCTCGACCTGACCACGCTGCGTGCCGACGGCGGCATGACCGCCGACAACCTGCTCATGCAGACGCTGGCCGACGTGCTGGCCGTGCCGGTGATCCGGCCGATGGTGGCCGAGACCACCGCGCTCGGCGCCGCCTACGCCGCGGGCCTGGCCACCGGCTACTGGCCCGATCTCGACAGCCTGCGCGCCAACTGGCACAAGGCCGCCGAGTGGCGCCCCGCGATCGACGAGGCGGCCCGCGAGCGCGAATACCGCAACTGGAAGAAGGCCGTGGCCAGGACCCTCGACTGGGTCGAGCAATAGGAGTATGGCAATGACGACCGCGATCGGCACCGACCGGGCCGAGATCCGCCACGAGCTGTCCACCACCGGCTACGACCTGCTCGTCATCGGCGGTGGCATCCTGGGCACGTCGGTCACGTGGATGGCCGCCCAGGCGGGGCTGCGGGTGGCGATGGTCGACGCGGGTGACTTCGCCGGCGCCACCTCCAGCGCCTCCTCCAAGCTCGTCCACGGCGGCCTGCGCTACCTGCAGACCGGCAACGTCAAGCTGGTGGCCGAGAACCACCGCGAACGCCGCGCCCTGGCCGGCGACATCGCGCCCCATCTGGTCAAACCGCTGACGTTCCTGGTCCCGATCTACAAGGGTGGTCCTCACGGGGCCGCCAAGCTGGGCGCCGGCGTGTTCCTGTACTCGGCCCTGTCCGTGTTCGGCGACGGCATGGGCAAGGTGATCACGCCGCACCAGGCGCTGGCCAAGGTGCCCGCGCTGCGTACTGAGGGGCTGCGCGCCGCCGCCGTCTACGGCGACCACCAGATGAACGACAGCCGCGTCGCCGTCATGACCGTGCGCGCGGCCGTGGACGCGGGCGCCACCGTGCTCAACCACGCCGAGGTCGTCGGGCTGCGCACGACCGGAGGCAGCGTCACCGGCGCCGACCTGCGCGACCGGCTCGGCGGCGCCGAGTTCGGCGTCTCCGCCCGCCTCGTGCTGAACGCCACCGGCCCCTGGGTCGACCACCTGCGCCGCATGGAGGACCCGGACGCGGCCCCCAGCATCCGGCTGTCCAAGGGCGCCCACCTGGTCATGCGCCGGCACGAGCCGTGGAAGGCCGCGCTGACCACGCCGATCGACAAGTACCGGGTGTCGTTCGCGATCCCGTGGGAGGACCACCTGCTGCTCGGGACCACGGACGAGGCGTACGAGGGCGATCCTGGGCTGGTCGGAGCCACCGAGGCCGACATCACCCAGATCCTCGACGAGGCGGGACATTCCGTACGCGACTCCCAGCTGCGCCGCGAGGACATCACCTACGCCTTCGCCGGCCTGCGGGTCCTTCCCGGTGGTCCTGGGGAGGTCACGGCGGCCAAGCGGGAGACGGTGCTGACCAGGGGCGCGGGCGGCATGTTGTCGGTGGCCGGCGGCAAGTGGACGACCTACCGCCACATCGGCAGACACGTCTTCGACACCCTCGCTCACCTGCCCGGACGTCCTCTGGGCGACGACCTGGCCGACATCCTGCCCGCCGTGCCGCTGCCCGGCCTGGCCAGCCCCGACGCGGTGGCCATGCGGCTGTGGACCGACCGCGACCCGAGCGCGCGCATGGACCCGCTGGTGGCCAGGCACCTGGCCTCGCACTACGGCTCGATCGCGTTCGACCTGGCCCGGCTCATCCGCGAGGACCCGGCGCTCGGCGAGCGCATCCATCCGGACGGGCCCGACATCTGGGCGCAGGTGGTCTACGCCCGCGACCACGAGTGGGCGGCCACGGTGGACGACGTCGTACGCCGCCGTACGACCCTCACCGTCCGCGGCCTCGACACCCCGGAAATCCGGACCAGGATCGCCGGCCTGCTCACCTGAGCCCTGGGAAGGGGGAGTGCATGGCTACTCCGATCAACCAGGCTCTCCTCCGCCACTTCACCGACCTGCGCGACGGCGAGCACGGCGGCGCCGTCACGCGGGAGGACAAGGAGCGCGTGTTCGCCAGGACCGTCGAACTGCTGGACCCGGTGGCCCGCCAGGCGCTCGACGAGGTCGACGCCGACCTGCTGCTCGGCACCGGGGAGGTGGTCGCGAGCGGGCTCACCAGGTCGCACGAGGGCGGGCTGAACGCCATGTGGTCGCTGACGTGGCAGGAGCAGCGCGCCTGCGGCGCACAGCCGATCGCGGTGGTCGCCCACTACGGCTGCGACTTCCACCACCCGCACCTGCGCGGCAACACGGTAGGCGACTGGCCCCTCAACGTCTTCACGGAGCAGGACGCGATCGGCCAGCTCAACACCATGCGCGTGATAGCCGCGGCCGACGCCCACAATCTGGTCTTCCAAGAGAGCTACCGGATAATCCCGGCAGTCACCACATCACGCGCGACACGGTAACCAGCACTGTGGACGGCACGGCGACCAGCGCCACGAGCACGCCCTGTAGCCAGAGCCGTGCGTGACCCGTAATCAGTGCCGTGGGTTTAACCCGGTAACCGGCCCACGATGCGCCGTCACGGCGGCCCGCCATGTGCGGGTCTAGAAGCGTCCCCCTGGAGGCCCCAGCCCCGCACGACGGTTGGAGTGCCGCCGGCACCGCCGTAAAAGATGGAAGATCTTATGCTTCGGTGAAGCCTCGCGCACGGCCACCGGCGGACTCGCGCACCGCCGCAGCGACCGCAGTAGCCACATCGGGGTGGAAGACGCTGGGGATGATGTAGTTGGGGCCCAGTTCCTCGGGCGTCACCACCGCGGCCAGCGCGCCGGCGGCGGCCAGCAGCATCTCCTGCGTCACCCCGCCCGCCTGCGCGTCCAGCAGCCCCCTGAACACCCCGGGGAAGGCCAGCACGTTGTTGATCTGGTTGGGGTAGTCGGAGCGGCCCGTGGCCACCACCGCGGCGTGCTCGCGGGCGTCGTCGGGCGACACCTCCGGCTCCGGGTTGGCCAGCGCGAACACCACCGCGTCCTTGGCCATCGTCGCGATGTCGTCGCCGGTCAGGATGCCGGGCGCGGACACGCCCACGAAGACGTCGGCGTCCTTGACGGCTCCGCGCAGGTCGCCGGAGTAGCCCTCGGCGTTGGTGTGGTCGGCGATCCACTGCAGCGACTCGTCGAGGTCGTCGCGGCCCTTGTGCACGGCCCCGAGGTAGTCGCAGACGATCACGTTGCGCGCCCCGGCGGCCAGCAGCAGGCGCAGCACCGCGTTGCCCGCCGCGCCCGCGCCCGCCATGGTGATCTTGACGTGCTCGATGTTCTTGTCGACGACCCGCAGCGCGTTGGTGAGCGCGGCCAGCACGCAGATCGCGGTGCCGTGCTGGTCGTCGTGGAAGACCGGGATGTCGAGCAGCTCACGCAGCCGCCGCTCGACCTCGAAGCAGCGCGGCGCGCCGATGTCCTCCAGGTTGATGCCGCCGAAGCCGGGCGCGATCACCTGCACGGTGCGCACGATCTCGTCGACGTCCTGGGTGTCGAGGCAGATGGGCCAGGCGTCGATGCCCGCGAACCGCTTGAACAGCGCCGCCTTGCCCTCCATGACGGGCAGCGCCGCCTCGGGCCCGATGTTGCCCAGCCCCAGCACGGCGGAGCCGTCGGTGACGACCGCCACGGTGTTGCGCTTGATGGTCAGCCGCCGCGCGTCCTCCTTGTTGCGCGCGATCGCCATCGACACGCGCGCCACGCCCGGGGTGTAGGCCATGGACAGCTCGTCGCGGTTGCGCAGCGGCACCTTGGAGACCATTTCGATCTTGCCGCCGAGGTGCATGAGGAACGTGCGGTCGGACACCTTGTGGATGACGACGCCCTCGACCGCCTCAAGCTGGTCGACGATGGCCTGCGCGTGGTCGGTGTCCCTCGCGGCGCACGTCACGTCGATGCGGAGCTTCTCATGCCCGGCATTGGTGACGTCGAGGGCGGTCACCACACCCCCGGCCGACTCTACGGCGTGGGTGAGCTGGCTGACGGCCTTGCCGCCGGCCGGCACCTCGAGACGCACGGTGATGGAGTACGACACACTCGGGACGGTCGCCACGTCAATCGCTCCTTCGGGACTGACCAAGAATCCCTCCTATGTTAGGGGGAGTTGGGTCAATCGAGCGCCTCGGCGGCCAGGACGATCAGCTCGGCGCAGGTCTCGGCCGGAATCGTGGTGCTGTCGAGCACCAGGTGGTAATGGCAGGGATCGCCGGGATCGGCCCGGTAGAAGTGGCGTACGTAGGCGGTCCTGGCCCGGTCGTTGTCCTCGACGACGCGGCGGGCCTCGCGTTCGCCGATCCCGCTCAGCGCGGCCACCTGGCGGATCCTGCGCTTGGCCGGGGCGTCGAGCCGGACGTGCAGCGCGCCTGGGTGGTCGGCCAGGACCATCGCCCCGCCGCGGCCCAGGAAGACGCCGCCCTGGTCGCGGGCCATGTCTCTGAGCATGCGCTCGGTACGGCGGACGAACTCCTCGGGGGCGAGCGGCATCACGCCGGGGACGTACATGTCGACGCCGCCGAACGTGACGGTCGGCAGCCGCATCGCCCCGGAGAACAGCCGGCTCAGGCCGTGATCGGCCCGGTCGTCGTGGGCCAGGGCCTCTTCGAGGGTGCAGCCCAGCTCTTCGGCCACGGCGCTGGGGATGGCTCGGTCGACGAAGGGCACGCCGAGCCGCTCGGCCACGGCCGGGCCGATCTGGCTCCCGGCCGTGCCGTAAGTGGCGGATATGGTGACGACCCGCATATCCCCAGGTTAGAACAGAGCGCTCGCCAAAGCTCTACGGGCTTTCGCCAAAGATGGGTCTTCCGCCGGCAACGCGGCGAAAAGTCCGAGCAGATGCCGCCTGACCCGGTCACGCTCGTCACCCGAGGTGCGCTTGACCACGGCGATGACCCGGTTGAACGCCTCGTCCACCGAACCGGACAACATCTCCAGGTCGGCCGCGAGCAGCTGGGCGTCGATGTCGGCCGGGTCCTCCAACCTGCGCTGCACCTCGGCGGGATCGACGTCGGACGTGCGCTTGATCAGGTTGACGCCGGCCAGGCCCATCTTGGCGTCCTCGTCGCCGGGCGCGCGGGCCAGCAGCCGCTCGTAGGCCTCGATCGCCGCGTCGAAGTCACCGTTTTCGATGGCCTGCTCGGCCGCGACGAGGTCGGGGTCGGCGGGCGGCCCCGCGGCCTCCTCGGGAGCGCCGGGCTCGGCCGGCGGCCGGGCGCCGGGGTTGGCCTGGTAGAACTGCTCGACGGCGCCCATCAGCTCATCGAGCCAGCGCCGCACCTCCTGCTCGGGCAGCACCTGCTGGAAGCCGGTGACCGCCTGGCCCTGGAAGATCGCCAGCACCGTCGGCACGGCCTGCACCCGCAGCGCCTGGGCGATCTGCGGGCTGGCGTCGACGTTGACCTTGGCCAGGATCGCCTTGCCGCCCAGGTCGCCGACGACCTTCTCCAGCACCGGGCTGAGCTGGGCGCTGCCCGGCGCCCGGGGCGACCAGAGGTCGAGCACGACCGGCACGGTCATCGACCGGTCGATCACGTCCGTCGTGAACGTCTCCTCGGTCACATCGACGACAGAAGCCGACGAGGCCGCCTGGGGACCTGCCGCCTCCCGCCGGGTCTGCGCCTCCAGTGCCTGCTTGCGCGCGCCCAGGTCCACAGCTCCGTAGAGTGACCCGGGCCTAGAGAAGTCCGCCATGCCCTTCATCTTGCCGCATGACCGAGGCTGGGAAGTCACCAGCCGCCACTCGCAGCGTGCGCAGCTGGTCGAACATCTGCTGGAGTTCGTCCTCGGCGTACATCGTGAGGCCGAACTCGGCGGCCATGAGATCGGCGGTGGCACGGCGCACGACGTCCTCACCCGCGCTGGTGATCTCGGCGAGCACGCCGCGTCCGTCGCGGGGGTTGGGCAGCCTGCGGACGAACCCCGACTTCTCCAGCCTGTCCACCGTGTTCGTGACGCTCGTGGGATGAACCATCAGTCGCTCCCCGATCTTGGACAGCGGCAGCGCGCCCGTCTTGCTGAAGGTCAACAAAACCAACGCCTCGTATCTGGCGAAGGTCAAGTCGTAGGGCTTCAGGAGCGAGTCAAGTTGCGACAGCAGGATCTGGTGCGCTCTCATGACCGAGGTCACGGCGGCCATGGCGGCCGACGGCCCGAAGTGGGCGCGCCAGCTCTCGGCGGCGCGGTCGATGGGGTCGAACGACAGGTTGAGCGGCTTCTGCTGCGACACAGCGCTACGGTAGCGCGCCCCTCGTCCCGGTTCGTCGGGTCACCCTCCGCGACAGGATCCTTCGCTTGACCAAGAATCCGGACATCAATCATCACGCTCAGTTATGGTTCTCCTACGTATGGTGACGCGGAAGCCAAGTCCATGGGCCTGTGGGGACCGGCCGGGACCGAGCGCCTCCGCCTCACCGAGGGGCACGGGGGGTGCGCTTGATGAACGTCAACGGGGAAACGGGTGCGTGAGCACGCGGGCGTTTCACGAGAGGAGCTGAAGCAGAGCGCGGCCGTCACGGTTGCCGTGCTGCTGGCTGTCGGCCTGATCGCCGCGTGGAACGTCCTGATACCCGGGGTAGACGCGTGGGAGAACATCGTGGCCGCGGTCATCGGCTCGCTCCGGCTGACCGGGCCGGTGGCGGCGGCCTTCGCCGCCTGGGTGGCGCTGCGCAAACGGCGCGCGCTGCGCGGCCGTTCGCTCACGACCTGGCGGGCGCTCAAGGCGCCGCTGGCGATCGTGATGGTGGTGCTGGGGTCGTTCGCGGCCACGGTGCTGGTACTGGCGGTCAAGACGGTGCTCACCGACCAGGCCGGCCGGCTGAGCCTGTCGGGGCTGGGGATGGGCATGGCGGGGCTGGCCCTGTACTCGGTGATCGGGTGGGTGGCCGGATGGGTGCTGCCGCGGCCGTACACGCCGCCGGTCGCGGGCCTGGCCTGCTACGGGCTGTTCACCTGGCTGGCCGACGACCGGGGCTGGGCCGACCGGCTGGCGCCGGGGACCGGCGAGCCGTACGACCTGTTCCAGGGCTGGAACGGCGCGCCGTTCTTCGACCAGACGATCTGGCTGCTCGGCATCACGGCGGCGCTGCTGCTCGGCTGGGCGGCGCTGGTGACCAGGCAGGCCCTGGTGCTGGCGTGCGCGCTGCTGTCGGTGCTGGCCGCCGCCATGGGCGTGTCGCGGGTGCTGGCGCAGCCGAAGCCGGCCGCGGCCGTGGACATCGCCTACAGCTGCCAGGAGTGGCCGATCACGGTGTGCGTGCATCCGGGGATGCGGGCGGGGCTGACCGAGCTGGGGGCGGCGTTCACGCAGATCGCCTCCCGGCTGGCCGGGACGCCCGCCGCCTTCACGCGGGTGGAGCAGCGTCCGCTGGACGACGCGCTGAAGCCGGCGAACGGGCTGGCGCCCGTGCACGTGCCCGACCTGTCGGCGGGGTTCGCCGAGGAGGCCGCGTACGAGTACATCGAGGCCCTGTCCCCCAGGTGCCAGAGCACGGTCGCGGAGGGATACCGGCAGATCGTGGTGGCCTGGCTGCGCGGCGAGCCGCTGCCCGGCACGCCGCTGGCCGAGCACCAGTACGCGACGTCCTGGTTCTCCTCCTTGAGCGAGCCCCAGCGCAGAGAGTGGCTGCGCATGTTCTACAGCGACTTCCAGGGCTGCCGGCTGTCGAGCACGCACTTCGGCGGCGGCCCTGGGCACGCGCAGGTCGCGCCGTCCGCGCGGCCCACCCCCGGGTCGAGCCACGCTTACCCCGTCTATCCGGGGGTCTATCCAGGGGTATATCCGGGGCCCAGCGGCACCGCGACGGCCAGCTCGGCGTCGAGCGCGCCCGGGGGCGGGGCCACGCAGGAGGCGCCTCAGACCGGCTGGACCCCGGAGGCTCCGGCCGCCGGCTGGGCCTCGTCGGAGCCGGCGGGGGGCTGGACGCCCGACACGTCCGGGGAGGGCTGGCCGGTGCACGCCTCCGAGGTGTCCGCAGAAGTCGCGCCCGGGTCGGGCGCCAACCGTCAGGCGTCGCCGGTGTCGGAGACGTCTCCTCAGACGGCCCCGGTTTCGGGCCCGGCCGCGGGCGCGGTCTCCGCGCCCGCGCCGGTTTCAGCGCCGGTTTCAGGCCCGGTTTCGGCTCCTGGGTCGGCGCCGGTCGCGGAGCCTGTGTCGGCGCCGGTGGAGGGGCCCGCCGCAGCGCCGGCGCGGGTCCCCGAGGAGGGGCCGTCCACGAAGCAGGCCGGCTGAGGATCGAAGATGTCACCGAAGAGCTGGCACTGATGATCGCCGAACGGGTAGTCATGCTCGCATGACGACTTCGCGTACGACGCCGCCCGAGGCGAGCCCCGGGCGGCGTCGCCGGTGGCGATATGTGGCGGGCCTGCTGGTCCTCGCCGTGTTACTGGTGGTCGGCGGCCGCCTGGCCTGGTCCTGGCTCAACCCGCTCGGTGAGCAGAGCATCGACCGCAGCCAGCCGGTGCTGCTGCAGTCCATCAAGGACATGAGCAGGTTCCAGGCCGCGACCGGCACCTTCCAGGTGGTCGTGGACCTGGAGAAAGACGCCAACTTCCTGCCCGACGCGGTCAAGGGCACGCGCACGCTGTTCGTCGGCGCCGGCGGGGTCGACGCGTACGTCGACTTCTCCGCCGTCGCGGCCGACGGGGTAACGGTGTCGCAGGACCGTACCGAGGCCACCATCCGCCTTCCGCGCGCGCAGCTGGAGAAGCCCAACCTCGACAACAGCCGCTCGTACGTGTTCGCGCAGCAGCGCGGCCTGCTCGACCGGGTCCAGGACTTCCTGTCGGGCTCGCCAGGCGACCAGCGGGAGCTCTATCTGCTGGCCGAGAAGAAGATCAGCGAGGCGGCGGTGTCCAGTGACCTGCGGGCCAGGGCGGACGCCAACACCAAGGCGATGCTGACGGGCATGCTCAAGTCGCTCGGCTTCTCGAAGGTCACGGTCAAGTTCACCGACGAGGCTTAGCCGCCTCACCCCGCCTTAGGGACGCGGTGAGCCGTCCTAGGTATCTCCTCAGCGTGCCCGTACCGAGAGATAAGGCATACGCCCGATGTGTCCCTAGGGGCCTTAGGCCGAGTCTTGAGAGTGCGGGAAAACGAACAAGGAGAAACTCGTGAACGCCGAACTCGAATACAGCATCATGCAGCACCACGCCGCCGAGCTGCGGCAGGCGGCAGCGGAGCACCGCCGCGCCCGTCAGGCGCGCACGGGCAACCCGGCCGAGCGCCGTCACCGCTCGGTCATCGCCCGGCTCTTCGCCTCATGACCGCCCACAAGCAGCCCGGCCGCAACCTCCCTCGCGGCCGGGCTGAGGCGCCTCCTTAGGGGCGTCGGCGCTCGTGACCCGAATTCCTGGTCAGGTCGCGGTGCCACATGCACGAAGCCCCGGTCCATTCCTGGTTGGGCCGGGGCATCGTGCTGTCTCCAGGGACATGGACGTCATCCGGCTCTCCCCTCGTCCGGTCAGGGGGTTCCGCTTGTGGGGCCTGGTCGCAGGGATGATGATGCCCCTATGCGCAAACGGGTGCTCGTCTGGGGCGGGGCCGTGGTCGCGGTGGCCGCCGTCGCGGCTCTGGCCGTATATCTCGCCCGGGTGGGGCTGGACGACGCCGACAAGCTGGCCAGCGTGATCGGGCTCTTCGTGGCGCTGGCCGGGCTGGGCATCTCGATCCGCGGCCTGACCGGCGGCCGGCCGACCGACGACCCGGCCCCGCCCGTGCCGGACGGCGCGGCGCCGGGGCAGAACGTATCCGCGCCCGAGCCCGGCGTCTCGGCGTCGGGATCCAGGTCGGTCGCCATCGGCGGCGACAACTCGGGGATCATCAGCACGGGCGACGGGACGACCAACGTGCGAATGCGCGCGGAGGCGTCCGGGCAGGGCCGCGTCTACCAGGCCGGCGGCGACCAGACGATCAACGAGAAGTAGCGCCGCCCCCGTCGATCCCCAGGAACGCCGACGAGCAGAGCGCCGTCAGGAACCCGGGGACGCCGATGATCCGGGCGCCGTCAGGAACCCGGGGACGCTGACGGGCCGGGCGCCGTCAGGAACCTGGAGACGCCGATGAGCCGGGCGTCGTCAGGACTTGGGGACGGTGATGAGCAGGGCGTCGCCCTGGCCGCCGCCGCCGCACAGCCCCGCCGCGCCCAGGCCGCCGCCCCGGCGCCTGAGCTCGTACGCCAGCGTCAGCACGATCCGCGCCCCCGACGCCCCGATGGGGTGCCCCAGGGCGATGCCGCCGCCGTTGACGTTGACGATGTCGAGCGGAACGCCGAGCTCCTTGGCCGACTGGACGACCACGCTGGCGAAGGCCTCGTTGATCTCCACCAGGTCGAGGTCGCCGGCCGTGACGCCCTGCTTGGCCATGGCCTGCTTGATGGCGTTGGCCGGCTGGGACTGCAGGGAGGCGTCAGGGCCTGCCACGTTGCCGTGGCGGCCGATCTCGGCCAGCCAGGGCAGGCCCAGCTCCTCGGCCTTGGCCTTGGACATGACGACCACGGCGCAGGCGCCGTCGGAGATCTGGGAGGCCGACCCGGCCGTGATGGTGCCGTCGGCGGCGAAGGCGGGACGCAGCTTGGCGAGGGTCTGCGCGGTCGTGTCGCCGCGTACGCCCTCGTCCTCCTTGACGATCACCGGCTCACCGCGCCGCTGCGGGATCTCCACCGGGACGATCTCTTCTTCGAAGACGCCGTTCTTGACGGCCGCGGCGGCGAGCTGGTGGGAGCGGGCCGACAGGGAGTCCTGCTCCTCGCGGCCGATGCCGAGCCGGGTGTTGTGCCGCTCGGTGGACTCGCCCATCGCGCACTGGTCGAACGCGCAGAACAGGCCGTCGTGGGCCATCGAGTCGACGACCTGGGAGCCGCCGTACTTGACGCCTTTTCGCAGCCCTGGCAGCAGGTGGGGGGCGTTGGTCATGGACTCCATGCCGCCGGCCACCACGATGTCGAACTCGCCCGCCCTGATGAGCTGGTCGGCCAGGGCGATGGCGTCGAGGCCCGACAGGCACACCTTGTTGATGGTGACGGAAGGGACGGTCATGGGGATGCCGGCATTGACGGCGGCCTGGCGGGAGGGGATCTGCCCGGCTCCGGCCTGGAGGACCTGGCCCATGATGACGTATTCGACGGATTCGGGAGCGACCCCGGCACGTTCCAGGGCGGCCTTGATGGCGACGCCGCCGAGCTCGACGGCCGACAGTCCGGACAGGGAGCCGAGCAGTTTGCCGATAGGGGTGCGAGCTCCGGCGACAATGACGGAACTGGACATGACAACGGCCTCCTGTGCTCGCGCGTCCGGTCTTTGACACCATACCCACGAGTACGCCGTCGCTCGCCATGGAGGTAGGCCACACATGTTCATGCGGATCGACCACATCGGGATCGCCTGCCGCGATCTTGAAGAGAAGATCGAGCTCTTCTCGAGGACGTTCGAGCTGACGGTCGTGGCGCGGGAGGTGAACGAGGAGCAGGGCGTCAAGGAGGCCATGCTGCACATCGCCGACGGCGAAGGTGGGGGCTCCTACATTCAGCTCCTTGAACCTCTCTCCGACGACTCGCCTGTGGGAAAATTCCTCGCCAAGCGGGGCGAGGGCGTCCATCATGTGGCGTTCGGGGTGCCCGATGTCGCGGAGGCCATGACGACGATCGGCGAGAAAGGTGTGAGGCTGCTGGACGAGCGCCCCCGGCACGGGTCGATGGGCTCGCAGATCGCATTTCTGCACCCCAAGGATGTAGGCGGAATGCTGACTGAGCTAGTCCAAGCCCCCAAACCCTGACAAATCACCACAAAACGCAAAAAACGTTCATATGTAACTAGTCACGCAGAAAGTTGGACGGGGCTTCGCACGCGGCACCAGCGGAGTACGCTTGACCTTCCACCGGACATGGGGCCTGCCGAGAGGCACAGGCTCCTGGTACGGATGCCCCGAACCCCCCGTCCGGCCCGTGTAGCCGTCTCGACAACCCAGGATCGAGCCTCCATGCAGTCCGACATCGACGCCCAGCTCAACAACTTCTTCGAGGACGCCCCAGCCCGCGAGTTCGACGTGGTGCTCCGTGGTTACGACCGGCACCAGGTCCATGATCATCTCAAGCAGCTCGACGGGGAGCTGCGGCAGGCGCGCGAGCAGGTCGTCGGCCTCCAGCGCGATCTGTCCGACTCCCAGCGCCAGTTGCAGGAGCAGGAGCGTCCCACCTACTCCGGTCTCGGCGCCCGGATCGAGCAGCTGCTCCGGCTGGCCGAGGAACAGGCGACCGAGCTCGTCCAGGCCGCCAGGTCCGAGGCCAACGAGATCAAGGCCGCGGCCAAGGTCGAGGCCGCGGACCTGAGGGCCGCCGCCGAGTCCGAGGCCGCCGAGAAGCGCGCCCAGGCCACCCGCGAGAGCGACGAGATGCGCACGAGCGCCGAGCGGGACGCCGAGGACATCCGCTCGACCGCCCGCCGCGAGGCCGACGAGCTCACCAACACGACCGAGCGCGAGGCCGCCAAGCTGCGCGCCACGGCCGATCACGAGGTGGCCGAGAAGCGCGCCGACGCCGAGCGCGAGATCGCCAAGCTCCGCACCACCACCGAGCGCGAGGTCGCGCAGCTGCGCGCCTCGACCAAGCGCGAGCGCGACGAGGTGCTGACGACGGCCAAGCGTCAGGCCGACGAGATGCGCGCGCAGGCTCAGCGGGTGCTGGAGGAGTCGGAGGCCAAGCGGGCGCAGGACGAGGCGGAGTTCGAGATCCAGCTCGCCGCCCGCCGCGAGGAGGCCGAGCGTCAGGAGGCCGAGCGCCACGCCACCGCGCAGGCCGCCACACAGAAGCTGGTCGCCGAGGCCGAGCAGCGCGCCGCCACGGCCGAGTCGCGGGCCACGAAGGCCACGCAGCAGGCCGAGCAGACCCGCCGCGAGGCCGACCTGCACGCCAAGCAGCTCGTCGCCAACGCCCGCAAGAGCTCCGAGACGATAGTGGCCGAGGCGAAGTCGAGCGCGGAGACCATCGTCACCGAGGCGAAGAACGAAGCCGAGCGCACCCGTACGGCGATGCAGCGCCAGGTCGACGAGCTCACCCGCCAGCGCGACAGCATCACCAGCCACCTGGCTCAGCTCCGCCAGCTCCTCGGCGGCGCCGCCCTGCCGGGCATGGAGCCGGAGCCCGCGGTCGCCGCTGCCGCACCGAAGGCCGCACTCGCCGCGCCCGAGCCTCCCGCTCCGGCCCCGGCAGCCGCGCCGGCCGCCCCGGCGCCCAAGGTGACGGCCGCCAAGTCCGAGGACGACTCGGAGTGGTGGCAGGAGTAACGCCGACGGACACGCACGGGGGCTGAATGACGGCTGAGAGAGCCTGGCGATCGAATGGTCGCTAGGCTCTCTCTTTGCCGCCGGGCATGTACGAACCGATACCGGTCCGTCATCCTCAGTCGTCGATCCCCCTTGGAGTCCCCTTGTCCGCAGACGTCGAGTCCACGGCCGAGCAGGAAAAGGCCGAGAGCCCCCAGCCGCAGGAGGAGCGGGCGCCGCAGGAACCGGCACCCCAGGAACAGGCGCCGAGGGCGGCGGTCAAGGGCGAGGAGGGCGGGCAGCCGTACGGACTGCCCGGCAAGCCGTTCGCCCGCGGCCCGTTCCTGTTCGGCCTGGTCGGCGGGCTGGGGGTGCTGACCGCCATCGCCATCGCGCAGATGGTGGTCGCGTCGCTGAGCACGATCGTGCTGGTCGTGGTGGCGATGTTCCTGGCCGTCGGGCTCAACCCGGCCGTCGAGTCCCTGCAGCGCAGGGGCGTGGCCAGGAGGGGCGCGATCACGATCGTGTTCGCCGGGGTCATCGTCGCGTTCGTGCTGTTCGGGCTGGCCATCGTGCCGCCGGTGAGCAAGCAGCTCACGGAGTTCGTCAACGCGGTGCCCGGCTACATCACCGAGCTGAGCAACCATCCGACGCTGCGCCAGCTCGACGCCGACTACCAGATCCTGCCGCAGCTGCGTACGTTCGTGACGAGCACGCTCGGGCCGTCACTGGCGACCGGCATCATGGGCGCGGGACTGGTGGTGCTCAACGGCGTGTTCACCACGGTGACGCTGCTGGTGCTGATGCTGTACTTCCTCGGCTCGCTGCACACGATCAAGGACTACCTGCTCAAGCTGGTCCCGGCCTCGCGCCGGCCGCGCACGCGGGCGATCAGCGAGGAGATCCTCGGCGGCATCGGGGGCTACGTGGCGGGCAACGTGCTGATCTCCGTCATCGCGGGCGTGCTGACCTGGATCTTCCTGTCGATCGCCGGAGTCCAGTACGCGCTCGCGCTGGCTCTCGTCGTCGCCCTGACCGACCTGATCCCGCTGGTGGGCGCCACGATCGGCGCCGTGCTCGTGACCGGCGTGGCGCTGCTGGAGTCGTTGCCCGCCGGGATCGCGTGCGCGATCTTCTTCGTGATCTACCAGCAGATCGAGAACTACTTCATCTATCCCCGGGTGATGAAGCGCTCGGTGGACGTGACTCCGGCGGTGACCGTGATCGCCGCGCTGTTCGGTGGCGCGCTGCTCGGCATCGTGGGCGCCCTGCTGGCCATCCCGGTGGCGGCGGCGATCTCGCTGATCATCCGCGAGATCGTGCTGCCACGCCAGGACCACGCCTGAGACCGCTCCCCGCCCCGACCCCCGCCCGCGACGCCCGGCCGTCCGGCCCCCGCCATCGAAGTCCGACCCTCGCTCGACGTCCGCGCCCCCGCCCGCTGAGCCCCGCGTTCAGTGTCCAGGACCGGTGGCGCCCAGCTCCGTGCGCAGGAACTCGGTCACCGCCGCGTTGAACGCCTCCGGCTGCTCGACCGCGCTGAGGTGGCCGGCCTTGGGGATGATCTCCAGCTTGCCCTCGGGCACGGCCCGGACCATGGCGTCGGCGTCGGCGGGCGGCGAGAGCTCGTCCTCCTCCCCCACGATGATCAGCAGCGGGACCTTGAGCGCGCTCAGCGTCTCGAACGAGTCGGGACGCGCGGCCATGGCCCGTTGCGCCCAAGCCACCGCGCCCGGCGGGGCCGACTGCACCAGCCCCTTGACCCGGCCGAACACCATGGCCCGCCGCTCCTTGGTGGTCTGGCCGATGAGCGCCGGGAGCACCTCGCTGACCAGCACGTCGCTGCCGTCCGACAGCACGGCCCGCGCGATGCGTTCCCTGTTGTCCCTGGCCGTGGGCGGGTCGGGGGTGGCCTTGGTGTCGGCCAGGATCACGCCGAGCACCCGGTCGGGGTGCCGGCGGCAGAAGGCCATGGTCACGTAGCCGCCCATCGACAGCCCGCCGACCACCGCCCTGTCGATGCCCTCCTCGTCGAGCAGCCTGGCGACGTCGTCGGCCATCAGGTCGATCGACGGATCATCGTCGCCCAGCCGCGACCCGCCGAAGCCGCGCAGGTCAGGAGTGATGACCCGGCAGACCCTGGCCAGCCCTTCCCGCTGGGCCAGCCACATGGCCGACGACAGCGGGAACGCGTGAAGCAGCACAACCGGGAGCCCGGTCCCGGCAGATCTCGTGTAGAGCTGCACGGACCACACGGTAACGCGGTTCACGGGAACAATCACTCAATGACGTATGCCGATATCCCCCGACAGTCCTGACCGCTTCTCCGACGACCTGTCCCCGCACCGCACCCGTGCCCCCGCACCGGAAATGCCGGGGATATATACGACATTGCCTGACCTGGCATTTCCGCGCACAATCCAGACACGGATACCGCGCACCCCCCGAGGTGACGAGCATGGCAGGCACCGGAACCACAGGGACCCGTCCCGCCCTCCCCGACGCCACCAACGGCGAATTCCTGCTCCAGGCGCTGCGTGAGGCGAACGTCCACCGCGCCGCGCACGGCGCGCCACCCCTGGCGATGGACCCGCTGCTGGTCGAGTACGCCAAGGCCAGGGCGGCCGCCCTCTCCCGGCACGAGGGGCTGCGGGCCGGGCACGAGGGCCTGCGCCCGGGGACCGGCGAGAGCGTGTTCTGGAGCCAGGACGAGGAGATGCGCGGCGCCGCCGACGCGGTGGCCTCCTGGTACGACGACCGCGACGAGCGCGACGAGCGCGACGAGCGCGACCGGCTGCTCCGGCCGGCCTGCACGGCCATGGGCGCCGCCCGGGTGTCCGGCCAGGGCCCGAAGGCGTGCGAGACGTACATCGTCTTCGTGTACGAACCCCTGGGCGACGACCCGCCGCCCGCCTGACCGCAGCCCCATCCACGGGGCGACGGCCGTGCGATCAGATGGCGGTGGCCCCGCCGTCGATGAACAGCACCTGCCCGGTCATGTACGCCGAGGCCGGGCTGGCCAGGAACACGGCCGGCTGAGCCATCTCCTCCGCGCTCCCCCAGCGCCGCATGGGCACGCCCGCGATCGTGGCGGCGGAGGACGCCTCGTTCTCCCAGAGGTTGCGGTTGAGGTCGGTGGCCGTCCAGCCGGGGCACAGGGCGTTGACCCGTACCCCGGCGCTCGCCCACTCCACGGCCAGCGTCTTGGTCAGCGCCACCAGCCCGGCCTTGGCGGCGGCGTACGGGGCGAGGAAGGGCGCGCCGAGCGCCGCCACCGACGCCACGTTGATGACGACCCCGTCGCCCCGCCCGAGCAGGTGCGGCGCGACCGCGTGGCAGACCGCCATGGCGGAGTCGAGGTTGAGCCGCATCAGCTTGTCCCAGCCCGACAGCCGCAGGTCCTTGAACTCGACCAGGAAGTTCGACCCGCCGGCGTTGTTGACCACGATGTCGAGGTGCCCGAGCCCGTCGAGGGCCGCCGCCACGGCGCCCGTCGCGGCCTCGCGGTCGGTGAGGTCGGCGGGGATGACGACCGCGCGCCTCCCGAGCGCCTCGATCTCCTTGCCCACCTCGGCCAGGGTCTCGGCCGAGCGGGACACGAGCGCCACGTCGGCCCCCGCCCCCGCGTACGCGAGCGCGATGGCCCGCCCGATCCCCTTCGACGCCCCGGTGATCAGAGCCTGTTTCCCACTGAGATCGAACGCGCCCACGCCGCCTCCTCTGACGACCAACCGCCGAACCGAACGAGATTCTATTAACACCTGGCCCTGGAACGCCACCGGCGCAGAGCAGGAAAGGCTCCGCGCCGGGATGGCTCACCAAGCGGAGCCGGGAAGGCTCCGGGGTGGATCACCGGGCGGAGCCGCGTGGGCCCCGCCCGGGTGGATCACTGAGCAGCCAGCTGGGCGATCTGCTCGGCGCTCAGCACGCCGTCATAGGTGCGGACGTCGTCCACGATCCCCGGCCAGTAGCCGGTGAACGCGCCCGCGGCCTTGGTCCGGCCGAGCTGCAGCGCGCCGGTGGCGTTCCAGGCGCTCAGGTGGTCGGTGATCGTGGTGGTGGACAGGCGGCCGTTGACGTAGATGCGCAGCTGGCCCGCCAGCGGGTCGTACACGCCGGCCACGTGCGTCCACTCCAGCGCGTTGGGGATGGCGTCGGAGCGGGTGCGTACGAGAGCGGCCGTGTCGGTGTCGGCGGCGGCCATCCCGAGGGCCCACCGGCCCTGCTCCTTGTCGAAGCCGAGCTGGAACCCGGCCGCCCGGCTGCCCGGCTGGGCCACCGCCGCGGTGTCGGCGGTGGGCAGGTAGTCGAGCTGGGTCCACGCGGCGACGGTGAAGCCGTTCCTGGTGTTGACCGCGGGAGCGGTCGTCTGGGCGAAGCCGTTGACGCCGTCGAGCGCCAGCCCTCCGTCCAGCCAGGCGGGCGTCCACGAGGCGGCTCCGGACAACGTCGCCGCGCCCGCGCGGCCCGAGGAGTCGGCGGCCGAGGTGCCGGACTCCTCGTCCAGCTGCCAGTGGCCCACCAGCGTGGCAGCGCTGTTGACCAGGTCGGCGACCTCGTCGGCGAACATGGCGCGGCCGTAGGCGCGCACCTCGTCGACGTCTCCCTGCCAGTTGTCCGCAGCCGCCCCGCCGGCCTTTCCGCGGCCGATCGTCAGGGGGCCCGTGGCGTTCCATGGTTGCGGAACGGCGACCGTGGACTCCAGCCGTCCGTTCACGTAGAGCGTGATCTGGCCCGCCGCGCTGTCGTAGACGCCGGTGAGGTGGGTCCATTCGTTCAGCCTCGGCGCGGCGGCGGACTTGGCGCGCACGGTGGCCGCGCCGTCGGCGTCGGAGCCGGTCACGCTGAGCGCCCACCGGTCGTCGGCCTTGGAGTACTGCAGCGCGAACGCGCCCGCCCTGCCGCCCTCCTGGGTGACGGCGGTGGCGGTGGCGCCGTTGCCGGTGAGCCTGGCCCAGGCGGAGACGGTGAAGTTGCGGCTGGTGTCGATGACGGGGCGGGCGGTCTGGCCGTAGCCGCCGGTCAGCTTCAGCCCGCCGCCAGTCCTGCCCGAGGTCCAGGTGGCGGAGGTCAGGGTGGCGGGATGGGCGCCGGTGGCGTCGGCGGCCACGCTGCCCGTGCCCTCGTTCATCGGCCAGTGACCGCTGGGCCCGCGGCCGGCGTTGATGTTGAAGACGTAGGTGCGGATGGGGCCGAGCTGGCCCGCGCGGTCCTTGCTGCGCACGACGAGCACGTTGGGGCCGTCGTGGCGCGGGGTCAGCGCGATCGTGGCCGTGCCGTCCTGGTTCGCCGCCACCTCGGTCTTGGGCGTGGTGTCCAGGCCCCAGACGTAGGAGGTCACGTCGGTGATGCCGTTCGGGCCGAACGCGAACGTGCCGGGCAGGCCGACGCCGTCGCTCCAGCCGTTCTCGGTGAAGGTGGGCGAGGAGACCAGCGGCTCACGGCCGGGGGCGGTGGCGTCTACGGTGGCCTCGCACCAGGGGCTCCACGCGCTGTTGGCCTTGCCGTCCTCGGCCCGCACGCGCCAGCGGATCAGCTGGCCGTCGGCGTACAGGGTGGTCGGGATCGACGCGGAGAAGGCGGTGCCGGTGGAGCCGAGCGCGGTGACGTACTCGCCGATCTTGGTGCCGTCCTCCTTGTACCACTCGAAGCGGCCCTTGACCGAGTTGTCGGTGTCCTTCAGCTTCGCCCACAGCTTGGGGGCGTTGGTGCTGATGATCGGGCGGTCGTCACCCGAGACGCAGGGGCCGCCCGGGTCCGACCACACGTCGGCGGCCACGGGGGCGGCCGGCAGCGAGTTGTACTCGATGACCAGGCTCGGGTTGTTCTTGAACTTCTTCCAGGCGTAGACGTCGGTCTCGCTGGTGGCCCGCAGGCCGATGGTGACGTTGGCCCAGTTCTTGGCGGCGGCGTCCACGACCTGCGGGGTGACGTCGAACTCGACGCCGCCGGGCAGGCAGGACGCGCCCCAGCCCTTGGCCACGTTCACGGTGGAGAGCTTGGTGACCCAGGCGGGCTGCTTGTTCCAGGTCGTGCTCTTGCTGATCGTGTTGGTCGCCCACGCCTCGACCTTGCGGGCGCTGCACGAGTACGACCACGTCTCGTACGTCCGCAGCGTGGCCTTGATGATCTGCTTGCCGTGGATCGTCGAGCCGGTGTTCATCTGGTAGAACGTGCGGTTCTTCTGCGACTCCACGTGCCCCACCCGGGCGACGTCGCTGGAGTTGAGGTAGTTGGAGTTGGGCCAGTTGCTCCAGACCGCGGTCCAGGCGTTGCGCGCGGCCGAGAAGTACGGATCGAGGTAGACGGGGAACTTCGTGTCCGGGTCCGTCATCATCTTGCGGTCGGGCTTGAGCCGCAGCTGCCTGCCGGCCAGCTCCACGCCCATCGTGGCCTCGCGGGCCTCGGGCGAGCGGCCCTCCTTGAGCGCCTGCGGGCTGGAGATCCCCTCGGAGTCCCACATCTTGGGGGTGGGGGCGATGAAGATCGTGCCCTCGTTCTTGTCGGTGGCCTCCAGGTTGCCCGCCTTGTCCGACTCCAGCGTCAGGCCGGTCGCGGACAGCGGGAAGGCCAGCTCGGTCAGCTTCGCCGCGGCGTCCCTGTTCTTGACCACCAGGACGTGCGAGAAGCCGTCCACGTCGGCGGTGACCTGGAGGTCCACGCCCGGCATGACCTCGGCGTAGGTGGCGGTGTCGCCGTTGAGCGTCGGGGTGGGCAGCGTGCCCGTCCAGCCGAGCTCCATCGACTTGGCGCCGCGCGCGAGCCGGGCGAGCGGGGCGGAGCCGCCGCCGGAGAAGGTCAGGCCGACCGCCGTGGCCACCGGCTCGACGGCGCCGTCGGGGCGCAGGCGCAGGGTGGTGTCCACGGGCACCCAGCGGTCGTTCTTGCGCACGCGGATGGGCCTGACGTTCAGCTCCATGGACAGCGTGCCGTCGGGCTTGGCGAAGACCGTGCGGGTCTCGCTGCGCATCGACTCGATCTCGACCGGCCGGCCGGCGCCGCGCGCCTGGGCGACCGCCGCTAGCTCTTTGTCCGGAGGGGGTTGCGTCGTCTGTGGCCGTTCCTCCGCCACCACCGGCCGCACCACCGCCAGGGTGGTGAGAGATAACGCCGCCGCGACCAGCCCGTGCAGTACCCGCATACGTGACCGCCCATGCTGAGCAGAGGTTACGCGCGGGCAGCGCGCACCCGGCGTCTCCACGATCTTCGGTTGACGATCGGATTCTCACCCTGGGTGGAGGCCGGGGTCCAGAGTTTTGTGCATTGTGCTCAAAATATCTTTCATGACCGGAACCCCCAAGGGAGATAACCGTCAGACCTCGGTCGGGAGCGGATGGGCGGCCGGATTGACCCGCTTGACGATCTCGTCGAGGGCGATGCGCACGTACGGTTCACCCACCCACAGGTGCTTGGCGCCCTCCACCCCGATCACCTCGGCCTGCGGAACCCGGGCGAACCGCGTACGCGCCTCCTCCGGCCGCAGGTAGTCGTCGAACTCCGGCACCAGCGCCACCAGCGGCCGGCCGAAACGGGCCCAGGCGTCCAGATCGGCGTCCGTGGCCCTGTGCAGCGGCGGGGAGAGCAGGATCGCGCCCTCCACCAGCGGGTCGTGCGCCCACTTGAGCGCCAGCTCGGTGCCGAACGACCAGCCGACCACCCACACGTTGGGCAGATCGTGATATTCGGCGTATTCCAGCGCCGCGGCCACGTCGAACCGCTCACCCTCGCCCCCGTCGAACGCCCCCTGCGAGGTGCCCCGGTCGGAGGAGGTGCCGCGGGTGTTGAAGCGCAGCACGGCCAGGTCGGCGAGCGCGGGCAGCCGGTTGGCGGCCTTCTTGTACACGTGGCTGTCCATGAACCCGCCGTGGGTGGGCAGCGGGTGCAGGGTCACCAGCGTGGCGACCGGGGGGCGGTCGAGCGGCTGGGCCAGCTCGCCGACCAGGGTCAATCCGTCGCCCGTGTGCAGTTCGATCGGCTCACGCCGGGCGGGCAGCACGGTCGCCGCGCGAATCTCCACCATGGATCCCTTCAGTAACGGCTGCGGCCGGGGCCGCGGTCGAGTCTCTTACGCCAGCAGGTCTGGTGCCAGTGCCGGCGCTCCTCGTCGCCGCCCGGCCAGTTGGGCCAGGCCACCACGTGCGGCTGGCCGCTGCGGATCTCCTGGTCGCAACCGGGGCACCGGTAGTTCTTGGCGGAGGAGGCGCCGGTGAGCATGCGGACCTTCCACTCGCCGTCGGGCCACTCCTCCACCTTGTCCAGGCCGGTCGGGAAACCGAAGGGACGGGAGGACTCCCTGCGGCGGGCGCGACGCGGACTCATCGTGGGGGGAGCTCGGTCGTCGGCCTCACCCGTTCAAACGCCATGCGTCCAGTTTTCCAGAGGCACTAAGGTGGATGGTCATGCGGCTGGTCATCGCGCGCTGCAGCGTGGATTACATCGGACGGCTCACGGCACACCTGCCGATGGCGCCCAGGCTCGTGCTCATCAAGGCGGACGGCAGCGTGAGCATCCACGCCGACGACCGCGCCTTCAAGCCGCTCAACTGGATGAATCCGCCGTGCAAGCTCAAGGAGGACGGCGCGACCTGGACGGTCACCCACGGCAAGACCGGCGAGAAGCTGGTCCTGACCATGGAGGAGGTCCTCCACGACTCCAGCCACGAGCTGGGGGTGGACCCGGGGCTGATCAAGGACGGCGTCGAGGCCCACCTGCAGGAGCTGCTCGCCGAGCACATCACGACGTTGGGCGACGGCTACTCGCTCATCCGCCGCGAATACATGACGGCGATCGGCCCGGTCGACATCCTGTGCCGGGACGCGACGGGGGCGACGGTGGCGGTGGAGATCAAGCGACGGGGCGAGATCGACGGGGTCGAGCAGCTGACCCGCTATCTGGAGCTGCTCAACCGCGACCCGCTGCTGTCGCCCGTGCGCGGGGTCTTCGCGGCCCAGGAGATCAAACCCCAGGCCCGCGTGCTGGCCACCGACCGCGGCATCGCCTGCCACACGCTGGATTACGACGCCCTTCGCGGCATCGAACCAGAAAATCCAACCCTGTTCTGATCTTTTACGGCTTCGCGGCGGCCTGCCTCCCGCCGCACTTCGGCTGAGGGCCCTCCAGGGAAACGGCTGCTGACCCTTCAGTGGTGGCCCGCCATAACGGAGCGTTTGTGGGCCCCCTTTGTGGTTCCAGCGCCCCTTGCCGAGCGCTCACGGCCCGTCATGTCCCGGCATGGCCCCGTGCACCCCTGCCCCGTCTACGGCGCTGAGGGGCGGGATCAGGCGCGTCGAGGGGCCATTGTGGCGGTGGC
This sequence comes from Nonomuraea sp. NPDC048892, assembly GCF_040649735.1. Classification (NCBI taxonomy): domain Bacteria; kingdom Bacillati; phylum Actinomycetota; class Actinomycetes; order Streptosporangiales; family Streptosporangiaceae; genus Nonomuraea; species Nonomuraea sp. NPDC048892. Next base: position 112,399 of record NZ_JBEZFZ010000013.1, on the reverse strand, counting down.
GCGTGTGTTCCCACGGGTTCGGATGGTCTAGTAAGTAGTAAGTTACCGGATTATCGTGGCGTCATGACGACGACGTTCGACTCACTCAATCCGGCGACCGGTGAGGTCGTCGGGAGCCATCCCAAGCACTCCGCCGACACCGTACACAAGGCCGTCGGGCGGGCGGAGGAGGCGGCCGCGTGGTGGGGCGGGCTGGGGCACGCCGAGCGCAGGCGCCGGCTGCTCGACTACAAGGCGGTCCTCACCCAGCACCTCAAGGAGCTGACCGGGCTCGTGCACCGGGAGACCGGCAAACCGGTCGGCGACGCCACCCTTGAGGTGGTGCTGGCGATCACCCACCTCGACTGGGCCGCCCGCAACGCCCACAAGGTGCTCGGCCGCCGCCGCGTCTCCACCGGCATGATCGGCCTCAACCTGGCCGCCACGCTCGAATACCTCCCGCTCGGCGTCGTCGGCGTCATCGGCCCGTGGAACTATCCGGTCTTCACCCCCATGGGCTCCATCGCCTACGCGCTCGCCGCGGGCAACGCCGTGGTGTTCAAGCCCAGCGAGCTGACGCCGGGCATCGGCGTGCGGCTGGCCGAGCTGTTCAGGGAGTCGGTCCCCGAGCACGAGGTGTTCCAGACCGTCACCGGCCTCGGCGAGACGGGCGCGGCGCTGGCCGCCGACCCCAGGGTGCGCAAGATCGCCTTCACCGGCTCCACCGCCACCGCCAAGCGCGTCATGGCGGCCTGCGCCGAGAACCTCACGCCCATCGTGGCCGAGTGCGGCGGCAAGGACGCGTTCATCGTGGACGCCGACGCCGACCTCGCGGCCGCCGCCGACGCCTGCCTGTGGGGCGCCCTGTCCAACGCCGGGCAGACGTGCGTGGGCGTCGAGCGGGTCTACGTCGTCGACGCCGTCTATGAAAGTTTCATGCGGGAGCTGTCCGAGAGGGTGACAAAGGTGAGGGCCGGCGAGGACTACGGCCCGATCACGATGCCCGGCCAGGTCGACATCATCAAGCGGCACATCGACGACGCCACCAAGTCGGGGCGCACGGTCGCGGGCGGCCCCGCGTCGGTGCGGGCCCCGTACGTCGACCCGGTGATCGTCGAGGACGTTCCCGAGGACTCCCCCGCGGTGCGCGAGGAGACGTTCGGCCCGACCATCACCGTGCGCCGCACCCGCGACGCCGCCGAGGCGCTGGAGCTGGCCAACGCCTCGGCGTACGGGCTGGGCGGCACGGTCTTCAGCCGTAACGCCCGCCGCGCGACGGAGCTGGCCCGCCGGATGCGCAGCGGCATGACGGCGATCAACTCGGTCATCTCCTTCGCCGGAGTGCCCGCCCTGCCTTTCGGCGGAATCGGCGATTCAGGTTTCGGCAGGATCCACGGAGCCGACGGACTGCGTGAGTTCGCCAGGCCCAAAGCGATCTCGCGGCAGCGCTTCGCCATGCCCGGCATGAACCTGACCTCGTTCACAAGGGGCCCCGCCGAGCTTGAGCGGCTGATCAGGCTTGTCACGTTCTTGCACGGCCGACGTAAAAGTTAATCTTCTTACCCTTTCCCAAAACGGATCATCCGACCATAATTGTGTGCTCTGGGGGCCACGATCATGTTGGACGGGTGGAATGTGAACCGGTCTTACCGGGGAATGTCGGCTGAGCAAAGGCTGGCGGACAGACGCGAGCGGCTGATGACGGCCGCGTACACGCTATACGCGAAGCCTGGTTTCGCGGCGACGACCATCGAAAGGCTGTGCTCGGAGGCGCGGATCTCCAACCGCGCCTTCTACGAATGTTTCGGCGGGCGCGAGGAGCTCCTGCGGGCCCTGCACGAGCGCTGCGTCGAGGAGAGCTTCGCGGTCGTCGCCAAGGCGCTGGAGGAGGCGCCCGCCTCGATCGAGGGAAGGGCCAAGGCGGGGATTCGCGCCTATATCGAGTTCGCCACCGCGGACTGGCGACGGGCCCGCATCATGCATGTCGAAGTGCGGAGATCGGGTGATGTCCTGGCCGTGTCGCGGCAGCGCGCGGTGGACGCGTTCGCGCGTCTGGTGCAGGACGCCTCCGCCGATTTCCCGCAGGCCGCCCCGGTGAATCCGCGGCTGCTGGCACTCGGTGTCGTCGGAGCGTTACAAGAGTTGCTGATCGAATGGCTCCTGTCGGAAGAGCAGCCGGAGATCGACGAGTTGGTGGCCGCGGCCGTGCACATCTTCAACCGAAGTCTCGGCGACACATGATCGCGTCAAGAATGCCATTCCTGTTTCGCACAATCGGACATCCGTAATCGCCATTTTGTCTTTCCAGAGAAAGAGCGGGTGACGGCTGATCGTCACCCGCTCGATATGTCACATCAGGCCACCGCGGCCGCCGGAGCCTCCACGTGCAGCACCCGATTCAGCCGGGTCACCGCGAGTATCCGCATGATCCTCGGTGGCACCCCCCGAAGAACGAGGCGGCGCTGCACGCTCAGCGCGCGCCGATGCGCGCCCACGAGCACCCCGAGCCCGGTCGCGTCGATCATCTCCAGCTTGGAGAGATCGAGGATGAGGTCACCCTCGCCAGAGTCCAGAGCCTTGTGCAGCCGCTCACGTACTCCCGCCGACGTGCCGGCGTCGAGCCGGGCGCCGATCCGCACCACCTGGGCTCTCGGATTGCCCCGGACGCGCATGCCACCTCCTCAGTCACGCGCGTAGCGTAGTCAGATGCCTTCGCCAAGCGCTCACAGGGGTCGAAACCCCCCACATGACTTCCCCTACCCATCTATCGGCAATGACACGACAGCATGGAGCAGGAACTCCCGGTCCTCGACCAGCCGGGCCTTCATCGTGCCGCCCACGGCGGCCAATCGCTCGGACATCCCGGTCAGGCCGCTGCCCAGATCGTCGGCCTGCCGCCGGGCCACTCCGTCGTTGCGCACCGTCAGCTCCGCCTCCTGCTCGGTGAAGCGGATCGTGATGTCGCAGAAGGTCGCGGTGCTGTGCTTGAGCACGTTGGTCACCGCTTCGCGCACGGCGTACGCGAACACCGGGGCCACGCCCGCGGGCAGGTCGCGGTAGGGCAGACGCACCTCGCAGCGGACTCCCGCCGCTTCGAGCACACCTTTAACGCTATTCAGCTCAGCGGCCAAGTCAAGCTCGCGGTAGCCCCGTACGGCCTCGCGCAGGTCCTTGAGCGCCTTCCTGGTCAGCCGGTTGACCTCGGCCATCTCCTCCTTGGCCCGGCCCGCGTCCACGTCGGACAGCCGTACGGCGAGCTCGGTCTTCACGGCGATGGCCGACAACTGGTGCCCGACGAGATCGTGCAGGTCCCTGGCGAAGCGCAGCCGCTCCTCCGCCAGCGCCAGCCGGGTGTGGGCCTCCCTGCCCCGGTGCGCCTCCACGGCCAGCCGCCAGATCCACACCCAGATCCGGTTGGAGGGCGGCACGATCACGCAGAAGACGCCGAAGGCGATCGCGTGGTAGCCCAGCGCCTGCAAGCTGGCCGGCTCCACGTCCATCCCCGTCAGCACGGCCCCCAACCCCAGCATGCCCGCCTGCCAGGGCAGGGTGCTCAGCCCCACACAGAGCACGAACGTGCCGATCTGCAGCAGCCGGACCACGCGCTTGGGGATCTCCAGCGTGGCCACGCCCAGCCAGCACAGCGCCACGAAGCCCCAGCCGAACGGATCGGCCCCGCCGAGCCCGGTCGCCACCATGGCGAGGACCGCCGCCACCGCCACCTGCTTGGTGGGGTAGTGACGGCGGTCCAGGAGCGGGCCCATGATGCGGGTGCAGATCCAGGTGAAGCAGGCGGCGGCGACCAGCGCGGGCCCGATCCGCCACCATCCGTCGAACCGGCCCGCCCAGAGCGGGACCAGGACGCTGATGGCGATCAGCACCCACATGGCCACGAAGTTGAAGACCAGGACCTTCCAGGTCGTCCGCCGCGCCTGCTCGATCGTGTCCATCTACCGGCTACGCAACACGTCGCCGATTTTCAGCCGGGCCCCCGTCCGCAGCACGGCCCGCTCGTACACCTTGGCGCCGAAGGCAAGCGCCGCGAGCACGCCCAGCACCATCGCGGCCATCGACAGACCCACCTGCCACATCGGCACCTCCGTCGCCGCCATCCGCACCGGCATGACCATGGAGGAGAACGGCGGGATGTACGAAATGACCGTGGCCAGCGTACCCGTGGGATCGTTCGTGGCATAGAAGCTGACGAAGTACGTGCCCATGATGACCATGGTGAGCGGCGTCAGGACGCTGTTCACCTCCTCCTGGCGCGAGACCAGCGAGGCGAAGGCCGCCGCCAGCGTGGCGAAGAAGGCATAGCCGAGCACGAACCAGGCCAGCACCGCCGCCACCAGCCCGGGGATGCCGGGCGGGAACTCGGCGGCCAGTCCCGAGGCCATCGCCGCGCCGAGCCCGACCCCCAGGATCACGACCAGGTTGATCAGGCCGAGCACGCCCAGGCCGACGATCTTGCCACCGAGCAGTTGCCACGGCCGTACGGAGGAGAGCAGGATCTCCACGATCCGGCTGCCCTTCTCCTCGACCACGCCCATGGCGACCATCACGACCTGCCCGATGATCAGCATGAAGAGCACCAGGACGAGCACGGTGGCGATGCCCTTGCGGGCCGATTCGTACCGGGTGTCGGCCCCCACCGACTGCATCTCCAGCGGCGGGATGGCCACGCCGGCCGCGCCGAGCTTGAACTCCCGGTTCACGCTCTGCATGAGGACGCCCAGCTGAGTGTCGATCTCGCCGTCCGTGAGCACCCTGGCGCCGTCGACCAGCACCGCGTCCACGTCACCGTCCAGCACGGCCTGCTTGGCGGCCGGCTCGTCGGCGAACTTGCGCCACTCGAACTCGATGTCGGGCGCGGCGGTGTGCAGCGGCAACTGCTGGGAGTTGACCAGGCCGATCTTGTACACGTCGCCGTCCCCGCCCAGCAGCTTGGGGGCGAAGGAGAGCGCCGCCACCAGCAGGCCCGTGACGATCAGGCCGATGACGAACGCCTTCGTCCTGACCTGGGTGGCCACCTCGCGGCGCGCCACCAGCAACAATCCGTTCACGCCACGGCCTCCTTGAAGATCTCGGTGAGGGTCGGCTGCTCGACGCCGAAGTGCTCGACCCGCCCGGCCTTCACGGCGCGGCGCAGGATCTCCTGGTCGTCGCCGCCGGCCGTACGCAGGGTGTGGCGGTCACCGTCCACGGTGACCGTGCCGGGCAGGCCGTCGGCCCAGCCGGGGGCCGGGTCGCGGACGACCACGCGCAGCATGTTGCTCTCGGCCGCGCGCAGCTCCTCCACCGTGCCGGTGGCCACCATCCGGCCGGCCGAGACGATGCCGACGGAGTCGCACAGCCGCTCGACGAGTTCGAGCTGGTGGCTGGAGAAGATCACCGGCACGCCGCCCCTGCACCGCTCCTGCAGCACCGTGGCCAGCGCGTCCACCGCGATCGGGTCCAGCCCGGAGAACGGCTCGTCCAGGATGAGCACCTCGGGGTCGTGCACCAGCGCCACGGCGAGTTGCACGCGCTGCTGGTTGCCCAGCGACAGCGCCTGCACGGTCTCGCCCCTGCGCTCGGTGAGCCCGAGCCGTTCCAGCAGGTCGTCGGTGGCCTTCCTGGCGACCGGGATGGCCATGCCGTGCAGGCGGCCGAAGTACTCGATCTGCTCGGCGACCCGCATCTTCTGGTACAGGCCGCGCTCTTCCGGCATGTAGCCGAACCGCTGGCGGTCGTCGTACGCGAGGGGCCTGCCCTGCCAGCTCACCGAGCCGGAGTCCGCCTGGAGCACGCCCATCACGATGCGCATCGTCGTGGTCTTGCCCGCGCCGTTCGCGCCCACGAAGCCGTACATCTCGCCCGGCTTCACGGTGAAGCCGATCCCGTCGAGGGCGACCTTGCCGCCGGGGGCGTCGGGGCCGCCCGCGAAACGCTTGCGCAGCTCGTTGATCTCGAGCATCAGGTCATCTCCTTCATCATGGGTCCATAGTGGCTTTCGCGATGTTCGGCCTGGTAGTCGCGGAAATCATCCACCCGATATGGATCTCGCGTCCGATCGCGATGACATTTGTCATCTCGCGGCGATCAGCACAGGCGGAACGCCTCTCACGGCCTGACGCCGCCGCGGGCAGGACGCCGGCGCGGGCTGTCAGCGGGAGCCGCCGGCGGAGGCCGTTACGCTGTGGCCATGACGCGCGCCGACAAGGACAAACCGGTCGTCCTCTCCAAGATCTACACCCGGGCCGGTGACGACGGCACCACGGGGCTGGTCGACGGGAGCCGCACCGCGAAGACCGATCCCCGGCTGGCCGCCTACGCCGACGTGGAGGAGGCCAACGCCCACCTCGGCCTGGCGCTCGCGCACGGCACGCTGCCGGCCGACCTCGTGGCGGTGCTGATCCGGGTGCAGAACGAACTCTTCGACGTCGGGGCCGACCTGGCCACGCCGGTCGTCGAGAATCCCGAGTTCCCGCCGCTGCGGGTGGAGCCGTCGTACATCGAGTGGCTGGAAGAGCAGTGCGACCGCCTCAACGCGGACCTCAAGCCGCTGCGGAGCTTCATCCTGCCGGGCGGCGACCCCGCCACGGCGGCGCTGCACGTGGCCCGCGTGACCGTGCGCAGGGCCGAGCGTACGGCCTGGGCGGCGCTACAGGCCCACGACGACGTCAACCCGCTGACCGCGAAATACCTCAACCGCCTGTCGGACCTGCTCTTCATCGCCTGCCGCGTGGCCCACGCCGGCGACGAGATCCTCTGGAAGCCCGGCGGCACCCGCTGATCGAAGCCGCACCCGCCCGCGCCGTTCGCCGGGCGATCGCGTGACTGCTCCGGCCGATCGCTAGGCGACGTCGAGATAGGCGCTGGGCGGGGCGGACTCCAGCCAGGCCAGGAAGCCGGTGAGCGCGTCGGCGCTCATCGCGAGGGAGATGCCCCGCGTGGTGCCCCCGCAGTCGACCGCGTACAGGCCGCCGTCGATCTCACGACGGGCGGAAACGACGAGGCCGCGCCTCGCGATAGCGTGGCGCGGCCTCAGTCGGACGCCCAGGAGCGGAATCCAGTGGAGCTCCCCGTCTGCGTAGCGGGCTATCCCGCTCTGCCATCCTTGCTCCGCTACGCGCAGGCGACAGGGTACGCTCCCGCGCGAGCGCGTCAGCATGACCGCGCGCAACGCGACGAGGGCGGCCAGCAGCACCACGAGAATCACAACCGTCGCTACCATGCCGCCCCCCTGAGCACCGCTTACCTGTTATTAAACCTCTTCGCCCGCCGCGCGCAGACGTGCCCTGGCACGCTTGGCCTCGACAGCCGCGTCGGCGTCCTCCTGGTCGGCCTCGATCGAAGCCTGGGCCCGGTCGAGAGCGTCACGGGCCGCCGCGACGTCCACCTCGGAACCGAGCTCGGCCATCTCGGCCAGCACGGAGACCTCGTCGTCGGCGACGGAGATGAAACCCCCGTGCACCGCGGCGACCAGCTCCTGCTCGCCTTCCCGCTTCACGCGAAGCACGCCGCCCTCGACGAGGACGCCGAGAACAGGTGCGTGTTGCGGCATAATACCGATCTCGCCGTCCACGGTCTTGGCAATCACCATGTCGGCCTCGCCCGACCAGATCTCACGCTCGGGTGAGACAACCCCTACGCGTAGCTTCGCCACCTTTGTAGGTTCCTTTCCGATCAGATGACGGCGCGGGCTACGGGAAGCCCGCGCCGCCACCATGGGCGATTAGCGGCGCTCGAGTTCCTTGGCCTTGGCGATGGCCTGCTCGATGCCACCGACCATGAAGAACGCCTGCTCGGGCAGGTGGTCGTACTCGCCGGCGCACAGGCCCTTGAACGAGGCGATGGTCTCGTCCAGCGGCACGGTCTCGCCCGGCTGGCCGGTGAAGGCCTCGGCCGCGTACATCGGGTGCGACAGGAAGCGCTCGATGCGGCGGGCCCGCTGCACGGTGACCTTGTCCTCTTCGGACAGCTCGTCGATACCGAGGATCGCGATGATGTCCTGGAGCTCGCGGTACTTCTGCAGGATCCGCTTGGTCTCCTGGGCCACCCGGTAGTGCTCCTCGCCGACGATCTGCGGGTCGAGGATCCGGGAGGAGGAGTCGAGCGGGTCCACCGCGGGGTAGATGCCCTTCTCCGAGATCGGCCGCGAAAGCACGGTCTGCGCGTCGAGGTGCGCGAACGCGTTGTGCGGGGCCGGGTCGGTGATGTCGTCGGCGGGCACGTAGATCGCCTGCATGGAGGTGATCGAGTGACCGCGCGTCGAGGTGATGCGCTCCTGGAGTACACCCATCTCGTCGGCCAGCGTGGGCTGGTAACCCACGGCGGACGGCATACGGCCGAGCAGGGTCGAGACCTCGGAACCTGCCTGGGTGAAGCGGAAGATGTTGTCGATGAACAGCAGCACGTCCTGCTTCTGCACGTCGCGGAAGTATTCCGCCATCGTCAGCGCCGACAGGGCGACCCGCAGCCGGGTGCCCGGCGGCTCGTCCATCTGGCCGAAGACGAGCGCGGTGTCCTTGAGGACGTCCGCCTCCTCCATCTCCAGCCAGAGGTCGTTGCCCTCACGGGTGCGCTCGCCCACACCGGCGAAGCACGAGGTGCCACCGAAGTTACGGGCGACCCGGCGGATCATCTCCTGGATGAGGACGGTCTTGCCGACGCCGGCGCCGCCGAACAGGCCGATCTTCCCACCCTGCACGTACGGGGTGAGCAGGTCGATGACCTTGATGCCGGTGACCAGCAGCTCGGTGCGCGACTCGAGCTGGTCGAAGGCCGGGGACGGACGGTGGATGCCCCACCGCTCCTCGATCTTCAGCGACGAGGTCGGCACGTCGAGCGTCTCGCCCAGCGCGTTCCACACGTGGCCCTTGACGACGTCGCCGACGGGCACCGAGATCGGCGCGCCGGTGTCGGTGACCGCCTGGCCGCGGACCAGGCCGTCGGTGGGCTGCATGGAGATGGCGCGGACGATGTTGTCACCCAGGTGCTGGGCGACCTCGAGGGTCAGCGCCTTCGTGTCACCGCCGAGGGTCACCTCGACCTTGAGCGCGTTATAGATGTCGGGCATCGCCTCGACGGGGAACTCCACGTCGACGACGGCGCCGGTGACTCGGGCCACGCGGCCAGTGCCGGCCGCGGCGGCTTCTACAGTTTCAACAGCCTCTGCAGTCATTTCACTCTTTCCCCGCTGCGGCGTCAGCGAGCGCGTTGGCGCCACCGACGATCTCGCTGATTTCCTGGGTGATCTCGGCCTGGCGAGCCTGGTTCATCTGCTGGGTGAGCACCCGCATCAGCTCGTTGGCGTTGTCGGTCGCGGACTTCATCGCGCGCCGCCGCGCGGCCTCCTCGGAGGCCGCGGACTGGAGCAGCGCGGTGAAGATGCGCGACTCCACGTAACGCGGGAGCAGCGACTCCAGCACGTCGCCCGCGGTCGGCTCGAACTCGAAGTACGGCGGGATCGCGGTGGACTCCGACGCCTCGGTCTCCTCGACCTCCAGCGGCAGGACCCGCTTGACCACGACGTTCTGCGTCAGCATCGAGACGAACTCGGTCGAGACGATGTGGATCTCGTCGATGCCGTTGTCGTCCTTGAACGAGTCGATCAGCGTGTTCGCGATCTCCTTGGCGTCGGCGTAGGCCGGCTTGCGCGAGAACCCGACCCAGTTGCCGCCCATCTCCCGGTTGCGGAAGGTGTGCCAGGTGACACCCTTGCGCCCGGTGACGAACGGCACCACGTCGAGCCCGCGGCTCTCCAGCAGGCCGCGCAGGGCCTCGGCCTCGCGCAGCACGTTGGCGTTGAAGCCGCCGCAGAACCCGCTGTCGCTGGTGACGATGAGGACGCCCGCCTTGGCGGGGTTCTCCTTCGCCACGGTCAGCGGATGGTCGACGCTCGCGGCGTTGCTGACGACGCCCGTGACGGCGCGAGTGATCTCACGCTCGTACGGCAGCGCCGCCTGCATCCGCTGCTGCGCCCTCACGATCCGTGAAGAGGCGATGAGCTCCTGGGCGCGCGTGATCTTCGCGGTCGACTTGACCGAGCTGATCCGCCGCCGCAGCAGCCTTAGCTGGGCACCCATGTCCTACTTCTTCTCCGCCGGCCGGACGACCTTCTTGATCTTCTCCTGGCCCACCTCGGCGGCGGCCAGCGGCTCGACCGGCTCGTCCTTGACCAGCAGCTCGCCCGAAGAGGTGGTGAAGCCCTTCTTGAACTCCGTGATGGCGTCCTTCAGAGCGGTCACCGTGTCGTCGACCAGTTCCCTGGTCTCACGGATGGTGTCGAAGATGCCCTTGTGCGAGGACTGGAGGTAGTCCAGGAACTCGGTCTCGAAGCGGCGGACGTCCTCGATCGGCACGTCGTCCAGCTCGCCCGTGGTGCCCGCCCAGATGGAGGCCACCTCGCGCTCCAGCGAGAACGGGCTGTACTGGGCCTGCTTGAGCAGCTCGACCAGCCGCTGACCACGCTCCAGCTGAGCCTTGGAGGCGGCGTCCAGGTCGGAGGCGAAGGACGCGAACGCTTCGAGGTCGCGGTACTGCGACAGCGACAGACGCAGCGTGCCCGCGACCTTCCGCATGGCCTTGGCCTGGGCGGAACCACCGACTCGGGACACCGAGACGCCGACGTTGATCGCCGGGCGCACACCGGCGTTGAACAGGTCGGTCTCAAGGAAGACCTGGCCGTCGGTGATGGAGATGACGTTGGTCGGGATGAAGGCCGAGACGTCGTTGCCCTTGGTCTCGATGATCGGCAGGCCGGTCATCGAGCCACCGCCCATGTCGTCGGAGAGCTTGGCGCAGCGCTCCAGCAGCCGGGAGTGGAGGTAGAAGACGTCGCCGGGGAAGGCCTCACGGCCCGGCGGGCGGCGCAGCAGCAGCGAGACGGCGCGGTAGGCGTCCGCCTGCTTGGTCAGGTCGTCGAAGACGATCAGGACGTGCTTGCCCTGATACATCCAGTGCTGACCGATCGCCGAGCCGGCGTAAGGGGCGATGTACTTGAAGCCCGCGGCCTCGGACGCGGGCGCGGCCACGATGGTGGTGTATTCCATCGCGCCGGCCTCCTCCAGGCGGGCGCGCACCTGCGCGACGGTCGAGCCCTTCTGGCCGATCGCGACGTAGACGCAGCGGACCTGCTTGGCGGGGTCGCCGGAGGCCCAGTTTTCGCGCTGGTTGAGGATGGTGTCCACGGCGATCGCGGTCTTGCCGGTGCCGCGGTCGCCGATGATCAGCTGGCGCTGACCGCGGCCGATCGCCGTCATGGCGTCGATCGCCTTGATGCCCGTGGCCAGCGACTCCTTCACGGGCTGGCGCTGGACGACCGAGGGGGCCTGTAGCTCGAGGGCACGCGTGGCCTCGGCCTCGATGGCTCCCTTGCCGTCGAGCGGGTTGCCCAGGGGGTCGACCACGCGGCCGAGGAAGTTGTCGCCGACGGGCACGGACAGGACCTCGCCCGTCCTGCGGACCGTCTGGCCCTCCTCGATGCCGCTGAACTCACCCAGGACGACGACACCGATCTCGCGGGTGTCGAGGTTGAGTGCCAGGCCGCGCGTGCCGTTCTCGAACTCAAGCAGTTCGTTCGCCATCGCCGAGGGAAGGCCGGAGACATGGGCGATGCCGTCGCCGGCGTCGACGACGGTCCCGATCTCCTCGCGCGCGGCGCCTTCCGGTTCGTACGCCTGGACGAAGCGCTCAAGCGCGTCCCGGATCTCGTCCGGCCGGATCGTAAGCTCCGCCATCTCTACTCTGTCTCCCTCTTCGCCTAGCCGGCCAACCGGCGGCGGACTTCTTCGATTCGTCCCACGATTGTGGTGTCGATGATCTCGTCGCCGATGCGGACCGAGAACCCACCGAGCACTCGCTTGTCCACCTCGACATTCAGGTGCACGTCACGCCCGTAAGAGGTGCTCAGCCACGTCACCAGGCGCGCCTTCTGCGCCTCGGTCAGCTCGACCGCGGTGCGCACCACCGCCACAAGGCGTTGGCGCTGCTGGGCCACGAGCTGGCCGACCTCTTCCAGGCCTGTCTCCAGGCTACGCCCGCGCGGGTGCACAACCAGCTGCGCGATCAGGCGCAGGCTGGACTGGGCCACCTTGCCCTCGAGCAGGCCGCGCAGCAGTTCGCGCTTGCCCTCCTCGGGAGCGGCCGCGTCGGCGAGCGCGCGACGCAGTTCGGCGTTGCCGGCGACGATGCGGCCGAAGCGGAAGAGCTCGTCCTCCACCTCGTCGAGCTTGCCCTGACCCTCGGCCTCCGCCGCAGCGGCGACGACACCGAGCCGTTCGAGCACGTCGGCCAGGTCACCGGCCCGCGACCACTTCGCCGAGACCGCGGCCTCGGTGGTGGCCAGGGCCGCCGCGCCGACCTTGCCGTCGAGCAGGTTGCCGACGACGCGCGCCTTCTGCTCGGCCGGCCTGGCCGGGTCGGACAGGGCGCGGCGCAGGCCGTGCTCGCGGTCGAGCAGATCCGCGACCGCGAACAGCTCGTCGGAGAGCGCACCGAGGTCGGCGCTACCGGCGACCGCGTTGAACCGCTCTTCGACGTCGGCCAGCGAGGCCCTGCTCAGACCGCGCATCAGCGCACCGCCTGCGCGTTCGAGCTCTCCAGCTCGTCGAGGAACCTGTCGACGATGCGGCTCTGGCGAGCCTCGTCTTCAAGGGACTCGCCGACGATGCGGCCGGCCAGATCGGTCGACAGGCGGCCGATCTCCGTGCGGAGCTGGGCGAAGGCCGCCTGGCGGTCCGCCTCGATCTGCGCGTGCGCGGCCTCGACGAGGCGGCGGGCCTCGGCCTGGGCCTCCTCGCGAAGCTCGGCCTTGATCTGCGCGGCCTGCTCGCGAGCCTCCTCGCGCAGCCTGGCGGCGTCGCGACGGGCCTCTTCGAGCTGCTCGGTGTAGCGCTTCTGCAGGGCCTGGGCCTCCGCCTGCGCCTCCTCCGCCCTCTTGATGCCGCCCTCGATGGCGTCGGTGCGCTCGGCCAGCGTCTTCTGGATCCGCGGGACGAGCATCCGGCCGACGACGAAGAAGACGACGGCGAACGCGAAGATACCGACGACCAGCTCGTACGTGTGCGGGATGAGCGGGTTGCTTGCGTGCTCCTCCGGCGCGGCGAGAAGCCTAGCTGCCATGTAAGTCATGAGTGCAGCCTTTCGTCAGAAGGGCGGTCTATCAGATGCCCTGGAAGATGAACGGCGCGACGAGGCCGATCAGGGCGAGGGCCTCGGTGAGGACGAAGCCGAGGAGCATGTTCTGGCGGATCAGACCGTAAGCCTCCGGCTGGCGGGCGATGGCCTGCACGCCCTGACCGAAGATGATGCCGACGCCGATGCCGGGGCCGATGGCGGCGAGACCGTAACCGATGGCGGTGACGTTGCCGGAGACCTCAGCGAGAACGCTCATTGCTGTTATTCCTTTACTGGACGGCCGGCGACTCGGGTGTCACCGGTCATGGATATTCCGGTATGTGGATCTCAGTGCTCTGCGTGCAGCGAGCCGCCGATGTACATCGCGGCCAGCATCGCGAACAGGAATGCCTGCAGGAACTGGATGAACATCTCGAAACCCGTGAGGATGATGGTCATCACCACGCCGACGACACCGATCGGGGCGCCCAGCGGCGAGAGCTTTTCGAAGAGGAACCAGAAGCCGACCATGCTGAAGAACGCCAGCAGCATGTGACCGGCGAACATGTTGGCGAACAGTCGGACCGCGTGCGTGAACGGCGCGATGATCAGGTTCGACAGGAACTCGATCGGCGACAGCAGCAGGTAGATCGGCTTCGGCAGCCCCGGGGGGAACAGCATGTTCTTGAAGTAGCCCCAGGGACCCTGGTGCTTCATGCCGAGGTAGACCTTGAGCACGTAGATCACGATCGCGAGCACGGCGGGGAAGGCGATGTGCGAGGCCACCGGGAACTGCAGCACCGGGACGACGCCCATCAGGTTCCAGACCAGGACCGTGAAGAACAGCGTCACCAGCAGGCCCATCCACCGGTCGGCGTCCTTGCCCAGGAAGGGGCGGGCGACCTGGTCGCGGACGAACATGTAGCCGTACTCGACGACGTTCTGCACACCCCTCGGGACGACCTTGGGGCTGGCGAACGCGGCCCAGCACAGGCCGATCACGAACACTCCGCTGAGCAGCGCGAGCAGGACCGGCTTGGTGAACCATTCGACCCCGGGAATGATGGGGGGCAGGTTGAACAGCTCTTCAGGCGTAGGCGCCCCGAACTGGTCGGCTGGTGGAGCGAGGACCGTCAGCGCGTTCACGCGGCGTTCCCTTCAACGTCGTAGTGATTCACAAGGGTTTCCTCAGCGAAGCGATCGCTGCGTCGGGCTAGCGACCGGACTTCCGGTAGGCCAGATAGCCACCGAGCACGACCCCCAGGACGACGCCTATGGGGAAGAACGCGGACATGTCCAACCAGCGGTCCAGCAACCAGCCGAGACCGCCGTAGAAAGCCATCCCTGCGAGCAGATAGCTGGGGACTGACCACATGGCGTCGGCGAAGTCGCGACCGTCTTCTTCCGGTCGGCGTTCCTGTGCGCTCATCGCGGCCCCGACGATAGCAGGCGAGTGGAGGACTAGTCATATCGGACCCCGTCCGGGAACCGGACTCATGAGTCACCCTTACCGGGGACCCGGCCCTCGGGGTCGACGTAAAGCATCTTCGTCTTGACGAAAGCGCGCACTTCGAAGGCGGTCCACACCAGCGTGCAGATCACGACCGTCCAGGCGAAAGCCCTGGAGTTCCAGGCCGTGGTGTCACCGAAGGCGCTCAGCACGAGCATGATGACGACGACCTTGACGAGATAGCTGAGCATCGCGGCGATCGCCATCATTTGCGGGGAGACACGGGCGGCGTACGACACCGCGACCACGCTGATGCTGAAGAAGATCCCGACGAGCAGAGCACCGATGGCCGCGCCGAGCGCTCCCTTGCCACCTGCCATCAGCAGCGCCACGACCACGGCGACCACTCCGACCGCCAGGGTCGGGATCGCGGCGCTCTTGAGTACGCGCACGTCGTTGGCCTGCATCAAAGCTCCATCAGCAAGTTATCAAGCGAGCGTTTGCTACCCCCAGAACCGGTACGTCTGGAGTCCCTGCTCGTGAAAGATATCACAAGCTCACGGAAGACCGCTTTTACCTGCCGTTTCTAGTTCGCGATCAAGAACGGCTCGGAAATGCTGGAATGACCGGATTGCCATCGGCGGTCGCGCGCTGCGCGGACGGGCCGCCCTCCGCGGGCGGCGGCTGCTGTCTGACCTGGACCTCCGGCACGATCGGCGGCATCGGCCCGGTCGGCGGGCCGTCGTCGTCCTCGGGCTGCTTGCCTCTCGGCGCCGAGTGGGACCCGCCTCTGCCGCGCCAGCGCGGGGCGGCCATCAGCACGAGCACGGCCACCGCGAGGATGATGACCACCGGGAACATCAGCACCGGCACACCCTGGCGGGACATCAGCACCACGCCGAAGGCGAACAGGAACGCCCACGCGTACATGATCAGCACCGACTGGCGCATCGAGTGGCCGATGTCGAGCAGCCGGTGGTGCAGGTGGCCGCGATCGGGCGCGAACGGCGACAGGCCCTGCGAGGTGCGCCGCACCACGGCGGTGATCAGGTCGATCAGCGGCAGCACCAGCACCGCGGCCGGCAGCATCAGCGGGAGCAGCACGGGGACCTTGTTCATGTCCTCGATGGCCGCCGGGTCGAGCGGGGTCACGGTGACGATCGAGGAGGCCAGCACGAGGCCGATCAGCATCGCGCCGGTGTCGCCCATGAAGATCTTCGCCGGATGGAAGTTGTGCGGCAGGAAGCCCAGGCAGGTGCCGATCAGCACGGCGGCGATGGCGGCGGTCGTGGTGATGTTGCCGACGCTCATGCTCTGCGCCAGGAAGATCGAGTAGGCCCAGGTGGCCATGGCCGCGATGCAGACGATCCCGGCGGCGAGCCCGTCGAGGCCGTCGACGAAGTTGACCGCGTTGATGGTCACCACCACGACCAGGATCGTGATGATCGTGCTGAGCGTGTAGTCGAGGCTGGTCGAGCCGCCCCAGTCCTTCGGCAGCGGGATGTAGAGCAGGCGCAGGTTGAAGGAGACCAGCACCCCGGCCGCCGCGATCTGGCCCGCGAGCTTGATGAAGGCGTCCATGCCCCACCAGTCGTCGAGGAACCCGGTCACCGTGATGAGCCCGCCCGCGACGATGAGCGCCGTGACCGCATTGGCCTCGGACTCGGCCAGCGCCTGTCCGGTATGGGTGAGCTGGCTCGCCGTCAGCAGGCCCACCACCAGCCCGCCGTACATCGCCAGCCCGCCGAGCCTGGGCGTCGGCGTGGTGTGCACGTCGCGCTCGCGAACCTCGGGCATGGCGCCGATACGGATGGCGAAGCGGCGCACCAGCGGGACCAGGAGGTAGGTCACCGCTGCTGAGATGAGCGCCATGAAGAGGTATTCGCGCACGTACCTAGTTTCCCGGATGCTCCGGCCGACTGTGACCGGAAAACGACACAGACCCTCTTAAAATTCGCTCAGATATGGCTGATGGATGGCGAGAAGCGCCGCCACTCTTGCCCTTACCTCCCCTGCGCGGGCCGGTTCCAGCACCGCCCGCGCCACCAGGGCGCCCACCTCTTTCAGATCTTGGGGCCCCATCCCCTGCGTGGTCACGCACGGGGTGCCGACCCGGATCCCCGAGGTGACGGCCGCGGGCTCGGGATCGTACGGGATCACGTTGCGGTTGAGCGTGATGCCCGCCGCCGCGCACCTGCGCTCCGCTTCGGCCCCCGACACCCCGACCCCGCGCAGGTCGATCAGCGCCAGGTGGGTGTCCGTGCCACCCGACACCGCCCGCATCCCCTGCACCGCCAGCGCCTCCGTCAGCGCCCGCGCGTTCACGATCACCTGCCTGGCGTAACCGGCGAACTCCGGCCGCATCGCCTCGCCGAACGCCACCGCCTTGGCCGCCACCACGTGCATCAGCGGCCCACCCTGCACGAACGGGAACACCGCCCGGTCGATCCGCCTGGCCAGCTCCTCCGTGCACAGGATGGCGCCGCCGCGCGGCCCGCGCAGCGCCTTGTGCGTGGTGAACGTCACAACATCCGCGTACGGGACCGCCGACGGGATCGCGCCGCCGGCCATCAGCCCGATCGGATGTGCCACGTCGGCCAGCAACCAAGCGCCCACCTCGTCCGCGATGCCGCGAAACGCCGAATAGTCGATGAGCCTCGGGTACGCGGTCGCGCCGCACACGATGAGCTTCGGCTGATGGCGCAGTGCCAGGTCGCGCACCTCGTCGTAGTCGATGAGTTCGGTGTCGCGACGCACGCCGTACGACACGACGTCGAACCATCTTCCCGAGAAATTCACCTTCGAGCCGTGGGTGAGGTGGCCGCCGTGCGGGAGCGCCATGGCCAGCATGGTGTCGCCGGGCTGCAGCAGCGCGGCATAGGCGGCCAGGTTCGCCGAGGCGCCCGAATGGGGCTGCACGTTGGCGTGCTCGGCCCCGAACAACTCGCGCGCCCGGTCGATCGCCAGCCGCTCGGCCCGGTCGACGACCTCGCAGCCGCCGTAGTAGCGCCGGCCCGGGTAGCCCTCGGCGTACTTGTTGGTCAGGGTGGAGCCCAGAGCGGCCATGACGGCCGGCGAGGTGAAGTTCTCGCTCGCGATCAGCTGGATGCCGCCGCGTACCCGGTCGAGCTCGTCGATCAGGATCCGGGCGATCTCGGGATCCCGCTTCCGCAGCATCCCGAAGTCCGGACCGTAGTAGGGCTCCGTACCCATTTCCCCACTGTACGACCGTATGTCCGTTTCTCCCATACATCGGTCATGCCCGGAAATCTCATCTCATGCCGTCCTACGGCCGCTCTCTTGCCGAACAGGGCCGGTCTCTGACCGGGCGCGGACCGGGATCGGACCGGGATCGGACCGGGCGCGGACCGGGATCGGACCGGATCCGGGCACGGGTGGGACACGGCACGAGCGCGGGCACGGGCCGAACCCAGACGGGCTCGGACCGCTCTCAGGCCGGTTCAACGCTGGCCTCGCGCAGGTCCCACGCGGCCCTCACGCTGGCCTCACACAGGTCCCACCCGGCCCTCACGCTGGTCCCACGCGTGCCTCACGCTGGGAAGGCGTGTGGTGCGTCCGCCCTGGCCTTCACCCATCGCGGCGTACCGGCAGCCTCGTCGCTGATCGCCGTGAGCACCGAATGGCGGTAGAGCGACAGCCTCATCCGCCACTCGCGCATCTCCTTGACGTAACGCTCGCCCACGGGGGCGTCCCACGTCTGGGGGTTGCTGGCCAGGCCGTACGCCTTGTCGAGGGCCGCTCTGAGGGCGTCGAGCTCGGGCAGCACGGCCTTCCACGCCACGACCAGGCGCTCGTAGTCGGGATTGAAGTACTGAGGGGCCGCCAGCGGGCCGCCGGGCGGTGTCTCGCCGGGGCCCTGTTCCTTGGGCGCGGGTGGGTCGGCGTACATCACGAGCTCCTTTCCGGCCGGCCCGGGCCGACCTCACCCGGCGGGCCGTCCGGCCTGATGTCCTCGGGGGCCCACTCGCCCTTGCCGTACTCGCCCGGCGGGATCTGCACGGACGGCATCTCCTGGGGCGGGATGTCACGGTGGTCCTCGATCACGGTCCTGAGCGCGTCGAGATCGAGCGGCGCCGCCTCGGCCGACACGACGTCACTCCCGTCATTCGCCCATGCGCTGACCTGGGAGGCCGTGGTGTCGGGCTCGGGCCGCACGTCGTAGGCATTCGGCAACTCCCGAACGGGACTCCCGGCCGATTGCCCAGGCGTCTCTCCGGGTCCAATGCCATACACGGCCGCACCGTCACCGGCCCTCAGCTCTGGCCCGGCATCCGGCTTCTCGCCCGGTCCGATGCCGTACGCGGCCGCGCTGTCGCCCGCTCTCAGCCCCGGCCCGGTATCCGCCTTTTCGCCCGGTCCGATGCCGTACACGGCCGCGCTGTCGCCCGCCCGGATGCCGCCGGTCCTGGAGTCGGGCTCCGTCGCCGTCCCTGCGCCGCCGGTCGGCGAGCCGCCGGGGGGATCGACGGACGGGTTGGTCGGTGGGATCGTGACGGGCCGATCTTGGCCGCCCGTGCCACGATCGCCCGTGCCCTGACCACCCGCACCTCGGTCACCTGTGCCCCGATCACCAGTTCCACGCTCGCCTGTGCCGCGGTCGCCGGTTCCCTGGCCGTCTCCAGTGCCCTGGCCAGGTCGATCTCCCGCCGGGCGGTCAGGGGTGGTGTCCTTGCCCGGCTCACATTCCTTGTCGGTCCCCGTGCCGCGTGGGTCGTCGGTCGGTGCGGGGGTGCCCGAGCCACCTGATGTCGTGCCGTCTCCCAAGGGAGAGCCGTAACCCGAGGCCGGGCCACCGCGCCGGCCCGTGTCCTCCGACGAGGAGGCGCCACCGTGGGAGGCATCCGTCGATCTGGAGCCACCGTCATAGACGGCGTCCCCTGATGCGGAACCACCGCCATAGGTCGTCGTGTCCTCTGTTGCAGAGCCGCCGCCGTAGGTCGTCGTGTCCCCTGATGCGGAGCCACCGCCGTAGGACGTTGCCGCCGAGTGGGAACCGCCGCCGTAGGAGGTGTCCGTCGTGGTGGGAGTGCCGCCCACGGTCGTGTTCGTCGTGGTGGAGGTGTCTGCTGAGGGGGTGTCTCTTGGTGGGAGAGGCACTGATTCGCTGCCCGCGTTGGGTCTGCCGGCGTCGATCGAGCCGGGCGGGCCGTCCGGGCGGATGGTGCGTTCCGACCACTCGCCCTTGCCGTACTCGCCGGCCGGGACCTCCACGCTCGGCATGTCCTGTGGGGCGATGTCCCGGTGGTTCTCGATCACCGTTCTCAGCGCGTCCAGGTTCGGTGGGTTCGCTTCGGCGGAGACCACGTCGCTGCCGTCGTTGGCGTACCCGCTGACGTTCGTGACGTCGGGGCGGTCGGCCGAGACCTTCGGCATGTCGGCCGGTTGGACGTCGCGGGAGTTCTCGAGCATGTCCTCGATCGCCGCGGCCGTGGGCGGGTCGAGCGGCACCTGCAGCACCTTGACCCCGTCGACCACCACGACCTGCGGTTTGGTGGCCTCCTGGCCGTCCCCGACGGGAGCGCCCGTCGCACCACCACCGGCCTCACCACCGGTGCCCTGCCCGGTGTCACCACCCTGACCGACGCCACCATCCCGGCCTGCTCCGGTGTCGCCGTCCTGGCCGGTTCCCGAGTCCTGGCCCGTTCCTGTGTCCCGTCCTGTTCCGGTGTCCTGGCCTACGCCGCCATCCCGTCCGGTTCCGCCGTCCTGACCGGTGCCGGTGCCCTGGCCGGTCCCACTGGTGCCGTCGCCCTGACCGATCCCGGTGCCCTGGCCCATACCATCGCCCTGGCCGACGCCCGCGCCCTGACCGGCGCCGTCACCCCGGCCGACGCCCCCGCCTTGACCTGCGCCGTCGCCTTGGCCGACTCCCGTGTCTTGACCCGTTCCGGTGCCCTTGCCGGTTTCGCAGTCCTGGCCGGTGCCTGTGCCTTGGCCCGTCCCGCCGTCCTGGCCGGTTCCCGTTCCCTGGTCGGATCCCGCGCCCTGGCCGCCGCCTACCCCCTGACCCGCGCCGTCGTCCCGCCCGGTGCCCCTGCCCTGACCCGCATCGTCGCCCTGCCCGACTCCCGTGCCCTGGCCGACTCCCGTGCCCTGGCCCGTTCCTGTGTCCTTGCCAGTGCCGCGATCCTGGCCGGTCCCGCGGTCCTGGCCGGTCCCCGCGTCGTCGCAGGTCTTCCCGTCGGAATCGCCTCTCCGGTCGGCACCCGTGTTCCCGTCAGCGCCCGTCTTGCCGTCGGTGCCGGTCTTGCCATCCGCGTCAGGCTTCCCGTCCGCGCCGGTGCCCGTTTTCCCGTCCGTACCGGTGCCGGTCTTTCCGTCCGGGTCAGTCCCGGTCCTACCATCGGTACCGGTCTTACCGTCTGTGCCGGTCTTTCCGTCCGGGTCGGTGCCAGTCCGACCGTCCGTGCCGGTCTTACCGTCCGTACGAGTACCGGTCTTGCTGTCCGGGTCGGTACCGGTCCGACCGTCCGTGCCGGTCTTGCCGTCCGTGCCCGTCTTACCGTCCGGATCAGTACCGGTCCTACCCTCCGTACCGGTCTTGCCGTCCGTACCAGTCTTGCCGTCGGTGTCCGTCTTGCCGTTCGCGTCCGGGGTCGGGTCGGTTCCCGTGCCGGGCCCTCCGGGGCGGGTGGGGTCGGGGCCGGTGCCGGTTTTGCGGGGGTCGACCCGTTTCTCCAGATCCCCCAACCGCCCGTTGACGTCCTTCACCATCGCGTCGATCCGCTCGGCGATCTGCACGGGACGGTGCGTGGTCTGGGTGGGCAGCCCGGCGGTGCGCATGGCGCCCCTGACGCGGTCCTCGACCTCGCGCATCCGCGTGGCCGCCTGCCGCACCTCGGCCAGCAGTTCGCGGACCAGCTTGGGATCCATGCCGTCGTACTTGCCCATGGGCCACTCCCCGACGTATCGCCGCTCCGGGCCTCACCGTAGTGTCGGCCCGAGCGCGATGGCGGCCGGAATAAGCAGCGGGTATACGTCAGTCGTCGGTGGCGACGTAGCCGATGATGCCGCGCAGCTTCTCCACCGGGATGGCCCCGCGACGCAGCAGCCGGGGCACGGCGGTGGTGAGGTCGAGGATGGTGGAGGGCGTGTTGTCGGTGGTCTTGCCGGCGTCGAGGTAGACGGCGACCGACTCGCCGAGCTGCTCCTCGGCCTCCTCCGCGGTGGTCGCGGCGGACGCGCCGGAGCGGTTGGCGCTGGAGACGGCCATCGGCCCGGTCTCCTTGAGCAGGTCGAGCGCGACCGGATGCAGCGGCATGCGTACGGCCACCGTGCCCTTGGTGTCGCCCAGGTCCCAGGAAAGGGCCCTGTTGGCCTTGCAGACGAGCGTGAGCGGCCCAGGCCAGAAGGCGTCGATCAGGTCCTGCCCGTACGCCCCCATGTCGTCCACGAGCGCTGTGGCGGCTCTGACGGTGCCCACGAGCACCGGCGGCGGCATGTCGCGGCCCCGGCCCTTGGCGTCGAGCAGGGAGGTGACAGCGGCAGGGGTGAAAGCGTCGGCGCCGATGCCGTAGACGGTGTCGGTGGGCAGCACCACGAGCTCGCCGCGGCGGACGGCGGCCGCCGCCTCCGTCAGGCCCTCGGTCCGTTGCTCGGCGTTGGAGCAGTCAAAACGTCGTCCCACGATCTCATCGCCTCGCTCCGCTCGGCGGGGAGCGGCGTTCGCGAGGCCTCCTCCTTCCTCCTGGTACGGTCGCCGGGCTTCCTGCTGGTCAGGAGGGGGCCGCGCCGCTGGCGTGAATCCTAGTCCTGGCCCAGCCTGGCCGTGACGAAGCGGTCTCTTCTGGTGAGGTCCTGGCGCAGGCGTACGTCCCGCCATCCGTTGTCCTCGGGGAAGGTCAGGTAGACGGCCCTGCCCTGCTCGTCAGCGTGTTCGACGGCCACCCAGCCGCCGGGACGCAGCAGCCGGCGCGCGGTGCGCTCGACCGCGCGGACCTCGCCGAGCCCGTCGTCGCCCGAGCCGAACAGGGCGCGGGACGGGTCGTAGTCGCGCACCTCGGGGTCGCGCGGGATCGCGCCGGGCGGGATGTAGGGCGGGTTGGAGATGACCAGGTCGACCTTGCCGTTGAGCTCGGGCAGCGCCTCGGCGAGGTCTTCCGGGTGCAGGTGGGTGCGGCCCTGACCGTGCTCGGAGATGTTGCGCTTGGCCCAGGTGTACGCCCCCGGATCGACCTCGACGGCGTGGACCTCGGCCAGCGCCACCTCCTGGGCGATCGACAGCGCGATGGCGCCGGACCCGGTGCCGAGATCGACGACGAGCGGCGCGGTGACGTCCATCTCCCGCAGCGTCTCGATGGCCCATCCGGCCATCACCTCGGTCTCCGGCCTGGGCACGAACACTCCGGGCCCGACCGCGAGCTCCAGGTAGCGGAAGTAGGCGTGACCGGTGATGTGCTGCAGCGGCTCGCGGGCCTCGCGCCGGGCGACGCCCTCCCAGAACAGCGCGTCGAACTCGGAGTCCCTGACGGCGTGCAGCTCACTCCTGCGCACGCCGTGGACGAATGCCGCGATCTCTTCCGCGTCGGTGCGCGGCGAAGGCACACCTGCCTCGGCCAGCCGGGCGGTGGCGAGCGCGATCTCGTCCAGCAGAAATGTCATGAGTGTTGTGCGAGCTTCTCCGCCATCTCGGCGTCGATGAGGGCTTGGGTGACGGCGTTGAGCTCACCGTCGAGAACCTGGTCGAGGTTATACGCCTTGAAGCCGACGCGGTGGTCGGAGATGCGGTTTTCCGGGAAGTTGTAGGTGCGTACGCGCTCGGAGCGGTCGACGGTGCGCACCTGCGACTTGCGCTCGGCCTGGGCGGCGGCCTCGGCCTGCTCCTGGGCGATGGCCAGCAGCCGGGCACGCAGGATGCGCAGCGCCGACTCCTTGTTCTGGAGCTGGCTCTTCTCGTTCTGGCAGGAGACGACCACGCCGGTGGGCAGGTGGGTGATGCGGACCGCGGAGTCGGTGGTGTTGACGCTCTGGCCGCCGGGGCCGCTGGAGCGGTAGACGTCGATGCGCAGGTCGTTGGGGTCGATCTGGACGTCGACCTCCTCCGCCTCCGGATAGACGAGCACGCCGGCGGCGCTGGTGTGGATGCGGCCCTGCGACTCGGTGACGGGCACCCGCTGCACGCGGTGGACCCCGCCCTCGTACTTGAGCCTGGACCACACACCCTCGTCGCCCTTGGCCCGGATGCCGACCGTGACGTCTTTGTATCCGCCCAGGTCGGAGGGCTGGCTGTCGATGACCTCGGTCTTCCAGCCGAGCCGCTCGGCGTAACGCAGGTACATGCGCAGCAGGTCGCCGGCGAACAGCGCGGACTCCTCGCCGCCCTCGCCCGCCTTGATCTCCATGATGATGTCCTTGTCATCATTGGGATCGCGCGGGATGAGCAGATGGCGGACCTTGTCCTCGAGCTGCGGGATGCGCGCCTCGATCTCGGCGGCCTCCGCGGCGAACCCCTCGTCCTCGCCGGCCAGCTCCTTGGCGGCCGTCAGGTCCTCGCGGGCCGATTCGAGCTCACGGTAGGTGCCGACGATCGGCGTCAGCTGTGAGTAGCGCCTGCCGAGGGTGCGTGCCTTGTTCTGGTCGGCGTGCACGGCGGGATCGGCGAGCTTCAACTCCAGCTCGGAATACTCCTTGAGCAACTCGTCGAGATTCACCGTGGTCCCTTTTCGTGGAGTGTGGCCGTTTCACCAACAACGCCGACCCGGCGCACGCGTGCGTCCGGGCCGGCGTGGGTGGAGCTACTTGCCCGCGGCCTTCTTGCCGAAGCGCTTCTCGAAGCGGGCCACCCGGCCGCCGGTGTCGAGGATCTTCTGCTTGCCCGTGTAGAACGGGTGGCAGGCCGAGCACACGTCGGCGTGGATCACGCCGTTCTTCGCGGTGCTGCGGGTGGTGAACGTGTTGCCGCAGGAGCAGGACACCTGCGTCACGTTGTAGTCAGGGTGAATGTCGCGCTTCATCGCTGTCCTTTCGGGGTGCGGCCGCCGGGTCGCCTTCACGCATGGCGGGAACCGGAACCGCAAAATGGTCAGCTACCAGTGTGCCAGATCGTGCAACCATCCCAGGCCATCGGGCATTCCCCACCGCCTCCCGCCGGCCCCGCCGGCCCCGCCGGCGCCTCAGCGTCCCAGGTACGTCAGCACGGCGAGCACCCGCCGGTGGTCCTCGGGCGCCGGCCCCAGCGCCAGCTTGGCGAAGATGCCGGAGATGTGCTTCTCCACCGCGCCCTCCGTGACGACCAGCCGGGCGGCGATGGCGGTGTTGGAGCGGCCCTCCGCCATCAGCGCCAGCACCTCGCGCTCGCGCGGCGACAACGAGTCGAGCGGGGCGCCGCGCCGCTGCCGGCTGAGTAACTGCACGACCACCTCGGGGTCGATGACCGTCCCGCCGGACGCGACCTGGCGCACCGCCTCCAGGAACTCGGCCACGTCGGCGACCCGCTCCTTGAGCAGGTAGCCGACGGCCCTGCCGATGAGTTCGCCGGCGTAGCGCTCCTCGACGTACTGCGACAGCACGAGGATCGGGAAGTCCGGCCTGGCGGCGCGCACCTGCAGCGCCGCCCGCAGCCCCTCGTCGGTGTGGCTCGGCGGCATGCGCACGTCGACGATCGCCAGGTCGGGCTCGTGCCGCAGCACCGCCGTCACCAGCGCGGGCCCGTCGGAGACGCTCGCCACCGTCTCGATGCCGCCGTCGGCGAGCAGACGCGCGAGCCCTTCGCGCAGCAGTACGGAGTCCTCGGCGATGACCACGCGCATGGCCCCATGACTACAGGGCAGGACGCCGGGCTGTCCACCGCCCCGCGCGTCAGGCACGGCTACCACTCGCAGGGCAGCTCCGCGCGGATCAGGGTCGGGCCGCCCACCGGGCTGTGCACGACCATCACCCCGTCGATGGTGGCGGCCCTGTCGGCCAGCCCGGACAGCCCGCCGCCCGGGCTGAGGAGCGCGCCGCCGATGCCGTTGTCCCAGACGTCCACGACCACGCCGCGGTGATCCCTGATCAGGGTGACGGACGCCTCGGTGGCGCCGGAGTGCTTGGCCATGTTGGTCAAAGTTTCGGCCACGATGAAGTACGCGATGCTCTCCACGGCGGGCGGCGGCCGTTCGTCCAGTTCGACCGAGACGTCCACCCGGATGGGCGCCCGCGCGGCCAGCCCCGACAGGGCGGCGTCGAGCCCTCGGTCGCTGAGGATGGCCGGGTGGATGCCTCTGGCCAGGTTCCGCAGCTCGGCGATGGCCGCCTTGGTGCCGGCGTGCGCCTGGGCGATGAGCGTCCTGACCTCGTCGGGCTCGCTGTCGAACTTCGCCTGGGCGCGTCCCAAATCCACCGCGACCGACAGCAGCCGCTGCTGGGCGCCGTCGTGCAGGTCGCGTTCGATCCTGCGCCGCTCGGCCTCGGCGGCGTCGATGCCCCTGGCCCTGCTGGCGCGCAGCCGTTCCTCCTCGTTGCCGCCGAGCAGCACCGTGGCGAGGGTGCCGTGCAGCCAGGCCATGCCGCGGACGAGGTAGGCCGTCAGCACGAGGAGCAGGCCGCCGAAGACCGCGGCGATCACCGCCCCCGGCGCCCAGTCGCCGACCAGCAGGTCGTTGTAGCCGCCGCCGGTCGCGTACCCGAAATAGAGCAGCGGCTGCAGGAGGAACGTGATCGACGCGAACCACAGCCCGAACGACAACCCCACCTCGACCGCGCCGAGCGGGAGCAGCATCAGCAGATAACCCAGGTCCTGCCAGGTGGCGGGGTCGGACAGCAGCCAGCGCAGGTGCGCGCCGACACCGCGCTCGGGCCGCGGCCGGTACGGGTCGGCGATCCTGACGCCGAACGCCGCGTGCAGCAGCCGGCGTTCCAGCATCGCCCCGCCGCGCCACATCAGCACGGTGGCCATCATGAGCGGGACGCCCACCCAGACGATCGTGAGCGTGAGCGAGAGGGGGATCGTGATGCTCAGCACCGCGAACCAGCCGAGCCCGACGAAGCCGGTGACCAGCAGGTAGGGGGCCGCCCGCCAGGTCATCGGGTCGACCAGAACTCCCAGCGGCCCCTTGGGCCCGAGCGGCACGCGGTCCTTCAACGCCACAGAACGCATGTAGTTCAGAGTGCACGCGCCGGGCCTCGCGGTGAATACGGATGACTCCCGTCACGGGGTAGGGCTAGCCCCAGTGCCCCGGCCCGGACGCGGAAGGGGCGGCGGGGGAAGACCCCCACCGCCCCTTCGGCGAACGCGGACGCTAGTCGCGGTCGTTGCTCACCGTGGTCTTCTGGACCTGGAGCAGGAACTCCGCGTTGGACTTGGTCTCCTTCATCTTCTCCAGGAGCAGTTCGAGCGCCTGCTGCATGTCGAGCGCGTGCAGCACGCGACGCAGCTTCCAGACGATCTGGAGCTCGTCCTTGCCCATGAGGATCTCTTCCTTACGGGTGCTGGACGCGTCGACGTCCACCGCGGGGAAGATCCGCTTGTCGGCCAGGGAGCGGTTGAGCTTGAGCTCCATGTTGCCGGTGCCCTTGAACTCCTCGAAGATGACCTCGTCCATCTTGGACCCGGTCTCGACCAGGGCCGTGGCGAGGATCGTCAGCGAGCCGCCGTTTTCGATGTTGCGGGCGGCGCCGAAGAACCGCTTCGGCGGGTAGAGCGCCGTGGAGTCGACACCACCCGACAGGATGCGCCCGGAGGCCGGGGCCGCCAGGTTGTAGGCGCGGCCGAGACGGGTGATCGAGTCGAGCAGCACGACCACGTCGTGGCCCAGCTCCACCAGGCGCTTGGCGCGCTCGATGGCGAGCTCGGCGACGGTGGTGTGGTCCTCGGCGGGACGGTCGAAGGTCGAGTGGATGACCTCGCCCTTGACCGACCGCTGCATGTCGGTGACCTCTTCAGGCCGCTCGTCCACGAGCACGACCATCAGGTGGCACTCGGGGTTGTTGCGGGTGAGCGCGTTGGCGATGGCCTGCAGCACCATCGTCTTACCGGCCTTGGGCGGCGAGACGATGAGGCCGCGCTGGCCCTTGCCGATCGGCGAGACGAGGTCGATGATCCTCGTGGTGAGGATGTTCGGCTCGGTCTCCAGGCGCAGGCGCTCCTGCGGGTAGAGCGGCGTCAGCTTGTTGAAGTCGGGCCGGCTGCGAGCCTGCTCCGGGTCCATGCCGTTGACGGTGTCGAGGCGGACCAGGGCGTTGAACTTCTCGCGCCGCTCGCCGTCGCGCGGCTGGCGGACGGCGCCGGTGATGACGTCGCCCTTGCGCAGGCCGTTGCGGCGGATCTGGGCGAGCGAGACGTAGACGTCGTTGCTGCCCGGAAGGTAGCCGCTGGTCCTGACGAACGCGTAGTTGTCGAGGATGTCGAGGATGCCGGCGATCGGGATGAGCACGTCGTCGTCGCCGATGACGGGCTCGCTGCTGTCGAAGCGGTCGCGGCCACGGCCACGGTTGCGCTCCCTGAAGCGGCCCCTGCGGCTACGCCCGCCGCGGTCGTCGTCGTCGCTGCCGCGCTGGTCGCCACGGCTGCCCGCGTCGACGGCGGAGCGGTCTCGCTGCTCGCCACGGCCGTCGCGGCCACCGTCGCGGCCACCGTCGCGGCCACCGTCGCGGCCGTCACGGTCACGGCTGTCACGGTCACGGCTGTCACGATCACGGCTGTCACGATCACGGCTGTCACGATCACGGCTGTCACGATCACGGTCACGGTCACGACCGCTGTCGCGCCCGCTGTCACGGCTCTCGGCGCGGCCGCCCTCACCGCGGTCGGCGGAACGGTCGCCGCGGTCGCCACGCTCACGACGCTCGCCGCGGCTGCGGCGCTCGCGCCGGCTCTCGCCGCGCTCGGCGCGCGTGTCGCTCTGGCCGGCCTCGACCGGCTGCGCCTGCTGCTCCACCACGGTCTCGACCGGGGCCGCGACCGGCTCGGGCGCGACGGCCACGGGCTCGGCGGCGGCCACCGGCGCCGCGGCGGCGGGCTGCGGAGCGGAGTCCTCGGCGGTCTTGGAGCGGGAACGTTCCCTGCGTGCACGGGTGGGCCGCTCCGTCGCGGGGGCCGCCTCCGTCGAAGCCGGGGGCGCCTCAGCCGCGGGTGCGGCAGTCGCTGCGCCGTCTCCGGAACCGCCACCCTGCTTCTCCTGGATGGCCGCGATCAGCTGGCTCTTCCGCATGCGCCCGGTCCCGCTGATGCCCAGCTCGGCGGCCATCTTCTGCAGCTCGGGCAGCACCTTGGCGGACAGGCCGGTGCCGGAGCGACGCGCACGCGGCTTAGCCGCTGCGCGGGTGGGGGTGTCGCCGGACGCCGGCTCAGCGCCTGATGCGTCGGAGAGGAGTTCGGTGGTGTCGCTCAACTAAAAGGTCCTTCCCAGGGGTCGGGCGCCGGTTTCGTTCTCCCGGGCGTCCCGGAGGTGCTTGCGATCCGGCGGGACAGACCGGGTCGGGGTGCACTCTGCGATCTTCGGCTGTCGTCTCAGGCAGCCGCCACTCTTGGGGAGGGGTTCGTCCACGCCGCCGATGGCCCTTGGCGCGTGGCTGACACCCCCCAGATTGCTGTCGCCAACCAGATGTCGAGATGATTCGAACGCGCAGATCCCCGTCGTCGCCACCTCACGTTGAGCCAACCGGGTGTGGGCCAACCGGAGGCAACGGATTCCGGGGAGACAGCCGCGCTGCTTCCGCCTCGCGACGTGAAGCATGATGCAGCGATGTATGGCTGACAAGCACGCACCCACCAAGGGGGCATCTGGTGCGGCTATCAGCCTAACATCACCAGCGCACACGGCTATTCCCTGAAGGTCTAAAGAGGTATCAGCGTGTCTCGGGGAACTGAACGTCCGCACCAACCGGGTCGACGTCCATTTGCTGGATGTGCCAGTCATTACCCACTTCTGGCGCGATCAAATCCTGCGTATCCGATGTCGAAAACGCAAGAACCGTGGGACCCGCTCCCGAAACGACCGCGGGCACGCCCACTGCACGGAGACGTTCTACCAGATCCGCGCTCTGCCGCATGGCAGGCGCGCGGTAGTGCTGGTGAAGGCGGTCTTCCGTGGCGGCGAGCAGGAGCCCCGGCTCCGGCCGCTGGGTCAGCGCGGCGATCAGCAGCGCGGCCCGGCCGGCGTTGAAGGAGGCGTCCTCGTGGGGCACGTCCTTCGGCAGGAGCCCCCGCGCGGCCTCCGTGGACAGCCGCGTCGAAGGAACGACGACGACTGGACGGACGCGCTGGTCGGGAGCCAGTTTCACCATACGCGGAACCCCGGCGTGGTCGAACCAGGCCACGGTCAGCCCACCGGCCAGGCAGGGGGCGACGTTGTCGGGATGGCCCTCCATCTCGGTGGCCAGCGCGTAGACGTCGTCGTCGGAAAGTTCGCCGTCGGCCAGGGCGCGCGCGGCGAGAATGCCCGCGCACACGGCGGCCGACGACGATCCGAGCCCGCGCGCGTGCGGGATCCGGTTGTGGCAGTGCAGGCGTATCCCTTCCGGCTGAGGCACCCCCATGCGGCCGAACGCCGCGCGCATCGCCTTGACGACCAGATGCCCCTCGCCGAGATCCACCTCCCCCGCGCCCTCGCCCTCCACGGTGACGTGGACACCGCGCTCGTCGGCGAGCGTGGCCCTGACCTCGTCGTGCAGGTTCAGCGCCAGCCCCAGCGCGTCGTATCCGGGCCCCAGATTCGCCGAGGTGGCGGGCACGCGGATGGCAACGGTCCTCATGCGTTCACTTTTCTCTCGTCACTCCCCCGTGCGCCCCCGTCAGGCGAGGTTGAGCGCCGCCGCGGCGGCGTGGACGTCGATGGGGATGACCACCGGCGCCGGCGCCCCCGAGATGGCCCAGTCGGGGTCCTTCAGTCCGTTGCCCGTGACCGTGCAGACGATGCGCTGCCCCGGCTCCACCATGCCCTGTGCGTGGGCCTGCAGCAAGCCCGCGACGCTGGCGGCCGAGGCGAGCTCGACGAACACGCCCTCCTCCTGCGCCAGCAGCTTGTACGCCGCCGCGATCTGCCGGTCGGTCACCGCCTGGATGGTCCCGCCCGACTCGTCGCGGGCCGCCGTGGCCAGCGACCAGGAGGCCGGGTTGCCGATGCGGATCGCGGTGGCGATCGTGTGGGGATGGGCGACGGGCGCGCCCTCGACGATCGGCGCCGAGCCGCTGGCCTGGAAGCCGAACATGCGCGGACGCCTGGTGGCGACCCCGTCGTCGAAGTATTCCTGGTAGCCCATCCAGTAGGCCGAGATGTTGCCCGCGTTGCCCACCGGGATGCAGTGAATGTCGGGGGCGTCGCCGAGCGTGTCGACGATCTCGAACGCCGCCGTCTTCTGCCCCTGCAGCCGGAACGGGTTGACGGAGTTGACCAGCGCGATGGGATAGCTGGACGACAACTTGCGGGTCATCTCCAGGCAGTCGTCGAACGACCCCTCGACCTGCAGCAGCGTGGCCCCGTGCACGAGCGCCTGGGCCAGCTTGCCCATCGCGATCTTCCCCCGCGGCACCAGCACGGCGCAGGTCAGCCCGGCGCGCACGGCGTAGGCCGCGGCCGAGGCCGAGGTGTTGCCGGTGGAGGCGCAGATGACCGCCTTGGCCCCCTCTTCCACCGCCTTGCTGATGGCCATCGTCATCCCGCGGTCCTTGAAGCTGCCCGTCGGGTTGGCCCCCTCCACCTTCAGGTAGACGTCACACCCCGTGAGGGCCGAGACGCGGTGCGCGGGCACCAGCGGCGTGCCGCCCTCGAGCAGCGTGATGACCGGCGTCTTCGCGGTGACCGGAAGACGTTCGCGGTACTCCTCGATGAGGCCACGCCACGACCTGCTCATGATGACTCCCTACCTGCGCTGTTGGGCACAGAGTGTACGGGGTGCCGGGGACCGTCGCTGAGCCGTGTCCACGGGTCGGACCCGTCCATTGGACAGGGGCACTATTCAGGAAATTCTCAGCATCTCCCGATAAGGTCTCGGCAGGGGGTCACGACCATGAACGCGCGTCCTGCTCTGAGGCAGAACGACTATTCACCAGTGGCGGCACCGCAGCTCGGCGCCTGGTCACCCGCACTTTCCGTGAGCGTGGTGATACCCGCGCACGGCGGGCAGGACAAGCTCGATCTGACGCTGGCCGCGCTGTCCGTACAGACGTATCCGGAGCACCTCATGGAGGTGCTGGTCGTCGACGACGGCAGCCGGCCGCCGATCCGGCTGCCCGAGCTGCGCCCGGTCAACACCCGTCTCGTACGGGTCCGGGACGGCTGGGGCATCTCCAACGCGGTCAACACCGGCGCCAAGGCGGCCGACGGCGAGATCATCCAGCGGCTCGACGCCGACATGGTGGCCTGCCGCGAGCACATCGAGGCGCTGGCCCGGTGGCACCACGTGACGGACTACCTGGTCACGATCGGGATGAAGAAGTTCGTCGAGGTGCCGCCCGTCACCGCCGCCCAGATCGCCGCGGCGAAGCGACTGGACGAGGTGTTCGACCTCGAAGGGGCCAGGTCGAGCTCGACCGAGGCGACGATCGCCAAGACGGACGGGCTGCGCAAGAGCCGCAATCCGTACCACGTGTGCACCGGCCCGACCTTCGCCCTGCCCCGGGAGGTCTTCCACGCCGTGGGCGGTCTCGACCCGAACGTGGCGCGGGGCGAGGACACCGAGTTCTCCTACCGCCTGGCCATGCACGGCGTCGTCTTCGTGCCCGACGCCGACGCCCAGGCCGTGCACCTGGGGCTGCCCGCCCAGCACCGCGACAGGGAGCGGGCGGTGCGGGCGGTGGAGCCGTACCTGGCGCACCGGATCCCGCTGCGCCGCGACCTGCGCAAGGACCGGGGGCGGCGGTGGCTGGTGCCGTACGTGGAGGTCGTGCTCGACGTGACCGACACCTCGGAGTCCGTGGTGCGGCAGGCGGTCGCGGCGGCGCTGGACGGCAAACTGCAGGACGTCGTGGTGACGCTGGTGGGGCCGTGGTCGCGGCTGGACGACTCGCGCCGGTTCGCGCTGTCCGACCCGTGTTTCGAGCTGCGGCTCATGCGTGACCTGTTCGCGCACGACGAACGCGTCCGGTTGATCGACGAAGCCGCGCCGACGCCCGCGCCGAGCCCGTTCCGCTACCGGGGGCCGGTGGACGTGCCGCTGCACCGGGCGACGCTGGAGCGGATGATCGAGTCGGTGCAGAAGGACCTCGCGGGCGTGCTCGTCGTGGACCTGCCCGACGGGCGCACGGCCCGCCTGGAGCGCACCTCGGCACTCGGCCGCGCCGCGCTCCTCTCCGGGCCCGGCGACGACCTCGACGCGGTCATCGACGCCACGCACGGGGTACGCCACGAGCCACCGGACCGCTTCTGGCCCGCGCCTGCGCAACCCGACCCGGTCACCATCCCGGCGCCGGTGAAGGTGACGGTGGAACCACCGGAGAAGACCCTCCTCCGCCGCCTCAAGTCGGCCCTACGCCCGAACTGACCAGCCGCGACGCCTGGCACCCGCTGCGACCGAACCGACCGCGCGATGCCCTGCGCCCCTGAGCCCGAACTGGGACACGGGGGCGACCAGGGACTGCCCTGAGCTCGGGGCCGGGCCGCGCGCCGCTGGCCCGCACGGGACCGACCCGCATGGGACCTGGTCGCGTGGGGTGTCAGCCGCGTAGGCGTTTGCGGAGGGCGCGTTTTGTGGCCGACATCATCGTGCGCAGGCCCTGCTGGGCCTGTGCCTGTGCGGCGCGTTCGGCGGCGGCGACCCGGCGGCGCAGCGTGCTGACCTCGCGGCGCAGCTCCACCGCCGACTTGCGCCAGCGGCCCGCCTCCTCCTTCCACTTGGCGATCTGACCCCGCAGCCGCTCGGCCTCCGCGGTCAGCCGCTCCACCTCCGCTCGCGCCTCGACCCCGGCCCGGTACGCCCCCCGCCGGCCCACCGGCGTCCGTGCCTCGGTGGTGAAGCCGTAGGTCTCGCCGTCCACCCAGACGACGCCCGACACCGTGTCCACCGCGTCGTCCAGGTCCTCCCCCGGCGCGGCGACCAGGCGGGCCCTGGCGAAGGCCGCGGCGCGTTCCAGGCGGGCCGTGACGACGTCATCCGCCGACTCGCGCAGCAGCACGTTCACCAGGCCAAGGCCCTCGTCGCGGGCCAGGTCGAGCAGGCGCGCGAGGGTGTCCTCGCCGGGGATCCAGCCTGCGGGCAGGCGCAGCACGTAGGGGACGGCCGGGTCCACGGCCCCGTCGCCACCCGCGTGTCCCCCGCCGTCGCCGGTCGTGGCCAGGCGTACCCGGCCCTCGTGCTCGTAGTGCCCATGGACCAGCACCAACTCCAGGGCCGGGTCCTTGAGCGGGGCGCGGCGGTCGCGGTCGAGGGTGTCCCAGGGCCCGGTCAGCAGCACGGACACATCAGGGACGGTGCCGGCCAGCAGCGCGTCCACGCTGGCCCGTACGGGGTCGTATCCGGCCGTGCCGTCCACGACCGCGGTGACGTACGGGACCTTCCACTGCCGCCCGGGATGACCCCTCAGCCAGCGGTAGGCCGGGATACGGTCGGCCACGAACGCGTGGCTGACCCGGTCGATGGACGGCTTGTCGCGCATCCGCATCGTCGGTCCGAGATGGTAGGCGCGGGCCACCGGCTCCGGTACGAAGACCGCGCCCGCCTGCCACAGCCGGTAGCCCATCTCGGTGTCCTGGCCGAGCACGAGATCGTCGTCCATCGGCCCCGCCGCCCTGATCAGCCGGGCGTTGACCGAGGTCGCGCCGCCGACGTGCAGGCTGAAGGGGCGCTGCGGGTTGGCGGTGAGGCCGTCGGTGCGGTCGACCAGGTCCACGATCCAGGCGTGCGGCTCGGCCGGCTCGAAGTGGCCTTCGAGGTCGGCGGGCAGCTCCGCGGGGAGCTCCGCCTCGGTGAACCTGAGGTAGCCGGTCACCACCACGTACGGCGCCGCGTGGTGCCAGCGCATGTGGGCCTCGATCGCGCCCGGCGTGAGCACCACGTCGGAGTCGAGCCAGTGGATCACCTCACCGGTGGCCGCGGCCAGCCCCGCGTTACGCGCGGCGGCCCGGCCGGGCCGTTCGCAGCCGATCAACCGGGTCATGTCAGGGCGCTCGGCGGGCAGCCGCAGCGGCGGCTCGCTGCCGTTGTCGACCACGACGACCTCGGTCAGCTCCGCCGGGTACGTCTGCCTGGCCAGCGCGGCGAGCACCAGGTCAAGCTGCTGCTGCCCACCGTAGGCCGGGACGACGACGCTGACCGTCAGGGTCGGCGTGAAGTGTTGGTCGGGCCCGGCGAGTACGCGATAGTCGTTCCCCCGCACCCGACGAACCACCGAACTCCCCGCCAACCCGCCGTTCTGCAACGAACTCCCCACCGACCGGTCTCCCGGCAACGCGCTCACCCCTGGCCGACCTTCCGCCAACGGACTCCCCACTGCCCGGCCCTCCGCCAACGGACTTGCCGCCGACCGGCCTCCGGCCGACCCGCTCTCCGACGGCCGGCCTGCCGTGGACGGGCTCTCGGCGTCGCCTGGGCCCCGGTCGTCCGGGTGGCTCACGGAGCCGTCGTGCACGGTCACGCCGCTTCCATGAGCGCGCTCGGACGGAAGCCCCGCCACTGGTTGACGGCCACCTTGAGGAAGTGGGCCAGCGGCAGCTGCCAGGTGTGGTCGCCGCTGAGCCCGCGCCGCAGGACGTAGCCCAGCCCGTGGGTGCGGTAGATGCGGGCTCCTGCCTGCTCCGCCGCCTTGAGGAATTCGCGATCGACGGCTTGCGGCAGCGCCGGAAAGCCGCCTATCTCCTGGAATTTCGCCCGCGACACCATGATCGTGCCACCGGCGACATGGTCGGAATAGACCTCACTCGGATAACTCGCCCCACTGGCGAACGTCGTGCGCCTGATCGTCGCCCGCAACGGCTCCAGGTAGAAGAACTCGGCCGTCGTGCCCACCACGTCGGCCCCCGCGTACGTGAGCGCCATGAACAGGTCGGCCAGGTGACGCGGGCCGTACCAGTCGTCGTCGTCCCACTTCGCCAGCAGGTCGCCGCCGGCCATCGCCGCCGCCTGGTTGAGCACGTCGCCGAACGGCACGGACGCGTCCGCCTCGATCCACCGCACGGGCAGGGAGCAGGACTCGACCGCCTCACGGACCTGCTCGAACGCGACCCCGTGCAGGCCCAGCAGCACCTCCGCCGAGACGTCGCGCTGACGCTCCATCTGGGCCAGCGCCACACCGACGAACGCGGGCCGCCTGGTGGCCATCACGATGCTCACCTGCGGCACGGCCGCCAACGGATGGGCGAGGCGGCGCAGGCGTACGCTGTGCTCCTCGCGGCGCAGGTCGGCCAGGCAGCGGGCGGTGCCGTCGGCGGTGTGGGCCAGCCACTCACGGTCGGTGAGCAGCTCGGCCAGATCGGCGGGCACCCAGAGCGCGGCACGCTCGGCGGTGAGCGGCACGCCGGCGGCGGCCAGGCTCAGCAGGCCGTCGAGCGGCACCGGGCCGTCCGGCCACTCGATCTCCAGCCCGCGCAGCGGACGCAGGGCGGCCACGTCGGGCGGCTGCCCGTCGACCGCCCAGCCGGCTCCGGCCCAGTGC
This sequence comes from Nonomuraea sp. NPDC048892, assembly GCF_040649735.1. Classification (NCBI taxonomy): domain Bacteria; kingdom Bacillati; phylum Actinomycetota; class Actinomycetes; order Streptosporangiales; family Streptosporangiaceae; genus Nonomuraea; species Nonomuraea sp. NPDC048892. The sequence goes on along the minus strand of NZ_JBEZFZ010000013.1, from coordinate 76,343 downwards.
AGGCGGGCCGGCTCCTTCTCCGGCGTACGCGCGAAACCGCAGGGGGTGGGGGACATGAACGAGGTGCTCCTGACCGCTCGGCAACCGATCGGCGCCTACCCTACGCCCGTTCCACCACCCGGCGGACGCGGATACGGCCCTCGTTCACGACCGGTGAACGCGCCCGCCGGCCCGTTCGTGCAGACCTGCGCGAACGACGTCAGGACGCCGCAGACCCGCGCGAACCTCAGCACACCGCGCGGACCGGTGAGCGCGGGATCCCTGCGTTACTCGTCGCCCTCGACCCGCATCACGCTGGCCACCGCCCGCACGATGTCGAGCTCGCGCAGCCCCTCCATGGTCGCCGTCAGCGCGGCGTCCGTGGCGCGGTGGGTGACGATGACGAGCTGGGCGTCGTCGCCGTGCCCCTCCTGGCGCACGGTCTGGATCGACACGTCGTGCTTGGCGAACAGCTCCGCCACCCGCGCCAGCACGCCCGGCTTGTCGGCGACGTCGAGCGCCACGTGGCAGCGCGTGACGGTGTCGCCCATCGGGTGGACGGCCAGGTCGGCGTAGGTGGACTCCTCGGGCCCGCGCGTGCCGGCCAGCCGGTTGCGGCCGACGGCCACCAGGTCGCCGAGCACGGCGGAGGCGGTCGGAGCCCCGCCGGCGCCCTTGCCGTAGAACATGAGCTGCCCGGCCGACTCGGCCTCCACGAAGACCGCGTTGTACGCCTCACGCACCCCGGCCAGCGGATGGGAGCGCGGGATCATCGCCGGATGGACCCGCACGCCGAACGAGCGGCCGTCGTCGGAGCGGGCGCAGATGGCCAGCAGCTTGATGACGTAGCCCATGGCCTTGGCGGAGGCGACGTCGGTGGCGGTGATGTCGGTGATGCCCTCGCGGTGCACCTCTTCGGCGCGCACCCGGCTGTGGAAGGCGAGCCCGGCGAGGATGGCGGCCTTGGCGGCGGCGTCGAAGCCCTCGACGTCGGCGGTCGGGTCGGCCTCGGCGTAACCGAGGGTCTGGGCCTCCTCCAGGGCGTCGGTGAAGGAGGCGCCCGTGGAGTCCATCTTGTCGAGGATGTAGTTGGTGGTGCCGTTGACGATGCCGAGCACCCGTTTGACGTGGTCGCCGGCCAGCGACTCGCGCAGGGGGCGCAGCAGCGGGATGGCCCCGGCCACGCTGGCCTCGAAGTAGAGGTCGCCGCGCCCGGTCCTGGCGGCCTCGTGGAGCGCGGCGCCGTCGGCGGCCAGCAGCGCCTTGTTGGCGGTGACCACGGACTTACCCCTGGACAGGGCGGAGACGATCAGCGAGCGGGCGGGCTCGATGCCGCCGATGACCTCGATCACGATGTCGACGTCGTCGCGGGTGACCAGCGCCTCGGCGTCGGTGGTGAGCAGCGCGGGGTCGACCTCGACGTCGCGTTTGCGGCCCAGCCTGCGTACGGCGACGCCGGTCAGCTCCAGCGGGGCCCCGACGCGCGCGGCCAGGTCGCCGGCCTGCTCGTGCATGAGCCTGATGACCTGAGACCCGACGACGCCGCAGCCCAGCAGAGCCACTTTCAGCGGTTTCACAGCTGCCCCCTCAACAAGTCGTCCTCGGTCTCGCCCTGCACGATCACGCGCGAGACACCGCCTGAGACGGCGACCACGGCGGGCCTGGGCAGGTAGTTGTAGTTGTTGGCCAGCGAACGGCAGTAGGCGCCGGTCGCGGCCACGGCGATCAGGTCACCGGGGGCGAGGTCGGCCGGCAGATGGAAGTCGCGCACGATGATGTCGCCGCTCTCGCAGTGCTTGCCGACCAGGCGGCTGAGCATGGGCTCGGCCTCACTGGACCGGCTGACCAGCGCGGCGGTGTATTCGGCACCGTAAAGGGCCGTGCGCACGTTGTCGCTCATGCCGCCGTCGATGCTCACGTAGGTGCGCAGGCCCTCGACGTCCTTGATGGTGCCGACCTCGTAGAGGGTGATGCCGCCCGGGCCGACGATGGTGCGGCCGGGCTCGACGGTCAGGCGGGGCACGGGCAGGCCGGCGTCCACGCAGACCTTGGCGACGATCTCGCGCAGGCCGTCGGCGAGCTCCTTGATGTCGGGAGCCTCGTCGCCGTCGACGTAGGCGATGCCGTAGCCGCCGCCCAGGTCGAGCTCGGGCAGCACGACGCCGTGTTCGTCCTTGATCTGGACGAGCAGCGTGGCCAGCCGGCGCGCGGCCACCTCGAACCCGGCCGTGTCGACGATCTGGGAGCCGATGTGGGAGTGCAGGCCGACCAGCTCGAGCTGCGGCATGGCGAGGATGCGGCGCACGGCCTCGGCCGCGGCGCCCGCGTTCAGCGACAGGCCGAACTTCTGGTCGTCGTGGGCCGTGGCGATGAACTCGTGGGTGTGGGCCTCGACCCCGGTGGTCACCCTGATCATCACCTTGGGCCGCTTGCCCAGCTGCTCGGCGAGGTAGCCGAGCCTGGTGATCTCGTCGTAGGAGTCGACCACGATGTGACCGACCCCGGCCTCCAGGGCCTTGGCCAGCTCGGCCTTGGACTTGTTGTTGCCGTGCATGGTGATGCGCTCGGCGGGGAAGCCGACGCTCAGCGCGACCGCCAGCTCGCCGCTGCTGGCCACGTCGAGGCCGAGGCCCTCGTCCTGGAGCCAGCGCACGATCTCCTTGCACAGGAACGCCTTGCCGGCGTAGTGGACCTCGGAGCCGGAGAACGCCGTCGCGTAGTCGCGCATGCGCGAGCGCACGTCGTCCTCGTCGATGACGTAGAGCGGGGTGCCGTAATCACGAGCGAGGTCGCGCACGTCCACGCCGCCGACGGTGAGCGCGCCTTCCGCCCGGCTCGACGTTCGGGGCCAGATCGAGGGGTTGATCCGGTTGAGGTCGGCGGGCGCCAGCGGCGGGCGCTCGTGCGGCAGCATCTCGGCGTGCCGGTCCCCGGCGGGGTGGGCGAATCGACTCACCCGATCGAGGCTATCGGAAGCACCAGGGAGCCATGACCCTGTGACCACGTATCGAGACACGATCACGCCCTGGAAGGGATATTTTTACGCTTTTTCGCCTTTTAACCGAATATTTTGTGATTCATTACAGCCGGTCGGGGCCCGGCAGGACCTCGCGCACGGCCGCCGCCACCCGTACCCGCGCCGTGTGCACAGCGCCTGGCTCCTCGTCCCCCACAGGAACGGCCGGAGCCCGCTCGTGGGCGTCGTGATAGGCCAGCGCCAGCCGCAAAAGGTAGCTCTCCCAGCCGGGCTCCCTGCTGACCAGCCGCCCTGGCAGCTCGGCCAGCGCCCGCAGCACCCGGCGGTGCCAGGGGTCGTCGAGCAGCTCGGCCGCGAACCCGGTCTCCGGCACCCCCAGCTCGCGGGCCCACCTCAGCGCGGCGCAGGCGCGCGCGTGCCCGTAGCGCACCACGAAGCCGGGGTTGTCCCACGTACGGGGAAAGTCCGGCCACGGAGGCTCGAACGGCGGGCGTGCCCAAGCCGACCGCAGCAGGTCACCCGGCACGGTGACGACGATCCGCAGGAACCCCTTCCCGCGCACCTCCACAGAAGCCACCCCGTCGAGCGCCCGCACCCGCCCGGCCAGCTCCCCCGCGTCCAGGCCCCGCCGCAGTGCGGCGGCCGAGACGTAGACGGCCTCGCGCTCCCACGACTCCTCGGGCGCCGGCGGCTCACCGAGCACGGCGGCCAGCTCCTCGGGTGTCATGGGGACACCCTCTCAGATGAGCGCGTGCGGCTCGGCCGAGCCGTATTCGACCAGGTGGGCCGCCCCCAGCAGCCAGCGGTCCTCGTCCCGCACCCGCACGTAGCCGAACCGGTCGGCGGAGAACACCTTGATCCCGTCCGTACGGCACTGCCGCATCAGGACCTCGTCCCAGCCCTCCGTGAGGTCGGCGAAGCCCAGCTCGCGCAGGGCGTTGCGCCTGGCCAGGAGGGTGCCGCCGGTGATCTCGGGCAGGTAGGAGTATTCAGCGTCGGGCTGCTTGAGCAGCGTGGCCTGAGGCTTGCGCAGGTGGGCGTAGAAGGCGGCCTTGCCGACGATGTCGGCGGTGGTGAACAGGAAGGCCCGGCGCAGGTCCGACAGGTAGTGGGGGCCGTAGACGTCGCGCGGGTCCATGACCGCGACGAGGTCGGCCTCGCACAGGTCGATGCCGGCGTTGAGCATCGCGCCCTCGGTCATCGCCGGCTGCGGGCGGCGGTAGATGACCTCCACGTCCGGCAGCACGTCGCGGGCGCGCAGCTCGGCCTCCGGCGGCCCGATGACGATGAGCTGGTCGACGCCCGACTGCCGGGCGACCTGGGCGAGCGCGTGCTCCATCAGGTACGGGTCGAGGATGGGCAGCAGCACGGAGGTGTTGAGCGTGGGCCGCGCGCTGGGCAGGCCGACGGCGTCGAGCAGCTCGTCGATGCGCTCGCTCATCGTCCCCATCGAGTACGCCCGCCGCAGCGCCACGTGCGCCCGCCGCGAGTCGTCCTCGGTGCCGATGGGCGTGCCGCAGGCCGCGATCTCGGCCAGCCGCCACTGCGGGGTGCCCGGCGGGCAGTCGGCGGCGGCGGGCCAGCGGTAGGAGGTCAGGACGTCGGGGTAGGCCAGGTGGCCGGGCAGGAGCTGGTCGAGCGTGAGCACCCGGTCGATGCGGCCCCCGGCCAGCGGCAGCGGGTTGTGCACCCGGGGCTGCACCCCGAACTGCAGCCGCGGCCAGGCCACGGTCAGGTCGGTGGTGAAGCGGTGCTCGAACAGGTCGGCCGCGGCGGCGTAGGCGGCGACGTCGCCCCCGGTGTGCCAGAAGACCGTGCGGATGCCGCGCTCGGCGCACCAGGCCAGCAGCGCCTTGAGCCCCTCGCCCGGCTCGCCGGTGATCTCCTCGGCCCACGGGCCCTGCGTGACGGACTCGACGACCAGCAGGTGGGGCACTTCGAGGGGCAGCACCCTGGCGAAGTCGCGGGGTGTGAACCCGGTGGTCTGCCGCCACTCGTAGCGCAGCAGCGCCTCGGCGTGCGGGTCGGCGATCACCGCGGTGGTCAGGTGCGGGCGCGTGTTGGGGCCCGTCGGCACCCGGAACGGCTTGAGCTTGAATGAGGCGCCGCCGAGCGTCCTGGTGGTGCTGGTGGCCTGGAACGCCGCACCCGGGCGCTCGTCCTTGGGCTTGACCGCGGCCACGGGCCTGCGCTTGGGCGCGCTGGGCCGCTTGACCGGCTTGGCGGCGCCCTTGAGGCCCCTGGCCAGGCGCACCGGGTTGCTCTTGCCGCTCTTGATGGCGTCACCGAGGCGGTTCCAGCGGGCGACCTTGATCGACGACAGCTTCCAGTTGGCCACCTCGGCCTGGAAGCGCTGCTCGGCCAGCTCCTTGCGCAGCTTGTCGGCCGCCGCCTGCTCGGCGGCGAGCCGCTCCTCGGCCTCGCTCAACTGCTCGGCCAGCGCCTTGGCCTCCTCGGCGTTCTGCTCAGCCGCTGCCAGCCTGGCCTGGGCGGCGTCCAGCAGCCTGGCCAGCTCGGCCGCCCGTCCGGCCTGGGACACGGCCTCACGCAACGCCCGGCGCGTGCTTTCAAGCTCTGTGGACACTGGACCTCCGCTCTCTCAGCCCGGCAAAGGATACTCTTTTGCGGGAAGCGTCTCGAAGGGATGAGATCCGGTGCAGTTCAATGTAAGGCCCTATATCTGTGGCGCTCTCGGCCGGATCGACGCCGCCGTACTCGGCAAGCTGACAGCCTCAGGACCGAAGGTGCTCCCGGCCCTGCAGTCGCCCGAGGCGACGCTGTACAGCTCCGCGCCGCTGCCGCCCTATCACCGCGCGGGCCACGCCTTCGCGTTCGCCTGGGGCGAGCGCAGGCCGAAGGCCCCCGACGAGTGGATCACGGTCGCGGAGACGTACGAGACGCCGGGGCTGATCGGCGACGGGCGCAAGGTGACGCTGCACACCGGCGCGCTGGGCCTGGTGGACCTCTACTACGTGCGCCTGGGCGACGCGGTCTACTTCTCCTCCCTCATCCAGCCCCTGCTGAACCTCGTGCCGGTCGCGATCGACTGGTCGGCGTGGGCCTCGATACTCCAGGTCACGTTCCCGCTGGGCGAGGCGACGCCGTACAGCGAGGTCAAGCGCCTGCCGGGCGCGAGCGCGCTGGTCTGCGAGGACGGCCGGCTGTCCACGGAGCGGCTGCTGCCGCGCTGGCTGCGCACGGAGCCGTTCGAGGCGTGGATCAGCCCGGGCGAGATCGTCGAGCTGCTGCACAAGGTCTACGAGGACTACGACGGCCGCAAGCTCCTGGTGCCGGTCAGCGGCGGGTACGACTCGCGGCTGCTGGCCAGCGTGGCCAGTGCCAGGGGCATGGACGTGGAGTCGTGGACGACGAGCCCCGACGACGGCACCGACACCGACATCGCGTTCGCCCGGTCGATCACCAGGGAGCTGGGCATCGCGCACCGGGTGATCACCCAGGACGCGGCCGCCTACCCCGAGGACGCGATGGAGGTGGCGCGCAGGCTCGAATACCTGACCCCGCACCACGCCTGGTACGCGCCCTTCGCCAAGGAGGTGCACGGCGCCGGCCGGATCCTGGTCGACGGCCTGGCCGGAGGCCCGCTGCTGAAGAACTTCATGGTCAGCGGGGCCGCCCTGGAGGCCACCACGCAGGAGGAGCGCTCGGCGGCCGTGCTGGGCTCGCTGTCGCTGGGGCAGCCGACGCAGCCGTTCCTGTCCAAGGCGGCGGCCCAGTGGATGGAGGAGACCGTACGCGAGCAGTTCGCGACCGCCACCTCCATGCTCCACGGGCACCGGGCCGAGCTGCCCCTGTCGGTGCTGCACACCAGGACCGTGCGGGGCATCGCGCGCTCGGCGGTCAACCTGGTGGGCCCTGAGGCGTCGTTCGCGGCGCCGTTCATCCATCCGGAGTTCTTCGACGCGGCGCTGTCGGTGGGCGTGGCCCGCAAGGACAAGGGCCGCTTCTACCGCGAGGTGCTGCACGCGGCCAACCCGAGGGTGGCCGCCCTGCCCTCCACGAACGTGGTCAAGCAGCCCCTGCGAAGGGTGCCGCTGCGTTCCACGGCGGCGCCTGCCCGAAATTATTCGCACCGCATGCTGGAGATCGTGGTGAGCCGGGTGCCGGGGCTGCTGTCGGACGAGCTGCACGAGGTGGTGGCCGGCGGACCGGACGCGCTGACCAGGTTCAACGGCTGGAACGATCGATTCTGGGTGCGCGGTCTGGTGCTGTTCGGACTGTGGCTGAATGACTTCGAGAGCGACCTCTCGGACCTGGCCACACCTTTTTAGTGAACTCTCGGTAACAGGGCGATTACATACGGATCTCCCGGGTATTAACCGTCGCACAGCAGAAGCGGGTTCCGGAAAGCCAACGGGCTGGTAGTGTTCGGCCCGTAAGCGCCGCACAAACGGGCACCAGATCACAAATCAGGTTCCGTCCGAGGGCATGGGGTTCGCAGGGATGACGACCCCACGCGGCGCGGTCACCAGATAACAACGCCGGGGCAACCGGTGACTTCGTCCTGCCCACATCTCTTCCTGTGAGCGACATAATGATCAACGCATCCCCAATATCAGAGCCGATCTCCGAGGCCTTCGTCTCGGAGGATCCAGCCTGGTACAAGCGGGCGGTGTTCTACGAGGTTCTCGTCCGGGGGTTCAAGGACTCCAACGGCGACGGCACCGGCGACCTGCGCGGCCTCATCGAGAAGCTCGGCTATCTCGAGTGGCTGGGCGTGGACTGCCTGTGGCTGCTGCCGCTGTACGAGTCCCCGCTGCGCGACGGCGGATACGACATCTCGGACTACATGAAGATCCTCCCGGACTTCGGGGACCTGGGGGACTTCGTGCAGCTGATCGAGGCGGCGCACGAGCGCGGCCTGCGGATCATCACCGACCTCGTGATGAACCACACCAGTGACCGGCACCCCTGGTTCCAGGCGTCCCGGCACGACCCCGAAGGGCCGTACGGCGACTTCTACGTGTGGTCGGACCATCCTGGTGGCTATCCCGACGCGCCGATCATCTTCATCGGCGCGGAGGAGTCCAACTGGACCTACGACCCGGTGCGCAAGCAGTACTACTGGCACCGTTTCTTCCACCACCAGCCGGACCTGAACTATGACAACCCGGCGGTGCAGGAGGCCATGCTGGAGGTGCTGCGGTTCTGGCTGGACCTCGGCATCGACGGGTTCCGGCTGGACGCGGTGCCCTATTTGTTCGAGCGCGAGGGCACGGCCTGCTCCGGGCTGCCGGAGACGCACGCGTACCTGAAGAAGGTCCGCTCCGAGGTCGACCGCCTCTACCCCGACCGGGTGCTGCTGGCGGAGGCCAACGGCTGGCCGCAGGACGTGGTCGAGTACTTCGGCGACCCCACCACCGGGGGCGACGAGTGCCACATGGCCTTCCACTTCCCGCTGATGCCGCGCATCTACATGGCGGTGAAGAAGGAGACGCGCGAGCCGATCTCCGAGATCATGTCGCTCACCCCCAAGCTGCCCGAGAACGCGCAGTGGGGCATCTTCCTGCGTAACCACGACGAGCTCACGCTCGAGACGGTGACCGAGGAAGAGCGCGACTACATGCACAAGGAATACGCCAAGGACCCGCGCATGCGGGCCTACCTGGGCATCCGCCGGCGCCTGGCCCCGCTGCTCGACAACGACAGGGACCGGATCGAACTGTTCACCGCGCTGCTGCTGTCGCTGCCGGGCTCGCCGATCATCTACTACGGCGACGAGATCGGCATGGGCGACAACATCTGGCTGGAGGACCGCGACTCGGTCCGCACGCCGATGCAGTGGAGCCCCGACCGCAACGCCGGGTTCTCCTCCGCCGACCCCGGGCGGCTCTACCTGCCCGCGGTCATGGACCCGATCTACGGCTTCCAGGCGGTCAACGTGGAGGCCCAGCAGCGCCACGAGGGATCTCTGCTGCACTTCACCCGCAAGATGCTGGAGATCCGGCGCAGGCACCCGGTGTTCGGCGTCGGGGCGTACACGGAAATGTGGTCCTCCAACCCCAGCGTGCTCACCTACGTGCGCGAGGACCGCGACGACGTGATGCTGTGCGTCAACAACCTGTCGAAGTTCCCGCAGCCGGTGGAGCTGGACCTGCGCCGCTTCGAGGGCATGACGCCCGTCGAGGCGCGGGGCGGGGTGCCCTTCCCGTCGATCGGGGAGCTGCCCTACCTGCTCACGCTGCCGGGGCACGGCTTCTACTGGTTCGCGCTGAAGAAGCCCGAGGACAACCTCACCGAGAAGTGACAGGCACCTGGGCACGGGCCGCGCGGCGCGCGGGGATGAGCGCGACCGCGAGCGCCGTGCCCACGGCCACCAGCACCGTCAGGGTCACCGTCAGCGGTGACGGCGCGCGGCCGATGCCCGCGCCGACCCCGCTGGTGTGACCCTGAAGGTCGATCAGGCCGGTGACGACGGAGACACCGGCCGCGGCGCCCACGCCGATGCCGAGCACGACCAGCAGGCCCGTGCCGGTCACGAGCGTGGCCATGACCTGGCGCGGGGTCAGCCCCATGGCCTTGAGCACAGCCAGGTCGAACGCGTGGTCGCGCAGCCCGAGCGCGCTGGCGGTGAGCAGGTTGGCCAGGCCGATGAGGGTCAGCACCGCGATCAGCGCCACGATCACCACCCTGATGATCGACAGCCGGTCGGCCGGGTTGATCGCGGCCTGCACGTCCAGGCCCTCCTTCGACTCGGCCAGCAACCGGCCGCGCACCTCCGACGGGTCGGCGCCCGGCTTGAGGGCCAGCGCGTAGAACTCCGGCGGCACCGAGTCCTTGGCCGCCAGGCTGTCGAGCCCCACCGAGAGCACCTCGCCGTCCTGCTCGGGCTCGACGGTCCTGCCGACGATCCTGACGATCAGCGGGGTGCCGCCCACGGTGAGCCGCACCCGGTCACCGATCTTGACCCCGAGCAGGTCCAGCAGGCCCTGCCCTGCGACCGCCTCGCCCTGGCGCCCGTATTCGCGGCCTTCGACCACGGGGAACGGGTACGGCTGCGTCGAGCTGCCGATCGCCCGCACCCTGACCGACCGGGCCTCGCCAGGGGCCAGCGCGTTCACGTCGGTGCCCGGATAGACGGCGGCCACGTCCTTGTCGGCCCTGACGAGCCGTTCGGCCTCGGCCGGCTCGATCTTGCCCGGCCTGGCGTAGAGGCCGGCGTGCTGGCCCACCTGTTCGGGGTGGGCGAGGAAGTTGTCGAGCGTGGCCCACACGCCGAGCCCGATGGTGATCATCATCATCGGCACGGCCAGGCCGAACGCCGTCAGGAAGGCCGGCACCCGCCGGGTGAAGGCGTCTCTGGTGCCGAGGACGAGGGCGGGCGGCAGGCGTACGAGCAGGGCCAGCCGGGCCAGCCTGGACAGGCGGCCCCTGGGCGGCGCGGCGGGCACGTCGGGGATGGGCGGCGTGCGCCCGCCCCGCCAGGCCGGCACCCCGACGGCGGCCAGTACGGTCAACGCCGTGCCCGCGACGATGGCCAGCACGGGGATGGGCGCCACGGAGGTCGCGCCGAGCATCGCCGCCATCACGCCCCAGCCGGAAAGCGCGCCGATCACCACCCCCAGCAGGCCCAGGGCGCCGTGCTCGACCAGGAGCAGCAGCGCGACCTGGCCCCGGGTGAAGCCCAGCGACTTGAGCGTGGCCAGGTCACGAAGCTGGCCGAGCACCCGGCCGCCGGCCGCGTTGGCCAGCGCGAGCGCGGCGGCCACCAGCCCGACCACGCCGAACAGCGCCAGCAGCGTGCCCAGCAGCCGGTTGTCCAGCTCCATGGCGGCTCTGACCTCGCGCCAGGTGTAGACGCGCTGCAGGCGGTCCTCCAGCATGACGACCACGCGCTGCGAGACCACCTGGGACGCCTCGGGGTCGGCCAGGCGTAACCCGGTCACCCACTCGCTGCGGCCGAGCATGGGCTCGATGCGGTCGAGCATGATGGGCAGCACGTAGGCCAGGCCGGGCGTCCACTCGGGGTAGAAGCCCTGGTCGGCGGAGTCGGCGATGCCGCGTACGTAGAGGGTGTGGCGCTCGCCGCTGATCGCGATGATGGTGAACGCGGCGCCGATGCGCAGCCCCAGCGAGGCGGCGAAGGAGCGCTCGACCACGGCTCCGTCGGGCTGGGCTGGGTCCAGCCACCTGCCCTCGGCCACCACGGGATGGGCCACCAGCGGCGGGGTGGCCGGCATCGCGCGCAGCGAGGCCGGCTCCTTCTTGCCGTCCTGTGCCACGGTGACGGGCGCCGACCGGTAGGGGCCCGCGGTCTGGGTGACGCCGTCGATGCCGCCCAGGGCCACCTGGGGGCTGTCCTTGGTGTGCAGCCAGACGTGGGCCCCGTCGGTCTGGGCGAACAGGCTGCGCCACGGGTTGGTGCCGTCTTCGAGCAGGGTCGCCGCGGTGATCAGCGCGGCCACGATCCCGGCCACGGTCAGCACGGTCAGCACCGCCTGGCCCTTCCTGGCCCGCAGGTCGGCCCTGATCCACCGGTTTCCCGCCAGAGACGCGCTCACCGGAGGTCGATCACTTCACCGGCCGTGCGCGTACGCCTGCGCGCGATGCGCCCGTCGTCCACGATCTCCCCGTCGAACAGCGACACCAGCCGGTCGGCCAGGCTCGCCACGCGGGCGTCGTGGGTGACCATGACGATGGTCTGGCCCTCCTTGTGCACCTCGCCGAGCAGGCGGAGCACGTCGCGGGTGTTGCGGCTGTCGAGGTTGCCCGTGGGCTCGTCGGCCAGCAGCAGGCTGGGCTCGTTGGCCAGTGCCCTGGCCAGCGCCACCCGCTGCTGCTCACCGCCGGAGAGCTGGGCGGGCGCGGCCTCGGCCCTGTCGGTCAGGTTGAGCGCGGCCAGCAGGCTCTCCCGGCGCTCGCGGGCCACCTTGGGCGAGGCTCCGGACAGCAGCGCGGGCAGCTCGACGTTGTCGCCGACGGTCATGTTGGCGACCAGGTTGAAGAACTGGAAGACGAAGCCGATGCGCTTGCGGCGCAGCAGCGCCCAGGCGCTCTCCGAGAGGGTGTCCACCCGCTTGCCGTCGAGCCAGATCTCGCCGCTGGTCCTGGTGTCGAGCCCGCCCAGCATGTGGACGAGCGTGGATTTCCCCGAGCCGGACGGCCCCATGATCGCGACGAACTCTCCCGGCTCGACCTGGAGGTCCACCCCGCGCACGGCAGGCACGGGCACCGCGCCATCCTGGTAGATTTTGACCAGATTGACCGTTTTCACAACCGTGCTCATGCCAGATCCTCCTGGCATCGCTCCAGCCAGTCAAGGTCGGCTTGAAGGTGCAACATCGCTCCCTCGATGAGCAGCATCGCCACCCGATCCGTGTCGGGCGTACGGGAGAGGATGTCGTTGAGATCGCTCATGAGCGACAGATAGTGGCGGCGCTGCCGGCTGATCAGCGCCATCCGGTCGGCGATGCCGGTGAGCGGGGCGAGCACGAGCTTCATGAAGAACTCGTCACGCACCCTGGGGCCCTCGGTCGGCTCGTCGACCCAGGCCTCCAGCGACTCCCGGCCCTTGGCGGTCAGATAGTAGACCTTCTTGTTGGGCCGGTTGGACTGCTCGACGTCGACCGCCCTGATCAGGCCGTCCTTCTCCAGCCGGCCGAGGGTCACGTATATCTGGCCGATGTTGGGGGAGGGATAGGCGCTGCCGAAGGTCTGCTCAAGCGCCTGTTTCAGCTCGTAGCCATGAGCCGGCTCCTTGGCCAGAAGCGCCAGCAGGTGCGGCCGCACCGCCCACCTCCCTCACTCATGTTACGTACGCGTTACAGAGATATCCGTTGACCTACAGATTACAGGTGTGCATAACATGAATGCATCTACCTAACACGTATGTAAACCGATCCGAACGCGGAGGTAACAGTGCTTCGCTCGCTGCCGGTGCTGCTGGCCGTCGCTCTGGCGGCTGGATGCGCGGCGACGGGCGACGAGGGCGGCGGCGAGACCGGGACGGGCGGAACAGGCCCGATCACGTTCGCCACCGGACGCGACACCACGGCGTACCTGCAACCCCTGCTGGACCGCTGGAACCAGGCCCACCCGGCCGAGAAGGTGACGCTGCTGGAGCTGCCCGAGGCCGCCGACGAGCAGCGTGCCCAGATCGGCGCCAACCTCCAGGCCCGCAGCAGCCGCTACGACGTGCTGGGGCTCGACGTCGTGTGGACCGCCGAATTCGCGGAGAACGGCTGGATCATCCCCCTGGAGCGCGGGTTGTTCCCGCTCGACAGGTTCCTGCCGCCCGTCGTGGAGACGGCGATCTACAAGGACAAGCTCTGGGCCGTCCCGTACACGAGCAACGCCGGGTTGCTCTACTACCGGACGGACCTGGTGAAGAAGCCGCCCAGGACTTGGGCCGAGCTTCGCCAGCAATCCCGACAAATTACGAAAAAGCACAACATAGGGGGCTATGCGGGGCAGTTTCTTGCCTACGAGGGGCTCACGGTCAACTTCTCCGAGGCCGTGCAGTCGGCCGGCGGGCAGATCGTCAGCCAGGACGGCACCGAGGTCACCCTCGACCCCGTCACAGGCGGCACCGCGCTCGGCTTCCTGCTCCAGGGGCTGCGCGAGGGCTGGATCCCCAAGGAGTCGCTGAGCTACAAGGAGGAGGAGTCGCGCCTGGCCTTCCAGGAGGGCCGCCTGGCCTTCGCCAGGAACTGGCCGCACGCGTACGGACCGGCCAAGGCCGAGCTGGGCCGCAAGCTGGGCGTAACCCGGCTGCCCGGCCTCAACGGCCCCGGCTCCAGCACGCTGGGCGGCGCGAACCTCGCCATCAGCGCCTACTCCAAGCACCAGCACACCGCCCAGGAGTTCATCCGCTACTTCACGAGCCTGGAGAACGAGCGCCGGGTCCTCACCGAGGGCTCGTTCCCGCCCGTGTGGACCGAGCTCTACGACGACCCCGAGCTCATCAAGCGTTTCCCTTACCTGCCGGTGCTCAAGGAGAGCATCCTCGCCGCCAGGGCACGGCCGGTGAGCGCCAACTACAACCAGCTCAGCCTGGTGATCGCCAGTTCGGTCTCCAAGGCGCTGGGCAACCCCTCCCCGGAGTCCGCCGACGACGTCGCGGCCTCCATGAAGTCAGAACTCGAAGAAATCATCAGAACCCAGTGAGGCAGCCATGCGAAAAGGCAGAGCAGCAGCGATCCTGGCCGGGCTCGCGGTAGCCGTCGCCGCCTGCGGTAACGCGCCGACGACCACCGCGCCCACCGCGTCGGAGTCGGCGCCCGCCAGCGGCGGAGGCGACAAGACGCTCCAGGGCGTGAAGCTCGAAGTCGCCGCCAAGTGGACCGGGGCGGAGCAGAAGAACTTCGAGCAGGTGCTCAAGGCTTTCGCCGACAAGACCGGCGCGGAGGTCACCTACGCCTCCACCGGCGAGGACACGGGCGCCTACCTGGGCCCGCGCATCCAGGGCAACAACCCGCCGGACGTGGCGATCCTGCCGCAGCCCGGCCTGGTGCAGCAGTACGCGGAGCAGAAGGCACTCAAGCCGCTGTCCGCCGACGTCACCAAGGAGATCGACGCCAACTACACCCCGTACTGGAAGGAGCTCGGCTCCGTCGACGGGCAGGTCTACGGCGTGCTGATCAAGGCGGCGCACAAGTCGCTGGTCTGGTACCGCTCGTCGGCCTTCGACGAGGCGGGCGTGCAGCCGGCCACCACCTGGGACGAGCTGGTGAAGTCGGCGCAGACCCTGGCCGACTCCGGCACCGCGCCGTTCTCGCTCTGCGGCGCCTCCGGCTGGACGCTGACCGACCTCTTCGAGAACGTCTACCTGTCCACCGCGGGCCCGGAGAACTACGACAAGCTCTCCAAGCACGAGATCCCGTGGACCGACCCGAGCGTGAAGACCGCGCTGGAGAAGATCGCGCAGATCGCCGGCAAGAAGGAGTTCGTCGCGGGCGGCTCGTCGGGCGCGCTCCAGACCGACTTCCCCACCTGCGTGAACGACGTCTACAGCACCAAGAAGGCCGCCATGGTGATCGAGGCCGACTTCGTGGCCGTCGAGGCCGTGCAGTCGGGCGCCAAGCTCGGCGAGGAGGCCAAGTACTTCCCGTTCCCCAAGGCCGGTGACACCGCTCCGGTCGTGCTCGGCGGCGACGTCGCGGTGGCCATGAAGGACTCCCCCGGCGCCATGGCGCTGGTGCAGTTCCTGGCCTCCAAGGAGGGCGGCGAGATCTGGGCCAAGCTGCCCGGCTACCTGTCGCCCAACAAGAACGTCTCCCCCGACAACTACCCCGACGAGCTGACCAAGCAGCTCGGCCAGACGATCGTCTCGGCCGGCGACGCCGTCCGCTACGACATGTCGGACCTGGCCCCGAGCGCCTTCGGCGGCACCGACGGCAAGGGCGAGTGGAAGGTGCTGCAGGACTTCCTGCGCAACCCCACCGACGTCAAGGGCACGCAGGACGCGCTCGAAGCCGAGGCCAAAAAGGCCTGGAAGTAAAGAGGTAAGGCCGTGACCGAACGGTTGGACGGCCGGCAGGACTCGCCCGCGGTGGAGGCCGCGGGCGAGCCCCCCACCGGACCGGCTGATACCCCCCGCAAGAGAACACGCCTAGGCCCCTCGCCGACGGTCGCCATCTTCTTCCTCCTGCCCGCGGCGCTGCTGCTGGGCATCTGGGTGATCTATCCGATCGTCTTCTCCATCTTCCGGAGCCTGTTTGACTCGGTGGGCACCGGATTCGTGGGGCTGGGCAACTACGCCACGATCTTCAGCGATCAGGGCATGCTCACCACGATCCGCAACAACCTCATCTGGGTCATCGTCGCGCCGATCATCGTCACCACGCTGGGCCTGATCTTCGCGGTGCTGACCGAGCGAATCAGGTGGGCGACGGCGTTCAAGCTGATCGTGTTCATGCCGATGGCCGTCTCGCTGATGGCCGCCGGCGTCATCTTCCGCCTCGTCTACGAGGAGAACCCGGACAAGGGCCTGGCCAACGCCATCCTCACCACCGTCCACGACACGTTCTCCTCCTCGCAGGGCTACCCCGAGGCGCGTCCCCGTGAGGGCGACCAGTCCCAGGTGGCCGCCCAGGACGGCGGCGTCGTCACCAAGCAGCCCGCCCAGGCGGGCCAGCCGGTGCTGATCCCGATCGTCGGCGTCAAGCCGGACGTCATGCCGTCCAACGCGCAGACCGCGCAGGCTCCGGCGGCGGCCGACGGGGTGTCCGGCACCGTCTGGTTCGACTTCACGCCAGGAGGCGGCGGCCAGAGCGGCGCGATCGACGGCACCGAGAAGGGCCTGCCCGGCATGACGGTCGAGGCGGTCCAGAACGGTCAGGTCGCGGCGACCGCCACGACCGCTGAGAACGGCTCGTTCCGCTTCGACGGCCTGGCTCCCGGGTCCTACGTCGTACGGCTGCCGCAGTCGAACTTCGAGGCTTCGTACGGCGGCCTGACCTGGCTCGGCCCGGCGCTCATCACCCCCGCCATCATCGGCGCGTTCGTCTGGGTGTGGGCCGGGTTCGCCATGGTGCTGATCGCGGCCGGCCTGGCGGCGATCCCGCGTGACGCCCTGGAGGCGGCCCGCATCGACGGCGCCACGGAGTGGCAGGTGTTCCGCAAGATCACCGTGCCGCTGCTGTCGCCGGTCCTGCTCGTCGTCTTCGTGACGATGATCATCAATACCCTGAAGGTGTTCGACCTGGTCTTCATCATCGCTCCGTCCTCGGTGCAGCCGCAGGCGAACGTGGTCGCGCTGGAGATGTGGCGCGTGTCGTTCGGCGGCGGCGGGAACCAGGGACTGGGCAGTGCGCTGGCCATCTTCCTGCTCGTTCTGGTCCTTCCCTTCATGATCATGAACATCCGCAGGTTCAGGAGGGAAGACACGTGACCACGGCAACCGCTACGGCTCCGAAGGGGCTGGAGGCCGGGGCGCCGCGCAGGAGCCTGGCCAGCAGGATCGTCGATCGCATCGGCAGCGGCGCGGTCCAGGTGATCATGGTGCTGCTCGGCCTGTTCTGGCTGGTGCCCACGCTCGGCCTGCTGGTCGTCTCGATGCGGACCAACCAGGTCAACAGCGCCGAGGGCTGGTGGACGATCTTCACCAAGCCGGCCGAGCTGACCATCCAGAACTACGCCAACCTGCTGGGCAGCGGCTTCACCGCCTCGTTCTGGAACACGGTGCTGATCACCGTGCCGACCACGGTCCTGGTGATCGGCATCGCGGCCATGGCGGCGTACGCGTTCGCCTGGATGGACTTCCCCGGCCGCGACACCTCGTTCCTCATCGTCGTCGGGCTGCTGATCGTGCCGATCCAGATCGCGCTGATCCCCGTCGCCTCCCTCTACGGCGGCGCGGGCATCTTCGGCTCGATCCCCGGCGTGGTGCTGTTCCATGTGGCGTTCGGGCTGCCGTTCGCGATCTTCCTGCTGCGTAACTTCTTCGTCGGCATCCCCTCGTCGCTGCTGGAGGCGGCGCGCATGGACGGCGCCTCGGAGTGGAAGATCTTCGCCTCGGTGGTCTTCCCGCTGGGCAAGCCGGCCATCGCCTCGCTGGGCATCTTCCAGTTCCTCTGGGTGTGGAACGACATGCTCATCGCGCTGGTCTTCGCCGACACCGGCAACCAGCCGATGACCAAGTATCTGCAGTCTCAGATGCGGCAGTTCGGGTCGAACGTCGACATTCTCTCGTCCGGTGCGTTCATGTCGCTGATCATCCCGCTGGTCCTGTTCTTCGCGTTCCAGCGGTACTTCGTCCAGGGCATGATGTCCGGCTCCGTGAAGTAGCGGCCGTCTCGTGATCATTCTGGTACGGCTCGCCCCGACGTTTCGGGGACGAGCCGTACCAGACCTGACTAAGCTCAACGGGCATGGCCGGTCGTCCACTGAACGAAGTCGTCGAAGCCGGATGGGCACGTGCACTCGAGCCCGTATCCGAGCAGATCTCCCTGATGGGCGAGTTCCTGCGTAAGGAAATCGCCGAAGGCAGACAGTACCTTCCCGCGGGCTCGAACGTGCTGCGCGCGTTCAACCAGCCCTTCGACGAGGTCAAGGTGCTGATCGTGGGCCAGGATCCCTATCCCACGCCCGGTCACCCCGTCGGGCTGTCGTTCTCGGTGGCCCCCGACGTGCGGCCGCTGCCGGGCAGCCTGGTCAACATCTACAAGGAGATGGAGACCGACCTCGGCCTGCCCAGGCCCGCCAACGGCGACCTGACGCCGTGGGCCGACCAGGGCGTGCTGCTGCTCAACAGGGTGCTCACCGTCATGCCGGGCAAGCCCGCCTCCCACCGCGGCAAGGGCTGGGAACAGGTCACCGAGCAGGCCATCCACGCCCTCGTGGCGCGCGGCAAGCCGATGGTGGCGATCCTGTGGGGCCGCGACGCGCGCAACCTCGCGCCCATGCTCGGCAGCGTGCCGCGCGTCGAGTCCGCCCACCCCTCCCCCCTGTCGGCGCGCAGCGGCTTCTTCGGCTCGCGGCCGTTCAGCCGGGCCAATGAGCTGCTGATCCAGCAAGGCGCGACACCTGTCGAGTGGAAGCTGCCCTAGCATCGTCGCCATGAGTGATGAATCGAAGTTCCTGCGCCTGACGGTCGAACTGACCGTCGAGGTGCTCGACATGGACGCGCTGCAGGCCGCGGCGCTGGCGGAGATCCGGCACCCCGACTCCGACCTCACCGATGAGGAGCGGACCGAGCAGGCCGAGCTGGTCTCTTCCGACGACTCCGGGGCCTCCGCGCTGCAGTGGCTGATCGAGCCCGACCACGTGCTCGCTCTCGTCGACCACATCAGCGAGATCGAGCCGCGTGAGGCCGTTCTCGGCGTCGAGCCGGCCGAGGAGCCGAGCGAGGAAGAGGAAGACGAGCACGAGCACGAGCACGCGTGAGGTTGAGCGGTGGCCACGGCGTTGTCAGGCGTCGTGGCTTTTCGCTTCCCGGCGGTCGTGTTTCCCCCGTTGTCTAAGATCGGAACCCTTCTTCGACTGAGAGGGTTTCCGATGATCGTCGCTTTTTCCATCACCCCGCTGGGCGTCGGCGAAGGGGTCGCCGAGCCGGTCGCCCGCGCCGTCAAGGTCGTCCGTGACAGCGGGCTGCCGAACCGCACCGACGCCATGTTCACCACCGTCGAGGGCGAGTGGGACGAGGTCATGGACGTGGTCAAGCGCGCCGTCGAGGCCGTGGGCGAGGTCGCGCCCCGGGTGAGCCTCGTACTGAAGGCCGATCTGCGCCAGGGCGTCACGGACGGGATGACCTCCAAGCTGGAGTCTCTGGAACGCCACCTTTCCTAAATCGCGATATATCTTGACTGTCTCCGCGAACGCGACATATCGTGTTGCCTGTTTCGCTGACGCGATAGTACGCGTTTACGGAGGTGGTCTCAATGGAGCAAGAGCGAGTGCCGGTCCTGGTGGTCGGCGCCGGATACGCCGGCCTGAGCGCCGCGACCCTGCTGGCCTGGCGCGACGTGCCCGTCATGCTGGTCGAACGGCATCCGGGCACGTCCGTCCAGCCCAAGGCGTTCGGCGTGGGGCCGCGCGCGCTTGAGCTGCTGCGTCCCGTACCGGGGATCGAGGAGGAGCTGGCCCGCGTCTGGGCCGGGATCGGCGAGAACATGCGCATCGCGATCGCCCGCGACCTGGCCGACCCATCGCCGCACATGATCATGGGCGATGAGAAGGAGGAGCTGGCCTTCATGCGCGAGCTCACCCCCGTCGACATGGTGGGCGCGCCCCAGTCCGAGATCGAGCGCCTGCTCCGCGTCAAGGCCGAAGAGCTGGGCGCCGACCTGCGCTTCTCCACCGAGCTCATCTCTCTGGAGCAGGACGACGACGGGGTGACGGCGCTCATCCGCTCGCGCGACGGCGACCGGCTGGTCCGGGCCGACTACGTGATCGCCGCCGACGGCTGGCGCAGCCCGCTGCGCGCGTCCCTGGGCGTGCCCACCGCCGGCAAGGGCACGCTGGGGCAGATGTGCTCGATCATGTTCGACGCCGACCTGTCCGGGCTGGTCAACGAGCGCGAGGTGACGCTCTGGTACCTGCAGAACGACGTCTTCACCGGCGTGATCGTGACCGGCACCGGGGTGGGGGCCCACGTGCTCGGCGTCAACCTCGCCGAGGGCGAGAGCGCGGCCGACTTCACCACGGAACGCTGCGTCGAGCTCGTCCGCCTGGCCGTCGCCCGGCCGGAGCTGGGCGTACGGGTGCTGGACAAGACCACGTTCGGGATCGCCCATGTGCTCGCGGAGACGTACCGGGCGGGGCGGGTGTTCCTCGCCGGCGACGCCGCCCACACGATGCCGCCCACCGGCGGCCAGGGCGGCAGCACGGCGCTGCAGGACGGGTGCGACCTGGCCTGGCGGCTGTGGCTGGTGCTGAGCGGGCAGGCCGGGGACGGGTTCCTGGACACGTACGACGCCGAACGCCGTCCCGCCGGCACGCTGACGGCCGACGCGCAGCTCGCCAACCTCGGCGTACGCATGCCGCCCGCGGCCCGCGTGGGTTACCCGGAGCCGCTGGAGGACCCGGTCGGGCTGCTGCTCGGCCTGCGCTACCACTCCACGGCGATCCTCGACGAGCCCGGCGACGACGGCTCGATCCTGGAAGACCCGCGCGTGCCCGACGGGCGTCCGGGCAGCCGGGCGCCGCACGTGGTGCTCGACTGGGACGGGCAGCGCATCTCCACCGTCGACCTGTTCGGCTCCGGCTTCGTGCTCATGGCCCCCGCCCCCGCCGGGCAGGGGTGGATGGAGGCGGGGCGGCTGGTCAAGGAGCGGCTCGGGGTGCGGCTGACGCGGCTGCTGGTGGACGACGAGCTGATGGACGTGCACGGGTGCTTCCAGGAGCGGTACGGGGTGGGCGGGGGCGGCGCCGTGCTGGTCAGGCCGGACGGGTATGTGGCGTGGCGGTCCAAGGACGGCGTCGCCGATCCGGTGAGCACGCTGGAGCAGGCGATGCGCCGGATCCTGAGCCGCTGACCGGGCCTTCGCCCGCGTACCGACCCCGCGCCCGCCCGCGTACCGAAGCCTTCAACCTTTTCCGCAGAAGGCCTTGGTGGCGATGCCCATGACCTCCTCGGTGGACGGATTCCTGGTCGAGGGGTTGATCGACAGGACCATCGACTTGCCGGAGTCGGAGCGGAAGGCGAACGTCATGTACCCGATCAGCTCCCCGCTGTGCCCCCACACCTTCCCGCACGGGAGCGGGTACGCCTGCAGCCCCAGCCCGTACGCGAACCCGGCCTTCGTCGGGACGGTCGTCCGCATGGCGCGCAGTGACGCGGCGCTGGTCAGCCGACCACCCAGCAGGGCCGACATGAACCGCTCCAGATCCGCCGTCGTCGAGATCATCTCTCCGGCCGCCCAGTCGAGGGAGGGGTTCATCCGGGTCGCGTCCACCAATTCGGGCATCGGCTCGTACCCCTTGGCGTGCGGCGACGGCACCCCGGTCCGGTTGCCCGGCACCACCGTGTGCCGCAGCTTCAGCGGGCGCAGAATGCGCCGTTCGACCTCTTCGCCGTACGGCCGTCCGGTCAGCTTGCCCACCAGCAGCCCGAGCACCACGTAGTTGGTGTTGGAGTAGTGCCACTCGCCGTCGTCGGGCAGCTTCTTCGCGAAGGCCACCTTGAGCAGTTCGCCCGGCTTGTACGAACGGAACCGCGCGTCGCCGCGCCACCGGTTGGTCGAGTAGCCCGGCTCGCTCATGTAGTCGTACAGGTGGCTGGAGTGGTTGAGCAGCGCGCGGACCGTGATGCTCGCACCGCCCGGCACGAGGCCCGGCAGGTGCTGCTCGATGGGGTCGTCGAGGCGTACCTTGCCCTCGTCCACGAGCTGGAGCACCACGGTCGCGACGAACGTCTTGGTGACGCTACCGATCCTGAAATATCCGGCAGGCGACGGCCGGCCGCCGCGCTTGATGTCACGCACGCCCACGGCGGCGGACCAGCTCTTCTCGCCATCGGAGATCCGCGCCAGCACGGCCGTCGCGCCTTTCCCCGCCACGATCTTCTCCATCTCGGGCCGCACCCCGGTCACGCCCTGGCCGGTTACGGCGACCGTAACGGCCGTCAGGACGTTCATCATCGTCTGAATCATGAGGCCCAACGCTAGGGAGAACGGGGTGGGCCCCAGAATGAGGCACTCCACCCACTCCACCTGCGGAAAACCACAACACCGGACCGGCCCTGTCACCTTGAGGTAGCAACCAGTCCTGATTCCGTCAATCCATTGGGCAGCCCGACATCGGCGGATACCGGATAGCCGCCGATCCAGCGGCTTACCAGAATCGGGCGAGGAGGGCACCAGCACAACGCGTTCTAGATGGGAGAAAAAGAATGCGATTCCGGCGGACTCTCATGATTCTCACCATGGCACTGGGGTTCCTTTTACCGTGGGCCTCGGCGGCGTCGGCGGCGCCAGAAGCATCGAACGTCTCGGCTGCGGCTGACTGTAACGGGTACCAGCCGTACGCCTATCCCCCGGGCCGGAACGGCGACGTCATCAGCGGAGTCGGCGGCTGCGGCAACCAAGTGGTCACGGTGGAGATCTGGATCGACGTACCCCTGGGGCTCGACATCAGAGCAGGCTGCTGCCCCCGATACACCAGCCCCGTCACCGCATACGCCTACTGCAGCAGTACCGGCGCCGGAAACTACTACACGCTGGCCAGGACCCCGGCCGGCACCCTCGAATCCGCGCGAAGGTGGCTTTGCTAGCTGATACCGCCAACTGAACGGCTGCATTCTGCACTCATATGTGAGCACAGAATGCAGCCGTTCATTGTGCGTGTGGCTGAGTGCCGGCCGACGCCGAAAGACCGCAATGCACGGCTGTCATGAATCACCCTGCGACCTGCCACCAGCCTTACTTGCACGTCCACCACCGGCCTTATTTCGCCAGCCAGTTCCAGCTCTACTTTGCCTGGCCGATGCTGGCCCTATGTTGCAGACCAGCATCAACCCTATTTCACCGGCCAACACCGGCCCTACTTTGCAGGCCAACACCTTCCGGGCCAGCACCGGCTTTACATTGCCGTCCACGAGCGTCGTCCCGCCCTCCCTCCGACCCCGATTCCACTGGTCGGGAAACAATGGCCGAACGCGATGCCGCTGAGGCAAGGGCCTGAACCGCGCACTCTCTGCCAAGCCGATCCCCACCAACCCGCCGTCCTGTGCCCTGCGCCCTGTGATCCTGCACCCTGTGAACCCTGTCCCGCCTCATGCTCCACGCCGGGATACGCCCGCCCGCCCTCCAGAAGGGCTGGACCTTGAGGTCCAAAGTGACTGCCTTCCCATGGCGCCTTTCTGAGCTGCCTGGAGACCCGAAATTCGGCGGGGATGGAGTAGGGCGACAGCCGACGCAACATCACCGTGGAACTGTCTCCCCTGATGTCGGCGAGTTCTGCACGGAACGACGGCGAACGACACAACACCTGCGGACATAACCACCGCGACGCCTGTGACCAGGACAAACTCGTACACCACTCCCGTGGACGCAACCCCCGCCCCGGCCCCCCGGTACCTGATGGTGATCCTGCGTCTTCCACCTGCCGACCTTCCGGCGGCTTCCGGTAGGCGACGTACCCGCGAAGCCGTCCTCACTCCCGCCGAGGGTCCCACGCAACCAGGACCAGCAGGAGCCTGACCCACGAAGACGCTGAGGCCAGGCCATCAACGGCGGACAACTCCCACATGGGGCAGCGTGCCCCAAGCCCCAAATCACCTCCCCACCTGTGGATAACCCAACGCCGTCCACAGAATCCCGTTCGGCTCCCCGCGTCCCTGCCCTCGCCCCCGATCCTGGGCTCCTCCCGATAACCCCGACCCGAACTCCCACCTACCCCAACCCCAACCCCGAGCCGAAGCCAGACCTCAACGTCTTACCTCGACCTCAACGCGTTGGCTCAGCCTCAACCCGAAGCCCGACCCCAGCCCCAGCCCCAGCCCCAGCCCCAGCCCAAGGCTCGACTCAGGCCTTGGCCCGAACCCACGCGAACCCCGCACGAACGCCGACACCAATCCGATCCCACCCAAAACCGCAACGCACCAAACCGCATACCGGAGGCATCGCTCATGAAGATCACCATCCCTCTCCCCGACTCCATGACCTCCCTCTTCATCGTCGCCATGGAGCACGTCCCCTTCGACGTGAAGTCATTCGTGCCATGGCGCATCGGCAGCACCTTCAGACGGGCCGCGATCACCTCGACGGCCAACGGCACACTGACCGTGACCCACCACCCGACCCCATGGAGACCGATCGGCACCGCCCTCACCGACGACGAGAGACACAGGCTGCGCCGCACCCGACATCACGTCGTGATCTCCTCCACCGCGCCGCCGCACAAGCTCCCCACCACCGTCCAGGTGGCCCGCGCTGCGGCGAGGGGGCTGGCCCGCGAGTGCGACGGCCTGCTGATCGACCCACTGACCAGCTCCACGATCCTCACGTGCGGCAGATGCCCGGGCGAGCCGGCCGGCTTCAGTCTCGACGACGACTGGCTGTCCTGGGACGCCCAGGTCCACGACGCCGCGACGTGCCCGCCGTGGGACCCTGCCGACCTGGGAGCGTGCGACTGCCTCCGCGTCACTTCCCAGGGCCTGCGCCGCTTCGCCCTCCCGGAGATCACCATCGACGGCGCCGCCTGCGCCCACAGCCTGTGCGCGACCAACCTCCTGCGTACGGTGGCCGGTCGCCTGCTGACCGATCACCTGTCCTACCTCGCAGCCCACCCGGAGTCCAGAGACCGCACGATCGACGACTTCCTCCGCATCCAGCCTTCCGACCAGCCGGACGGCGGCCTCCCGTTCGGGGTGCGGCTGACACCGTACGACGCGAACGTGGGCGAACTCGGTCGCACCGGCACCATCCGCCGCCTCAAGATCGGCCCCGCCCCGGGCTCGGGCCGCGTCAGCTGCCTCAAGGTCGGCCCACCCTCAGGCTTCACCGGCTCACTGAACGACTGGCTCTGCGCCAGACAAGCCACCCACCACACAACGCTGACCTCCATCGGCTGCCACCCACCCGAGCCCTCCAGAGCCCTGGCCGCATGACACCCACCTCCCCACCCCGAACCCGCGCCCACCCGTACCGAGGGCGGCCCCACGCAGGCCGAGCACCGGGCCGCCCTGGACCACGCATGCCGAACACCACACCACGCATGCCCGCCCCGGCGGCCCCGCACGAAAGCCGAATGGATCAGGAGGAACCGGGTCGGCTGATCACCAAGGACTGGGCGGGGAGCCGCAGCCCTTCCCCATCCACCGACACCGGCTCGTCCGAAGTCAGGAGGACCTTCCCCGGCACCAGCGGCAACGTCGCCGACTCCTGGGAGAAGTTGACCGCGACCGCCAACTCCCCCCTCCACATCAGCAGCCACCTACCCTCCGGATCGACCTCGGCCCGGACCCGATCCAGCCGAGGGTCCGACAGTTCAGGCAGGGCCTTGCGCAGCGCGATCAGGTCGCGATACCAGCACAGCAGCGACCAGTGCTCTTCCTCCTTCACCTCGGTCCAGTCCAGCTTGGAGCGCAGGAAGCTCTCCTCGTCCGAGGGGTTCGGCGCCTCCCACACGTACCCGAACCCGTCGAATTCGCGCTCCCTCCGCGTCCCCTCGCTCTCCCGAAGCTCCGGTTCGACGTGGTCGGAGAAGAACAGGAACGGCGTGCGCGCCCCCCACTCCTCCCCCATGAACAACATCGGCGTGAAGGGCGAGGTCAGCAGCAACCCGGCACCGATCTTGAGCGCGGGAATGGGCAGCCGGTCCCCGACGGGCCGGTTACCGATCTGGTCGTGATTCTGCAGGCAGGCCACCAGCCGGTGACCGGCCACACCGTCGAAGGAGCCACCGTGCGCCCGAGCCCGGAAGCTGGAGTACGTCCCGTCGTGCAGCACCCCCTGCGTAAGCACCTTGGCCAGCGCCGAGAGCTGGGCGAAGTCCTGGTAGTAGCCGTGGCTCTCGCCGCTGACCGCGCAGTGCAGGGCGTGGTGCACGTCGTCGTTCCACTGCGCCGTCATGCCCAGCCCACCGGCGTCGAGCGAGCGCACCATCCGGGGGTCGTTGAGGTCGGACTCGGCGATCAGCGACAGCGGCCGGCCCAGCGAGCAGGCCAGCGCGTCCACCTCCTGCGCCAGCTCGGCCAGCAGGTGCGTGGCGCGTCTGTCGTGCAGCGCGTGGACCGCGTCGAGCCGCAGCCCGTCGATGTGGAAGTCGCGCAGCCACTGCTGCGCGTTGCCGATGAAGTACCGCCGCACCTCGTCGGAGTCCGGCCCATCCAGGTTGACTGCTTCACCCCAGTAGCTGCCGTCATATCCGGCGAAGTACGGGCCGAAGGGCCGGAGGAAGTTCCCCGACGGCCCCAGGTGGTTGTAGACGACGTCCAGGATTACCCCGATCCCGGCCCGGTGGCAGGCGTCCACGAACGACTTGAGCCCGTCGGGACCGCCGTACGTCTCGTTCACGGCGTACAGGTCCACGCCGTCGTAGCCCCAGTTACGCCCGCCCGGCACCGGCGCGACCGGCATGACCTCCACGAAGTCCACGCAGAGCTCCACCAGATGCGGCAGCTTCTCGATGGCCGCGACGAACGTCCCCTCAGAGGTGAAGGTGCCCACATGCAGCTCGTAGATCACCGCCCCGCGCAGGTCGCGGCCCTTCCAGTCGTGGTCGGACCAGGTGAAGCGGGCGTGGTCGTACACCGCGCTCGATGCGAAGATGCCGTCCGGCTGGCGCCGCGACCGCGGATCCGGGTACGGCCCGTCGCCGTCCACCACGAAGGCGTACCGAGTGCCGTGCCCCGCGCCCTCCACCTCCGCCCTCCACCAACCACCTTCCCCGGGGGACATCGCCCTTCGCCCGCCCAGGACGTCCACTTCGACCACAGTCGCCTTCGGTGCCCAGACCTCAAAGATCATGTCGCTCCAGCAGTGAGACCGGATACTGACCGAGCAGGTGCCCGAGCGGAATCCGCCCGGTGTAGAGGCCGCCGGTGAGCAGATCCCGCCACGTGCCCGGCGGCAGCGTCAACGTTGTGGCTCCCCATCCCGTCGCGGCCAGCCGTACAGGCAGCCGGGTAGCCACAACGACCGCCCGCGCCCGCACCCCAGCCCCGACTTCCACCCCACCCCCAACCTCCGCATCCACTTCCACATCCGCCGAACCCTCCGCCCCCGCGCTGGTCGGCGTCCCCACACCTGACCCAGCCGACATCCCCGCACTCGAACCAGCCGGATCTTCCCCACCCCAGCCCGCCGAGGTCACCTCACCCCAACCCGCCGGAATCCCCATCCCCGGACCGGTCGAAGGTCCCGCGCCCCAGCCGGCCACGGTTCCCACCACGGCGTCGGCACGGATGGCGGTGCCGGAGCTGGTTTCCGGCCACGTGTCGGCCCCAACATCCCGATCATCTCGAGGCCCCGAGGTTCCGAGACCAGAGTGTGCAGCGTGCCCGGTCCCGAGACCCGAGTCCGCACCACGCCCGGACTCGAGACCAGAGCCCTCGCCATGCCTGGACTCGAGACCAGAGTCCGCACCGCGCCCGGCCCCGAGATCAGAGTCCTCGCCACGCCCACCTTCGGCACCCTCCGCAGCACCAGCGTCGGCGGAGGCGACTGCGCGGCTGTCTGAGGGGGCGACGGGGTCGGTGCGGGCGAAGGCGATCACGTGGTCGGCGCGTTCGCCCTCCGCCTGCAGCGGCAGGTACGGCGCCGCGCCCCCGAGTCTGCGTCGCAGCCGCAGGGCCTGGGTGGTGACCAGCAGTTTGGCCGAATCCCACGACGTCTCCGGTTTGCGGGGATACGTCACAGGCCGGCGGTTGTCCGGGTCGACCAGGGAGAAGTCCGTCGTCTCGTTGCCCTGGTACACGTCCGGCACCCCCGGCATCATCAGCTGCACCAGCTTGGCCCCGAGGGAGTTGGACATCGCGTACGGGTCGATGCGTTCGGTGAAACCGCCGATCGGCAGGCGTACGGCGGCCTCGGCGAAGGATCGCAGGCGGCGTTCGTAGGAAGGATCAGGATGCACCCAGGAAATGGCGGTCTTGGCCTCGCGGGCCGCTTTGAGCAGATAGTCGGTGAAGCGTTCGGCGGAGATCGGCCAGGCGGCCATGAGGTTCTGCCAGGCCAGATAGTCAAGGTGCGGGTCGAAGCTGACCTGCGCCGACCACTCCTCCACCTGCGCCGCCCACTCGCCGGGGATCTCCGACAGCACCGACAGCCGAGCCCGTACGTCCTCCGACCGCTTGGTGTCGTGGGTGGACAGGGTGGTCATCGAGTAGGGAGGCATCTCCTGGCAGAAGGCGTGGAAGTCGGCCACGCTGGTGCCGAAGACGTCGGGCTCGCCGCCGACCTCGTTCAGGCAGGCCAGCGGGAACCACCGGTAGAGCGCCGTGTCCTCCACACCCTTGGCCATGACGGGACCGCACGACTGCTGGAAGCGGACGACGGCCTCCGGCGAGCCGTGCAGCACCTCGCGGACCAGCGGGCGGACGGCGGGCGAGCAGGACTCGGCGGCCAGTTCGACGATCTCGGCCGACTCGGGGGGAGGCGGCTCGCCGGGCACCACGTACGCCCGGTAGACCGGCATGGCGGCGAGCAGTTCGCGCACGGCGACGGGGTCACAGGAGGTCGCCCTGGCCAGGCGGTCGATCTCGGCGCCGAAGAACAGGTCGAGCACGTCCGCCTTCGACTGCTCCATCACCGGCCGGTATTCGGCGGGTTGTCCCGTCATGTCGGAGGAAAGGCGGATCAGTGGCTCTTTTCCCGCCGGGTCCACGAAGAGGCCGTTGACGCGGTTGAGCACCTCGTAGCCGGAGGTGCCGTCGCAGGCCCAGTCGCGGGGCAGGCGTTCGGAGCCGATGAGGATCTTCTCGACGACCGTCCAGGCGCCGCCCGTACGCTCGCGCAGCCGCTGGAGGTAGCCGCGCGGATCGGCCAGCCCGTCGGGGTGATCGACGCGCAGGCCGTCCACCAGCCCTTCGTCGAGCAGCCAGAAGATCACCTCGTGGGTGGCGAAGAACACCGACGGGTCCTCGACCCGCAGCCCGATCAGCGACGACACGTCGAAGAAGCGCCGGTAGCCGGGCCCTTCACGCCAGTCGACCAGGCGATAGTGGCCGGGGTGGGGGTAGGCGTGCTCGTGGTAGCGCAGCACGTCGCCGTCGACGACCGGCTCGGTGTCGTCGCCGAGCACGGGCAGCGCGACCTTCCCGTCGCGCCAGTCGATGTCGAACCACTTGGCGTACGGCGAGGCGGGACCGTCCTTGAGCACCGACCAGAACTGGGCGTTCACCGTGTTCATGTGGTTGGGCACGATGTCCACCACGATGCCCAGATCGTGGGCGGCGAGTTGCTGGGCCATCTCCCTGAACCCGGTGGCCCCGCCGAACTCCTCCCTGATCCGGGAGTGGTCGGTGACATCGTAGCCGTGCCGCGACTCGGGCGTGGCCTGGAGGATCGGAGACAGGTAGACGTGGCTCACTCCCAGGTCGCGCAGGTAGCCGGCGATCTCGGCCACCTGGGCGAAACCGAAGTCGGGGGTGAGCTGCAGCCGGTAGGTGGAGACGGGTCTAGACACGGCGCAGCACCCGTACGCTGCGGCCGGGCACCGCGATGCCCTCGCCCGCCTTGATCATCCGCACGTCGAGCTTGATCGGCATGGCCGTGTCGATCTCGGTGTGCCACATCTCGCCGTAGTCCTTGGGGATCGTGAACTTGATGGTGTCGTAGTGGGCGTTGAACAGCAGCAGGAAGGAGTCGTCGCGGATCGGCCGGCCGCGCCGGTCGGGTTCGGTGATGGCGTCGCCGTTGAGGAAGACGGCCAGCGACTTGGCGTACCCCACGTTCCAGTCGCTGTCGGTCATCTCTTCGCCGGACGGGGTGAGCCACGCGATGTCGTTCAGCCCGCGCACCGGTTTGCCATAGAAAAACCTCCTACGCCGGAAGACGGGATGTTTCTTTCTCAGCTCGGCCAGGCTCTGGGTGAACTCCAGCAGCAGCCAGTTCTCCCTGACGTCCGACCAGTCCACCCAGGTCAGGTCGTTGTCCTGGCAGTAGCCGTTGTTGTTGCCGCGCTGCGTGCGCCCGAGTTCGTCGCCGTGCGAGAGCATCGGCACGCCCTGCGACAGGAACAGCGTGGTGAGGAAGTTGCGTTTCTGCTGTTCACGCAGCGACTCGATGGCGATGCCCGCGGCACCCTCCTCGCCGCAGTTCCACGACCGGTTGTCGTCGGTGCCGTCGCGGTTGCCCTCCTTGTTGGCCTCGTTGTGCTTGTTGTTGTACGAGACCAGATCTTGCAGGGTGAAGCCGTCGTGGCAGGTCACGAAGTTGATCGAGGCGGCGGGACGGCGGCTGTCGTCCTTGTAGAGGTCGCTCGATCCGGTGAACCGCGAGCCGAACTCGGGCAGCGTGGCCGCCTGCCCCCGCCACAGGTCGCGGATGGTGTCGCGGTAGCGGCCGTTCCACTCCGTCCACCGCGAGGGGAAGTTGCCGACCTGATAGCCGCCAGGCCCGACGTCCCACGGCTCGGCGATCAGCTTGACCTGCGACAACACGGGGTCCTGCTGCACCAGGTCGAAGAACGCGCTCAGCCGGTCGACCTCGTGCAGCTCCCTGGCCAGCGTCGAGGCCAGGTCGAACCGGAACCCGTCCACGTGCATCTCGATGACCCAGTAACGCAGCGAATCCATGATCATCTGCAGGACGTGGGGCGAGCGCATGAGCAGGCTGTTGCCGGTGCCCGTGGTGTCCACGTAGTACCGCTTGTCGTTCTCGACCAGCCGGTAGTAGTTGAGGTTGTCGATCCCCCTGAACCCCAGCGTCGGCCCGAGGTGGTTGCCCTCGGCGGTGTGGTTGTAGACGACGTCGAGAATGACCTCGATGCCCGCTTCGTGCAGCGAGCGCACCATCGCTTTGAACTCCAGCACCTGACCGCCCCGCTGCCCCTGGCTGGAATAGCGGTTGTGCGGGGCGAAGAAGCCGATCGAGTTGTAGCCCCAGTAGTTGGACAGCCCGCGCTGCTCAAGGATGTGGTCGGTGACGAACTGGTGCACCGGCATCAGTTCCAGCGCCGTCACGCCCAGCTTGGTCAGATGGTCGAGGATCTCCGGGTGGCCGAGCGCGGCGTACGTGCCGCGCAGGTGCCGCGGGATCTTCGGGTGGCTGATCGTCAGCCCGCGCACGTGCGCCTCGTAGATCACGGTGTCGTGGTACGGCGTCGCGGGCGGCCGGTCGTGGCCCCAGCCGAAGAACGGGTTGATCACGATCGAGCGCGGCACGTAGGGGGCGGAGTCGAGGTCGTTCCTGGTGTCGGGCTGGCCGAAGCGGTAGCCGTACACCGCCTCGTTCCAGTCGACGCCGCCCTCGATGGCCATGGCGTACGGGTCGAGCAGCACCTTCGACGGATTGCAGCGCAGGCCGCGCGCCGGCTCGTAGGGACCGTGGATGCGATAGCCGTACCGCTGCCCCGGCCCGATCCCCGGCAGGTAGCCGTGCCAGATGAACCCGTCCACTTCGGCCAGCGGCACCCTCGACTCGACATTGGCCTCGTCGAACAGGCACAGCTCCACCTTGTCCGCGACCTCGGTGTAGAGCGAGAAGTTCGTGCCCGCGCCGTCATAGGTGGCCCCGAGCGGATAGGGGTCACCCGGCCAGATCTCGATCATCGAGGCTCCCTTGCGGTCTTTCCCCATGGTCTGTTCCCCCGCTCAACCCGGCAACCCCGGGCCCGACTGATCACCCTGTTCCTTCCCACGCTTGCGTCGTCCTTACTCCGCCCGAGGTCAACGGGGGGTGAGCCGCCCTCGGCGGCGCGGTGCAGAAGACGGCTCACGCACCCAGCATGCGCCTGCTTCCGTTTGCCGTCGCCGTAACGGGCAACATGCGGGGTCATGGGCGGATTCAAGCAGTTCTTACTCCGAGGCAACATCGTCGAACTCGCGGTCGCCGTGATCATCGGCGCCACGTTCAGCGGTCTGGTGCAGGCGCTGGTCACCGATCTGGTCACCCCACTGATCGGGGCGATCACCGGCGGCCGGCAGCCCGACTTCGCCGACTACTCGTTCACCGTCAACGGCAGCCGTTTCCTCTACGGCGACTTCCTCAACCACCTGCTCAGCTTCCTGATCATCGCGGGCGTCGTGTACTGGCTCGTCGTGGCTCCGATGGCCCGGCTGATCTCGCTGTTCGACCGGAACAAGGCGGCCACCACCAAGCAGTGCCCCGAATGCCTGTCCGACATTCCCGCCGAGGCCCGCCGTTGCGCGAACTGCACGGTCGTGCTGGTGCCGGATTCGGAAAAGCCCAGGCAGTGACGCGCGACCCGGATGCGGGCGTCGGCCAAGATGAACCCGATCGGCGCGCCCGGGTTCCATCCCACGGCCGCGATCCGGCTACCCTCCCCGCTATGAGGCACGGGGATTCCAGCCTCCTCAAGGAGAGTCGATGAGCGTTGAGTTGATGGTCTGGGACGAGCCCGTACCGATCAGCAGGGACCAGGCACGGGCGACGTACCTGGCGGTCAAGCGGACGGAACCCGCCACCGGCGCCGCACCCGACGTCGCCAAGGAGCTGCCGGGGCAGGTCACGACTTATCCGGACGGGCACGTCCTGGTGACGATGGATCTGGACACGATGGACGAGATGTCCGCGCAGGTGTTCACGGCCGCGCGGGCGCACGGCCTGGTCTGCTACGACCCGCAGCGCGACCTCGTGCACAACGTGGCGCCGCTGGGGGTGTACGAGGGCATGCAGCTCCACACCGGTGACGGGATGATGGTCAACGATCCCGACCTCGGGCTGATCCACGACGTGCTCGGCACGATGTCACCGCAGAACCCGTTCGTGGCGGTGGTGAACTTCGGGCAGCACTTCCTCCAGGTTTCTCCCGGGTACGAGCTGGAGTACAAGGAGGGGAAGCTCATCAGGACCGAGGTGGGGGAGCTGGAGGAGGTACGGCAGGCGTTCCACGACTACGCGACCGGGAACCGTACGTTCCTGACCCGATACGACTGGTCCGACTGAGCCCTGACCCGCACCCGAACCGGGACGAATCGGCGGGATGGCTGAGCCCGTGCCGACACCCGATCCGGGTGGCGATACGACAGGGCACGACTGAACCCCTGCCCGTGCTCGGCGCGGGACGATACGACAGGACGGCTGAGCCCTGCCCGCGTTCAACCCGCGACGATAGGACGGGACAGCTGAGCCCCTGGCCGCGTTCGACCCGGACTATGCGGCAGGATCAGGGCGTATGAGAACCCTGTACCCCGCCATCGAACCGTACGACTCCGGACTGCTCGACGTCGGCGACGGCAACCAGATCTACTACGAGGTCTGCGGCAACCCTGATGGCAAGCCCGCCGTCATGCTCCACGGCGGACCAGGGGGCGGGTGCAACGCCAAGCACCGCCGCCAGTGGAACCCCGCGCTCTACCGCATCGTCCTGTTCGACCAGCGCAACTGCGGCCGGAGCCTGCCGCACGCCTCCGACCCGGTCACCGACCTGAGCGCCAACACCACGTGGCACCTGGTGGCCGACATGGAGAAGCTGCGCGAGCACCTCGGGATCGAGCGGTGGCAGGTGTTCGGGGGTTCGTGGGGCAGCTCGCTGGCGCTGGCGTACGCGCAGACGCATCCCGACAGGACGACCGAGCTGGTGCTGCGCGGGATCTTCACGCTGCGGCCCCAGGAACTGCGCTGGTTCTACCAGGACGGGACCAGCCACATGTTCCCCGACCTGTGGGAGCGGTTCATCGCCCCGATCCCGGAGGACGAGCGGGGCGACCTGATCGCGGCCTTCAGGAGCCGACTGGAGGGTCCGGACGACGAGGCCCGGCTGGCGGCGGCTAAGGCGTGGGCCCAGTGGGAGGGCGGCACGATCACGATGCGGCCCGATCCCGGGCTGGTCGAGGAGTTCGGCGAGGAGAAGATGGCCGTCGCCTTCGCCCGGATCGAGAACCACTACTTCACCCATGGCGGCTGGTTCGAGCCCGACCAGCTCATCAGGGACGTAGACCGGATCCGGCACATCCCGGCGGCGATCGTCCAGGGCCGCTACGACGTCTGCACCCCTGTGGCCACGGCCTGGGACCTGCACAAGGCGTGGCCTGAGGCCGAGTTCCACGTGATCGACGACGCCGGCCACGCCTACTCGGAACCCGGCACCTTGGACCGCCTGATCTCCATCACCGACCGCTGGTCCAGCCCGAATAGCCAGGGCGGCACAGCGGTGTAGCCGGGGCGGCCTCGCGACGTAGCCGGGACGACCCTGCGGTGTAGCCGGTACGACCCTGCGGTGCAGCCGGGATGCTTCGCGGTGCAGCCGGTACGACCCTGCGGTGTAGCCGGGATGGCTTCGCGGTGCAGCCGGGACGATCGCGCGGTGTGGCGAGGGCGAGCCCACAGTGTAGGCAGACGGCCCCGCGATTCAGGCAGGACGGCCTGCAGTGCAGGGCCGGGGCAGGATAGGTGCAGGCGGGGCGACCCCACCATGTAGCCGAGGCGATCCCTCGATGCAGGCAGGGCGGCCCGCGATGTAGCCGCCCCGGCCCTGCAATGCAGCCAAGTGGCTCATGCAGTGCAGGCAGATGGTCTAGGCAGTGCAGGCAGGCGGCCTAGGCAGTGCAGGCAGGCCGAGCTGCGATGCAGCGGGAGCCGCCCTGTGATGGAGCCGGAACGACCCCACGGTGCAACCCGGACGACCCCGCGATGCAGCCCAGACGAGCCCGCGATGGAGAGTCAGGGACAGCAGCGTCGAGCGAACTTGGGGCCGGCATGCCGCCTCATGCGGGGGACGGCTGCTCGCCGTAGCGACGGAGCGTCCACGCCGGCCCTGTTGGAGCGGCTGATGGGGTTACGGTCCCTCGGCATGGCGCCGCGACCGCCCTCCGGCGGAACCATGGGGCGGGCCGTCGGTGTAGCGATGAGGCGCGCCCCCGGCATAGCTCTGGGGTGCTCCTTCGGCGTACTGGTGCGGCGGCTGTGCGGCCCCGTGTTGCGGCGCCCTCCCCTGGCCGAAGCTCGGCCGTCCCGGATCAGCGGCGGGGCCATACCGGGGATCCACCGACGGGTCCTGTCGTGGGTCCGGCCCGACGTGCTGTCGCGGGTCCGGCCCCTGTTCGAACGGCGGCTGCGGGTCCTCGAAGTGTGGGTCGGCGGGGTGGCGGGCGTCCGGGATGGCGGGGCGTTGGCGCCAGTTCGGGGCCGGGTCGGGGGCAGCGGGGCGGAGGTGTTCGGGGAGGCGGGCGCGCAGCAGCCGTACGGCCGGGGTGACGGCCCCGACCAGCAGCAGCGCGAACAGCGGCGCCAGCGTGGCCCCCAGCAGGAAGCCGGCCGCCACGTCGTGCGGATAGTGCACCCCGACGAACACCCGCGAGAACGCCATCACCACGGCCAGCGGGAACACCGCCCAGGCCAGAGACCGCCAGGCCAGGACCAGGGTGGCGGCCGCGCCGGCCGCGATGACGGAGTGGTTGCTCGGGAAGGACCAGTCGTCGAGCGGCGGGCAGGCAGCGATCGTCGCGATCCCGCCCCGGCACGGCCTGTCCTCCTGGACGAAGGTCTTGATCACCTCGCTCAGGATGTACGCCAGCACGATCCCGGCCGGCCCCGAGACCGCGAGCGCCAGTTCTCTGGCCGGCGCCCGCCACGCCCGCACCGCGACGACCACGAAGAGCGCCGCGAACACGAATAACCCGGCGTCGGTCCCGACCTCGGCGAGGGTGTGCAGCCACCCGGGCGTGGAGCGGGCGAAGTCGACGATGTCCTCGTACACACGTGTCCAATCCATGAATATGCGATGGACACGACCTTACGAACTTCGGCCGTCAACCGTGGTTAAAACGGCGTCAGGACAAGAGCTGGGCGGACGAGCGCGGCCTCTTTCGTCCAGCCGTGGTTAAACGGCGTCACGACAGGAGCTGGCAGACGAGCGCGGCCTGTTCAGCCGTGGTTGAAACGGCGTCAGGACAGGAGTTGGCGGACGAGGGCGGCCTGTTTCGTCTCCAGCTCGCCCCGGCTGATCAGCCCTCGGTCGAACGCCTCGGCGGTGGCGTCGCGCTCGGCGATGTAGTACGCGGCCATGATCTCACTACGGAGCGGCGTGAACCCGCGCTCCACGCAGTCGGAGAAGATGGTGACCTTCTGCTCCAGCACGTCGGCGGCCACGGTGCAGGCCAGGTCGCGAGCCTTGAGTTGCTGAACCGCTTCACCGAGGGTGACGGGGCCGAGGGACCCGTTGAAACGGGTGTCAAGGGTGATCTTCACGTTCTTTGCGCCTCCGTACGTTTACAACGTTGTCGCCGAGGTCGCGTATTCCCAGCTCAAGTCGGGTAAGAGGGGGATCGTGATCGGTGCGCACGTGATCGTCGGCTATGCGAACGACCCTGGTGGGAGAGACGCCCTCGCGCTGGGATCCGCGATCACCCGGGTCACCGGCGGCGAGCTGACGATAGCCACGATCTACCCGCCGGGCAGCCCGGGACTGGCGGTGGAGGCGCAGGCCAATCTGGCGCACGCGGCCGAGGAGCTGGGGCAGGCCACGGCCGAATATCTGACGTACGAGAGCCGGGGCACGGGTCGAGGGCTGTCGGTACTGGCCAGCCGGATCAGGGCCGACCTGATCGTGGTCGGCTCGGCGGGCGGCGGGCAGCACGGCCGCATCACCATCGGCTCGGCCGCGGACCACCTGCTGCACCGCTCGTCCGAGGCGGTGATGCTGGCGCCGTCCGGCTATCAGCCGCCGGTCGAGCCCGCCCGGCTCACGCTGGCGTACGTGCATCGGCCGCAGTGTGACGCGGCGGTCGAGCAGGTGGCGCACGCGGCGCTGCGGCTGGGCGTCCCGCTCCGGCTGATCACCCTCGACCTGCGTACGGAGGACCAGGGCCGGCTCAGGGACGATCTCGCCCTGGCGGTCCGGCTGGCCTGGGAGAGCACCGGAATCGAGGCGGAGGCGGCCGTGGCCGAGGGGCACGACGTGGTGGCCACCCTGTCGGACCTGGAGTGGCTGCCGGGCGAGCTACTGGTGTGCGCGGCGAGCGAGGACGCGGAGCCGCACCGGGTGTTCCTGGGTGAGCTGGCCATGAAGGTGCTGCGCGCGTCGGCCTGCCCGGTGACGGTCCTGCCCAGGGGCTTCTCCTGAGCCTCCGACCAGACCGGCGAACCGTCGGTGGGTTTCTCCCAGGCCGCCGACCGGGCCGGCGAGCCGTCAGTGTTCCTGACTGGCCGACCGGGCCGGCGAACCCTCAGCACTCCTGACCCACCGACCAGGCCGGTGAGCCGTCAGTGGCGGGCGAGTTGCTCGTACAGTTCCACGTACCGATCGGCCATCACCGACGGTGTGAAGCGGCGGCGGGCCTCGCGGCGGCACTCCTCGGGGTCCAGTTCGTCCAGCCGCAGCACCCACTCCGCCAGCTCCTCCTCGCTGTCCGCCAGGAACC
Organism: Nonomuraea sp. NPDC048892; assembly: GCF_040649735.1. NCBI lineage: Bacteria > Bacillati > Actinomycetota > Actinomycetes > Streptosporangiales > Streptosporangiaceae > Nonomuraea > Nonomuraea sp. NPDC048892. Next base: position 39,003 of record NZ_JBEZFZ010000013.1, on the reverse strand, counting down.
CGGTACGGCCGTGGTCGATGAGTTCCGGTAGGCAACCCCGGCGCAGGCCCACCGGCGGCACCCCGAGCGCCATGGCCTCCACGACGGCGGTTCCGCCTGGTTCGTCCCACTGAATGGGGAACAGGGCTGCGCGGGCCGAGGCGTACAGGTTGTCCCGCTCTGCGCCGCCGACCGCGCCGACCCAGCGGACCAGGTCGCCGTCCAGGTAGGGGGCCACCTGGTCCAGGTGGTAGCGCACGTCGGGGTGGCTGTGCAGCGGGTGGTACGGGTTCTGGGCGACGACGTCCAGCTCGGCGGCGGTGTCGCGGCCGCTGACGGGGCCGGCCAGGACGAGGGGCAGGCCGAGCTTCTGGCAGATCCTGGCCGCCACGTGCTGGCCCTTGAGCGCGCAGATGCGGCCCATGACCATCAGATGCTCACCCCGCTCCACCCGTGGTTCGCGGTCAACCAGCGGGGTGGCCAGGTGGATGGAGCCGAGCGCGGCTGCGCGCAGGGCGTCGGGGGCGCGGGCGATCTGCGACTCGGAGACGCCGTTGACCGCGATCCCGGGCGGGAACGCGCCATAGAAGGCCGGATGTTTGCGCAGGTCCCAGTGCAGGGTGTGCAGGACGGGCGGCCCGCCGAGCGCCGAGAGCACGGCCGGGCCGACCACCTCGACGTGATCGTGCACGAGGTCGATGTCGTCGCGCCGCCGCAGCTCGGCCGCCACCCTGGCCAGGTGCGCGTGCGCGATGCCCATGACCTGGTTGTACGGCTTCTGCAGCTCGGTGAACTGACCTTCGTCGTACGCGCTGATCAGCTCGTCCACCTCCAGCCCGCTGGAGCCGACGGAGGCCAGCACGACGTGCACGCCGCGCTCGCGCAGCGCGGGCACGAGGGTGGCCACCACGTTCTCGATACCGCCGTAGCCCGCGGGCGGAACCTCCAGCCACGGGCCCGCGTTCACCAGGACTTTCACGCCAGGTCCTCCTCAAGCACGAGGGAGGCGAGCGGAGGTCGTTCCGCCACCGCCACGTCCACGACAGCGACATCGTTTTCGAGTCCGAACTGCAGCAGGGTGTGCGCCGGGGGCTCCGACGCGAGCACGCGGCCCTGGCGTTCCAGGCGGGACCACGCGGTCTGCATGATCTGCCCGGCCATCCGGCCCAGGGCGGCCATCGGCTGGTGGGTGTGGGTGCGGTGGCCCAGGTCGACCTGGGCCATGGCGTCCAGCCCGACGAGCTGGAGCAGGTCGACGAGGAGGCCGAACTCCACGCCGTACTCGGTGACGAAGGGCAGTCGTTCGAGCACGTCGCGGCGGGCGGCGTACTCGCCGCCGAGCGGTTGGGCGAATCCGGCCAGTTCCGGCCAGAACATGTTGAGCAGCGGCCTGGCCACCAGCTCGGTCACGCGCCCGCCTCCGCCTTGCTGGACGGAGCCGTCGGCGGCGACGTAGGGCCGTTCGTAGGTCGCTTTGACGAAGTGGATGCCTGCGTCCACCAGCAGGGGCCCGACCAGGCCCGTCACGTAGTGCGCGCCGAAGCTGCGCAGGTCGGAGTCGATGTAGACGACGATGTCGCCCTTGGAGGCCGCCAGCCCCTTCCACAGGGCCTCTCCCTTGCCGGTGAGGGGCGGGAGGTGGGGCAGGACGTCGTTCTGCGCCACGACCCGGGCGCCGGCCTCGCGCGCCCGTTCGGCGGTGGCGTCGGTGGAGTTGGAGTCGACGACGAGGATCTCGTCGACGAGTGGTGTGCGTTCGATGAGGTCTCTGCGAATGGTGGTGATGATGTCGCCCACCGTGCTCTCCTCGTCACGCGCGGGCAGGACCACGCTGATCGTGGTCTCTCCTTTGGCCATCATTAAGGCGTCCACCGGCCACTCGGCTGACGTGCTCGAGTGCGGGCCGTACCATTCCTGGACCCTGGCCAAGGCTCGCATATCTGTCTCCATGCATCAGCCCCGATCTCATGAGGTCACGGCTTCTGCCCAGCGGTTAGGCTTACGAACATGTTTGTTTGATGACGCCTGGACGTGGCATATGCCGGGTTGTGTCCCCAATGACCCGTGTCGGCATCGTAGGTGCCGGAAATGTCGCCGCTCGCCACGCAGACGTCCTGTCCGGCTTCCCCGATGTCACGATCGCTGGAATCGCCGACACCGATCCCCACAGGGCCGAGGCTCTGGCCTCGAAGCACGGCTCCCCCGCCTATGGCGGCCATGCCGACCTGCTCAGTGCCGGCGGTCTCGATGCTGTTTACGTCTGTGTGCCTCCTTTCGCGCACGGCAACCCGGAACATGATGTTCTGTCGTGCAATCTCCCGCTATTTGTTGAAAAACCCCTTTCACTAGACCTCCAAACCGCGGAAAAAATCGCGACCGAAATAGAGCGGAGATCCCTGCCCTCTGCCGTCGGTCACCACTGGCGTTATCTCGACATCGTCGAACAGGCCCGTGACCTGCTCTCCGGCCGTCCCGTACGCCTCGCGCTCGGCCACTGGCTGGACAAGGTGCCCCCGGTCGGCTGGTGGCTCAAACGGGAGATGTCCGGCGGCCAGATCGTCGAGCAGGCGGTCCACGTGCTCGACCTCGCGCGACTCCTGGTGGGCGAGGTGGAGATGGTGCACGCGGTTCCGGCGGGCGACAGCGTGGACGGTGAGGTCGACCGGGCCACCTCCGCCGTCATGCGCTTCGCCGGCGGCGCCTCCGGCCTGCTGGCCACCTCGTGCCTGCTGACGCGCAAGCACCGGGTGGGGCTGGAGGTGTGCGCGGAGGGGATCGCGCTCGAACTCAGCGAGACGCGGCTGCTCGTGGACGGCGAACGCGCGATCGAGGACGACGGCCGGGCGAAGACCCGGGTGGACCGGGAGTTCATCAACGCGGTGCAGGGCAGACCGGCCGATGTCCGCGTACCGTACGGTGAAGCGCTGCGCACTCATCGTGTGGCGCTCGCGCTCGCGCGGTCCGCCACCGAACGGAGGCCGGTGACCCTGCATGACTGAAGTGCTGAGCATCGAGGCGCCCGGCGAGGTGCGCCTGATCGAGGAGAAGCTGCCCGACCTGCCCGAGGGCGGCTTCATGGTGGCCACCACGCACAGCGGCGTCTCCGCCGGCACCGAGCTGACCTACGTCAAGGGCACCAACCCCTACCTGGGCGCGAGCTGGGATCCGGCGCTCGGGCTGTTCCGCGAGGGGGAGCCGTCGGTGTCCTATCCCGTGCGTGGGATCGGCTACATGCAGGTCGGCCTGGTGGTCGAGACGCGGACGCGGGCCGTGCGGGAGGGCTCGCTGGTGGCCATGTGCTACGGGCACCGCACCGCGTACGTGGCCGATTCCATGACCGACCGGTTCGTCGAGCTGCCCGACGACCTCGACCCCATCCTCGGCATCTACGTCGCCCACATGGGCCCCATCTGCGCCAACGGCCTCCTGCACGCCGCCCACGACCTGCACGGCCCGGCCGTGCGGCACCTGGGCGACGGCGTGCGCGGGCGGCGGGTCGCGGTCGTGGGCGCGGGCGTCGTCGGGCTGCTGACGGCCTGTTTCGCGCTCTCCTGCGGCGCGGCCGAGGTCGTGGTGGTGGACGAGACCCCGGAGCGGCTGGAGATCGCCGCGGCGCTCGGCGCGGACACGATGGCCGCCGGCGACGACCCCGCGGTGGACCTCAAGCGGCGCTGGCGCCACGGCCCCAACGACCGTGGCGCCGACGTGGTCTTCCAGTGCCGCGGCCAGACCAGGGCGCTGGCGCTCGGGCTGCGCCTGCTGCGCCCTCAAGGCACCCTGGTCGACCTGGCCTTCTACACCCAGGGCGCGCAGGAGGTGCGGCTCGGCGAGGAGTTCCACCACAACGGGCTGACCGTGCGCTGCGCCCAGATCGGCCGGGTGCCGCGCGGCCTGGCGCACGCCTGGGACAGGGAACGGCTCTCGCACGAGACCATCGGCCTGCTCAGGGAGCGCGGGCGACCGCTACGTGAGCGCGTGATCACCAACCTGGTGGGTTTCGCCGACGCTCCAGACTTTCTGACCGGCCTCGCGGGCGGACGGCTTCAGACCGTGCAGGCTGTGCTCTGCGACCATGTCGAGGACGAGGGCGGCTGACCAACTGAAGTCGCGGCAACCGTGCCCGCGCAGCGTGAACGGGTCGAAGTATTCGCGAAACCCCGACTTGACCACGGCGCTCAGCACCGAGTCGGCCAGGGTCGCCGCCAGGTCGGGGCGGCGGTCCTTCAGCCCCTGCCAGAGCAGCCAGCTCACGTTGATCCAGCTCGGCCCGCGCCAGTAACGGGCGGGGTCGAACTCGGGAGTGTCCGGGGCGTAGCTCGGCAGCGGCAGGTCCTTGATCCGAAAGCGGTCGAGCGCGGTGGCGATCAGCGTCTCGGCCACCTCGACGGGCAGGCCCGGCAGCATGAGCGGGGTCAGCCCGGCCGCGCTGGCCGTGTCGGTCAGCAAGCCGGTACGCACGTCGCGGGCCTGGAACAGGCCGCCGTCGTAGAGGTGCTCGACCATGGCCTGGGTGATCGCCTCGGCCTCGCGCTCGTGGGGCTCGGCGTCCAGGCCCAGCGTGTTCGCGATCTTGGCCAGGGTGGACTCGGCCAGCCCGTACGCGGCGTTGAACAGCGGATCCTCCACCTCGAACGCGCCCGGACCGGTGTAGCCGGAGTCGCGGTAGGCGGTGGCGAGCCCGATGTACTGCTCGTAGTCGCGGTCGGTGGGCCGCTCGGCGGCGTTGACGCTGTCGAGGTCCTTGCGGGTGAACCCCGACGCGCCGGTCTTCACCGCGCGCAGCGGCAGGTCCCACGCCGGGCTGTTGTCCATGCCCGACTCCCAGGGGTGCACGACAGAGATCAGCCCTTCGGGCGAGCGCCGGTCGCGGCGCAGGAACTCCTGCTGGGCCACCAGCCGGGGGTAGATCCGGCGTAGGAACGCGGTGTCGGGCTCGGCCAGATGCGTCTTCCAGGCGGCCAGCGCGTGGACTGGAGGCTGGACGATGCCGGAGGTCTCGGCCCCCGAGGGCGCCTTGGCCTGCCAGAAGCCCTGATCGGGAAAGTAGGCGCCGGCCGCCACCCGCGGGTTGAACACGATGTGCGGCACCCGGCCGTCCGCCCACTGGGCGCCGAACAGCGACAGCAGCTCCGACCTGGCCCTGCGCGGCGACCAGCGGGCGTTGCCGATCGCGATGAAGGCGGAGTCCCAGCTCCACTGGTGGGGGTAGAGGCGACGGGAGGGGACCGTGTGCGCGCCGTCCCAGTTGCTCACGAGGACGCGCACAGCGTCGCGGAGGATCATAGATATTTCCTGACGAAGGCAGCGGTTTGCGGCAGGACGATCTCGGGTTCGCCCCGCAGGCGGCATTCGAGGGCGAGGTAGCCGTCGAAGCCCACGGCGTCGAGCGTGGCCAGCTGCGCGCCCCAGTCGAGGTGGCCGGTGCCCGGCTGGTTGCGGTTGGATTCGCTGATCTGCATGTGGGCGATGTACGGGGCCGCGTCGATCAGCGCCCGGCAGGGGTCGTCCTCCTCGATGTTCATGTGGTAGGTGTCGCCGACGATCCTGATCGAGTCCATCGCGCAGTAGGAGACGGCGTCGGCCAGGGTGTTGACCATGTGGTTCTCGTAGCGGTTGAGCGGCTCCAGCATGATCAGCACGCCGTTGCGCTGCGCGTGCTCACCGAGGATGCCCAGCGCCTCGGCCAGCACCTCGCGGTCCTCCTCGGGCCCGCGCGGCGGCTCGAACGGGGGCAGCCGGCGCGAGAACTGGCCCCAGGAGGCGGGGGTCATCACGCCGATGCCGCCCAGCTCGGCGATCACCGTCAGCTGCGACCTGAGCTGCTGGATGGCGTCCTTGCGCTTAGCCGGGTCGAAGTCGCCGATGAAGTGGGGCATGTCCACGCACACCGTCGGCATCACCACGCCGTCGGCCAGCGCCCGCTTCAGCTCGGTGAGCCGCCCCGCGAAGTGGAAGTCTCCCTTGCCGCGCAGCTCGATGGCGTCGAATCCGGCATCGAGCGCGAACGCGTACTTCTCCTGGAGGGTACGACCGGGGAGAAGCTGCTCCTGTACGGCGAGCTTCACTGTGACTCCTCAAATTCGAAGACGAGCTGGAGCACCTCGGACTGGTGCTTGTCGATCAGGTCGAACGCCTCGGCGGCCCGGTCGAGGGGCATGATGTGGCTGACGAGCTCGCGGGCGTCGACCTCCCCCCGGTGCACGAGCTCCATGAACGTGCGCTGCATGCGCTCGACGTCCCACCGGTGCGCCAGCCACGAGGCGACGCCGCCGATCTGGGAGGAGACGAGCTGGACCTGGTTGTGGTGAAACTCCTCGCCGAGCCGTAGCCCGACGCCGTCACCCTGGTAGAAGCCGGCGGCGACGACCCGGCCGCCCTTGCGCACGGTCCTGATCGCCTCGTGCAGCCCGGCGTGGCTGCCGCTCAGCTCGATGGCGGTGTCGGCGCCCTCGACCCGCTTGCGCATGAACTCGGCCACCGACCCCGAGGCGATGTCGAACGTCTCGGCGGCGCCGAACTTCCTGGCCAGCTCCAGCCGGTCGGCGATGCCGTCGGCGGCGACCACGCGGGCACCGCTGAGCACGGCCAGGCGGGTGGCGAGCAGCCCGATGACGCCCTGGCCGAAGATCGCGACCTGGTCGCCCAGGTGGATGTCGGCGGCGTGGACCGCGTTGAGCGCGATGGCCCCGACCCGGGCGAACACGCCGGTCACGGGGTCGGCGCCGGGCGGCAGCACGTGGCCGACGAGTTTCTCCGCCGGCAGCACGGCCTCGGCGCGATGGCCCCAGATGCCCCACACCAGGCTGCCGACCGGCGGGTCGGCCACATCGGGCGCGGCCTCCACCACCTCGCCGACTTCCTGGTAGCCCCAGCCGGCCAGCGGGTAGGCATGAGTCTGGCCCTCGACGAAGAGCCGTCGCTCGGTGTCCCACTTGCGACTCAGATAGGGATTTGTACCGCGATAGGCGGTGAGTTCTGTGCCCGCTGAGACTCCTGAATAGAGAGTGCGCACGCGCACTGTGCCCGCCACCAGTTCGGCGGGCGACTCCAGGCTGACGCGGACTTTGCCTGGCTCTTGGAAGGTGATGACGCGCATTCCCCACACTTATGCGTTTTGATCAAACAAAAGTAGAAGATTTAGGTCTTGTTTGCACACGATAGTGGTGCTGATAACACTCTGAAGTCTACGACTTCTGTCGGAGGTGACTGATGAAATTGGGGTTTCTGACAGCGTGTCTTCCGGAAAGCGACCTTACCGACATTGCACACTGGGCTGCCAGCCGGGGTTTCGAGGCGCTAGAGGTCGCCGGGTGGCCCTCTCCGGATGACCGAAATCACATCAGAGTAGATCGTTTCGACGACGTCGAATGCTCGCGAGTCGGGCGAATCTTCGCAGAGAGCGGACTCACGCTTTCCTCGATCGCGTACTACGAGAACAATCTGCACCCTGAGGCTGGGCCGCAGGTGAACGCCCACGTACGGCGCTGCGTCGACGCCGCCGCCGCGCTCGGCTGCCCCACGGTCGGCACGTTCGTGGGCCGCGACCCCGGGCTGACCGTGCACGACAACCTCAAGCGGGCCGCCGACGTCTTCGGCCCGCTGGTCGAGTACGCCGCCCGGCACGGCGTCGAGATCGTGATCGAGAACTGCGTGATGAAGAGCTGGCATCCCGACGGATATCCCGGCAACCTGGCCTACTCCCCCGAGCTGTGGGAGTGGATGTTCACCCTCGGGCTCAAGCTCAACTGGGACCCCTCGCACCTGGTGGCGCTGGGCATCGACCCGGTCGCGGCGCTGACCCCGTACATCCCGAACATCGCGCACGTGCAGGCCAAGGACACGCAGATCCTGGCAGGCAAGATCGACCGGTACGGCTTCCACGGCCCGATCAGCGGCGAGAAGGGCTGGTACCGCTTCCGCGTGCCCGGCCTCGGCCAGGTCGACTGGACCCGGGTGATCGACGCGCTGCACGAGGGAGGCTACGACGGGGTGGTCTCCGTCGAGCACGAGGACGCCGTCTGGAGCGGAAGCACGGAGAGGGTACAGACCGGTCTCGGTATCGCCTACCGCACGTTGCGTCACCTCGTCCGGGGGTAAGGGCGGCATATCCCCAACCAGAGGAGCGCGCCATGCCGACGAAGGTAACCGCCGTCCTCTCCGCCACGCTGCTCGCCGTCGCCCTGGCGGCCTGCGGCGACGGCGGTGGCGAGCAGTCGTCCGACGAGATCACGGTCTGGACCGAGGAGAACCTCGAGGACCGGATGGCCGTGCAGAACGCGATCGTCTCCGAGTTCACCCAGAAGACCGGGATCAAGGTGAAGCTGGTCGGCGTGGCCGAGGACCAGTTCAGCCAGACCATCACGGCGGCCGCCGCCGCGGACGACCTGCCCGACGTGATCGGGGCGCTGCCGCTGGCCTCGATCCGCGAGCTGGAGGCCAACGACCTGCTCGACACCGAGACGCCGGGCAGGATCGTGGATCGGCTCGGCCGCGACACCTTCTCTCCGCGGGCGCTGGAGCTCGACACCTCGGGGGGCAAGCTGCTGGCGGTGCCCAGCGACGGGTGGGCACAGCTGATCCTCTACCGCAAGGACCTGTTCGACAAGGCCGGGCTTGAGCCGCCGGACACGTACGAGGCGCTGGAGACGGCCGCGGCCAAACTCAACACGGGCGGGGTCGCGGGCATCACGCTGGCGATCGCGCCGAAGGACTCGTTCACAGCGCAGAGCTTCGAGCACGTGGCGCTGGCGAACGGCTGCCAGCTGGTCGACAATTCCGGAAATGTCGCCCTTGGGACGCCGCAGTGTGCGAAGGCGTTCGAGTTCTACGCGAAGCTGGCCAAGGACTACTCGGTCAAGGGCAAGCAGGACGTCGACACCACCAGGGCCACCTACTTCTCCGGCAAGGCGGCCATGATGATCTGGTCGTCGTTCATCCTCGACGAGATGGCAGGGCTGCGTAAGGACGCGCTGCCCAGTTGCCAGGAGTGCCGCGCGAACCCCGAGTGGCTGGCCGAGAACACCGGCGTCGTCACGGCACTCAAGGGCCCCGACGGCGGCGCGCCCGCGCAGTACGGCGAGATCGTCTCCTGGGCGATCACGAACGGCGCCGCCACCGACCCGGCGAGCACGTTCGTCTCCTACATGATGAACGAGGGCTACGAGCGCTGGATCGGCATGGCCCCCGAGGGCAAGTTCCCCGCGCGCAAGGGCTTCGAGGACAAGTGGAACAAGTTGCCCGCCGGGGTCGACACCAAGAAGCCGCTGGCCGACGTCTACCCGGCCGACGTGCTCGAAGCCCTGCGCAAGAGCCCCGACACCTTCGCCAGGTGGGGGATCCCGCAGGGCCAGGGCAAGCTGGTCGGCGCCACGATGGGCGAACTGCCCGTGCCCAAGGCGCTCAGCATGGTCGTCGACGGCTCCCTGACCCCCCAGGCCGCCGCCAACCAGGCTAAGACCGAGGTCGAGTCCATCAAGCGCGGGATCCGGCAGTGAAGTCAGCCGCATCCGGCCGCACACTAAGGGAACAGGAAGCTCGGGCGGGGTTGGTGCTCATCTCGCCCACGCTGATCATCACGCTGGTCGTGGTGGTGCTTCCTCTGCTGTGGGCGATCATGCTGGCGTTCCAGGACGCGCGGCTGATCAACATCCGGCGGGTCGGGATCTTCGGTCACTACACGCTGGAGAACTTCACGTACGTGATGTCCGAGCCGGGCTTCTGGACGTCCCTGGTCAACACGCTCGTCTACACGGTCGCGGGGACCGCGTCGTCGATCGTGATCGGGCTGGTGACCGCGCTCGCGCTGCGCGACAGGTTCCGGGGGCGCACCCTGGTCAGGGCCTCGATCCTGATCCCGTACGTGGCTCCGGTGGTGGCCGTGACGTTCCTGTGGGAGACGATGCTCAACCCGCAGTACGGCATCGTCAACACCTGGCTGGACGAGCCGATCGCCTTCCTCACCCAGGCCAGGGGCGAGTTCCTCGGCATCGAGGTGCCGGTGGCGCTGCTCACGGTGATCGCGTTCGAGGCGTGGCGGTATTTCCCGTTCGCGTTCCTGTTCATCCTGGCCAGGCTGCAGGCGCTGCCGAAAGAGCTGGACGAGGCCGCGGTCGTGGACGGCGCCACGCCCACGCAGCGCTTCCGGTACGTGATCATGCCGCAGCTGTGGCGGATCATCGCGCTGCTGTCGGTGCTGCGCTTCGTGTTCACCTTCACCAAGTTCGACGACGTCTACCTGCTGACCGGCGGCGGCGCCGGCACCGAGGTGGTCAGCGTGCGGGTCTACAACTTCCTCACCTCGCGCGACGACATCGGCGCCTCGGCGGCTCAGGCCATCGTGCTGGCGATCTTCCTGGTGGTCTTCCTGGCCGTCTACCTGAGGTTCTTCGCGGGAGGCGAACGTGAGCAGGGATAGGTTCGAGCGGGCCCTGCTCAAGGTGCTCAAGCCGCTGGTGATCGCGTTCCTCTTCCTGATCACCGCGTTCCCGTTCCTCTACATGGTGATGCTGTCGGTACGCGACATCCAGGAGCTCATCCTGGACCCCGGCTCGCTCTGGCCGCGTGCCTTCACCCTGGACACGTACGTGAACGTGCTGACCAAGCAGGGCTTCCTGACCTTCCTGCGCAACAGCGCGATCGTCGCGGTGGCCTCGGTGGCGGTCACGCTGCTGATCTCGATCCCGGGCGCGTACGCGGTCGCGCGGCTGCGTTTCTTCGGCCGGCGCCAGGTGCACTTCCTGTTCCTGGCGGTGTACCTCTTCCCGGCGATCGTGCTGGCCATCCCGCTGTTTGTGCTCTTCACCATGATCGGGCTGCGTGGATCGCTGATCGGATTGATCCTCGTGTATATCGCGCAAACGGTGCCCGTCACGGTATACATGCTCCGCAACTACTTCGAGACCGTGCCGCGCAGCGTGGAGGAAGCGGCCGCGATCGATGGGTGCACGAGGTTGTCGACCATCTGGCGCGTGGTGCTGCCGCTGTCCAAGCCCGCGCTGATGGCCACCGGCCTCTACGCGTTCATGATCGCGTGGAACGAGTTCCTGTTCGCCCTGCTCTTCCTGGTGGAGAGCCGGGAGAGCTGGACCGTGTCCCTGGGGCTCTCTCAGCTGGCGGGGAGCATCGAGATCCCGACGACGGTCCTGATGGCTGGATCGGTGGTGCTCACGCTGCCCATCGTGATCGTGTTCTTCGCCGGCGAACGCCTGCTGACGGAGGGCCTCACCGCAGGAGCGGAGAAGGGATAGACCATGCTGACGGCAGGGCAGATCCTCCAGCTGATCCGCAAGGGCACCTGCCGTACCCGCAAAGAACTGATCGAGTACACCGGCCTGTCCCGCTCGACCATCACCGACCGGGTCGATCGGCTCATCGATGCCGGCTACATCCACGAGTCCGGCGTGGGCGTCTCCGGGGGCGGGCGGCCGCCGTCCGTCCTCGACGTGGACGCCACCAGGCGCCTGCTGCTGGTGGCCGACCTGGGCGCCACCCACGCCAGGGTGGCGCTCACCGACCTGGCCGCCAAGCCGATGGCCGAGGAGCGCGCCGAGATGCGCATCGAGCTCGGTCCTGACGCCGTGCTGTCGTGGGTGCGGCAGGCGTTCCAGCGGATGCTCGACCGAGCCGGACGGCCGGCCGGAGACGTGTGCGGGGTCGGTCTCGACCTGCCCGGCTCGGTCGACCACACCACCGGGCGGGTGATCAGGTCGTTCCTGATGCCCGGCTGGGACGACCATCCGGTGGGCGAGGCCATCGGATCCATGTTCGACGTGCCGATCCTGGTGGAGAACGACGCCAACGCGATGGCACTGGGCGAGTGGTGGTCGTCCTGGCGCGGCACCGACTCGCTGATCCTGATCAAGGTCTCCACCGGCATCGGCACCGGCATCGTGCTCGACGGCCAGATCTATCGCGGCGTCGAGGAGGCGGCCGGCAACATCGGGCACGTCCGGCTGCGCGAGACCGACGACCGGGTCTGCACCTGCGGCTCGCGCGGCTGCGTGGCCTCGCTGGCCAGCGGCCACGCCCTGGCCACCGACCTCGGCAAGACGTCGAGCCGCGAGGTGGTCCAGCTCGTGCAGGCGGGGGACGCCGAGGCCATCGCACGGGTCCAAGAGGCCGGGCGCACGCTGGGGGTCGTGCTGGCCACGGCGGTGAGCCTGCTCAACCCGGGCGTGCTGGTGCTGGCCGGGGACATGGCGCGGACCAGGGAGCACTATCTGACGGGCATCAGGGAGGTCGTCTACCGGCGCAGCCTGCCGTACACGACGAGGAACCTGGAGATCGTCACGAGCTCGCTGGGTGACCGTGCGGGGATCGTGGGGATGGCAGTGATCGTCATGGAGCACGTGCTCTCCCCTGCCTCCGTGGACGCCGCCCTGGCCGCCAGGACCGACGCGGCGAGCTGACCCCGCACGGCCAGGTCAGGCGAGGGCGCGGCGCAGGATCTCCGGGGCCCGCACCAGGGAGGGGCCGTACCAGGTGAGCAGCCGCCCGCTGACGGGGACGCAGGTCAGGCCGGGGAACGACTCGGGGCCGTCGGTCTCGCTGAAGGCGTAGGGCTCGTCGGGCAGCACCACCAGGTCGGGGCGGCGCGAGGTCAGCTCGGCGAGCGGGATCTTCGGGTAGCGCTCGGGGTGGCCGGCGTACAGGTTGTCCACGCCGAGCCGGCGCAGCACGTCGCCGGTGAACGTGTCACGGCCCACGACCATCCACGGCCGCCGCCAGATCGGCACGATCGCCGTCCGCCGCGGCCCCTCGTACGGCGCCCGCCACGCCTCCCGCGCCTCCTCCAGCCATCCGGGCGGCTCCGCCCGGCAGGCGAGGGTGAACATCCGCTCCAGCGACGTGAACGCCTCCGCCACCGTCTCGATCTTCGTCACCCAGACCGCGACTCCCGACTCCCGCAGCGCCTCGATGTCGGGGGCGCGGTTCTCCTCGGCGTTGGCCAGCACCACGTCCGGTCGCAGCCGCCTGATCGCGTCGAGGTCGGGGTTCTTGGTGCCCCTGACCCTGGTCACGTCGAGGCCGGCCGGGTGCGAGCACCAGTCGGTCGCGCCCACCAGCGCCCCCGGCAGGCTCGCCGCGACCGACTCGGTCAGCGACGGCACCAGGGACACGATGCGGCTCACGGTCGCGGGAATCCGCACGGGCACACCGAGGTCGTCCACGTATGCAGCCTAGATCCTGCGAATGTCGGTCGGCGTCCGTATGATCCGAGCCTAAGATCGTTTCACTCGTTGATCGGGGGACCACGGTTGGAGCGGGAGTCACTCGGCTTCGATCCCAGCACGCCCAGCGTGGCCAGGCTCTACGACTACTTCCTCGGTGGGAAGGACAACTTCGCGGCCGACCGCGCGGCGGCCGAGAAGATCCTGGAGGTGGCTCCCGAGTTACCCGCGGCGGCCCGGGCGAACCGGGCGTTTCTCGGCCGGGCGGTGCGCCATCTCGCGCGAAACGGCATCACCCAGTTCCTCGATCTCGGCACCGGCCTGCCGGCGCCGGGCAACGTGCACGAGGTCGCCCAGGAGGTCGATCCGGGCGCGAGGGTGGTCTACGTCGACCACGACCCGGTGGTGCTGGTGCACGCCCGCGCGCTGCTGGAGGGCCAGGGCGGCACCACCGTCGTCCATGGCGACCTGCGCGAGCCCGGGGCGATCCTGCGCGAGCCCGGCGTGCTGGAGGCGATCGACTTCGGCCGTCCGCTCGGGGTGCTGCTGGTGGCGGTCATGCATCACCTCGCCGACTCCGACCGGCCCGGCGAGGTCGTCGCGGCGCTGCGCGAGGCCGTGGCGCCGGGCAGCTTCCTGGTCATGTCCCACGGCACCAGCGAGGCCCGGCCGGCCGCGGTCGAGCGGTGCACCGAGGTCTACCGGAGCGCCGGCCTGCCGCTCACCCCGCGCGACCGCGACGAGATCGGCGCGCTGTTCGAGGGGTTCGAGCTGGTGGATCCGGGTCTGGTGTGGTTGCCGCAGTGGCGGCCGGATCTGTCGGACATGATCGACTTCGCCGCCGCCGGTCCGCAGTCGTCGCTGGCTCTGTGCGGCGTGGGCGTCAAGCGCTGAGGCGCCGCCCGCGACGTACGCGGGCGGCTCGCTCAGCGGCGGCTCACTTGAGGGCGGACAGCGCGCTCTCGTAGTCGGGCTCCTGGGAGATCTCGGGCACCAGCTCCGAGTAGATCACCTTGTTGTCGCCGTCGAGTACGACCACCGCGCGGGCGGCCAGCCCGACCATCGGGCCAGACTCCTGCGCCACGCCGTAGTCGGTGAGAAACTCGCGGCCCCGCATGAGCGAGAGCATGGTCACGTTCTCCACGCCCTCGGCGCCGCAGAAACGGCCCTGGGCGAAGGGCAGGTCGGCCGAGACGCAGAGCACGGCCACGTCGGGGTGCTCACCGGCCACCTGGTTGAAGCGGCGCACCGAGGCGGCGCAGACGCCGGTGTCGACGCTCGGGAAGATGTTGAGGACCTTGGTCTTCTGACCGAAGTCGTCGAGCGAACGATCGGCCAGGTCGGAGCCCACGAGCCGGAAGGCCGGCGCGCTGTCGCCGGGCTTCGGGAAGGTGCCGCCGACCGTGATCGGGTTACCTCTGAGCGTGACGTCGGACATGAAATCCTCCAGAATACGGATATTCCCCAGAACCGTGATCCTATCGGCGTCCCATGTCCGGCCCCGTCCCGGCATGCAGCTCGGTCAGACGTTGCGGCGGTACTGGCCGCCCGCCTCGAAGAGGGCGTCGGTGATCTGGCCGAGCGAGCAGACCCTGGCCGCCTCCATCAGCACCTCGAACGCGTTCCCCTCCGACATCGCCACCTCCCGCAGCCGGGCCAGCTGCGCGGGCGCCTCGGAGCGGTTGCGCTCGTGGAAGGCGTGCAGCCGGTCGAGCTGTGAGCGCTTCTCCTCCTCGGTGCCCCTGGCCAGCTCCACCTGGTGCGGCTCGGCCTCGTCCTCGCCGCGCGGGTTGCGGAAGGTGTTGACGCCGACGATCGGCAGGGAGCCGTCGTGCTTGCGCATCTCGTACAGCATGGACTCGTCCTGGATCTTGCCGCGCTGGTAGCCCGTCTCCATCGCGCCGAGGACGCCGCCGCGGTCCGACAGCCGTTCGAACTCGCTCAGCACCGCCTCCTCCACCAGGTCGGTGAGCTCCTCGATGATGAACGAGCCCTGCAGCGGGTTCTCGTTCCTGGCCAGGCCCCACTCGCGGTTGATGATGAGCTGGATGGCCATCGCGCGGCGCACCGAGTCGGCCGAGGGGGTGGTGACGGCCTCGTCAAAGGCGTTGGTGTGCAGGCTGTTGCAGTTGTCGTAGACGGCGATCAGGGCCTGGAGGGTGGTGCGGATGTCGTTGAAGTTCATCTCCTGGGCGTGCAGGGACCGGCCCGAGGTCTGGACGTGGTACTTCAGCTTCTGCGAGCGCTCGCCGGCGCCGTAGCGCTCGCGCATGGCCACCGCCCAGATCCGGCGGGCCACCCGCCCGAGCACGCTGTACTCGGGGTCCATGCCGTTGGAGAAGAAGAACGACAGGTTCGGCGCGAAGTCGTCGATCCTCATGCCCCTGGCCAGGTACGCCTCCACGTACGTGAACCCGTTGGCCAGCGTGAACGCGAGCTGGCTGATCGGATTGGCCCCGGCCTCGGCGATGTGGTAGCCGGAGATCGAGACCGAGTAGAAGTTCCTGACCCCGTTGGCGATGAACCACTCCTGGATGTCGGCCATCATCCGCAGGCTGAACTCCGTGGAGAAGATGCAGGTGTTCTGCCCCTGGTCCTCCTTGAGGATGTCGGCCTGCACCGTGCCCCTGACCGTGGCCAGCGTGCGGGCGCGCAGCTCGCGGGCCTCGGCCTCGTCGGGGTCGCGGCCCTGCTCGGCGCGGAAGCGGTCGATGGCCTGGTCGACGGCGGCGTTGAGGTAGAAGGCCAGGATCGTGGGCGCCGGGCCGTTGATCGTCATCGACACCGACGTGTTCGGCGCGGCCAGGTCGAACCCGTCGTAGAGCACCTTCATGTCGTCGAGCGTGGCGATCGAGACGCCCGAAGTGCCGACCTTGCCGTAGATGTCGGGGCGCAGGTCGGGGTCGTGGCCGTACAGCGTGACCGAGTCGAACGCGGTGGACAGCCGGGTCGCGGGCTGTCCCTCGGACAGCAGCTTGAAGCGCCTGTTGGTGCGGAACGGGTCGCCCTCGCCGGCGAACATCCTGGTCGGATCCTCGTCGTCGCGCTTGAACGGGAACACCCCGGCGGTGAACGGGAACATCCCCGGCAGGTTCTCCGAGCGCAGGAAGCGCAGCAGGTCGCCGTGGTCGGTGTAGCGGGGCAGGGCCACCCTGGGGATGCGGTTGCCGGACAGCGTCTCGCGCCAGAGCGGGGTGTGCAGCTCGCGGTCGCGTACCTTCACCACCAGCTCGTCGGCGCTGTAGCGCTCCTTGACGGCGGGCCAGCCGTCGAGCAGCGCGCGGCTCTCCTCGGCCAGCTCCCCCTCGACGCGGCCGATCTCCCGCGCACCCGCCTCGCTGAGCAGGTCGCGTACGGCGGCCAGCTGCTGGCGGCGGCGGGCCACCTCGGCCTGGGCCAGCGTCTCGGCGTGGTAGCCGCGCACGGTCTCGGCGATGTCGGCCAGGTAGCGCACCCTGGCGGGCGGGACGATGGCGGCCGACGCCTGCGAGGTGCGGCCCTGGACCGGCGCCAGCAGGCCGGGGCTCGCGCCGGTCGGGAGGAGGGGCTTGAGGTGGTGGTAGAGGGCGGTGACTCCGGCGTCGTTGAAGCGGGCGGCGATGGTGCCGAAGACCGGCATGTCCTCGGGTGAGACGCCGAACGCCTCGCGGTTGCGTACGAGCTGGCGGCGCACGTCGCGCAGGGCGTCCTCGGCGCCGCGCCGCTCGTACTTGTTGATCACCACGGCCTCGGCGAAGTCGAGCATGTCGATCTTCTCCAGCTGCGAGGCCGCCCCGAACTCGGGCGTCATCACGTAGATGGGCACGTCCACGTGCGGCACGATGCCCGCATCGCCCTGGCCGATGCCGGGCGTCTCCACGATCACCAGGTCGTAGCCGGCCGCGCGGCAGGCGTTGATCACGTCGTCGAGGCAGGCGGGCACCTCGTTGGCCGCTCCCCTGGTCGCCAGGGAGCGGAAGTAGGTCTGGGGCCCCAGGCTGTTCATGCGGATGCGATCGCCCAGCAGAGCGCCGCCGCCGCGCCTGCGGGTCGGGTCGATGGCGATGATCGCGATGCGCAGTTTGTCGTCGTTGTCCACACGGAACCTGCGGACCAGCTCGTCGGTGAGCGAGGACTTGCCCGAGCCGCCGGTGCCGGTGATGCCGAGGACGGGCGCGCGCCGCTCCGTGGCCAGGCCCGCCACCAGCTCGGCGGGGGCCCGGCCGCTCTCGATCAGGGTGATCGCGCGGGCCAGCGCCGCCTGGTCGCCCGAGACCACGGCCTCCACCGAGGGCGGGTCACCCAGCTCGACGTCGCACTCCTCGATCAGCTTGTTGATCATGCCGGGCAGGCCGTAGCGCTGGCCGTCCTCGGGCGAGAAGATCCGGGCGACGCCGCGTGAGTGCAGCAGTTCGATCTCCTCGGGGACGATCACGCCCCCGCCGCCGCCGTACACCTTCACGTGGCCGGCGCCGCGCTCGCGCAGCAGGTCCACCAGGTAGGTGAAGAACTCCACGTGCCCGCCCTGGTAGGAGCTGATCGCCACCCCCTGGACGTCCTCCTGGATCGCGGCGGTGACGATCTCGTCGACCGACCGGTTGTGCCCGAGGTGGATCACCTCGGCACCCTGGGACTGGAGGATGCGCCGCATGATGTTGATCGCCGCGTCATGCCCGTCGAACAGGGCCGCGGCGGTCACGAAACGGACGGGGTGTCGCGGGACGTGCACGCCTGATCACTCCTTCGTGGAGGCTTCACTTACGAAGATACTAGGACGTCCTACTATTTCCCAAGAGCGAGGTGGACGGGGGCAGCGTGGGTAGGGCCCTTCCGAGGAGGTGGCGGGGATGCGCGCGCTGACGTTCGAACCGGGGAGTGAGGGCACGCTCGACGTGCGGGAGGTGCCCGACCCGCGGCGGGGTCAGGGCGAGCTGCTCGTCGAGGGCCTGACCGTCGGCATCTGCGGGACCGACAGGGAGCTGATCGGCGCCGGCTACGGCTGGCCGCCACCGGGCGAGGAGCGCATGGTCATCGGCCACGAGTCGCTCGGGCGGGTGCTCGAAGCCCCCGACGGGTCCGCGTTCTCGCCGGGAGAGCTCGTCGCCGGCGTCGTGCGCCGCCCCGACCCCGTGCCGTGCGGAGCCTGCGCGCGGGGCGAGTTCGACATGTGCCGCAACGGCGGCTACACCGAGCGCGGCATCAAGGAGCTCGACGGGTTCGCCAGTGAGCGCTGGACCGTCGAGGCCGGCTACGCCGTGAAGGTGGAGCGCTCGCTGGAGAGCGTCGGCGCGCTGGTCGAGCCCGCGTCGGTGGTCGCCAAGGCGTGGGAGCAGATCGAGCGGATCGGCGCGCGGTCCTGGTTCGAGCCGCGCACGCTGCTGGTCACCGGCGCCGGGCCGATCGGGCTGCTGGCGGCGCTGCTCGGACGGCAGCGGGGGCTGGAGGTGCATGTCCTCGACCGGTCCGGCCCCGGGCTCAAGTCGAGCCTGGTGGAGGGGATCGGCGCGACGTACCACTCCGGCTCGTCGCTGGCGGAGTTCGCCGAGGCCAAGCCGGACCTCATCATCGAGTGCACGGGAGCGGGGCCGCTCGTCATCGACGCCATGACCACCACCGCCGCCGCGGGCATCGTCTGCCTGTGCGGGCTCGCGTCCGGCGGGCGGTCGCACCGGGTGGACGCCGGTGTGATCAACCGGGACATCGTGCTGGAGAACGACGTGGTCTTCGGAACGGTGAACGGGAACCTGCGGCACTACCGCGACGCGGCGGCGGCGCTGGCCAAGGCGGACCTGGCCTGGCTGGAGCGGCTGATCACGCGGCGGGTGCCGCTGACGCGTGCCCTGGAGGCGTTCGAGCCCGCCGGCCACGACAATGTCAAGACCGTCATCGACCTGACCGCTTAGCGCTGTTTGCCGGGGTTAGTCCCGTTCGTACGGTCTGCGTCTCGACGCGGTGGGGTGTTTCGCGGCGGAACCGCCCGAACCGGCTGGCACCCGGCTCCTGACCGGACGGGCGGGCTTCTCGGGAGCCTTCTCGGAAGCCTTCTCGGGGGCCGGGGTCTTCTTCGGAACCGGGGCCTTCTCGCGGACCGGAGTCTTCTCGCGGGGCGGTGCCTTCTGGCGGGCCGGCGGCTTCTCGCGCGGCGCTTTCGCGCCGTCGGCGGCGGGCGGGGTCAGCGGGTTTCTGGGGGACGGGACCTTCGGGCCGGACGGCGGCTGCGCGGGCGGGTTGAGGCGGCGCAGGGGCCAGGCCCAGGCGAGGCGGCGGTGGGTGCCACGGCGGCGGCCCGAGACGCGGAGCGATAGCACGATGGTCATGATCACCATGGCGGCGAGCAGCGCG
Source organism: Nonomuraea sp. NPDC048892 (assembly GCF_040649735.1). NCBI lineage: Bacteria > Bacillati > Actinomycetota > Actinomycetes > Streptosporangiales > Streptosporangiaceae > Nonomuraea > Nonomuraea sp. NPDC048892. Next base: position 19,534 of record NZ_JBEZFZ010000013.1, on the reverse strand, counting down.
GGCGGCGTGCCTAAGACGTCCAGCGGCGAGCCCTGCCCGACCCGCACGGGCGGCGGCGACGCGAACGGGCGCTCGGTCGAGCGGATCTCGTCCAGCTTGTCGGCGTTGGCCTTGACCACGCGCGGCAGGCCGTACCCGACGACCTTGTCCGTCTCCCTGGTCTTGCGCTTGAGCCAGACGCGGTCGACGTTCGCCTCGATGGTGTGGATCTTCTTGCCGCTGACGCGCTCGACCACGCCGACGTGGTCGATGCCCTTGTAGCTCTTGCCGCCGCGCCAGTCGAAGAAGACCAGCGCTCCGGGCTCGGGCTTCTGCGACCAGGCGCCCCGCTGGATGAACCAGGCCGCGTGGGAGGGCGTCCAGGCGAACTCGCCGACGTAGTCGGTGAGGCCGGACTTGTTCGCGGCCCAGGCGAGGAACATGTCGCACCAGGGCGCGTCGCGATATTGGGGGTCTTGGACGCGATCCGCGTACCACTGGCCGAACTTGGTGAACTGGCTGCTCTTCTCCTTGTAACCGAGTTCCTGCCGCACCGTCTTCAGCAGCTCGTCCGCGATCGGGTCCAGGGCGACTCCTCCCAGAAAACCGACAAATCACGATGGACTGTAATAGCGCCATCGCGAAAGTGCGCGTGTCATTCGGAAAGTGTCTTGCTATGAGCCGAAATTTCGGCAATGTGACTGCTGAGGCTGGTGTGACGCGCTACTACGATGGTCAGGCGCCGGCGCCCACGCGGAAGATGCCCGCGTCTCCCGCGCCCGGCGCGACCACGTCGGCCACGACCACGGTCACGTTGTCCGGCGAGCCGCCCTCGTTGGCCAGATCGATCAGACGCTGGACGGCCGCGGCCGGGTCTGCCACCGTGGTCAGCACCTCGTGCAGGACCTCGGGCCCGAGCACGGTCGTGAGCCCGTCGGAGCAGAGGAGGTAGCGATCATCAGGCTCGGCTTCGCGCAGCGCCATGTCCGGCTCCGCCCGGCCCTCGCTGCCCAGCACGCGCAGCACCATGGAACGACGGGGGTGCACGGCGGCCTGATCCTCCGTTATCCGTCCTTCGTCCACCATCGACTGCACAAGTGTGTGATCCTTGGTCATCTGGTAGAGAGCACCATCGCGAAGCAAGTATCCGCGGGAGTCACCGAGATGAGCCAGGGCGAACCGGTAGCCGTCCCACAGCATGGCGGTCACCGTGGTCCCCATCCCCCTGCGGGCGGGGTCGATGTCGGCCAGCTCGACCAGCCTGCGCGCCGCCTCGTGCACGGCGCCCTCCAGGGCCGCCTCCAGGTCGGAGCCCGTCTCGGGAAGCGTGGCATCCAGCTCGCGCATGACGGCGATCGCCGCCGAGCTCGCCAGCTCGCCGGCCGCGTGTCCACCCATCCCGTCAGCCACCACGAGCAACCGGCCGCTCGCATAGCCAGAATCCTCGTTCTGCTCCCTGCGGCGGCCCACGTCTGATCCGGCGGCATAGCGGATGTTGTGCTTCATACCCAGCAGTAAATCATTGGTTGAAAGACTTCACAAGCAGATGCGCTGAAGACTCTTGTGAACTACTGTGGGCTCCATGAGCCACGACCCGACCGTCAATGCCGGGGACATCGCCCGGCTCGCCGGTGTCGGGCGTGCCGCGGTGAGCAACTGGCGCCGTCGCCACGACGACTTCCCCCAGCCCATCGGCGGCACCGCCAATCAGCCGCTGTTCTCCCTGCGGCAGGTCGAGTCGTGGCTGCGGCGCTATGGGAAGTCCTACCAGGTCTCCCTGGGAGATCGGGTGTGGCAACGCCTGAAAGCCGCGGGCGATTTGCGGCTCGGCGAGCTGGTGGCCCAGGCCGGAGCCCTGCTCACCAGGGCCTCCGCCGCCGCGAGTGACGGCGCGGGATCCCGTGATGATCTGCCGGGCGCCCGCGATCCCCGCGTGGCCGGCGAGTTGGAGCCCGAGCTGGCGGAGCTCGTTCTCGAACTGGGCGAGCAGCACGGCGCGCGGGCCGCGTACGAGTTCCTGTGTGAGCGTTATCTCGAAGCCCACTCGCGGCAGTTGTCGATCACCCGCGAGGACGTCGCCGCGCTGATGGTCCGGCTCGTGAGCGCCGACGGCGCGACCCTGTTCGACCCGGCCTGCGGCGTCGGCACGCTGCTGCTCTCCCCCGCCGGTGCGGCACGGGTGCTCGGCCAGGAGCTCAGCGAGACCTCGGCCGCCATCGCCGCCGCCAGGCTGCGGCTGCGCGGCCTGGCGGCCAGGGTCGTGGCCGGCGACGCCATGCGTCACGACGGGTTCGCCGGCGAGCGCGCCGACGCGGTCGTGTGCGATCCGCCGTTCAACGAGCGGGCCTGGGGCTACGAGGAGCTGACCGGCGATCCGCGCTGGGAGTACGGCCTGCCGCCCCGTGGCGAGCCCGAGCTGGCCTGGGTGCAGCACTGCCTCACCCATGTCAAGCCGCGCGGCCTGGTCGCCATCCTGATGCCCCCGGCCGCCGCCAGCCGCAAGGCGGGCCGCCGCATCCGGGCCAACCTGCTGCGCGCGGGCGCGCTGCGCGCGGTCGTGGCGCTGCCCGGCTCCGACCTGTGGCTGCTGCGCCGCCCGGCGGCGGGTGACCGGCCACCGTCCGAGGTGCTGATCCTCGACGCCACGGCCGACATGTCGGTGGTGGAGCCGGCCTGGCAGGCGTATCTGGAGGAACGGTCCGATCAGACCGTGCGCATCATCGACCTGCTGGCCGACGAGGTCGACATGACCCCGGCCAGGCACCAGCGGCGCGACGACCTCGGGCGGGCCTTCGCCGAGGCACGCGACCGCTTCCTCGCCGCCACCGCCGTGCCGCCGGACCTCAAGGTGCTGGAGCAGCCGCTCGACCAGCCCGCCACCACGCTGGGCGACCTGATCAAGGAAGGCCTGGTGAGCACGTCGCAGGCCCCGCCCAAGATGGCCGCCGACGGGGGCGACGTGCCGGTGCTGACCGCCGACGACGTCTTCACCGGCGGCGCGCCGTCCGGCTCGACCACCGTGCAGCAGGGGCTGGTCGCGATCAGGCCCGGCGACGTGGTGGCCTCCTACTCCGCCGTACGCGTGATGGAGGACGGCGCAGGGGCGGTGCTCGGCCCCCACCTGACCCTCTACCGGGTCGACGGCCGTCGGCTCGACCCCGACTTCCTGGCCGGCTTCCTGCGCGCGGCCGGCGGGCGGGTGACGACCGGTTCCAGCCGGTTCGACGTGCGCCGCACCCGGCTGCCCCGGCTGTCGCTGAAGGAGCAGAAGGCGTACGGCGAGGCGTTCAGGCAACTGGCGGTGCTCGACGACGCCATCCGCGAGACCTCGACGCTGGGTCAGACGCTCATCAGACTCGGTCTCGACGGCCTGGCCGACGGCCACCTCCATCCCCCCGCCCACGGGGCCCAGTGATCGGCGCAGTGATTGGCCCAGTGATCGGCGCAATGATCGCCGCCCTGTTCGCCGCACGTCGTCGCCCAGCACCGGAATCGTCTCGCTTTATGAGGCGGGCTCAGCCGTCCGACAGTGTAGTTTTTCCCGGAAGGATGCGGGAGGGACGGTAATGGTCATCGGCGACCGCTATGTGCTCGACGACCTTCCTCTTGGGCAGGGCGGCATGGGCGCGGTCTACGCGGGTCACGACCGCCACCTCGACCGGCGGGTCGCGGTGAAGCTGCTGCGGCTGCCCAGCGGGCCCGATCACGAGCTGGAGCGCAGGTTCATCCGCGAGGCGCGCATCCTGGCCAGGCTTGAGCATCCGGGCGCGCCCGTGCTCTACGACTTCGGCACCCACGAGCAGCGGCTCTACCAGGTGATGCAGTTCATCGAGGGCGTCACGGTGGCCGACGTGGTGCACGAGCACGGGCCGCTGCCCGTGCCGTGGGCGGCGGCCATCGCGGCCCAGGCGTGCGCGGTGCTGTCGGCCGCCCACGCGCTGGCGATCTGCCATCGCGACCTCAAGCCGACCAACCTCATGCTCTGCCCGGACGGCAGCGTGAAGGTGCTGGACTTCGGCCTGGCCATGCTGCGGGACGCCGACGTCACCACGTTCACCAGGATCGGGCAGATCCTGGGCACGCCGGCGTACATGGCGCCCGAGCAGATCCAGCACGGCGTGGCCGAGCCGCGCAGCGATCTCTACTCGCTCGGCTGCGTCCTGCACGAGATGCTGACCGGCCGCCAGCTCTTCACCGGGCCCACCGACTACGTGGTCTTCGAGCAGCAGGTCAAGGAGCGCCCGCCGACCATACCAGGGCTGCCGGGGCCGCTGGGCGCGCTGCTGGCGCAGTTGCTGGCCAAGCAGCCGGACGACCGTCCCGCCGACGCGAACGAGCTGTACGAGCGCCTCGACCCCTTCGCGGTGGATCTGCCCATGTTGCCCGGCTTCCTGACACAGGCCCCGAGCCCCGGCCGCATGTACGCCCGCATGGCGGGACGCGCGCTCACCGGCTGACCGGCCGCGACCTCCCTCGCCGCCTGACCGGCCGCGACGGCTCTTTCCCGCCCTTCCCCCATGGCCCCCGGCACGCTGGGGAATCAGTGAACGCGCTCTCTCGCAGAATTCGGATCGTTATTTAACACCCGTTGACAGCAGCGTGTGAGCTCCAACAATCTCTTGAGAGAGCGCTCTCTCACTCGTCCCCCAGCTCCAACCATGGAGGGTTTCCATGACCCCTCGCATCCGGCGGCTCGGCCTGCCCGTGCTCACCGCGTCCGTCCTCGCCCTGGCGACCGCGTGCGGTGGCGGCGGCGGTGGCAACACCGCGGCGGAGTCGAGCGCCAAGCCAGGAGAGAAGATCAAACTGACCGTCGACCTGTTCGGCGACTTCGGCTTCAAGCCGCTCTACGAGGAGTACAAGAAGACGCACCCGAACGTCGAGATCGTCGAGAACGTCACGCAGTTCAACGACCACCACAGCAACCTGGTCAAGCGGCTGGCCACGAACGCCGGCGCGGGGGACGTCGCGGCGGTCGAGGTCGGCTACATCAGCACGTTCACCGCCCAGCCGGGCAAGTTCACCGACCTCAAGCAGTTCGGGCTGGACAAGCGGCAGGCCGACTACCTCGACTGGAAGTGGCAGCAGGGCCTGAGCAAGGACGGCACGCAGGTCCTCGGCCTCGGCACCGACGTGGGCGGCCTGGCCATGTGCTACCGCAAGGACCTGTTCAAGAAGGCCGGGCTGCCGGACGACCGCACGGAGGTCGCGGCGCTCTGGCCGACGTGGGATCAGTACATCGAGACCGGCAAGAAGTTCGCCGGGGCGAACGTGGCCGGCGCCAAGTTCGTGGACTCTCCCGGTGAGATCTTCCGCGCCATGGTCAACCAGGCGCCCGTCGGCCTGTACGACGCCCAGGACAACATCATCGTGGAGAGCAACCCCGAGGTGAAGAAGGCCTGGGACCTGTCGAACCGGCTCACCCAGGAGGGCCTGACCGCCAAGCTGGCGGCCTTCTCGCCCCCGTGGAACACCGGCTTCGCCAAGGGCTCGTTCGCCACGATCATCTGCCCGGCCTGGATGACCGGCTTCATCCAGGAGCAGGCCAAGGACGCCTCCGGCAAGTGGGACATCGCGGCCGTGCCCGGCGGTTCGGGCAACAGCGGCGGCTCGCACCTGATGGTGCCCAAGCAGAGCAAGCACCCGAAGGAGGCGGCCGAACTGATCGACTTCCTCACCTCCAAGGACAACCAGGCCAAGGTGTTCAAGGAGGAGGGCACCTTCCCGTCGATCCCGTCCCTCTACGACGACCCGTCCATCCAGAACTTCACCAAGCCGTTCTTCGGCGACGCCCCCATCGGCAAGATCTACTCCGAGGCCGCCAAGGCGCTCAAGCCGCAGCACCTCGGCCCGAAGGAGGCCGACGTCCGCACGGTCATCGGTAACGGCCTCGGCCGGGTCGAGCAGGGCAAGCAGACGCCGGACGAGGCGTGGGCGCAGGTGCTCGAGGACGTCAAGAAGATCAAATGAGCACCCTTCCCCTCGCGGTGTCGCGACGGCGTAGGCGCGGCGTGCGGCACACCCTCGACGTGAGGGTGTCGCCGTACGCCTACGTGGCCCCGTTCTTCCTGCTGTTCTGCGCCTTCGGCCTGTTCCCGCTGATCTACACGGCCTGGGTGAGCCTGCACGAGTGGACCCTGCTGTCGGAGACGCAGGAGTTCGTCGGAGCGGCCAACTACACGACGCTGCTCGCCGACGACTACTTCTGGAACGCCACCTTCAACACCCTGTCCATCGGCGTGCTGTCGACCGTGCCGCAGCTCGCGCTGTCGATCTGGCTGGCGCACCTGCTGAACCGGCGGCTGCGCTTCCAGACGCTGTTCCGGGTCGCGCTGCTGCTGCCCAACGTCACGAGCGTGGTGGCGGTGGTGGTGATCTTCAGTCAGCTCTTCGGCCGCGACTTCGGCATGATCAACTGGATCCTGTCCTGGTTCGGGGCCGGGAACATCGACTGGGCGGCGGGCACGGCCACCTCGCACATCGCGCTGTCGGTGATGATCATGTGGCGCTGGACCGGGTACAACGCGCTGATCTTCCTGGCGGCCATGCAGGCCGTACCGCGTGAGCTGTACGAGGCGGCCACCCTCGACGGCGCGAGCAACTTCACCCAGCTGCGCCGGATCACGATCCCGATGATCCGGCCGACGATCATCTTCGTGGTCATCGTCTCCACGATCGGCGCCATGCAGATCATCGCCGAGCCCCTGCTGTTCGGGCAGAGCAGCGGCGGCGGTGGCGGCATCGCCACGGGCGGCCCCGACCGTCAGTTCCAGACCCTGGCGCTGTACGTCTACGAGCAGGCCTTCGCGAACTCGACGTTCGACTTCGGTTACGCCTCCGCGGCGTCGTGGCTGATGTTCCTGGCCGTGGTGATCGTCGCCGGGATCAACTTCCTCATCACCCGCAAGGTGAAGGGCGGTGTGCTGTGAAGCTGCGTTATCTGACGTTGACCGCGGTGGCCTTCTTCTCGGCCTTCCCGCTCTACTACAGCGTCGTGGTGGCCTCCAGGCACAACTCCGCGCTGGCCGAGGTGCCGCCGCCGCTGCTGCCCGGCGGGAACTTCTTCGCCAACGTGGCCCGGGTCTTCGACACCGTGCCCTTCGGGCTCGCGCTGGTCAACTCGGTCATCGTGGCAGGGTCGATCTCGATCGCGGTGATGTTCTTCTCGACGCTGGCCGGGTTCGCCTTCGCCAAGCTGAGGTTCAGGGGCAGGAACGTCATGCTCGTGATCACCGTCGCGACCATGATGGTCCCGGCGCAGCTCGGCATCATCCCGCTCTACATGCTCATGGTGAAGCTGGAGTGGACCGGCACCAACTACGCGCTGATCGTGCCCGCGCTGGTCAACGCGTTCGGCGTGTTCTTCATGACCCAGTACCTCTCCCGCGCCCTGCCCAACGAGCTGCTGGAGGCGGGCCGGGTGGACGGGTGCAGCACCTGGGGGCTGTTCTGGCACGTGGTGCTGCCGTCCGCGCGGCCGGCGGCGGCGGTGCTGGGCATGCTGACGTTCATGTCGGCCTGGAACGACTACTTCTGGCCGCTGGTCGTGCTGAGCCCGGACAATCCGACCGTCCAGGTGGCGCTGTCGACCTTGGCCAGTGGGTACGTCAACGACTACGTGCTCGGCCTCGCGGGCACCGCGATCGGGACCCTGCCGCTCGTGGCCGTGTTCGCCCTGTTCGGCAAGCAAATCATCGGTGGAATCATGCAAGGAGCTGTTAAGGGATGATCTTTCCCGAGGACTTCGTCTGGGGAGCCGCCACGGCCTCCTATCAGATCGAGGGGGCGGTCAAGGAGGACGGGCGGGGCCAGTCGATCTGGGACACCTTCTCCCACACCCCCGGGAACGTGGCCGACGGCGACACCGGCGCCGTGGCCTGCGACCACTATCACCGCTATCGGGACGATGTCGGGCTGATGCGTGAGCTGCGGCTGGGGGCCTACCGGTTCTCCGTGGCGTGGCCGCGCATCCAGCCGGACGGCGAAGGCCCGATCAACCCGCGCGGCCTGGCGTTCTACGACCGGCTCGTGGACGAACTCCTGGCCGCCAACATTTCGCCATATGTCACCCTTTATCACTGGGATCTGCCCCAGGCGCTGGAGGACCGTGGCGGCTGGACCGACCGCGACACCGCCTACCGCTTCGCCGACTACACCCAGGCCGTCTATGACAAGCTCGGCGACCGGGTCACCGACTGGGCGACGCTGAACGAGCCGTGGGTGGCCGCCTTCCTCGGCTACGGCAACGGCGTGCACGCGCCGGGCCGCCGCGACCCGGCCGACGCCCTGCGCTCGGCGCACCACCTGCTGCTCGGCCACGGCCTGGCGGCGCGGCGGCTGCGCGAGGCGGGGGCGCGCAGCATCATGCTGGTGGTCAACTCCGCGCCCGTGCTCACCCCGGCCCAGGTCAACGACCCCTCGGCGGTGGCCTCGGAGGCCGACGCGGCCGCCACCGACCGCATCCACGCGCTGCTCACCCGGCAGTTCCTCGACCCGGCCCTGCGCGGCACGTACCCGGAGGAGGTGCTGGCGGCCGCCGAGCGCAACGGCGGGACCGGCCACGTCAAGGACGGCGACCTGGAGCTGATCAACGCGCCCATCGACCTGATCGGCATCAACTACTACAACCCGTGCGTGGTCGAGTCGGGCCCAGGGCTGCCCGCCGACGCCGCGTGGCCGGGCTCGGAGGACGTCAAGTTCGCCGCCGCGGACGCGCCCACGACCGCGATGGGCTGGCCGATCGTCCCCGACGGCCTGTCCCGGCTACTCATCCGGCTCTCCAAGGACTATCCGCAGGTCGGACTCATGGTGACCGAGAACGGCGCGGCCTTCGACGACGTCGTGGAGGACGGGCGCGTGCACGACGACGATCGGGTGGCCTACCTCGACGGGCACCTGCGTGAGGTGCACAAGGCCATCGAGGCGGGCGCCGACCTGCGCGGATACCTGGTGTGGTCGCTGCTCGACAACTTCGAGTGGGCCGAGGGCTACCGGCGCCGGTTCGGCATCGTGCACGTCGACTACGCCACGCAGACCCGGACGCCCAAGGACAGTGCGCTGTGGTACCGGGACGTCATCGGCCGCAACGGGCTGTAGATTTTTGCCCGTGCTCTCCCTTCTGAGACAGTCATGAGACGCCCGACCCTGGAGGCGGTCGCCGCCCGGGCGGGTGTCTCGCGTGCCACCGCGTCCCGGGTGGTCAACGGGCAGACGACGGTGGCCCCCCACATCCGCGACGCGGTGCAGCGCGCGATCGACGAGCTGGGCTACGTGCCCAACTCGGCGGCCCGCAGCCTGGTCACCCAGCGCACCGACTCGGTCGCCCTGGTGGTCAGCGAGCCGGGCACCCGCGTCTTCTCCGAGGACCCGCTGTTCTCCACCGCCATCAGGTCCGCCTCGATGGAGTTGGAGGCGATCAACAAGCAGGTCGTGCTGATGCTGGCGTCCTCACCCAAGAGTCACGCCAGGGTGGAGCGTTACATCTCCGGCGGTCACGTCGACGGCGTGATGCTGCTGTCCATGCACGGCGCCGACCCGCTGCCGTCCGCGCTGTCCCGGCTGCGCGTCCCCGTCGTCTCGTACGGGCGGCCCGCCGTCCCCGTCGACATCCCCTTCGTCGACAACGACAACGTGGGCGGGGCCGAGGCCGGGGTGCGGCACCTGGTCGAGGGCGGGCGGCGCAGGATCGCCACGATCGCCGGGCCGCAGGACATGATCGCCGGCCAGGACCGGCTGTCCGGCTACCGCAACGTGCTGCGCGACTCCGACCGCCGCTCGATCGTGGCCGTCGGCGACTTCACCCGCGAGTCAGGGGCGGTGGCCATGCGCCAGCTCCTCGGCGACGATCCCGGGCTCGACGCCGTCTTCGTGGCCAACGACCTGATGGCGGTCGGGGCGCTGCAGTCGCTGCGGCAGGCGGGCCGGCGGGTGCCGGACGACGTGGCCGTGGTGGGCTTCGACGACATCGAGGCGGCGAAATACACCGAGCCGCCGCTGACGACGCTGCGGCATCCGGTCACGGAGCAGGCGGCGGCCATGGTGCGGCTGCTGCTCAACCTCTTCGAGGGCGGGCCGACCGATCCGATCATCCTGCCCACGGAGCTCGTGGTCAGAGAGTCCGCCTGAGCATGGTCTCCCGCGCCGCCGCCGGATCCGCCGACGGGCCCGCCGACGGGCCCGTCGCTGTGTCCACCGCCGTGTCCGCTGCCGTCGCTCTGGCGGAGGAGCACGGCGTGCGGGTGCGGGAGCCGGTCGTGCTCAACGACTCCTTCAACCTGCGCGTCCACCTGCGGCCCGCGCCGATCGTGGCGCGGATCCCCACCGTCACCGCGCTCGGCCGTCCCCGGCCCGCCGAGGCGCTGGAACGCGAGCTGGCCGTCGCGTCCTACCTGCACGCGTCCGGGGCGCCGGTGGTGCCGCCGAGCGACCTGCTGCCCCCTGGGCCGCACGTACGGGACGGGGTGACGCTGTCCCTCTGGGCCTACGCCGAGCACGATCCAGGCCACGTGCCGACACCGGACACGGCCGGGCGGATGCTGGCCGAGCTGCACGCGGTCCTGCGCGCGTTCCCCGGCGAGCTGCCGCTGCTCGGGCCGGTGCTTCAGGAGCCGGTACGGCTGCTGGAGCTGCTCTCGGGCAAGATCGACCCCGAGGCGCTGGACCGCCTCCGCACCGCCCACGCCGCCCTGGCGGAACGCCTCGGCGCCGGCCTCAGCACCGGGCAGGGCGGGCAGGCGGGCGGGGACGTCCGGACGAGCGGAGCCGAGCAGGCGCCGCCGGCGCAGGTCGTGCACGGGGACGCGCATCCGGGCAATCTGCTGGCCACGCCGGCCGGGCTGCTGTGGAACGACTTCGAGGAGTGCATGTCCGCGCCCGTGGGATGGGACCTGGCCTGCCTGTCGCGGACGACCCGCCTCGACGGGCGGGCAGCCGTGCGGGCGTACGGGGCCGATCCCGACGACCCGGAGCTGCGCACGTTCGTCGCGGCGCGCGGGCTGCAGGGCACGCTGTGGGTGCTGGTCAGGGCGCTGCGCTTCCCCGAGCACGCCGCCGGCGCCCGAGCCGCCCTGGATGCCTGGCTCCGCGACCCCAGCGGCGCCACCCGCTGACCAACGGCTGACGGGACGGACCCGCCGCTGGCAGCCGGAGTTGACCCCCGCCGCCGACCGACGGCTGAGGAGTCAGACGCGGAAGACCCGGAGCTGGAGCGCCAGGGTCGAGTAGTAGCCGACCAGCGTGGTCAGCTCGAACAGCTCCCGTTCCCTCAGCACCGCGTACTCCTCGTCGTCCAGATCCCCCTTCGTCACCAGCGCGCGGGCCACCCGCAGCACCGCCGCCTCCCCCGGATCGGACAACGCCGGCGGCGAGCCGGCGCGCAACGCCCGCAACTGCGCCTCGGTGAAGCCCAGACCGCGGGCGATGGGCTCGTGGGCCGCCTGCTCGAACGCGCTGTCCTGGTGCCCGGCCACCACCAGGATCGCCAGCTCCCGCGCCCGGTCGGTGAGCGTCGAGCGGTAGCGGAGCGCCGCCCCGAGCTCCTGCAGCGGATCGCCCACGGGCGGGCTGAGCAACATCGCGTTGAACGGCCCGGTGAGTCCGCCCTCCCCGTCGACCATGAACCCGCCGCGCGGACCCGAGGTGATCTTGTCGTAGAGCGTCCTCGTCTCGGCGTCCAGGTCGTGCGGGAGCGTTCTGCGCAGCCGTGGGGTCACTCTGGTTCCCTCTCCTCGGGGCGTTCACCGTCGTCGCCTGGAGGATACGACGGCCGGGCCCGCGCGGAGGCGGCCCCTACGTTGACACCGTAAACAATCGCTGTTTACGGTGTATACATGATTCGGGGGAAATTAGCGGTGACGTACTCGGTCGTGGCGCTCGCCGCCTCGGCCGGGCTGTTCTTCCTCGGCACCGGCTTCGCGCCGATCCCGGCGCTGACGTGGATCGCGCCTCTGCCGATCCTCTGGCTGGCGCCCAGGGTGAGCGGCCGGACGGCCTACGGAGTCACCTTTCTGGCCTATCTGCTGGGGCTGGCCGGGCAGATCGAGTTCTTTCTCCGGACGCCGTCGGTGCCGCTGCCGATCGGGATGCTCATCGTGGTGGGCAGCTCGCTGCTGTTCGGCCTGCCGGTGCTGCTCTTCCGCGCGCTAGTGCGGCGCGGGCGTCCGACGGCGGCGGCGTTCGCCGCGCCGGCGCTCTGGGTGGCCGCCCTGCACCTGTTCACGCTGGTCAACCCGTCGGGGATCATCTGGCCGCTGGCCACCAACCAGGCCGAGGTGCCGGTCGTCGTCCAGCTCGCCTCAGTGACGGGGGCCTGGGGCGTGGAGTTCCTGGTGCTGTTCGTGCCGTGCGCGGTGGCGGCGCTGCTGTCGCCGGGGGCGGACGCGCGGGCCCGGCTGCGCGGCGGGCTGGCGGCCGTGCTGGTCTGCGGGCTCGCGCTGGGGTTCGGAGCGTGGCGACTGGCCGGCGCCGGCGACGACGGCTCGCGGCGGGTGGCGGTGCTGGCCGCGACCAGGTACCAGTGGGCGCCGGACGCCGCGAGCGCGGGCGGGCGTGATCTGGTGCGTTCGTACGTCGAGCAGATCGCGGCCCTGCCCGGCGGAGTGCGTACGGTGGTGCTGCCCGAGGGGGCGTTCGGCACCGACGAGACCAGCCTGCCCACCGTGGTCGGCCCGCTCGCGGAGGCCGGGCGGGCACGCGGCACCGACGTGGTGGTGGGAGTCGTGCACAAGGCTCCCGGGCTCAAGTACAACTACTCGGTGCTGCTCCCCGCCGACGGGACGAAGCACGTGTACTACGCGAAGTGGCACTTCGCGCCGGGCGCTCCGTTCAGAAAGGGCACAGAGCTCGCGTTCTCCAGTGACGGGCTGGTCGGCCTGGCGAACTGCATGGACCTCAACTTCCCCGACCCCAGCCGGGGCTACGGGCGGGCGGGGGCGCGGCTGCTGGCGGTGCCCGCGGCCGACGAGTACGGCAACGGCTGGCAGCACAGCCGGATGGGGCTGCTGCGCGGGGTGGAGAGTGGGTTCTCGCTGGCCTGGGCGGCGCAGTGGGGCACACCGATGATCTCCGACCCGTGGGGGCGGGTGCTGGCCTCGGCCGACACGGAGGGGACGCGCGAGCCGTTCGTCACGGCCGTCGCCGACGTGCCCGCCGGGCCCTCAGGACCCACGTTCTACGCGCGCTTCGGCGACTGGTTCGGCTGGGTGTGCGTGGCCATGACGCTGGCCGCACTGCTCGCCATCCGCCGCAGGCGCCCGTCAGCCCGTACGGGAGAGTCCCGCACGACGCGCGGGAATGGGGACGGCGCGAGCCGGGCCGTCCCCGAGCGAAGCCAAGCCTGACCGGGCCCACCGGCGAAAGGCCCTGAGCGCCCCCGGGCGGCGGCAGGACCGCCCGGGGGCCGTCAGGTCCGTCAGTCAGGTCAGGTCAGCCAGGCGGTGGTGTCCGAGGGCAGCAGGCCGTCCTCGATCGGGCCGCTGGCCAGCACGACCGTGCCCGCGGGCAGTGGGATCGGGTCCTGGCCCAGGTTCGTGACGCTGGTCAGGCCCGAGTCGCGGGTGAAGGCCAGCACCTCCTCCCCCAGCGGCAGCCAGGTCAGCGTCCCGTCCCCGAGCAGCCTGCGCCGCAGCTCCAGGCCCCTGCGGTAGAGGTTGAGCATCGAGTCGAGGTCCGTCCGCTGGGCCTCGGCCGTCAGCTTGCGCCAGCTCTCCGGCTGCGGCAGCCAGGGTGTCCCGTCGCCGAACCCGAACGGGGGCTCGTCGCCTGACCACGGCAACGGGATGCGACAGCCGTCGCGCCCCGGGTTGGTGCCGCCCGAGCGGGCGTACATCGGGTCCTGACGCAGCTCGTCCGGCAGGTCTTCCACCTCCGGCAGGCCCAGCTCCTCGCCCTGGTAGACGTAGAGCGAGCCGGGCAGGGCCATGGCCAGCAGCGCCGCGGCGCGGGCCCGGCGGTAGCCCAGTTCGGGGTCCGACGGGGTGCCGTGCAGGGCTCCGCCGTGCGCGAACGAGGTGTCGGCGCGGCCGTACCGGGTGACCGGCCTGGTCACGTCGTGGTTGGACAGCACCCACGTCGGCGGGGCGCCGACCGGGGTGTGCGTGGCCAGCGTCAGCTCGATCGACCTGCGCAGGTCGGCCGGGTCCCAGGCGCAGGACAGGAAGTCGAAGTTGAAGGCCGTGTGCAGCTCGTCGGGGCGGAGGTAGAGCGCGAAACGCTCCTGATCGGGGAGCCATACCTCCCCGATCAGGACGCGCTCGCCATACTCGTCGGCCACCTCGCGCCACCGGCGGTAGACGTCGTGGACCTCGTCGAGGTCTTCGTACGCGGTGTCGGACTTGATCAGCAGCGCCGCCGAGTCGATGCGGACGCCGTCCACGCCGCGGTCGAACCAGAAGCGCAGCACGTCCTCGAACTCCCGGTGCACCTCGGGGTTCGTCCAGTTGAAGTCCGGCTGCTCGGGAGCGAACAGGTGCAGATACCACTGGCCGTCGGGGAGCTGCGTCCACGCCGGGCCGCCGAAGATCGACTGCCAGTCGTTGATCGGCTCGTCGGCGAACCAGAACCGGTCGCGGGCGGCCGGGTCCGCCAGGGCCTCCTTGAACCAGGCGCTCTCGGTGGAGCTGTGGTTCGGGACCACGTCGATGATGACCTTGACGTCGAGGTCGTGCGCCTCCTCGATGAAGCGCTCGGCCTCGCCGAGCGTGCCGAAGACGGGCTCGATGTCCCGGTAGTCGGCCACGTCGTAGCCGCCGTCGGCCATCGGCGACGGGTACCACGGGTTGAGCCAGATGGCGTCGATCCCGAGTTCCTTCAGATACGGCAGGCGGGCGCGCAGGCCGGCGAGGTCTCCCACGCCGTCGCCGTTCCCGTCGGCGAAGCTACGCAGGTAGACCTGGTAGATCGCGGCCCCCCGCCACCACGTTTGCGACATGCGCTCATCCCTTGATGCTTCCGGCGGTCAGGCCCGCCATGATGTGCCGTTGGAAGATGAAGAAAACAACGATCATGGGAATGCTGGTGATCAGCAGACCGCCCATGACCTGGTTCTGGGTGACGGCGCCGGCCGTCTGCGACAGGCCCACGCTGATCGTCATCTTGTCGCTGTCGGTCATGACCAGCAGCGGCCAGACGAAGTCCTTGAACGAGGTGACGATCGTGAAGATCGAGACCACGCCCAGGATGGGCCTGGAGATGGGCAGGACCACCGAGCGCAGGATGCGCACCGGCCCCGCCCCGTCGATCTGCGCGGCCTCGATCAGTTCCCTGGGGATCGAGTCGAAGAAGCGCTTGAGCAGGAAGATGTTGAAGCCGTTGGCCGCCGCGGGCAGCCACAGCGCCCACGGGTTGTTCAGCAGGCCCAGGTCGACGACCGTGACGTACAGCGGGATCAGCACGACCATCGCCGGGATCATCAGCGTGGCCAGCATCATGGCGAGGATGACGTTGCCGAACATCGGCCGCAGCTTCGACAGCGCGTACGCCGCCGAGACGTCCACGGCCATGCAGACGACCCAGCCGCCGAGCGAGTAGTAGGCGGTGTTCACCAGCAGCGTGCCGATGTCGAACAGGTCCCACGCCTCGAAGAACGCGTCCGTGCTCGGCTCGGCCGGCACGAGCGTCGGCGGCATCTGCGCCAGCTCCTCCGGCGTCTTCAGCGCGCCCGTCACCATCCAGTAGAGCGGGAAGACGAAGGCCAGCGTGAACGTCACCAGCACCGCGGCCAGCACGAGCCAGTAGATCCGCCGGCCCCACCTGCTGTTGAGCTGATGAGGCGAGACGATCGTGCGGAACTGCACCTCGATGGGCTTCGGCGACCTCTTCCTGCCCCGCTTGTGCCCGGTGGTCGCCCGGGCCCCGACGGAGATCACGCCTTGTCCTCCCTGGTCAGCCGGAGCTGGAAGGCCGCGAAGACGAGCAGCACGATCATCAGCATCATGCCGAGCGCCCCGGCCGAGCCGTAGTCCTGCAGCGTGAACGCGTTCTGGAACATCAGGTACGCGACCGTGACCGTCGCGTTCTCCGGCCCGCCGCCGGTGAGCATGTACGGCTCGATGAACACCTGCATGGTCGCCACGATCTGCAGCATGAGCATGAGCAGCAGGATCAGCCGGGTCTGCGGGATCGTGACGTGCCTGATCCGCTTCCAGATGCCGGCGCCGTCGAGCTCGGCCGCCTCGTACAGCTCGGGCGGGATGTTCTGCAGCGCGGCCAGGTAGATCAGCGTCGCGCTGCCCATGTTCATCCAGGTCGAGACGATGACCAGGGAGATCAGGGCGGTGGACGAGCTGTCCAGCCAGGCCAGCGGCGGCAGGCCGAGGACGTCGAGCATCTGGTTGAATAGCCCGGGCCCCGGGTCGTAGAACCACCTGAACAGCAGCACCGCCACGATCGGCGGCAGCATGACCGGCAGGTAGACCACGAACCGCAGGTAGGCCCGGGCGTGGCGCAGCTCGTTGAGCACGAGCGCGACGACGAACGGCACGGCATAGCCGCACAGCAGGGCGAGGAGCGTGAACTCCAGGGTGTTCAGCCAGGCTTCGCCGAAGGCCGGGTCCAGGAAGGCCGTCTTGAAGTTGTCCAGGCCCACCCAGATCGGCTCGTTGATCAGGTCGGTCTTCTGGAAGCTCAGGATGAACTCCCTGACCATCGGATACCAGGCGAACACCGTGAAGCAGGCCAGCGCCGCGCACAGGAACCCGTAGGCCGTCAGGTTGCGCCTCAAGATCTGCATACGGGTCAGCCCTTGGCCGCCAGCACCGAGTTGGCCTTGGTCTCGGCGTCCGCGAGCAGCTGGTCGATGTCGGCTTCCTTACGGCTCAGGACGCCCGACATCGGCACGTCGAGGATGGCGTACAGCTCCTGGGCGTGCACCGGCTCGGCCTTCGGCGGGATCGTGCCGGCCGCCTCGACGTAGGAGGCGTAGTTCTCGACCGGGAGCGAGGCGTTCTTGACCCGGTCGGCCTGGATGGCCTGGCCGGTCGGCGAGTCGCCGAAGACGGCGTTGTCCGGGACGCCGACGGGGTTGCCGATGCTCTTGCCGCGGGCGAAGTCGAAGCGGCCCTTGCCGACGGTGTTGAAGCGGAAGTCGATCCACTCCAGCGCGGCCTTGGCCTCCTCAGGCGTGGCCTTCGGGTTGATCATGAACGCTTCGCCGCCGCTGAGCGACGCCTTGGCCTCGGGGAAGCCGGTGATGCCGTAGTCGGCCACGTTGCCCTTGAACTTGTTCACCACGTCGGTGACCACGTCGGGCGCGCCGAGCATCATGCCGACCTTGCCGCTGCCCATGGCGACCATGAGCGACTCCCAGCCGACCAGCAGTTTGGTGCCCATGCTGTTGTCCACCCAGCGCATGTCGTGCAGGGTCTGCAGCACGGCCTTGCCTTCGGGCGAGTTGAACGCGGCCTTCTTGTCGTCGGGGGTCAGGATGCTGCCGCCGCGGCCGTAGACGGCCTGGGTGAAGTGCCAGCCGCCGGTGTTGCCGCCGGAGTACTCGCCGAAGCCGACGTGTCCCGCGCCGAGCCCGGCGATCTTCTTGGCCGCCTCGCGGACTTCGGCCCAGGTCTTCGGCGGGCTGTTGGGGTCGAGCCCGGCCTTGGTGAACAGGGCGCGGTTGTAGACCAGGCCGACGCTGTAGTGCACGTTGGGGACGCCGTAGACCTTGCCGTCCTTGGTGAGCAGTTCCTTGTGGTCGGCGCGCAGGTCGTTCCAGTTCTTGATGGCGCTCGTGTACGGCGTGATGTCCAGCGCCTGGCCCTTGCCGATCACGTCGTTGTAGTTGGTCACGGGCACCACGAAGGCCGTCTCCATCTGGCCGCCCGCCAGCTTGGGACCGAACGTCTTGGGGTCGAAGCACGGCTGCTGGTCCGTGCTCTTGACCGTCACGCCGGGGTGGTCCTTCATGAACGTCGCCACGTCGTCGTCCCAGGCCTGCCGTTCCTTCGGCGCGGACTTCGCCGGCTGGCAGGCCACCGTGATCGAGACGGCCTTGGCGCCGCCGCCGGCCGCGGGGGCGGGCGGCTCGCCCGAGCCACAAGCCGCCGTGGTCGCCAGCGCCAGCACGGTTACGAGCGAGAGTCCGGTGGATCTCTGCATGGTCTGACCCTTCTGATGCGAGGTGCCCACACCATAGGTTCAGCGACCGAAGTGCGCAATATTTCGACTTCACATTGCAAGATAACGACTCCGTCACGCCGCATGCGTCCGCAGGCCCGCCCCTGCCGAGGGGACGGGCCTGCGGCGGTCCGGGGTCAGGCGCGGGCGGTGGAGGCGCGGACGACCAGCTCGGGCTCGAAGAGGAGCTCGTCGGCGGGCACCACGGCCTTGTCGATCTGGGCGACCAGGAGGTCGACCGCGGCACGGCCCATGGCGTCGATGGGCTGGCGGACGGTGGTCAGCGGCGGCTCGGTGCAGTTCATCAGGGCCGAGTCGTCGAAGCCGATGACCGAGATGTCGGCCGGAACGGAGAGGCCGGCCCGGCGGGCGGCGCGCACGGTGCCGAGCGCGAGCAGGTCGCTGGCGCAGATCACGCCGGTGACCCCGCGCCTGACCAGCCGGGCGGCGGCCGCGTGCCCGCCCTCCAGCGAGAACATCGTGTGCTCGACCAGCTCCGCGTCGCCGCCCTGCGCCTGGAACGTCTCCAGCTTGCGCCGCGAGGGCATGTGGTCCTTGGGCCCGAGCACCATGCCGATCCGCTCGTGGCCGAGCGCCCGCAGGTGGGCGATGGCCATTTCGGCGGCCACCACGTCGTCGCACGACACCTGGGGGAAGTCGAGGTGCTGGACGGCGGCGTTGACCAGGACCGTGGGCAGCTTGCGCTCGTGCAGCAGCTCGTAGTGCCCGTGCGCGGCGTCGGCCTGGGCGTACAGGCCGCCGGCGAAGACCACGCCGCTGACCTGCTGCTGGAGCAGGAGGTCCACGTAGTCGGCCTCGGAGACGCCGCCGACCGTGCGGGTGCACAGCACCGAGGTGAAGCCCTGCTGCGCCAGGGCGCCGCCGACGACTTCCGCGAAGGCGGGGAAGATCGGGTTCTGCAGCTCGGGGAGCACCAGGCCGACCAGCCGGGCACGGTCGCCGCGCAGCTGGGTGGGGCGTTCGTAGCCGAGCACGTCGAGCGCGGTCAGCACGGCCTCGCGGGTCGCGTCGGACACCCCGGGCTTGCCGTTGAGCACGCGGCTCACGGTCGCCTCGCTCACCCCGACCTTCTTGGCCACCTCTGCGAGTCGTCGCGTCATGCGCAAACTATACGGCTATCCACGCAAGCGCTTGCAACCGCTTACGTAGATCGGACGTCGTCGTTTGCACCACGCCCACGGCGGACTTCCTGCCATTCCCCGCTTCCTGACCAGGACTTCTGAACAGCACGGCACGACGTGAGTCAGTCGAATGTTTGCGCAATCTCATCGAAATATTGCGGCTATCTGCTCGACATCTTATGGTTCGGCCATCCGCCTGACCCGAAGGGCCACCCCCATGAGAGCACTGCTTGCCGCCCTTGCGTTACTCGCCGGAGTCCTCATCTCCCCACCACCCGCCGCACTAGCGGCGGCCGACACCAACCTGG
>NZ_JBEZFZ010000012.1:235596-274940 GCF_040649735.1 Nonomuraea sp. NPDC048892 | reverse complement strand
GGCGGGCGGCTGCCGGGCGGCCTGCGCGGGCGCCTGCGCGCCCTGCGCCCGCTGCCGGCCGGCACGCCGGCGCCCGACGGCTGGGTGGCGGCGTGGAACGAGGTGACCGGCCTGCTGGAGGAGGCCAGGCACACCCTCGCCGGCCTCGCAGCGGCGGACGCGACGCTGGCCAGGACGGCCATGGCCGGGCTCATCGGCGACGAACGGTTCCTCGACGCGCTGGTGTGCGACGAGCCGGCCCTCTACCGCGACCTGCGGCGCGGGGCCAAGGGCGGCAGGACGCGCCGGCAGCTCGCCGCCCGCCTCCAGCGGCTGGCGGCCTCGTGCGAGACGATCGGCTGCTACGGGCCGATCGGCTACGGCACCGTCGAGCCCGGCGCCGCCGGCTCTTACACCTGGAAGGGGCCTCGGGAGCTCGCCCGGCGGGTGGCCTTTCCGGCCGCGCGGGTGGGCGAGGCGCTGCAGCAGCGCCTCCTGGCCGATCCCGGGCTCGTGGCCGGGCTGGTGCCACGGCGTACGACCTGGACGGGGGAGGCGCACGACGGGGCCGCCTTCGCCGGCCACTGCGACGGGCGCCGCACGCTGGCCGAGATCGCCGAGGAGACGGGCACGGGCATGGAGCGGGCCTCGGCGGCGCTGGCCGTGGCGGTCCGGCGCGGCCTGCTCACCCACGACCTCTGCCCGCCCGCCACAGTCTGCGATCCCCTGGGCTGGCTACGCGACCGCCTGGCCGCCAAGGGACTGCGGCCCGACCCTGCACCCGGGCGTGGTCTGACGGTGAAGGGCGTCCGGCGCACCCTCGCCGAGGGCGCGGACGTGTGCGAATGCGGCCTGGCGGCCGGCCCGACTCCCGACCCCCGGGGTGCCACAGGGCCTGCGGGCGGCTCGGCTCCCGGCGTCCGAGGTCTCGCAGGCGGGCGGGGGGCCAACGGCGGTGACACCACGAGGTCCGCGGACGGTCCGATTTCCGGTGTCCGTGGTGCCGAGTGGCCTGGCGGCGGACGGGGGTCCGACGCTGGTGATGCGGCGGGGCCCGTGGGCGGGGTGGGGGCCGATGCTGGTGGTGCGCTCGGAGCCGGAGGTGGGGTGGCGGGGGAGGCGGGGGCTGCTCGATGTGGGCATGGGGCGGGGGAGGTGGCTGACGTGCCGCCCAATGTGACGCCGGGTGTGGTGCCGGATGTGACGGGGTCTGCGGGGGGTCGTGGCGGGGAGGGTGCCGGGGCGCGGGGGGTGCGTGGGTGGGGGCGTGCAGGCGGGCCGGGTCAGGGCGGGCGGGGGTTCGTGGCGCCTGCGGGCGTACCCGTGCAGCGGGAACGGGTTCTCATCGGTGGCCGGTCAGGGAGTGAACCGCCGCTGGCGCGGCGCGTCGAGGAGATCAGCGAGCTGCTCGGGCAGTACCCGGCGGCCTCGCCGGATGTGAAGCTGGCCGTGCAGCGCCGGATCGAGGCGCTGACCGGTACCGCGCGGCGCGACGAACGGGTGATCGTGCACGAGGCCGCCGCCGGCACGCTGCGGGTCACCGCCGGCGGCGGGCTGGCGGCCGACCTGCGCGGACGGGTGCCCCGGGTGCTCGACCTGCTCGCCGAGGAGGCCGAGCTGACCAGGACGCGCACGAACCGGCTGGTTGCCGGGCGGCTCGGCGCGGGCACGTTCGAGCTGGCCGAGGCGCTGCGGGCGACCGGCGACCTGCGGATCGACCACAGCGACAGGCTCGCCCGGCGCATCGCCGCCCTCGTGCGCGACGAGCCGGCCGGGTCCCGCTCGCTCGACCTCGCCGGTCTGCTCGACGAGCCCGTCCCGCCCGCCGCCCCCGTGCTCTGCTCGGCCGACGTCATGGTCGCCGCCGCCTCGCTGGAGGCCTACGAGGCAGGGGTGACCCCGCTGGTCCTCGACCGGCTGCACGACGCGGTCCTGCTCACGCCATGGGAGACGCAGTTCCGCGAGGACGGCGCGGCCTGCCTCGCCGGGCGCGACGCGGAGATCAGGCGGGCGCTGTCCGGCTTCACCGTGCTGAACGTCATCACCCACCGCTCCGACGGCGCGCCGCCGCCGGAGCTGCCCGGCCCCGTACTGGAGCTCGGCGGGGCGACGGCCGGCCCGGGGCGGCGGCGGATCGGGCTCGACGAGCTGTACGTCCACAGCGACGGCCGGCGCGCGCTCCTGTACGCCAAGGGCACGAAGGAGCCGCTGCTGCTGCACAACGGCCAGCACGACACCGCGCTGCACACGGCCCTCGCCCTGCCCAGGATCCGGCTGCCCCGGCTCGGTGACCTGCCCCGAGTGCCTCGGCTGACCTGGGACAACGTCGTCATCTCGCGCCGGCGCTGGCAGGTGGGGCGGGCCTCGTTCGACGCGCTCGGACAGGCCGACGACGACCGCGGGCTGCTGGTGGCGGCGGCCCGGCTGCGACAGGTCCACGACCTGCCTGCCGCCTTCTACGCCCGCTCGGGCCGCGAACGCGAGCCCTTCTACGTCGACACGCGCTCGCCCGCCCTGCTCGAAGGGCTGGCCCGGCTGGCGGCGGCGGCCGACCGCGTCACGATGACGGAGGTGCTGCCGGGACCGGACGAGTGCTGGCTGCGTGACGGGGACCACCGGTTCGCGGCCGAACTGCGCTGCGTGTACCTGCGCCCGGCCGGCGACCCCGGGAATCGGCCGGTGGAGCGCATCACCGACATCTCCGCCGTGCCGGACGGGCGCGCCCCGCAGGCGGCCGGCAGCGCCAGGTCGCGGCCGGCGCACCCCTACCCGTGGCCGGGCGCGGGCGGCTGACGGACCTGCCCGTTGTTCCCCGGCGGGAAAATCGGTTGCCGGGGTCGGGAGGGGGCTGGTGTAATCCCGGGCTGAAGCAGTTCACGACCCCACAGGAGGCCCGCGATGCGGGAAGCGTTCATGTTCCCCCAGCTCAGCGAATCCTCCTATGCAAAGGGCATGACGCTTCTTGAGACCGTCCGACTCCAGGACCTCATCCTCTGACACCTCACTCCTCCGCCTGCTGCGCCCCGGACGGCGGCCCGCCGCCGCGCTGGCCGGCGCCGTGGCCGCGGCGACCGCGCTGCCGCTGGCCGCGCCGCAGATCACCCGGCGCTTCGTCGACGACGCCATCGCCGGCGCGAGCATCCGGCACCTGACGCTGATCGCGCTCGGCTACCTCGGGCTGGCCGCCGGAGGCCAGGCGGCCCGCATGCTGACCGCGTGGCTGGCCAGCCGGCTCGCCTGGGACGGCAGCAACCGCCTGCGTGAGCGGCTCACCGAGCACACGCTCGGCCTCGACCTGGCCTTCCACGGCCGGCACACCCCCGGCGAGCTGATCGAACGGGTGGACGGCGACGTCGTCGCGGTGGCCGACTTCGTCGTGGCGTTCCTGCTCGACGTCGTGGCCGGCGTGCTGCTGCTGGCCGGCGTGGTCGCCGTCGTGTTCACCGTCGACTGGCGCATCGGGGCCGTGCTGCTGGCGTACTGCCTGCTCATCGGATACGGCATGGTCAGGGCGCAGCGCCTGGCCGTCCCCTCGGCGGCCGGTTCGCGCGCCGCGAACGCCACGCTGATGGGCGTGCTCGAAGAGCGCCTCGCGGGCGCCGAGGACCTCAGGGCCAACGGCGCGGGCGAGCACACCGTACGCCGGTTCCACCAGACGAGCGCCGCGGTCCTGCGCGCCGAGTGGCACGACGCCCGCGTCGGCACCACCCTGCTGGCGGGCACCTCGGTGGCCTTCGCCGCCGGGACGGCGATCATGCTGGGGCTGGCGGCCTGGACCATGGAGACCGGGGCGCTCACGGTCGGCACCGCCGTGCTGCTCTTCCAGTACACGCTCATGGTACGGGCGCCGTTCGAACGGCTGATCGACCAGATCAGGCAGTACCAGGCGGCCCTGGCCGGGCTGTCCCGCATCGCGGGCCTGCTGGCCGAGCGCCCGTCGCTGATCCCCGGCACCCGCCCGCTGCCCGCCACCGGGCCGCTCGGCCTGCGGCTCGACGGCGTCGGGTTCTCCTACCCCGGCGACGACGAGCGGGTGCTGTCCGGGATCGACCTCACGCTCGCGCCCGGGGAGACGCTCGGCCTGGTCGGGCGGACCGGCAGCGGCAAGACCACGCTGGGCCGGCTCGTCCTGCGCCTGCACGACCCGGACGAGGGCTCCGTGCTGGTGGGCGGCGTGGACCTGCGCGCGGCGGACCCGTACTCGCTGCGGGCCAGGATCGGCGTGGTCACCCAGGACGTGCAGCTCTTCGCGGCCAGCGTCAGGGACAACCTCACCCTGTTCCGGCCCTCACCAGGGGACGAACGGCTGCGCGCGGCGCTCGGCGCGGCCGGACTCGCGGAGTGGGCGGACGAGCTGCCCGACGGGCTCGACACCGAGCTGCGTACGGTGTCCGCCGGGCAGGCGCAGCTCCTCGCGTTCGCCCGCGCCTTCCTCGCCGACCCCGGGCTCGTCGTGCTGGACGAGGCGTCCAGCCGGCTCGACCCCGCCACCGAGCGCCGCATCGAGGACGGCGTCGCCCGGCTGCTGCACGGCAGGACCGGCGTGATCATCGCGCACCGCCTGTCATCCCTGGCGAAGGTGGACAAGATCGCGGTGCTCGACCACGGCAAGATCGTCGAGTACGGCCGCCGCGCCGACCTCGCCGCCGACCCGCGCAGCCGCTTCGGCCGGCTGCTGGACCTGGCGGGGGTGAGCCGATGAGGCCGGTGATGCGGGTGGCCACCCGGCTGGCCACGTTCGACCTGCGCCGGTACGTGATCGGGGCGCTGCTGTGGCTGCCGGTCCACGTGATCCCGCTGGCCGGCGGGCTCGTCCTGCGGGAGGTCTTCGACGGGATCAGCGGCCACCGGCCGGCCGCGCTGGAGGCGACGCTGTGGTGGTGCGCGGCGTTCGTGGGCGTCGAGGTCGTGCGCGGGGTGGTGATCATCGTCGCGTGGACGTACGGCGTCTACTGGTGGAACGCCGCCGCGACGCTGCTGCGCGGCAACGTCCTGCGCTCCGTCCTGACCGCGCGCGGCCCCGCCGCCGCCCGGCTGCCGCACTCCTCCGGCGAGTCCGTGGCACGTATGCGCGACGACGTGGCCGACGCGGTGGACTTCACCGACGAGAGCGTCAGCCTGGCGGGCACCACGCTGTTCGCCCTGGCCGCCGTGCCGATCATGGCCGCGGTCGATCCCGTCGTCACCTTCGTGCTGGTGCTGCCGATGATCGCGGTCGGCGTGCTGAGCCGGACGATGCGGCGCACGATCGCGCGGCTGCACCGGCGGGCCCGGCTGCTCGGCGCGGCCGTGACCGCGTACGTGGGGGAGGTCTTCGGCGGCGTACTGGCGATCAAGACCGCCGGGGCCGAGGACGCGGCGCTGGAGCGGCTGCGCGAGCACAACCGGCGGCGGCGCGACGCCGCCGTCAGGGACCGGATGGCGACCGACCTGCTCGACGCGGCGACCACCACGACCGTCGAGCTCAGCATCGGGCTCGTCCTGCTGCTCGCCGCGCCCGCCATGCGCGGCGGCGAGTTCACCGTGGGCGACCTCGCGCTGTTCACCAGCTACATCGGCTGGCTCACCGCGCTGCCCCGGTCGATCGGCACTCTGCTCTACCGGCTGCCGCAGGCCGCGGTCGCGACCGAGCGGCTCGGCGGGATGATGGCGCCGCACGAGGACGCGGACGACCTGGTCAAGGGCACCGAGGTGTGGCTGCGCCGCGACCCGCCGCCCGCCGCGACCCCGCCGCCGCACGCCGACCGGCTGCGCGTGTTCGAGGCGCGCGGGCTGAGCGTGCGCGGGGTGCTGCACGACGTCGGGCTGCGCGTCGAGCGGGGCTCGTTCACAGTCGTGACCGGGGCCGTGGGAGCGGGCAAGACCACTCTGGTACGCGCCCTGCTCGGCCTGCTGCCGCTGGACGCGGGCACGATCTCGTGGAACGGCGTGCCGATCGAGGACCCGGGCACGTTCCTCGTCCCCGGGCGGACGGCGTACGCGGGCCAGGTCCCCCGGCTCTTCTCCACCGGGCTCGGCGAGAACCTGCTGCTCGGGCGGGCCGGGGATGCCCGGCGGGCGCTGGAGCTGGCCGTGTTCGAGCAGGACCTGGCCGAGATGCCCGCCGGGCTGGACACACTCGTCGGGCCGCGCGGGATGCGGCTGTCCGGCGGGCAGGCCCAGCGCGTCAGCGCCGCCCGCGCCCTCGTACGGGAGCCGGACCTGCTGGTCGTGGACGATCTGTCGTCGGCGCTGGACGTCGAGACCGAGCGACTGCTGTGGCAGCGGATCGCCGGGAACGGCCCGGAGACCGTGCTGGTCGTCTCCCACCGGCAGGCCGCGCTCGAACGCGCCGACCAGGTGATCGTCCTGGACCGGGGGCGGGTCGCCGGGCGGGGACGGCTGACCGAGCTGCTGGAGACCTGCCCGGAGATGCGGCGGCTCTGGCACGCGGAGCTGATCGCGGAGGCGGAGGAACGGACGGGCGACTGAACGAGCGGGGCCCCCGGGTGAGCGGGCGGCCTCGGCGGGCGCCCAACCCGGCCGGCCCGCGGCGCGGCCTGGCGGTGCGGCGGTGTGAGGCGGGCCGGTGAGGGGTGGTGGCCGAGGTTGTCGGTGGGAGGGGGCACCATGGATCTGTGACATCAAGCATCACGCCGAGCATGACCGGGGTCGCGGAGCTGGTCGAGCTGGTCTCCAGGGGCCGGGTGGCCGTGCTCAGCGGGGCCGGGCTGTCGACCGAGTCGGGCATTCCCGACTACCGGGGGCCGACGGGGCGGGCCAGGCGGGCCGAGCCGATGACCTACCAGCGTTTCGTGGGCAGCGCGGAGGCGCGGCGGCGCTACTGGGCGCGCAGCCACGTCGGCTGGCGGCAGATCGGCCTGGCCCGGCCCAACGACGGTCACCGGGCCGTGGCCGAGCTGGAGCGCCGCGGGCTGCTGGCCGGCATCGTCACCCAGAATGTGGACGGCCTGCACCAGGCGGCCGGCGCCCGCCGGGTGATCGAGCTGCACGGCGGGCTCGACCGCGTCGTCTGCCTGTCCTGCCGCGAGCGCACGCCGCGCGCCGAGCTGGAGCGGCGCCTGCGCGCGGCCAACCCGGAGTGGGAGGCGGCGGCCGGTCAGATCAACCCCGACGGCGACGCCGTGCTCACCGACGCCCAGGTGGCCACGTTCCGCGTGGTCGACTGCACGGGCTGCGGCGGGCTGCTCAAGCCGGACGTGGTCTTCTTCGGCGAAAACGTGCCGGGGCCGCGCGTCGACGAGTGCTTCGCGGTCGTGGGCGGGGCGCGGGCGCTGCTGGTGCTCGGGTCGTCGCTGGCGATCAGGTCGGGGCTGCGGTTCGTGAGCAGGGCGGCGGCGCTCGGCATCCCCATCGCGATCGTCAACCAGGGCCCGACCGGCGCCGACGCCGACGCCGCACTCACCGTTGACGCCCCGCTCGGCCCGACCCTGACCCACCTCACGGCCCACCTCACGACCTCTACCTGACCCACCTCACGGCCCAGCTCGCGACCTCCACCTGACCGGCCTCCCGGCACGGCTCCACTGCGGAGTTGCGGCGCGGGGGCCGGACACTTTGAGGCCGGCGGCCGGCGGCACCGCTGGAGCCGGGGTGCGGTGGGGTGCTGTGGGGTGTCGGGGGCGGGGGAGAATGGGGGCATGGCTTCTCGTACGTGTCCCTGCGGCCTGCCCGGCACCTACCAGGACTGCTGCGGCAGGCTGCACCGTGGCGACTCGGCCGCCGCCACCGCCGAGCAGCTCATGCGGTCGCGGTTCAGCGCGTTCGCGGTCGGGGACGAGGCCTACCTGCTGCGCACCTGGCTGCCCTCCGCCCGCCCGGCGGGTTCCGTCCTGGACCGGCGGGTGAAGTGGACGCGGCTGGAGGTGCTGGAGAGCAGCGGGGGCAGCGTCGTGCACACCGAGGGCACCGTGCGCTTCCGCGCCCACTACCTCGACCGCGGCCGGCCGGGGGAGATGGAGGAGCACAGCAGGTTCGTCCGGTACGAGGGCCGCTGGGTCTACGCGGGCGCCCTGTAACACGTCACGGCTTGCGGCCGACGGCCCCCACGAAGGTGTGGTAGGTGATGCCGGGTGCCGCGCGGTCCTCGGTGCCGGGACGCCATTCGGGCAACGGCACGAGGCCGGGCTCCACCAGCTCCAGCCCGCCGAAGTAGGCCAGGATCTCCTCGCTCGTCCGCCACCGGCCCGTGCCGAGCGTCTCGTTGAAGATCTTCTCGGCCGCGTACGCCTGCTTGGACACCTCGGGATGGGCCAGGCCGGGATTGTGGAAGCAGGAGACGGCCAGATGGCTGCCCGGCGCCAGGCGCGCCATCATGGCGCGGGTGATCCCGGCCGGATCGTCGTCGTCGGCCAGATGGTGCAGGATCGCGAACATCAGCAGCCCCACCGGCTGCTCGAAGTCGATCACCCGCCGGATCTTCGGATGGTCCAGGATCCGCTCCGCCTCGCGCACGTCGGCCTCGACGACCGTGGTGGAGTCGTTCACGGCGAGCAGGGCGCGGGCGTGGACCAGGACGGTCGGGTCGTGGTCGACGTAGACGACCCGGGTGCCCTCGGCGGCCGACTGGGCGATCTCGTGCACGTTGCCCTGTGTGGGCAGGCCGGAGCCGAGATCGACGAACTGGCGGATGCCGGCCTCGGCGGCCAGGTAGCGGACCACGCGCCCGAGGAACTCGCGGTTGGCGCGCCCGGACTCGCGGGCGTCGGGGGCGATCTCGAGCGCCTTCTGCGCCATCAGGCGGTCGGCCTCGTAGTTGTCCTTGCCGCCGAGCATGTAGTCGTAGACGCGGGAGACGTTGGGCTTGGTGGTGTCGATGCCCGCCGGGCCCCGCTCCCGTTCGTTGTCGGCCACCGTGGGCTCCTTCGGGGGACGTCAGCTCGCATGATCATAATGCCGAAAAGTGCGGAAATTTCGGGAAGTGAGCGTGGCACATTAGAGCACGAAAGTGAGGGCGCGGAAAAGGATCGCGATCACGGCGGGGAGAGATCGCGACCGCCGCTGTGGGAGGGGACCGCGATCACGGTGCGGGAGCCATCGCGATCACGGCGCGGGAAGAGAGCGCGGCCTCGGCGCGCGGGCGGTCAGGCGGACTCGCGGATCACCAGTTCGGTCGGCAGGATCACCGGCTCCACGTGCTCGGCCCCGTCGATGAGCGCCAGCAGCAGCCGCATCGTCGCCTGCGCCATCTCGGCCAGCGGCTGGCGGATCGTGGTCAGCGGCGGATGCGTCGAGACCGCCACCGAGGAGTCGTCGAAGCCGCCCACCGCCACGTCGTCCGGCACCCGCCGCCCGGCCGCGCGCAGCGCCGCCAGCGCCCCGGCGGCCATCAGGTCGGAGGCCACGAAGACGGCGTCGATGTCGGGCGTGCGCTCCAGCAGCTCCGTCATCGCCCGCTCGCCGCTGGCCTGGGTCCAGTCGCCGTGGGCGATCAGCTTCGAGGTGGCCCGGCGGCCGAGCACGTCGGTGAAGCCCTCCAGGCGCTGGATGCCGCCGGGTGTGTCCATCGGGCCGGTGATCATGGCGATGCGCCGGCGGCCGAGCCCGACGAAGTATTCGGTCATCTGGCGGGCGCCGAGGCGGTCGTCGGCGGTGGCGTACGGGATGACGGTCTCGCGGCCGATGACGGCGCCGCAGGAGACGGCGGGCGGGCCGCTCTGCAGCGCGTCGAGCAGCGGGTCGCCCGCGTGCGTGGAGACGAGCAGCACCCCGTCGGCGTGGCCGCCGCGCACGTAGCGCACCACGCGCTCGCGGTCGGCCTCGTCGCCCGCCATCATCATCACCAGCGACAGATCGTGCTCGGCCAGCATCCTGATCGCCACCCGGATCAGCGTGCTGTAGTTGGGGTCCTCGAAGAGCTTCTCGTGCGGCTCCGACATGACCATGACGACCGAGCCCGTGCGCTGGGTGACCAGGCTGCGGGCGGCGCGGTTGACCGTGTAACCGGTCTCGGAGATGGCCCGCTCGATGGCCACCCGCGCCTTCGGGCTGACGTATTTGTCGCCGTTGAGCAGGCGGGACACCGTGCCGCGGGACACGCCCGCGGCGGCGGCGACATCGTGGATGGTAGGGCGCTTCACTTGACGGCTCCGGAGGACAGATCGGTCTTCCAGTATCGCTGCATCGTGAGGAAGAGCGCGATCAACGGCACGATCGACAGGAAGGCGCCCGTCAAGATCAGGTTGTAGAGCGTGGGCTGGTTCGCCCCCGCCGCCAGCAGCGTGTAGAGGCCCACCGTGAGCGGGAACTTGCCGTCGTCGCCGAGCATGATGAACGGCAGCAGGAAGTTGTTCCAGATGGCCACGAACTGGAACAGGAAGATCGTCACCATGCCCGGCACCATGAGCGGCATGGCCACCCGCCGCAGCAGGTGCCACTCGCCGGCCCCGTCGATGCGGCCCGCCTCCAGCAGCGAGTCGGGGATCGCCGCGGCGGCGTAGATGCGGGCCAGGTAGATGCTGTACGGGTGCAGGATCTGCGGCAGCAGCACGGCCCAGTGGCTGTCGGCCAGGCCGATCTTGGAGAAGAGCAGGTACTGCGGGATCGCGAGCACGACCGCGGGCACCAGGATGCCGCCGATGAGCAGGTTGAAGATGACGTCGCGGCCGGGGAAGCGGTATTTGGCCAGCGTGTATCCGGAGACCGCCGAGACCGCGGTCGACAGCAGCGCGCCGCCGCCCGCGTAGAGCAGGGTGTTGCCGGCCCAGAGCCAGAACACCCCGTCGCGGTAGGCGAACAGCTCCCCGACGTTGTCGAAGAAGCCGGTGCCGAACGCGAGCGTCGAGGTGCTGAACAGCTCGGCGGGCGACTTGGTCGCCGCGATCAGCACCCAGGCCACGGGGAACAGGCAGTAGAGCGCCCCGATCAGCAGCAGCGCGGTCGGCACCAGCCCGGCCGGCCCCCTGGAGCCGGAGCGGGCGCGGCGGCGTTGTGCGGTGGCGGCGGTGACCGTGGCCATCAACCCTCCCCGAAGGCGCGGTTGCGGACCACGCGCAGGAACCCGAAGGACAGGACGAGCGAGATCGCCGCGATGACGATCGAGGTGGCGGCGGCCGAGTACAGGTCGCCGGTGACGAAGGCGTCGCGGTAGACCTTCATGAGCGGGCTCCACGTGGAGCTGATCGTGTTGGTCAGCGGGCGCAGGGTGGTGGGCTCGGTGAACACCTGGATGGTCGCGATGATCGAGAACACGGTGGTCAGGATGATCGCCGGGGTCAGGATCGGGATCTTGACGCGGACGGCGATCTGGAACTCGGAGGCGCCGTCGAGGCGGGCGGCCTCGTACAGGTCGCGGGGGATCGCGCGCAGCGTGGTGTAGAGCACGAGCATGTTGAAGCCGACCCCGCCCCACACCGCCACGTTCGCCATGGAGTACGTGACGGTGGTGGCGCCCAGCAGGTCCACGTCCAGGACCTGCCGGATCGGGCTGAGCGAGGGCAGGTAGAGGAAGCCCCACAGCAGGGTGGCCGCCACGCCCGGCACCGCGTACGGCAGGAAGATCGCGATCCGCGAGAAGCGGGCCAGCCGCACCCGGGCCGAGTCCAGCAGCAGCGCGAACAGCAGCGCCAGCCCCAGCATCACGGCCAGCACCAGCGCGCCGTAGCCGAGCACCCGCAGCCAGCCCTGCCACAACTCGGCGTCGGCCAGGGCGGCGGCGAAGTTGTCGAACCCGACGAACACCTCCCTGCGCGCCCCCCTGCCCAGCCCCAGCCCGGACACCTTGGTCCTGCGCATCGCCAGGTAGACGGTGTAGCCGATCGGCACCGCGAGGAACAACGTGAACAGCACGATCGCGGGGGTCAGGAAGAGGTACGGCCAGAGCCTCCTCTGCGAGCGCTTCATGACGCGAGCTGGAAGCCGGCCTTGCGCATGTCCGCGACCGTGGCGTCCTGCATCGACTGGATGGCGGCGGAGAACGGCGTGCCGGCCTGCAGCGCCTTGTCGAAGCCGTCCTTGAAGGCGTTGTACGTCACGCCGACGTTCGGCCCGAAGGTGAACCCGCGGGCGCCTTCCGAGACGGTGGCGGCCTGCTGCCAGAAGTCGGGCTGGTTGGCGAAGTAGTCGGGGGCCGCGCCGAGCGCCGACTGGGCCTTGGTCGCGGCCGGGTAGATCGCGGCCTCCTTGACCAGCAGGTCGATGGCGGCGGAGTCGGTGTTGAGCCAGGTGGCGAACTGGGTGGCGGCGGCCTTGTTGGGCGTCTTGGCCGACACGGCCGTGGACGAGCCGCCCCAGAAGCCGCTGAAGCTCTCGCCGGCGTTCCACTGCGGCAGCGGCGCGACGGCCCACTTGCCCTTGCCCTTGGGCGCGTTGCTGGACAGCACGCCCGGCGCCCAGACGGCGGACGGCCAGGTCAGCAGCTTGCCGTCGTTGAGCGCCTTGTTCCACTCGGGGGTGAAGAACGGCATGTCGTCGATGACGCCCTCCTTCACCAGGCCGCCCCAGTAGTCGGCGACCTTCCTGGTGGGCTCGTCGGCGATGTCGACCTTCCACGACTCGCCGTTGATCGACCACCACTGCGCCCCGGCCTGCTGGGCCAGCCCTGTGAACGCTCCCGGATCCTTGCTGGAGAACGTGCCGAGATAGGCCTTCGGATCCTTCTTCCGAAGCTGCCTGGCCGCCTCGCCGTACTCCTGCCAGGTCGCCGGCACCTTGAGGCCGTGCTTGTCGAACAGGTCCTTGCGGTAGAAGAGCATCATCGGGCCGCTGTCCTGCGGGATGCCGTAGACGGCGTCGGTGCCCAGCGTCACCAGCTTCCACAGTCCCTCGGTGAACTCGCCCTTGATCGCGCCGGTCTCGGCCTTGATGTCGGCGACCGCGTCGGCGGCGATGAAGGAGGGAAGGTGCTGGTACTCGGCCTGCACCAGGTCGGGGGGATTGCCCGCCTTGGCGGCGGTGAGGTACTTGGCCGCAGCGTCGTCGCCGCCGGCCTGCTTGCTGACCGTGACCTGGATGTCCGGGTGGTCCTTGTTCCAGACGGCGGCGATCTTGTCCATGTTCGGGGCCCATGCCCAGTACGTGAGCTTCACCGGCCCCTGCGGGGCGGCCGCGGGGCTCTGCGCCGCCTCGGGGCTCTCGGCGGCGGGCTCGCCCGACCCGCAGCCGGCGAGGGCGGCCGTGAGGACGACGGCCAGGGCTGCTCCAAGGCGGTTGGCGCGCATTGCGTACCTCCAGATGGTTCTGTGAACGTGCACAGAGTGGAACAGCCCGGAAACACCCGTCAAGGGGTCGTTACGTTCTCGTTAATGTCCTGAAGGATCGCCCTATCGCGAGTAATTTCCGCCCGCCGGTTCCCAATGCGGACGGGTGAGCCATACTGTGCACGTTCACAGAAGTTTTCCAAGGGGGATGGATGTATCCGGAGCGTCCTGCCGGAATCGCCTATGGCGGCGACTACAACCCGGAGCAGTGGCCGCGCGAGGTCCTGGAAGAGGACGTGTCCCTGATGCGCGAGGCCGGGGTCAACCTGGTCAGCCTCGGCATGTTCTCGTGGGCGCTGATGGAGCCGGAGCCGGGCCGCTTCGCGTTCGGCTGGCTGGACGAGGTCATCGACCGGCTGCACCGCGCCGGCGTGGCCGTCGACCTGGCCACCCCGACCGCGGCCCCGCCCGCCTGGCTGGTGGCCGAGCACCCCGACGTGCTGCCGGTGACCAGGGAGGGGCTGCGGATCGGGTTCGGCGGCAGGCAGAGCGCGTGCTCCAGCGCCCCCGCCTTCCTGGAGGCGACCGGGCGGTTGGTGCGGGCGCTGGGCGAGCACTACCGGGGCCACCCCGCCGTGGTCATGTGGCATGTGCACAACGAGTACGGGGCGCCGCTCGGCGAGTGCTACTGCGAGCACAGCGTGGCCGCCTGGCGCCGGTGGCTCGAAGCCGCGTACCGCGACGTCTCCGCGCTGAACGAGGCGTGGGGCGGCACGTTCTGGGGCCAGACCTACACCGACTGGTCCCAGATCGACGCGCCCCGCGCCAACCACACGACCGTCAACCCGGCCCAGCGCCTCGACTACGCCCGCTTCAGCGACGGCCAGCACCGCGCGCACTACGCGCTCCAGCGCGACATCCTGCGCGAGGTGACCCCCGGCGTCCCGGTGACCACGAACTTCGCCGGCACCGTCAACTGCAAGTCCACCGACCTGTGGCAGTGGGCCTGCGAGCTGGACGTGATCGCCAACGACCACTACCTCCAGGCCGAGCGGCCCGACAACCACATCGACCTGGCCATGTCCGCCGACCTCGCCAGGTCGGTGGCGGGCGGCGAGCCGTGGATGCTGATGGAGCACTCGGCCGGCGCGGTCAACTGGCAGCCGCGCAACCTCGCCAAGCGGCCGGGCGAGATGCGCCGCAACAGCCTCGCGCACGTGGCGCGCGGCTCGGACAGCGTGCTGTTCTTCCAGTTCAGGGCCTCGCGGTTCGGGGCGGAGAAGTTCCACTCCGGGATGGTGCCGCACGCGGGGGCGGACTCCGAGCAGTGGCGCGAGGTGGTCCGGCTGGGCGCCGACCTGCGGCGGCTGGCCGGGGTGCGGGGGAGCCGGGTGCGGGCCGAGGTCGCGATCGTCTGGGACTGGGAGTCGTACTGGGCGCTGGAGCTGGAGTGGCGGCCGTCGGTTGACCTGAGGTTCAGGGAGCGGGTGGACGCCTTCTACGAGGCGTTGTGGCGGGAGCACGTCACGGTGGACTTCGTCCACCCTTCCGCTGATATTTCGGGGTATCGGGTGGTGGTCGCGCCCAGCTCGTACCTGCTGACCGAGGCGTCCGCCAAGAACCTGCGCCAGTACGTGGAAGCGGGCGGCAACCTGCTCGTGTCGTATTTCTCCGGCATCGTGGACGAGCACGACGCCATCCACCCCGGCGCCCACCCGGGCGCGCTGCGCGAACTGCTCGGTCTGTCGATCGAGGAGTTCCACCCTCTGCGCGCCTACGAAACGGTGCAGCTTACTGGGCAGCTCATTGGTCAGTTGACGGGGGACCTGACCGGGGAGCCGGCCGATGGCGGCGCCGCCCGGATCTGGTCGGAACGGGTCCGGCCCGCGGGCGCGACGACGCTGCGCGGCTTCGCCTCGGGACCCGACGCGGGACACCCCGCCTTCACCCGCCACGACCTGGGCGCGGGCGCCGCCTGGTACCTCGCCACCGCCCCGCTCACCGGCCTGCGCGACCTGCTCGCCCAGGTGCTCGCCCACGCGGGCGTCTCCCGCCCGCACGGTCTCCCCGACACCCTCGAACTGGTGCGCAGGGGCGACCACGTCTTCCTGATCAACCACGGCGACCAGGCCGTCACGGTCGAGGGGGTGAGCGGCGTGAGCGTGTTCGACGGCGTACGGCACGACGGGCCGGTCACCGTCGCGGCCGGGGACGTCGTGGTCGTCGTGCCATCCCCCCACCCCTAGGGAGACCCGATGAAACGCATCCTGATCACCCTGCTGTTACTCATCGCCCTGGCCGTCTTCCCGGCGGCGCCCGCCTCCGCCCAGGCCGGGCACGGCCGGCTCCCGATCAGGGGCGCCGACGTCTCCAGCCTGGCCAAGTCGGAGGCGTACGGCGGCGTCTACCGCGACGCCCGCGGGCGCAGAGGCGACGCGCTGGCCATCCTGTCCAGGGCCGGGCTCACCTACCTGCGGCTCAAGGTCTGGGTGAACCCCGCCGACGGCTACAACACCAAGACCAGGGTGCTGGCCATGGCCAGGCGGATCAAGGCGCAGGGCATGCGGCTGCTCGTCGACTTCCACTACTCCGACACCTGGGCCGACCCGGGCAAGCAGTTCAAGCCCGCCGCCTGGGAGTCGCTGCCCTTCGACGGGCTCACGCAGGCCCTGTACGACCACACCTTCGACGTGCTCGACGCGCTGCGCCGCCAGGGCACCACGGCCGACATGGTGCAGATCGGCAACGAGATCAACGGCGGCCTGCTCTGGCCCGACGGCTCCAACGCCGACTGGCCCAAGACGGCCGCCCTGCTCAACGCCGGCTACGACGCCGCCAAGCGGGTGTCCCGCTCCACCAAGGTCGTGCTGCACCTGGCCGACGGCGGCGACAACGGGCTCTACCGGTGGTGGTTCGACAACGCGCGGGCCCACGGCATCCGCCACGACGTGATCGGCATGTCCTACTACTCCTTCTGGCACGGCACGCCGGAGAGCTTCCAGGCCAACATCAACGACGTGGCCCTCCGGTACGGCAAGCCCGTGGTCGTGGTCGAGACCGCCTACCCCTTCACCACGGAGGACGACGACGGCTGGCCGAACATCATCACCGCCGCCGAGCCGTACCCCGGCCACCCGGCGACCCCGCAGGGGCAGGCGGCGATGCTGGCCAAGGTGGCCGACATCGTCCGCGCCGTGCCGAACGGCCTCGGCCTCGGCCTGTTCACCTGGGAGGCCACGTGGACCGGCGTCCAGGGCAACGGCTGGGACCCGGCCGACCCGGCGTCGGGCAACGGCTGGGAGAACCAGGCCCTGTTCGGCTACGACGACCGGGCGCTCCCCGCGATGGCGGTGCTCGGCCGCCGCTGAGCCGGGCGCGGGCGCGGCCGGTGACGGCGGCGCCCGCTACGCCAGGCGCCGAGCTGGGCATGATGAGCGCATGACGATCTCAGCAGACGAGCTGCTCACCACGACCAGAAGTGTCCGCAAGCGCCTCGACCTCACCCGCCCGGTCCCGCTGGAGCTGGTCAGGGAGTGCCTGGAGATCGCCCTCCAGGCGCCCACCGGAGGCAATTCGCAGGGCTGGCACTGGGTAGTGGTCACCGACGCGGACAAGCGCAAGGCCATCGGCGACTACTACCAGCGCTCGTGGCGCCACTACTACGAGTCGGGCACCTCGGCCCGGCGGCTGTTCGCGGACGACCCGGAACGGGTGGCGACCCAGCAGCGCGTCTCCGACAGCGCCGGCCACCTCGCCGAGCACATGGGCGAGGTGCCGGTGCTGGTGATCGGCTGCATCCGCGTGCCCGGCGGCCTGCCGCCGGGCAACCAGGCCGGGCTGTGGGGCTCGCTGCACCCGGCCGCCTGGAGCTACATGCTGGCCGCCCGCTCCCGCGGCCTGGGCACCGCGTGGACGTCGCTGCACCTGGCGTACGAGAGCGAGATCGCCGAGCTGCTCGGCATCCCCGGCGACGTCCGGCAGGGCGTGCTCATCCCCACCGCGTACTACACCGGCGAGACCTTCAGCCCCGCCAAGCGTCAGCCGCTGGAGGAGGTCCTTCACGTGGATC
Organism: Nonomuraea sp. NPDC048892; assembly: GCF_040649735.1. Taxonomy (NCBI): domain Bacteria; kingdom Bacillati; phylum Actinomycetota; class Actinomycetes; order Streptosporangiales; family Streptosporangiaceae; genus Nonomuraea; species Nonomuraea sp. NPDC048892. The sequence continues at coordinate 257,756 of NZ_JBEZFZ010000012.1, read as the reverse complement.
GCTGGTAACGGATCACCGGTAGCGGATCACTGGTAGCGATCACTGGTAACGGCCGCGCGGGGCGGGCAGAGTAGGGGGCCTGAACCAACTGTGACGGAGGGCCCCCTGTGAATGACCCTGTGAACGCCTTGCCGCTGCTGCCGACGTCCCTGGTCGGAAGCTACGCCCAGCCCGAATGGCTGATCGACCGCGCCCGGCTGGCCGGCCGGTTCCCGCCGCGCGTGCGGGCCGCGGAGCTGTGGCGGATCCCGCCCGACCGGCTCGCCCAGGCCCAGGACGACGCCACCGAGCTGGCGATCAGGGCCCAGGAGCGGGCCGGTCTGGACATCGTCACCGACGGCGAGATCCGGCGCGAGAGCTACTCCAACCACTTCGCCACCGCCCTTGAGGGGCTCGACCTCGACAACCCGGGCACGGCGCTCGACCGCAGCGGGCATCCCAACCCCGTGCCGCGCATCGCCGGGCCGATCCGCAGGCCCCGCCCGGTCGAGGTCGACGACCTGCAGTTCCTGCGCGCCCACACCGACCACGTGGTGAAGATGACGGTGCCGGGGCCGTTCACGATGAGCCAGCAGGCGCAGAACGACCACTACCCCGACGCCGAGGCGGCCGCGATGGACTACGCGGCGGCGGTCAACGCCGAGATCCGCGACCTGTTCGCGGCCGGGGCCGACGTCGTGCAGATCGACGAGCCGTACATGCAGGCCAGGCCGGAGGCGGCGCGGGCCTACGGCCTGGCGGCGCTGAACGCGGCGCTCGACGGGATCACCGGCATGACGGCGGTGCACATCTGCTTCGGCTACGCGGCGATCATCCACGAGCGGCCCGAGGCGTACTCGTTCCTGCCGGAACTGGCCGGCTGCCCGGTGAAGCAGGTGTCGATCGAGACCGCGCAGTCGGGGCTGGACCTCGGCGTGCTGTCCGACCTGAAGGACAAGACGGTCATCCTCGGCGTGATCGACCTGTCCACGCCCGACGTGGAGCCGGTGGAGGTGGTGGCGGGACGCGTGCGCAAGGCGTTCTCGTGGACGGCTCCCGAGCGGATCGTCATCGCCACCGACTGCGGGATGAAGTATCTGCCGAGGGAGTCGGCCGAGGGCAAGATGCGCGCCATGGCGGGCGCGGCGCGGCTGCTGCGTGACGAACTGGGCGTGTCCTGAAATTTCCGGATACTTCGCGCGCGGATCGGGGCGGTCCCTTTAAGATCATGGCGCCAGCAGGATCATGGCGCCCACGCCCCGAACCGTCGCAAGGAGCTCCCCGTGCCCGAGAGCGAGCAGCAAGGCGCGCCCCGCGGGATCGACACCAGCAAGCCGAGCGTCGCCCGTGTCTACGACTACATCCTCGGAGGCAAGGACAACTACGCCAGCGACCGCCGCGTGGCGGCCGCGATGCTGGAGATCGCGCCGGACGCGCCGCAGGCGGCCGCGTCCAACCGCGGCTTCCTGCGCCGCACGGTCCGTCATCTGGCCGGTGAGGTGGGCATCCGCCAGTTCCTCGACATCGGCTCAGGGCTGCCCACGCAGGGCAACGTGCACGAGGTCGCGCAGTCCGTCGCGCCCGTGGCCCACGTCGTGTACGTCGACAACGACCCCATCGTGCTCGCCCACGGCCGGGCCCTGCTCGCCGTGGACGAGTCCACCACGATCATCGAGGCCGACGCCCGCGAGCCGGAGCGCATCCTGGACGACCCGCGCACCCGCGCGCTGATCGACTTCAGCGAGCCGGTCGGGCTGCTGCTGTTCGGCATCCTGCACCACATGTCGGACGCGGAGGACCCGGCCGGCATCGCGGCCCGCCTCATCGGCCCGCTCGCTCCCGGCAGCCACGTGGTGATCTCGCACTTCCAGAACCCGGGCCAGGCCCACCCCGAGGTGGCCGAGCAGGCCGTCAGCGCGGAGCGGGTGTTCAACGAGCACCTGGGCACGGGCCGGTGGCGCACCCGCGAGCAGATCCTCGCCTTCTTCGACGGGCTCGAACTGCTGGAGCCCGGCCTGGTGCCGCTGCCGGAGTGGCGTCCCGAGCCGGGCGAGGAACTGCCCGAACTCGGGATCACCTATCACACCTTCGCCGGAGGCGTGGCCCGCAAGCCGTAGCCCCCGGGTCAGCCCCGGGAGGTCAGCCGGGCAGCTTGTTCGCGGCGACCACGTCGCGGTACCAGTGCGCGCTGTCCTTCCAGGTGCGCTCCATCGTGTCGCGGTTCACCCGGACGATGCCGAACCGCTTGGCGTACCCGTGGGCCCACTCGAAGTTGTCCATCAGCGACCACACGAAGTACCCCCGCACGTCCGCCCCGCCCGCGATGGCCTCGTTCACGGCGCTCAAGTGCCGGTGCAGGTAGTCGACGCGGTCGGCGTCGTGCACGAGCCCGTCGGCGGAGACCGGGTCGGGGAAGGCGGCGCCGTTCTCGGTGATCATCGTGGGCATGCCGGGGTAGTCGCGGTGCAGGCGCAGCAGCAGCTCGGTCAGCCCGGTCTCGTCGATGTTCCACCCCATCTCCGTGTACGGCCCCGGCTGCTGGACGAACTCGACGTCCTCGCACGCGATCCACGGCGAGGCGGCCCCGTCCTGGTGCCCGTCGGCGGTCTCCCTGGCACTGGCGCCGTCCCAGGCGCGGACCAGCGTCGGGTTGTAGTAGTTGACGCCGAGCACGTCCAGCGGCTGGCAGGCGGTGGCCTCGTCGCCGTCGCGCACGAACGACCAGTCGGTCACCGCGGCGGTGTCGGCGATCAGGTCGCGTGGGTAGGCGCCCTCCAGCATCGGGCCGAGGAAGGCCCGGTTGGCCACCGCATCCGCCCGGCGGACCGCGTCGGCGTCCCGGTCGGAGACGCCGCGCACGTGGTGCAGGTTGAGCGTGACGGACATCTGCGCGTCCTTGGCGGTGGTCGAGCGCAGCGCCTGGACGGCCAGGCCGTGGCCCAGGTTGAGGTGGTGCACGGCGGCCAGCGCGGCGGCGGGCTCGGTCCTGGCCGGGGCGTGCACGCCGGAGGCGTAACCCAGGTAGGCCGAGCACCACGGCTCGTTCAGGGTGATCCACGTCCGTACGCGGTCGCCCAGCGCCTCGCCCATGAGCCGGGCGTACTCGGCGAAGCGCGCCGCGGTGTCGCGCTCGGGCCAGCCGCCCGCGTCCTCAAGCTCCTGCGGCAGGTCCCAGTGGTAGAGCGTGGCCACGGGGGCGATGTCCCTGGCCAGCAGGCCGTCCACGAGCCGCTGGTAGAAGTCGAGGCCGGGCCGGTTCACCGCGCCCCGGCCGCCCGGCTGCACGCGCGGCCAGGAGATGGAGAAGCGGTAGGCGCCGACGCCGAGGGCGCCGAGCAGGTCGAGGTCCTCCTCCAGTCGGTGGTAGTGGTCGCAGGCCACGTCACCGGTGTCGCCACGCGCCACCAGGCCCGGCGTGTGGGAGAAGGTGTCCCAGATGGACGGCCCGCGGCCGTCCTCGTTCCAGGCCCCCTCGACCTGGTAGGCGGCGGTGGCGGTGCCCCACAGGAAGTTCTCGGGGAAGGCGGTCATGTCACTCCTTGGCGCTGAGGCTGATCTCGATGTGGTCGGTCCCGGGCGCCGCGGCGGCGTGTGTCCCGGCGTGGCGCAGGTTCCAGGGGGCGGGGGCGCCCTCGATACGGCGGGCGCGCAGGCGCGAGCCCTCTCGGGACACCTCGAACACGGCGGCCGGCCGGCCGCCCGAATCGGGGACCGTGACGGTGGTGACCTCGCCGTCGGCCGGCTCGTGAACGTTCAGGGTGACACCGTCGGCGTAGTCGTAGTCGGGCCGGTCGTCGCGGGCGCCGGTCGCGATCACCGCGCCCGGCCTGACCAGCAGCGGCAGGCTGTCGAACCCGTGCCGCTCGGTACGCCACCCAGGTCCGGTGACCCTCTCCCCGTCGAGCAGCCGCGTCCACGTGCCGGCGGGCACGTAGTAGGTGACCTCGCCGTCCGCCGACAACACCGGCGCGACCAGGAGGTCCGGGCCGAGCAGGTACTGGGCGTCCAGGTGGGCGCAGGCCGGGTCGCCGGGGAAGGCCAGCGGCATCGCCCGCATCATCGGCAGGCCCTCCCGCGCGGCCTGTACGGCGGCGCCGTACAGGTAGGGCATCAGCCGCGCCTTGAGCCGGGTGAAGGCGCGCAGCACGTCCACCGACTCCTCGTCGAACAGCCACGGCACCCGGTAGGAGCCGCTCCCGTGCAGCCGGCTGTGCGAGGACAGCAGCCCGAACGCGACCCACCGCTTGAACACGGCCGGGTCGGGACGGCCCTCGAAGCCGCCGATGTCGTGGCTCCAGAAGCCGAATCCGCCCAGGCCCAGCGACAGCCCGCCGCGCAGCGACTCGGCCATCGCCTCGAACGTGGACTCGCAGTCGCCGCCCCAGTGCACCGGCAGCCGCTGCCCGCCGACCGTGGCCGAGCGCGCGAACAGCACCGCCTCGCCCGGGCCGCGCCGCTCGGCCAGCACGTCGTGGACGGTCTGGTTGTAGATCAGGCTGTAGTAGTTGTGCATCCGCCCCGGGTCGGAGCCGTCGGCGTAGGCGACGTCGGTCGGGACGCGCTCGCCGAAGTCGGTCTTGAACGCGTCCACCCCCATGTCGAGCAGCCCTCGCAGCTTGCCCGCGTACCACTCGCGGGCGGCCGGCGAGGTGAAGTCCACCAGCGCCCGGCCCGCCTGCCAGTGATCATCCTGCCAGACCGTCCCGTCCGGCCTGCGCAGCAGGTGCCCCGCCGCTGCCCCCTCGTCGAACAGCGCCGACGCCTGCGCGATGTACGGGTTGATCCACACGCACACGCGCAGCCCGCGCTCCTTGAGCCGGCGCAGCATGCCCTCGGGATCGGGGAAGACCTCGGGGTCCCACTCGAAGTCGCACCACCGGAACCGCCGCATCCAGAAGCAGTCGAAGTGGAAGACGCTGAGCGGCAGGTCCCGCTCGGCCATCCCGTCCACGAACGACGTCACCGTGGCCTCGTCGTAGTCGGTGGTGAACGAGGTGGACAGCCACAGCCCGAACGACCAGGCGGGCGGCAGCGCGGGGCGGCCGGTCAGCGCGGTGTAGCGGCGCAGCACGTCGGCCGGCGTCGGCCCGTGGATCACGAGGTACTCCAGGTCGTGGCCCTCGACGCTGAACTGCACCCGTGACACGCTCTCCGACCCGACCTCGAACGACACCCGGCCGGGATGGTTGACGAACACCCCGTAGCCCCGGTTCGTCAGGTAGAAGGGGACGTTCTTGTAGGCGATCTCGCTGCTGGTGCCGCCGTCCTCGTTCCAGATGTCGACGGACTGGCCGTTGCGCACGAGGGGGCCGAAGCGTTCGCCGAGGCCGTACACGAGCTCGCCGGCGCTGAGGCGCAGCTGCTCGACCAGGAAGTGGCGGGAGTCCTGGTCGTTCATGATGCCGAGGCTCTTGCCCGCGCTGCGGGTCAGCTCGCGCCCGCCGGCGCTGAAGGACAGGTCCCAGGGCGCGTCCCGGCCCGCGCGGACGGTGAGGGCGCCGCTGGTCAGGCTCACCTGTCCGGCGTCCACGGAGACCTCCACCCCGGGGTGGTCGTCCCGCACCTCGAAGACGGGGGCGGCGGGCACCGATCCGGCCAGGTGCACCACGCGGACGCGGATGACGTCCGGCATCGGCGAGGACAGATCCACCCGCAGGACCGGCCCGTCGATGGTGTTGCCACGGCGGACGATCTCCCTGGTCGGGGCGAGGATCCGGACCGACCCCCGCTCGGCCGTCACGTCGTGCGCGGACGTGGCGTAGTCCGCCCGCACCCCTGGACGCATCCGCCAGTAGCCGTCTTTGAACTTCATCTCGATCCGTTCTCGTGTCAGGGCAGGCGGCGCAGCGCGGCGACCGCGCGGGGGGCCAGGGTGACGGCGTCCTGCGCGGGCGCCGCGGTCAGCAGATCCTCGGCCGCCTCCTGGAGCGGCACCCGTACGGTGGTGGCGCCGTGGTTCAGCAGGAACAGGACCTCGCCGCGGCGCACGGCCTCGACGCCGGGCGGCAGCTCGGGCACCGCCCCCTCCACGCCCGCGTCGGCCAGCACCCGCGCGGCCAGGGCGCCGAGCGCGGCGGGCTCGGGCATGGTGCCCACGTACCAGGCGACGCCTTCGCCGGGGCCTTCGCCAGGGCCGGGGCCGGCGCGGTGGCGGGTGACGGCGGGGCGGCCCGCGAGGTCGCCCTCGGTGAACTCGGCCACCACCTCGGCGCCCTCGGCGCGCAGCAGCTCGGTCCACGTGCTCGCGGTGAACTCGGCGCCGCCGCTCCACCGGCAGCGCACCGGCCGGTCGTCCGGCGCGGGCAGCCACTCCTCGCCACTGGCGCCCAGCACCTCGCGCAGCGGCGCGGGGAAGGGCCCGGTGCGCACGTGCCCGCGCGGGTCCACCACCCCCGAGAACGGCCCGACCACCAGCACGCCGCCGCCGCGCACGTACGCCGACAGCGCCTCCGCGTCCCCGTCCGCGACGAGGAACAGGTTCGGCACCACGACCAGCGCGTACGAGGACAGATCAGCCGACGGCGGCACCACGTCCACGCTCACCCCGCGCTCGAAGAACGGCACGTAGTAGGCGAGCAGCTGGTCCACGGCGTTGAGCCGGTCGCTGGGCCGCCCGCGCTCCTCCAGCGCCCACCAGTTCTCCCAGCCGAACACCATCGCCACCCGCGCCGGCACCGGCTCGCCCGCCAGCGCGGCCAGCCCGCGCAGCTCCTGCCCGTGCGCGCGCACCTCGGCGTGCAGCCGCGTGTCCGCGCCCGCGTGCGGCACCATCGCGGCGTGGAAGCGCTCCGCGCCGAAGCGCGAGGCTCGCCACTGGAAGTAGCACAGCCCGTCCGCGCCGCGCGCGACCGCCTGCAGCGACTCCAGCCGGAGCTGGCCGGGCGGCTTGGGCAGGTTGTGCGGGCGCCAGTTGACGGCGCTGGTCGACTGCTCCATCAGCAGCCAGGGCCGGCCGCCCGCCAGGCCGCGCATGAGGTCGTGGGTGAGCGCCGTCCTGGCAGGGGAGAGGGGGTCGCCCGGCTCCGGGTACCAGTCGTTGGCGACGACGTCCTCCTCCGCCGCGAACGACCAGTAGTCCGCCCGCTTGAAGAAGCCCATGAAGTTCGTGGTGACCGGGACGTCGGGCGTGCGGGCCCGCAGCACGTCGCGCTCGGCGCGGAAGTGGCCGAGCAGCGCGTCCGAGCTGAAGCGCCACCAGTCGAGCCGCTGCGAGGGGTTGACGATGTACGGGGCGCGGCGTGGCGGCAGGACCTCCGCCCAGTCGCCGTATCCCTGGCTCCAGAACGTGGTGCCCCAGGCCTCGTTGAGCGTGCCGAGATCGCCGTAGCGCGCCCGCAGCCAACCGCGGAACGCCTCGGCCGACACGTCGCAGTGGCAGACCTCGCCCAGCTCGTTACCCACGTGCCACAGCGCCAGCGCCGGATGGCCGGCGTACCGGTCGGCCAGGGCGCCGGCGATGGCCAGGGCCCGCTCGCGGTAGACGGGGGAGGAGGGGCAGAACTGGTTGCGCGAGCCGTACCAGAGGCGGTGCCCGCCCTCGTCCACCGGCAGCGTCTCCGGCCACCGGTGCCCCAGCCAGGGCGGTGGGGAGGCGGTCGGGGTGGCCAGGTCGACGGCGATGCCGTTCGCGGCCATGAGGTCGAGCACCCGGTCGAGCCAGCCGAAGTCGTGCTTGCCCGGCTCGGGCTCCAGCCGGGCCCAGCTGAACACCCCGACCGTGACCAGGTTGACCCCGGCCGCCCGCATCAGCTCCGCGTCCTCGGCCCAGACCTCCTCCGGCCACTGCTCCGGGTTGTAGTCACCGCCGAACAGCAGCCCGCGCCCCTCGGTGAGCGTGTGCATGCCCAGCCGCTCCGTCATGAACCCATTCCCCTTGTCGCCTTCCGCGCCGTACTGGCCCGCGATGGCCCCTCTCGTGGCGGTCCCGAGCTGTCCCCGGGGACCAGCCGGCAGGGCACGAGCCGCCCCTGCGGCGGCGTGTCGCCCCGCAGCCGGTCGATGAGCATCCGCGCCCCCAGCCGGCCCAGCTCGGCGCTGGGCGGCTCCATCGTCGTCAGCCGGGGGTGGAACATCTCGGCGACCCTGGCCGAGGAGAGCACCAGCATCAGCGTCAGGTCCCGGGGGATGCGCCAGCCGCGCCGCGCCACCGCCGCGATCACGCCGACCGCGGCGTGGTCGTCCATCACGGCCAGCGCCGTCACGTCAGGATGCGCCTCGATCAGGCGCTCGAACGCCTGCCCTCCCTCCTCGGCCGAGCCGGGGCGGAAGTCGTCCACATACGCCAGACCGGCCGCGCGGGCGGCGGCGGCGAACTCCTCGCCCGCCCTGATCGCGGGGCCGTACTGGGCCGCGTACGTACCGGGCGAGAGGTTGAAGAAGGCCAGCTTGCGATGCCCGAGCCCGGCGAGGTGCGCCACCGCGTCCCTGGCGGTGGCGGCGAAGTCGATGTCGGCGTGGTCGATCGGGCCCGGCTCGCGGGTGCGGCCGATCATGCTGAACGGCACCCCGGCCTCCAGCAGGAATTCCACCCGCTCGTCGTCGAGGCTGACCTCCATCAGCAGCACGCCGTCCACCAGCCCGAGCCCGGTGAGGTGGCGCAGTTCCTCGATCGGGTCGCCGGTCTCGGGCGACAGCAGCAGGTGGTAGCCCAGCTCACTGGCCGCCTCGGCCGCCGCCGTGGCGAAACGCATCTCGGTCAGCCCGAAACCGCTGTGCGGGGCGGGGAACAGCAGCGCCAGGATGCGGGTGCGCTTGCTCTGCAGGCCGCGGGCCAGCAGGTTGGGGCGGTACCCGAGCTCCTCGGCCGCCTGTCGCACGCGCTGCCTCGTCGCCGCCGCCACCGGACGGGTGCCGTTGAGCGCGGCCGACGCGGTGCTGACCGCGACCTGGGCGCGCGAGGCCACGTCACGTATCGAGGGCAAGGAGACTCCGGTGGGTGGCCGATATCGGTGTCGAAACGTTTCGCATCACGCTAAAGTCCGCTTTGTACGGATGTCAATGGCGTAAATATGGCTGACCGGAAATAGGGGACATGCGGGTCCCGGGCGGACGCGACGCGCCAGGGTGCCGGAGGCTCGGGCGGACGATGGCGTCGGGGGCGTCGATAGCGTCGGGGGCGTCGGGGCTCGGGGGGCTCAGGGGGCTGTGGGGTCGGGGTGGATGATCCGGATCCGGGTATCGGCGTCGCGGCCGGCCAGCAGTGCGACGAGGTCCGCGGTGCCGCCGGGCCCGTCGCCCGGCTTGCCGTCCCAGACGACGATCGCCCGCGGCCGCTCGTCCAGCCCGTACGCCTCCTCGGCCATCCACGCGTTGACCCGGGCGAACACCTCGTCACCCACCGCCGCGCCGGCCGGCAGCACCTCCACCTCCGCCCGCGCCCGTACCTCCTCGAACCGCGCGTGCCAGTCGGTGCCCGGCAGGTCCACCGACCGGCGCGCGAACTCGGCCGGCGGCAGCGCCAGCCGCAGGCGCACCGCGGCGCCCCGGCTCAGGGCGAGCCCCGCGCCGATGAGGTCGGCGCCGCGGGCGCCGCCGCAGATCACGGTCGTTCCCGGCCCGGCCTCCCACTCGTCGAGGACCGCGCCCATCGCGGCCGTCACGGCCTCGACGCGGTGCTGCGGGAAGCGCGGCGGGACCCGATCGGGGCGGTCCACCAGGTGACCGCCCACGACCACGACTCGCCTCACTCCTGCCCCAGAGCGCGGAACGACTCCAGCACGCCGCGCAGGCCCGCCCTGACCCTGCGCCGTTTCTGCAACGACAAGCTGAGCTCCAGATCCCGGATGGTCGTCTTCAGTTGCTTGTCGGTTATGCCCCTTCTGCGGATCTGTGAGACCAGATCCCGCGCCAGTTCCACATCCCCCTTGTCGAACGCCGCGCCGAGCCTGGTCGGCAGGGCCCACTCGTCCCAGGGCCGGTGTACGAGGCCGGCCTGACACGCGGCCAGGACGATCGTGGCGACCTCGGCCGCCCGCTCCTCGTCGCCCCTGCCGCCGCGCAGCCGGTAGAGCCGGGGCAGGTTGGAGGCCGGGTAGTAGTCGTTCAGGTCGAGCGTCATCCCGCGTTCGTAGGCCGTGATGGCCTGGTCCAGGTAGTCGCGCGACGTCTCGCCCGCGGACTCGTGCATGAGGTCCTTGTACCTGCCGCCGAGCAGCCCCATGCGCTCGGACGAGGGGCCCACCCGCTCGATGAGCAGTTCGAGCGCGCCGACCGACTGCGCCGCCTTGCCGGTCCTGGCCAGCGCGAGCTGCCTGCGCTCGATCACCGGCGGATGCCGCTGCAGCGCGTCCGGCAGCGTGTCGATGTAGGCGAGCACGTCCTCCCATTCGAGGTTGTCCTCGATCAGCCTGAGCAGCTTCAGCACCACGGACTCGCGGATGACGGGCTGGGCGCCGAACCGGGCGACCAGCGCGCGCGTCTTATCCTGGCGCTGCCGCCGGCCCGAGGTCAGCTGGATCGCCCGGACGTCGGCCTGGAAGTCCGAGAGCATGTCGACCGCCGCGGTGAACGGCGTCAGCTGGGCGCCGTCGGAGATCTCCGGATAGCCGGGCAGCGCCTCGAACACCGGCTCGGCCCAGGTCGCCGCCACCAGGACGCAGCCGATCCGCTGCGCCGCGTGGCGCACCCCCACTTCGTGTACACGTTCGAGTTCGGCAGCGAGACGTCCGCCATCACGACGTCCGCCAGGGCCAGCCGTTGGATCATCTGGACGATGACCAGCGCCCCGAGGTCGCTGTCGGCCCTGGTCGCCCGGTAGCCGAGCTCCGTGAGCAGCGGCTCGTGCACCCGTTCCCAGAGCGCGTCGAAGTCCACCACGGCGGGGACGCCGTCGTCCGCCCGCCCGGTGGGTTTCCTGCCGAACGGCATCACCATGAATGCCACGGAGTTGCTCATCGCCTGCCCTCCCTGCGCTTGACGCGTCATTGCGTACGGATGACCGGGGTCAGCTCGCGGTCGAGGACCTCGAAGTCGGCGGCCAGTGCGGGGTAGGCGGCCCTGCGGCCGGCCGGGATCACCGGCGCGGAGGCGGCCGGGGCACGCAGCGCGGGGAACCGCGCGAGCAGCGGCGGGGGCCTCACGAATTACCTCCCGCTACGGAGGGAGACGGCGTGATTGCAGCCGCAATGTAGGAGAAATCGACGGGCCCGACAATGGCGCCACCGATACCTGACCGCATCCGGGCCGCGCACGCCACGTGCCGGCCTCCGCATCGGCGACTCCCCCCACGCCGGTGGCCGGCCCGCGCGTGCGTGCCGGCCCTTCTCCGCCGCGTGCCGGCCCCGGGGGAGGGTCCCGGGGCCGGCCTCTGGGCGGGTCAGTAGACGTACGGCCAGCCGGCCGAGTCCCAGCCGATCAGGTTCACGCCGAGCTTCGCCGTGCCGTTGTCCTGGCCGTCGTAGTAGTGGTAGACGAGCAGGTCGCCGTCCACGTCGGACATGACGCTCTGGCCGCCGGGCCCGATGTAGCGGCCGTGGGTCTCCAGCACCATCGTGCCGCCGCCGGACAACATCGGCGTGCCTGAGCGGTCGACGTACGGGCCGGTGGGGCTGGACGAGCGGCCGACCTTGATCTTGTACGTGCTGGAGGTGCCCGCGCAGCACCGGTCGTAGGAGGCGAACAGGTAGTAGTGGCTTCCGTGCCGGATGATGTCGGGCGCCTCGACGGCGTACGGCGCGTCGGGCCGGGTGGCCAGGTGGTAGAGCGTCCTGTCGGAGGAATGACGCTTGCCGGTCGAGGGTTCGAGCCGGATCATCCGGATCCCCGTCCAGTACGAGCCGAAGCTCAGCCACCACCGTCCGGAGGAGTCGACCAGGAGGTTGGGGTCGATGGCGTTGTGGTCGGCGCTCGTCGTGGTCGCGTAGACGACGCCCTGGTCGCTCCAGGAGCCGGGCTGGCCGGTCGAGCTGGTGGCCAGGCCGATGGCGGAGTGGTTGGAGCCGAAGCTGGAGACCGCGTAGTACATGAGATATCTCCCGCCCTGCTGGGAGATGTCGGGCGCCCACGGGTCGTTGCCGGAGGAGTACGTCCGCCACCACGACGGTGGCGTGCGGAAGGCCGAGCCCGCCCGGGTGAAGGCGATGCGGTCGGTGGAGGTGCGTGCCTCCAGGTAGCCGTGCGTGGAGTAGAGCACGTAGTTGGACGAGGTGCGGATCATCGTGGGGTCGTGCACGAGGACGTCGCCGGTGACCCGGCCGGGGTTGGGATAGGCGAGCCCTGCGCCCGCGAGCGAGGCGGTGAGCGCGAGCACGGTCACGGGGGCGGCGACGAGACGGGATAGGCGACGCAAGGGTCCTCCTCGTATCGGGGGGCCGCTGCACCTGCCGGACGCTGCGCCGTCGCGTCGGGGGAAATGTAGGCACGCTCTCCGCCCGCCGTCAATGCCGGCGTGGGAGGCGGCGAAAGTTGCATCGGCGGCGGATCGGGCCCGCACACGCTGAGCTGCGGCGATGTGAAGGCTTTACGGCGCGGGCTTGACAGGCCCTGTCAGCCCTCATACGTTCAGGCCGTTTCCGCATCTGATGTTAGCGCTAACATCGGCACCCGCAGGAAGCTGCGCCGCGCCACCAACACCCGGCCGGACCGCTGTCCGGCCGGTCCCCGCCATGTCGATCACCAATGGGCCGATCACCAATGGGCCGATCACCAGCAGGCCGATCACCAGCGCGTCGGTCACCAGCGGAGGGAGGTCATCTCGCGACCCGATACCAGAGATTCGTGGCGTGCGGCACGTGGCCGACGCTGAGGCGTTCCAGCCGGACCCCCGCCCCGCCAGGGCGGTCGAACAGTCGCACGCCGTCCCCGAGCAGCACCGGAGCCACGATCGTGAGGACCTCGTCCAGCACGCCCGCCTCCAGGCACTGCCGGGCGACGTCCGCGCCGAGCACGTTGACGTACTTGCCGCCGGCCGCCTCCTTGGCCGCCGTGACGGCCCGCGCCAGGTCGCCGACGAAGGTGACGCCGGGGACCGGCGCACTGGGGGCGTGGTGGGTCAGCACGAACTGGGGGCCGTCCCAGCCGCCGCCGAACGCCTTGCCCTCCTTCTCGGTGCCCCGGTTCGGGTCGTCGCCGCCGAACGTGCGCCGGCCCACCAGCAGCGCGCCGACCTCGCCGATCAGCTCGTCCACCACCGGGTTCGGCCCCAGGTACGGGGTCAGCCAGGACATGTCGCCGCCCGGCCCGGCGATGAAGCCGTCGGCCGACATGGTCACCGAGTACAGGAGTCTGCTCATGCTCCACCTTCCCTTCCTGAGTATGGACGGCGGATCACGGCGGAACTCATCGGCGCGGCGGCGCGGTGGAGCTGCGCTGGATCAGCTCGATCGGCCCGGCCAGCACCTCGGCGACCGTGTCGTCCGGCTTCAGGCTGCCCAGCAGCGTCACGCCGCGCCGGCCCAGCTCCGCCAGCGGCATCCGCACCGTGGTGAGCGCCGGATGGAGATAGCCGGCCAGCTCGAAGTCGTGCACGGCCACGATGGAGACGTCCCGGGGGATCTCCAGCCCGGCCGTGCGCACGGCCTGCATCGCCCCGATCGCCGAGGCCACGTTCGCGACGAACACCGCAGTCGGCGGCTCGGGCGCGGCCAGCAGCAGGGCCATGGCCGCCGCGCCGCCCGCGGGCGTGTAGTCGGCCGCCACGATCGGGCCCTCCGGCAGGCCCGCGTCGTCCATGGCCGCCGAGTAGCCCGCCGACCTGCGCGCCGCCGTGTCGGCCCGCGACGGGCCCGCGAGGTGGGCGATGCGGCGGTGGCCGAGGAGCACGAGATGCTCCACCGCGAGCGCGGCGGCCCGCCGGTCGTCGAGGATGACGTACCGCTTGACGCTCCTGCTGCGGTTGTTCAGCATCAGCCACGGGATCGCGGACTGGTCGAGCTGGGCGATCAGCGAGGAGTCGTCGCCCGCCCCGGCCAGCAGCAGCCCGTCGATGCGGCCCTGCCCGATCCGGTCCATGTACTCGCCCAGCCCCGCGCCGGTCGCGCTGCCGGTCACGATCACGTAGCCCTGGGCCGCCGCCTCCGCCTCCGCGCCCTTGATGATCTCGGCGTAGACGGGGTTGGCGAAGTCGGGGATGAACAGCCCGAACATGTGCGCCCGCGACGTGCGCAGGCTGCGCGCGGCCACGTTGGGCCGATACCCCAGCTCCTCGATCGCCGCCAGCACCCGCTCCCGCGTCTCCGGCCGGATGTTGAGCGTCGGGTCCTTGTTGACGACACGTGAGACGACGGCCCGATCCACCCTCGCGATGGCGGCCACGTCGGCGAGCGTCACCCGCGTGCGCATCATGCCGCCGATCCTGGCCGCCGGCTCTCGCCGCTGTCCATCGAACGGTAGAGCGCGTCGAGCAGGCGCAGCGTGCCGAGGTTGTCGGCGCCCGAGGTCTCCGGCTCGCCGCCCTCCGCGACGGCCGCGAGCAGCGACCCCATCGGCCCGGCCACCGCGTCGGGCAGCCAGCGCCGGGTCACCGGGTACGGCAGCCAGCCGTCCGTGGGCAGCACCCTGCTGCTGACCGCCAGGGTGTCGGGCCGGCCGTGCGGATAGTCGTACAGCAGGCCGAGCGTGCCCTTGATCGCGCCCTCGGTGCCGTCCACGCGGAAGGACGCCTCCTGGTCGCCGGTGCGGTTCTCGTGGTTGGCGTGCACCAGCGCGCGCACGCCGCCGGGGAAGAGCAGCGTGCTGATCGTGCGCGTCTCGCCCTTGGCGACCTGGCCCGGCGTACGGCCGCCGGCACAGAAGACGACCTCGGGGTCGCCGAGGATCGAGCGGATCGCGTCGAGGTAGTGGATGGAGTGGTAGACGATCTCCAGCCGGTCGGTGGTGACCAGCCAGTCCCACGCGCTCCAGTCGGTGAAGATGTCGACGGTGAACGTCATCGCCGTCGGCTCGCCGATCCACCCGGCGCGCACCATGGCGCGGGTGGCGGCGATGCCCTCGTCGAAGCGGAGCTGCTGGTTGACCGCGATCTTGCGGCCGGTGGCCGCGGCCAGGTCCACCAGGCCCTGGCCGGTGGCGACGTCGGGCGCGAACGGCTTCTGGCAGAGCACGTGCCGGCCGGCCGCCAGCGCCGCCCGCGCGATGGCCGGCTGCGCGTGCGGGGCCACCGCGATGTCGACGACGGCGGCCCGCTCGTCGGCCAGCAGCTCCTCCAGCGACGCGTACGTCTTGGGCACCCCATGCCGGCCGGCCACCTCCGCGGCCCGCCCGGCGTCGAGGTCGAACAGCCCGATCACCTCCAGCCCGGCCTGCCGGTAGGCGGGCAGGTGGGCCACGTCCACGATGGCCCCCGCCCCGACCACGGCGACCGGCAGGCGGTGTGCCGGCGGGATCGTCAGGTCGGCGGCGGCCGCGATGGGGGCGAAGACGTCGATCACGGGGTCACCTCCGGCAGGCCGTAGCAACGTGTCGCGGTGCCGCCGAGCACCTGCGCCCGCTCGGCCTCGTCCAGCCCGGACAGCGCCACCTGCGTCTCCCGCCACACCCGCGCGTAGTCGCCGGCCAGCGTCGCCACCGGCCAGTCGGAGCCGAACATGAGCCGCTCCGGCCCGAACAGCTCCGCCGCGTGCTCCACGTACGGCCGCAGGTCCTCACCCGTCCAGTCCGGCGCGGCGGCGGTGTTGAGCCCCGAGACCTTCGCGTACACGCCGGGGCACTCCGCCGCGCGGGCCAGCAGCGACGCCCAGGGCTCCCAGCCCTTGTCCCTGATCGGCGGCTTGGCCAGATGGTCGATCACCATGCGCAGCCCCGGCACCCGCTCGGCCAGCACCGGCACGTGCTCCAGGTGCCGGGGCAGCACCGCCACCACGTCGAACGGGAGGCCCGCGGCGGCCAGCAGCCCCAGCCCCTCGATCACCGTGTCCTGGAGCAGCCAGTCGGGGTCGGGCTCGTCGTGGATGAGATGCCTGATCCCGGCGAACCTCGGATGGCGCCGGTATCGCTCCAGCGCCCCCGCCGCCTCCTCCGGCCGCGTCAGCGGCACCCAGCCCACCACCGCGCCGACGAAGTCGTGCTCATCGGCCTGGGCGAGCATGGCGTCGGTGTCGGCGTAGGAGTCCATCGACTGCACCAGGACCGTGCGGTCCACCCCCGCCGCCGCGAGCTGGGGGATGAGCTCCGCCGGCTCGAACGTACGGAAGATCGGCCCGGACTCCGGGGTCAGCCACGGGTACGAGCCCGTCTCCAGGTTCCAGAAGTGCTGGTGGGCGTCGACGACGGCCATCCAGGTGCTCCTTCCCGAGATCAATCGATTGAGCGTCACAAGGTAGCAGGAGGCTGGACGAGTTCCAGCGTGATCTCGTCCGGATCGAGGAAGTAGCAGGCGTAGCCGCCCCTGTTCACGCCCTCGGTGATCTCGGCCGGCGCATTGACGAAGCGCACCCCGGCCGCCGCCAGCCGGGCGTGCTCGGCGCGGGCGTCCTCGACCGTCAGCGCCAGGTGGGCCGCGCCGGGCAGGTGGCGGGCCGGGTCGCGGGGCTCGCCGCGCGGGCGTACGTACTCGACCAGCTCCAGATCGTGCGTGGAGACGCCGCGCGGCTGCCCCGGCACGGCGAGCTGGGCGACGCGCAGCACGGCGTCCGGATAGCCGACGAGCCGCCGGGTGTAGGCGTTGTCCTGCACCTGGCGGTGCACCAGCGTGAAGCCGAGCAGGTCGCGGTAGAACGCCACGGACCTGTCCAGGTCGGCCACCGTGAAGGAGAAATGCCACACACCCCTCACCGCCACGCCTCCCGCCCCGCCGCTCCCTGTCCTGCCGCCTGCTGCCCGGCCCCCGCCTGCGCCGGCGGCTTCCCGACGAGAGCCCGTACCTCCTGCTCGATCCGCGCCGCGTCCGGCACCAGCGACCGGGCCAGCGACGGCGCGGCCGGCAGCCGCACGTCCGGCGTGCCGATCCGGATCGGCGGCGCGAGCAGGGGCGCCCCCGAGCCCGTGACACGCGCGACGACCTCCGCGCCGAAGCCGCCGGTCACGTTCGCCTCGTGCACGACCGCGAGCCGGCCCGTGCGCCGGACGCTGCCCAGCACCGCCTCGGTGTCGAACGGGTTGAGCCACGGCGTCTCCAGCACCTCGGCCTCGATCCCGTCGCCGGCCAGCGCACCGGCCGCCGCCAGCACCTGCCCCGTCATCGCGCCCCAGGTGACGACCGTGACGTCCGAGCCCGGGCGGCGGGTACGCGCCCCGCCCATCGGCCGCACCGGACCGCCGGTCTGGACCGGCTCCTTGCCGCCGAAGTAGAGCGTGCGGTTCTCGATCACCAGCACGGGGTCGTCGCAGTGCACGGCGGTCACCAGCAGGTCGTAGGCGTCCTGCGGCGTGCTCGGCATGCACACCCGCAGCCCCGGCACGTGCAGGAACAGCGCCTCCAGGCACTGCGAGTGCTGCGCGCACGCCCCCGGCGCGTTGCCCTGCTGGGTGCGGATCGTCAGCGGGGCGCTCAACCGGCCGCCCGACACGTACCGCACGTTGGCCGCCTGGTTGACGATCTGGTCCAGCGCGACCAGCGAGAAGTCGGCCCACATGATCTCGACGATCGGGCGGCGGCCGAACATCGCCGCGCCCACCGCGCTGCCCAGGATGGCCGACTCGCTGATCGGCGTGTCGAACACCCGCTCGCCGTACCGGCCGCGCAGCCCCCGCGTCACCCCGAACACGCCGCCGGGCACGCCCACGTCCTCGCCGTAGACCAGCGTCTGCGGCAGCTCCTCCATCAGGCGGTGCAGCGCCGCGTTCACGGCCTCGCCGTAGCTCAGCTCAGGCATACAGGTGCTCCCTTGCGGTGGCGGGGTTGGCGAGCGGCGCGGCCAGCGCGGCCGTGGCGGCGGCGTCCGTCTCGGCCCGCGCCCTGCGCTCGACCGCGTCGATCCCGGCGGCGGGCACGCCGTCGGCCAGCAGGCCCTCCCGCAGCCGGGCGATCGGCTCCCTGCGCCTGATCCGGTCCAGCTCGCCCGGCTCGCGGTAGGTCTCGGCGTCGCCGATGTAGTGGCCGACCAGGCGCTCGGTCATGCACTCCAGCAGCGTCGGCCCGCCGCCCTCGCGGGCGGCCTCCACCGCGTCGCGCACGTGGAAGCGCACGGCCTCGGCGTCGTTGCCGTCCACCCGGTGGCCCGGCATCCCGTACGCGGCGGCGCGGCCGGACAGGCGCGGGTCGCGCACCATGCCGGCGATCGGCGTCAGCTCCGAGTAGCGGTTGTTCTCGCAGACGAACACGACCGGCAGGCTGAACGCGGCGGCGAAGTTCATCGCCTCGTGCACCGCCCCCTGGTTCATCGCCCCGTCGCCGAACACGCTGACCGCGACCCGGTCCGAGCCGTCGTGCCGGCCGGCCAGCGCCGCCCCGCACGCGATCGGCGCGCCCGCGCCCACGATCGAGTTCTCGCCGTGGAAGCCGTACTCGGCGGCGGTGAAGTACGCCGACCCGCCCCGGCCGCCGTTCACGCCGCAGGCCCGGCCCAGCAGCTCCGCGAACAGCGGCTCCGCCGGAACGCCCCTGGCCAGCGCCCACCCGTGCCCCCGGTACGTCGCGAACAGCGCGTCCCGCGGCTCCAGCGCGTCGCACGCGCCGACCGGGATCGCCTCCTGCCCGACGCACAGATGCACCGAGCCGACGATCGCGCCCTCGGCCCGCAGGTCGCGCACCTTCTCCTCGAACGCGCGGATCCGCCACATGGCCAGCAGGTCCGCCAGCCGTCTCTCACTCACGTGTCACCCCTCCAGGCGTCGAGTGCCGCGGCGCAGATCGCCTCGGCGTCGCCGATGTAGGACTCGGGCGGGATGGGCAGCGCGCCCAGGCTCCGCAACTCCTCCGGCCCGGCCACGTCGCGCAGCGCCTCCGCCAGCGCCCGCCCGTGCGCGCGGGCCTCGTGCGCGGCCCGGTAGACCAGGTCGTGCGCCCGCTCCCGGCCCAGCGCCGGAGCCAGGCGCATCATGTACGCCTCCGCCATGATCAGGCCGCCCTCCGCGTCCAGGTTGGCCCGCATCGTCTCGGGGAAGACCCGCAGCCCGGCCGCGACGTCGGCGGCCGTGGCCAGCGCGCCCGCGGCCAGCTCGGCCAGCAGCGGCACCACGTACCACTCCACCTGCCACTCGCCGGCGGCCCGCTCGTGCCCGGCCTCCATCGCGCGGAACAGGCCGGAGCTGAGCGCGCCCGCCGTGCCCGACATGCCGATCACGGCCTCGCAGCCGATCGGGTTGGCCTTCTGCGGCATGGTCGAGGAGGCGCCCCGGTGGTGGCCGCCCGCCTCGCGCACCTCGCCCACCTCGGTCCTCGACAGGTCCACGACCTCGCGGGCGAAGCGGGCCGCGGTCGCCGCCAGCGACGCGCAGGTCACGCCGAACTCGGCGACGCCGTCCCTGGCCACGTGCCAGGGCACCTCCGTGGTGCGCAGGCCGAGCAGGCCCGCCAGGCCCTCGCGCACCTCCGAGGCCCGCTCGCCCATCGCCGCCGACGTGCCGCCGGCGCCGAACAGCGACACCACGCGCACCTGCCGGGCGGCGGCCGCCGTCCGCTCCCGCTGCCGGGCCGCCTCCGCCAGCAGCACCGCCAGTTTCGCCCCGAACGTGGTGGGCACCGCCTGCTGGGCGTGGGTGCGGGCGGCGACGACCGTGCCCGCGTGCGTGGCGATCAGCCCGGCGACCGCGTCGCCGAACGCGCCGAGCAGGCCGGCCAGGTGGTCGAGCGCCTCGCCCATCTGCAGCGCCAGGCCGGTGTCCATGATGTCCTGCGTGGTCGCGCCGTAGTGGACGCGGCCGTTCGGGCCGTCGGACAGGGCGGCCGATATCATCCGCACCAGCGGCAGGATCGGGTAGCCCACGTTCACCGCCTCCGACCACAGGCGGGGCAGGTCGATGCTGCCCGGCACGCAGGCCGCCTCGATGGCCCGCGCGTCCTCGTGGCCGATCACGCCCGCCTTCGCCTGCGCCCGCGCCAGCGCGGCCTCCGTGCGCAGCCAGGCCAGCACGGTGTGCTCGGCGGAGAAGATCTCGGCCATCCGGCCGTCGCCGAACAGCTCGGGCAGCAGCTTGAACGTCTGCCTCGTGGAGCTTCGCACGATCAGTCCATCTCCAGTCCGCCGTCGACGTTCAGCGCCTGACCCGTGACGAACGAGGCCAGGTCGCTGGCCAGGAACAGCACCGCCGCCGCGACCTCTTCGGGACGGCCCGGCCGCCCGAGCGGCGAGCGCGCGCTGACCTCCTTCAGGTAGCCGGCGCCCGCGTCGGGGCCGAAGCGGGCGTCGCGGTCGCTGATGATCTCGTCCCACATCGCGGTCAGGAACACGCCGGGGCAGACCGCGTTGACGCGTACGGGGGCCAGCGCCTCGGCGGCCGACTTCGTCAGCGACAGCAGCGCCGTCTTCGTGGCCGAGTAGTGGGCGGCGTTCGGGCGGCCGGAGCGGGCGGCGACGGAGGCGAGCGTCACGATCGAGCCGCCGCCCTGCCCGGCCATCCGCCGCCCGGCGGCCTGGGTGAGCCAGAACGTGGCGTTGAGGTTGACGTCCACGATCCGCAGCCACTCCTCGGGCTCGATGTCGAGCAGGGGAGTGGTGCGCATGATCCCGGCGCAGTTCACCAGCACGTCGATCCGGTCGAGCCCGTCCACCAGGGCCGTCACCTGGGCGCGGTCGGTGAGGTCGGCCGCCCGCGCCGTGACGCCCAGCCCCGCCGCGGCCTCGGTGAGGCGCGGGCCCTCCAGGTCGGAGAGCACGACGTCGGCTCCCGCCTCGGCCAGGGCGCGGGCACAGGCGAATCCGAGCCCGCCGGCGCCGCCCGTGACGAGCGCGGTGCGGCCCGTCAGATCGATCGTGACAGCCATCCCCGATGGTCTCCCTCTGTCGTTCAAACGATTGACTGGAATCTAACAGGCCGCTGACGAAAGGAACAAGAGGCCAGTCAATCGTTTTTATCCGGAAATATCGCCCTCGGTCGTCGCACCCTCGGCCGGGGCGCCGCCGGTCGGGTCGGCGGGGCTCGCCCCTGTGTGCGCCCCTGTGTTCGCCCCTGTGCTCGATCCCGCGGGCGCCGTCCAGCCGAGCTCGTCGTAGAAGGTGGCGCGGGCGCGGGCGAACGCCGTCCGCTCCAGCACCGCGCCCTTGTGAGGGCCTTGGGAGACCGGCTCCTCGTGCAGGCGGGCCGGCAGTTCCTCGTCCAGGCCGCCCGGCTGCTCGCGCAGGGCGTACGCGCGCATCCCGTCCAGCCGTGCCTGCCCGGCCGCCAGCAGGTCCGCGAGCGTGAACTCCGTCCCCAGCACCGCCGTGACCAGGGCGGTGAGGCGGTCGATGGTCAGCGGCCTGGTCGGCGAGGAGGCGAAGACGCAGAGGTTGAGCGCGTCGAGCCCGCTCCACAACCGCAGCAGCCGCGCGCTGCGCCGCCCCCGTTCCTCGTCCAGCTCACCGGCGGGGGCCGGGGCGGCGCCCACCTTGGCGGCCTCGGGGAAGCTGTAGTGCAGGCCGGCGACCGGATCGAAGTCGAGGTCGTGCTCCAGGGCGTCGTAGCGCGGGCCACCGGGGGCCAGCGCGTAGCCGAGGCCGATGCCGGGCTGGGGACGCGGGTCGAAGCAGGGCAGCTCGGCGCCCTTGACCGTGATCGCGTACCGTCCGGCGCGCCCGGACGTGCGCGGGCCGAGCCGCTGGGCCGCGCGTGCCGAGCCCTCCGCCAGCAGGTCGCCCAGCGTGCCCGAGCGCGTGGCCACGTCCTCGATCAGCGCCGCCACCGCCGCCGCGTCGCCGAAGGCCGGGCCGTCCGGCAGCAGGCCGTGCGCGGCGCACTCCATGGCGAACGCGATCGTCCCGCCGAGGGAGACGACGTCGAGGCCGAGGTCGTTGCAGCGGGCGTTGGCCGCGAGCACGGCGTCGAGGTCGTCGATGCCGAGGTTCCACCCCAGAGACAGGAACGCCTCCTGCCCGAGGCCGCCCGTGCGCCGCTCGGGGGCCGACGGGGGCGCGTACACCTTGAGGCAGTCGTTCGGGCAGCCCGTGCAGGCGCCGGAGAGCGACACCGCCCGTCCCGCGTAGTCGCTCGCCGACGGGACCCGCAGCCCCGGCGTCCCCGTCTCCGAGAAGTTGCGGACGGAGGCGTAGCCGGGGTCGAGCGGGCCGTCCGCCCACCCCGCGAACCCCGGCAGCCCCGCCTGGAGCGCCGCCAGCGGGTTCGTGGCCAGCGACTCCCGGTAGTAGGCGGCCAGCCCGGCCACCGCCAAA